>CAVSSB010000025.1:0-70577 GCA_963730505.1 uncultured Actinomycetota bacterium
GCATGGAAGTCGTCTATCAGGACCTGGCGCTGGCCCCACACCTCAACCCCGTCCAGAACATGTTCCTGGGCCGGGAGATCCCTCGAAAGGGCATCCTTGGCCCGCTGGGCTTCATGGACGAAAAGGCCATGCGAGCAAAAGCGAAGGCGGGCTTCGAGGAACTCGGAGGTACGGTCCGGTCATACACGGCTCCGGTAGGTGCGATGTCCGGAGGGCAACGTCAACAGATCGCCATTGTGCGCGCGATTACTTGGGCTAACAGACTCGTGTTCCTCGATGAGCCCACTGCTGCCCTCGGCGTGGTGCAGACCAAGAACGTTCTCGACACCATTAAGCGGGTACGCGATAAGGGCATTGCAGTGGTGTTGATCTCCCATTCAATGCCCGAAGTGCTGGAGGTAGCTGACCGGATTCAGGTCATGCGGCTGGGCACCCGAGTGGTCACGCTGCCCTCTGAGGGCACCACGGTCGAACAGTTGGTCGGCGCCATGACCGGCGCCTTGGACTTCAGCAAGGAGGAACTCGCATGAGCGTTATCACTCCCCAAGACGATGCGGCCGTCGACGTTGCGGATGAGGAGCAGCAATCGCTGATCAAGCGGATTACGAGCGTGCAATCGGTCTGGATCCTCGGCGTCCTTGTGGTGATCGTCGCATTCTTCAGCGTCACTGCAGGCGAGAGGTTCTTTTCCACCAGCAACTTTTCACTGATATCCCAGAACATTGCCGTCTGGGCGGTTCTCGGGGTTGGCATGACATTCGTCATCATCACCTCTGGTATCGACCTGTCGGTCGGGTCGGTGCTCGTCTTTTCCTCAGTAGTCTCTGCACTCGTGATGCAGAGCATCGGTGGCGACGGCTGGGGGACTGCGGCCATCGGCATCCTCGCCGCGCTCGTGACTGGAGTCCTCTGGGGCCTCGTGAACGGGGCCTTGGTGGCCAAGGCGAAGATTCCGCCCCTGATCGTCACTCTGGGAACGCTCTCGATAGCCCTAGGGCTGGCCCAGGTGATCACCGGCGGTATTGATGTCCGGTCGGTTCCGGAGGCGATGACCGACTTCAGCACCTACATCAAGTTCCTCGGCATTCCAGCGCTGCCGTTCGTCGCACTCGTGGTAGTGATCATCGGCGGAATCGTCTTGCACAAGACCAAGTTCGGTCGCTACACCTACGCCATCGGATCCAACGAGGAAGGCGCCCGCCGGGTCGGTGTCCATGTTTCCCGCCACCTGATCATGATTTACGCGCTGATGGGACTGCTCGCCGGACTAGGCGCCGTGCTGGCCCTCGCCCAGTTCGGCACAACCACGATCGCCGGACAATCACTGACGAACCTGAACGTCATTGCAGCAGTTGTCATCGGCGGGACGTCGATTTTTGGTGGTGAGGGCTCCATCTTCGGCACTGTCGTCGGCCTGTTCATCCCCGCTGTTCTACAGGCCGGATTCGTGATCATCGGCGTACAGCCCTTCTGGCAGGGAGTTGCCGTCGGCGCCGTACTGATCGCGGCCGTCTGGGTGGACCAGTCCCGTCGTGCCGCCGCCTTACGTGGTGGCGCACACGTCAACCCAATCCTCGCCCTGTTCCGTCGCAAGACCTCAGCATCAGACAAGTGAAAGGAACACCAGTGAACCGCACCACCGCCCTTACCGCGGCCGGGCTGCTCCTCGTCGCACTGCCGCTGGCAGCGTGTACCAGCTCCAAACCAGCCGAACCAGCACAGCCAGCAGGCGGTGCGACCGCCGCACCCACCGCACCCGCCGCCTCCGCATCGTCGATGGCAGCGCCAGCAAAGGCGAGTAAGAACTACAACCTGCAGTTCATCCAGGGAGTTGCTGGCGACGAGTTCTACATCACCATGCAATGTGGCATGGAGGCCGAGGCCGCCAACCTTGGCGTCTCGGTGAAGACCCAAGGGGCACAGAAATTTGACCCCACGCTGCAAAAGCCGATTCTGGACTCAGTTGCCGCTGGCAAACCGGACGCCATTTTGATCGCACCCACGGACGTGACGGCGATGCAGGCGCCTCTCAACGCAGCGGCTGAGGCAGGGACCAAGATCGTTCTCGTCGACACCACCGTAGAAGATCCTTCGATCGCCGTTTCGGCGATCGCATCGGATAACGAGGGCGGCGGCCGGGCAGCCTTTGAGGCCATTAAGCAGCTCAACCCGGATGGCGGCAAGGTGATGGTGATGTCGGTGAATCCGGGCATTTCGACCACCGACGCACGGGCGAAAGGCTTTGAAGACGCCGTCAAGGAAGACCCAAAGTTCCAATACCTCGGCGTCCAGTACTCCAAGAATGAACCGGCCATCGCAGCTAACCTGATCGGCGCCGCGCTACAGAAGGACCCTGACCTCGTCGGTGTCTTCGCCGCCAACCTGTTCTCCGCAGAAGGCACCGCCACCGGTGTACGCCAGGCTGGCAAGCAGGAGCAGGTCAAGATCGTTAGCTTCGACGCTGGCCCAAACCAGGTGAAGGCTCTCAAAGACGGAACGGTTCAGGCTCTGGTAGCGCAGCAGCCGGCATTGATTGGACAGTACGGCGTTGACGCTGCGGTGACCGCCCTGGAGGGCGGTGCTCCGACGCCCAAGGTGCAAACCGGCTTCGAGATCATCACCAGGGACAATGTCGACGGCGAGGGAGCTGCCGCGATCTACAAGTCCAGCTGCTGACCTGGCCAGGTGGGGGTCGGCGACACGCCGACCCCCACGGGACTCCCACGATGGATAGATCACTTTCTGGAAAGGTGGCGGTCGTCACCGGCGCCTCCTCTGGAATCGGACTTGCCACGGCTCGGGCACTTGCAGATGCTGGCGCCGTCCTGGTTATGGCCGCGCGGTCGGCCGAAAGACTTGAGCAGGCGGCACACGACTTGGGCGGTGAGGCCACAGCTATCGCCACCGATGTCACGTCGACAAAGGAAGTCGACGACCTGATCGCTAAGACGATTCAGCTGCACGGACGCATTGACATCTTGATCGCCAACGCCGGCATCTACGCCGGCGGCGACTTCGTAACAAACGATGTCACGCAATTACTGCGACTCATTGACACCAACGTCGGCGGCATCATCCGCGTGATTCATGGAACGTTGAAATCCATGATCGCCGCCGGGACGGGCGACATCGTCGTCACGAGTTCCGTCTCCGGACACCAGTCAATCCACTGGGAGCCGGTCTACTCCGCGTCCAAGCACGCTGTGCAGGCGCTGACCCATGGAGTTCGTCGGCAACTGATCGGAACGGGCGTTCGAATCGGCGCGGTCGCGCCAGGCGTTGTGCTGAACGATCTCTGGCAGGTCACAGATGCCGCGGCAGTAGCCGATGGCGTAGCTGCTGGAACTGGGTTGACGTCGGAGGATGTGGCCGATGCGGTGATGTACATGCTGACGCTGCCGCGCCACATCAACATCCGAGACCTCGTCATGCTCCCGATCAATCAAGAGATCTAGGACCTCAGGTCCCCGACGTCCTCTCACTCGTTGCCGGCTGCTGCATCGTGGCGCGGGCCAGGGCGATCCGGCGTACCTGCTCATCGTCACGAGTGTCGATACGTTCCGCGCTTTCATCTGTCATCGGAACAACGTTCCCCAAGGCGAGGGCCGCTGCCACAACACGACTCACCTTGTCGGCCATCTCCGTCAGCTGCAGGGCCTGACCCGCGCTGGAGCCGAGCACAACCAGACCGTGGTTTTGTAGATAGATCACTCGCGGCATGCCCCACTCGCGTGCGTGTGCTGCCAACCGGACTCGTACCTCTCGGGCCAGCACCACGCCCGGGTCCGAATACGGAACGAGCAACGCCCGACGACCGATCACGACAACCTGGTCAGGAAAAATGGGCGGACCGGCAAGCACGTCCGCGCGATCAGAGCACAGCAGCGCATTCACCGACTCCGGATGCGTATGGGCCACCGTCGTGGCACCCGCGTCCACGACACAGACAACATGCAGCAGGGCCTCCACCGACGGGCGCAAGCCTTGCTCGGTCTCTACCTCATCGAAGTAACGCGCCACGTCTGCATCGCCGGCTTCGGAATCGTCGACGAGGTCAGACAGCCGCCTCAAACTAACGATGACGAAGTCTTCTGCCGATGCGTGGCGGAGCGACCGGCCGGTGACCTTGACGGCGAGTTGATCTTCGGCGACCCGCTGGGAGGTATTGCCTTCTGCCAGGATGGCAAATCGGCGCCAGGGTTCACCGAGTGTGCGGGATAGATGTACTAGGTCCGTCAGGTCGTGTGCCGTAGTCATGCCTTGCTCCCGGGGGTGGGGACGCTGCTATCTAGTTGCTGCCAGAAGCGGCGTACGGCTTGGTCGTTGGAAGGCGTCAGCCGTTCGGCGTCGGAGCTTCGCTGCAATACCGCCTGCGCTTCGGCTTCATCCGACAGATCTCCGACCGCTAGAGCTTGAGCTGCCAGGCTGCCGAGGGACGTTGCCTCGACAGGGCCGAAGCGCAGTGGACGCCCGCAGGCGTCAACGGTCAGCTGGCGCAGCAGGGGGTTCAGAGACCCGCCGCCGATCATGTGGATTTCCTCCACGCGTTTGCCCGACAGCTGCTCGCAGAGATCGATCGTGCGTCGGTAGGTAAGCGCGAGACTCTGCAGGATGCAGCGGGTGACTTCGGCAGGTGTCTCGGGAGGTGCCATGTCCGTGGACGTGCATTGTGTCCGCACCGTGCGTAAGACGTCTTCGCTGGAGACCAGCTCCGGAGAGCTAACGTCGAAGGCTGCTCGGATGGGACCAACAGTCGCTGCGTCATTGACAAGACTCCCGATCGTGACGCTCTTGCCTTGGCCCTGCCATTGGCGCATGGCCTGCTCGAGCAACCACAGTCCTGTGAGATTACGCATGGAGAGCGTCGTAGCACCTAGTCCGGCCTCGTTGGTGAAGCCGGCAGCCAACGCCTCGGTTGTGACTATTGGAGCATCCAGCTCGACGCCCACGAGCGACCATGTCCCCGACGACACGAAAGCAGTTCCGGGGCGAGGAGAAATCGCCGCCACTGCAGAAGCGGTGTCATGTGACGCCACGAGCACAAATGGCCATTGATTGCGGGCACCGATCTTCGTCGCAAGCTCCTTGCGGAGCTCAGCGATCACCTGGCCGTTGTCCACGACGGGCGGGAAGACCGCAGCGTTGACTCCGACGGCATCTAACAAGTCCAGGTCCCACCTGCCGCTGCGAAGGGAGACAAGGCCTGTAGTGCTGGCTATCGATCGCTCCGCCGTGCGGACACCGGTCAGGAGTGCACACCATAGGTCAGGCACAAGTAACGCTTTGACCCCCTCCGATTTGGCGGCGGCACCGGCAGAATCCACGATCTTTCGGATGCGAAATACGGTGTTGATGTGCTGCGGAAGCACGCCGGTACGTGCAAAGAGCTCTTGGGCCCCTAGACGATCGAGCAAGGGCTGTGCAGCCTCCGGATCCGCAGCGCGATAGTGCTGAATTGGAGTCAACAGCTTGTTGTCGCTGTCGAGGAGCCCGACGTCAACACCCCAGGCTGTTACACCCATGCTGCCGGCGACACCGTCCAGCTGAGCGGCGGCATGTTGGAGACCAATAGCGGTCTGTGCAAACAGCTTCTCAGCGTCCCAATGCAGCTGGCGACCGGATCCTAATGGCTCGTTGCGGAATCGGTGCACCTCGGCCACCTCGAGGCGACCACGCTCAAGTCGTCCCACAACGACTCGGCCGCTCGTGGCACCCAGGTCGACAGTCACGTAGCTGCTCATTGACTACAGTCGCGGTGGCCGGCAGACCAAAAGCTCACCGCGCCCACGGACTATCAATGGTCCGAATGCGTTCGGCGCGAGCACTGTATCGCCGGCTGTCAATTGCACAGTTCGTCTGTTCTGGAGGTCGACTTCACCCGTAAGCACCACGAGGAGCGCGAAGCCAGGGTCGAGTGTCGCTTCGCCATCCAGCGCTATGCGCTCCAGCCGGAAGTATGGGTCGGCCGCGTCCGGCAGCACGGAGGAACCGAAACCGGCAGGACGCACCAACTGATGCATCTCCTCGCTGGTCCGGCCTCGGCATTCAACGGCTTCCAACGCAAGATCAAATCCGAGTCCCAGATGCCCGTCACGTTCGCCGTCCAATTCGAAGTCTCGCCACTCCAGCAGGATGGAAAGGTCCTCGGGCTCCTGTACTTCCACGATGAACACGCCTTCCCCGATCGCATGGAGGACGCCAGGTGGCACATAGACGACGTCGCCTGGAGATACCTCGACTCGGTGGAGCAAGCTGAGGAGCGTGTCGACGTCTTGACTCATAACAAGGGACCGAAGGTCGTTGACGGCCACGTCTCGCTTGAGGCCCAGGTAAACCTCTCCGCCGTCGACGATGTACCAGGCCTCGGCTTTGCCGTGCGCCCTGCGGAGGTGCACTGCCGCGAACGAGGCGTGCGGATGGGCATGTACCGGAAGTCGCTGACCGGCATCCAACAGCTTGACCAGTAGGCGGGTGTCTGCGCCGAAGCTCTCCATATGCGCGTGCCCCAGCCAGGCTTCGGGTTCGGCTTCGATGGCGGCCTTCAGAGAGCGACCGTTAGGAAGGGTGCTGAGGCCGAGGGACTCCTCACCAGCAAGTGTCGTGGTGGATGCAATCCAGTCCTCCGGCTCACGATCGCCAGCCAGCCGCTCTCCTCGAAAGTCGGTGATCTTTCGGCCGCCCCGATAGAAACGGTTCGGCGGCCGGTTGGATGGAAGAAGGATGACGTCCACGAAGCTGTTCTCCTTCGTACGAGTGCGGCAAGGAAGCCGCGCTTCATCGTCACACAGCCGTATAGGCACCATCGATGACGATGCTTTGGCCCATCAGATAAGAAGACCTGGCGGAACACAAGAAGACCACCAGTGCCTCAAGATCAGCGGGCTCGCCCATTCGTCCAGCCGGAATCATGTTCCGCCACCGCTCGGCGAGCTCTGGATTAGCGGTGGTGAACTGCCGTGTCATCTCCGACAGCATGTAGCCGGGTGCGATCGCGTTGACACGGATCCCGATTGGCGCCCACTCCACGGCCAGCGCCTTGGTCAGCATCTCCACACCGGCCTTTGATGCGTGATACGACGCTTGATGTTGGGGCAGGTTCACGACTCGTGCCGACATCGACGAAACGTTGACGATGACGCCTCCCGTGTCGGTTGCCTGACAGGCCCGCGCTAGCGCCTGACAGCACAGGAAGGTACCCGTCAGATTGATGTCGATCACCCGCTGCCAGGACTCTATGGAGACATCGATGCTGTCCTCCCAGACCGTGATGCCGGCGGCATTGATCAGAATGCTCGGCGACCCCAGCGTGCGACCAACCTCAGCGAACGCCGCAGCGACGCTGCGGTCATCGGTGACGTCTGCTACCACACCAAGGCTTTCCACCTCCAACTCGCGCTGAAGCGTTCCTGCACTGTCCTTGACGTCTGCGAGAACGTCCAGCAGCGCGATCTTGGCTCTCCACTTCGCAAGTGCTTGTGCCATGGTGAGCCCGAGTCCACGAGCACCGCCCGTGATCACCGCAACCTGGCCTTCTAAATCTTCAAACACATTCGTCCATCCCATCTGTGCGCTGCGACGGCATTGGGCCAGGCGATGATCACGCGGTGGCCTTCTGTCAGGGGCCAGGGAACCACGTCTCCGCAACGGGCCGCGGCCTGGCCTACGCCGCGCAGAACTCGTTGCCTTCGGGGTCCTGCATTATCCACCAGTGCCCGGCAGGTCCCTCGTCGACCTCGCGGACGCGGGTTGCCCCCAGCTCTTCCAGCCGGGCCACCAGCTTGTCGAGGCCGCCGGGTTCACTGTGGACGTCGATGTGCAGGCGGTTCTTGCCGGACTTGCCCTCCGGTACGTTCTGGAACAGCAGACGCCGGCCACGGCCGACGCCGCTGTTCTGGTCGAACGAGTCCTCGGGGTGGCGGATCGCGGCGTAGCCGCGGAAGATCTTGCAGCCGCGGTGCTCGACGACCGCCTCCGCGCCGATGTGGCCGGCGGCCAGCAGTTGTTTGATAAGCGCGCTGGGGTCTTCCACCTCGTACTGCAGGGCCGCCGCCCAGAAGTCCGCGAGGGCGGGCGCGTTCGTGCTGTCGATAACCAGCTTCCAACTCAATGCCATGTGACTGGTTGTATTCGTTACATGGCTCCGCCGCAACCAGAGGGGTGGACGGTGAGCTCCCAAACCAGTGTCGCCTGCCTTAGGCGCTTCCCCGGAGCCTACGAGTTCGTCAGGGCGCGCAGCCGACGTGCGTTGGTCACCGCGTGCCCGTATCCGTCGTTGTTGAAGTAGGTGAAGACGTCAAGGTGTTGTCGGTGCCACTCGCGGATGCGGTCGGCCCACCAGCACAGATCGGCTTCGCCGTACGAGCCAGCGTAGAGGTGATCATGGTCAGGGCCGTGGAGCCGCAGGTAAACCGTTGCCGAGGTAGCTCGCAGCACACAAGGCAGACCGGCACCACTCATCACCACATAGGTTGCGTGGTGGCGGCTCAACAGCTCGAAGACCGGATCGACAGCCCAGCTGTGGTGGCGGAGCTCGACAGCAACACGCATCCACTCCGGAAGCCCCCGCAAGAAATAGTCAAGCCGATCATCATCACGCTCCTGATCGGGCGGCAGCTGGACCAACAACAGTCCACGTCGCTCCCCTAGCTCGTGCCAACCATCCACCAGCCGAGAGGTCCACGTCTCAGGCCGATACAGACGCCGGCCATGGCTAAGGCCACGGGGTGCCTTCACACACATCCGGAATCCTGGCGGCATCCGATGTCGCCAACCCCGGAACGCCTGCTGCTTCGGCCATCGGTAAAAGCTCGCGTTCAGCTCGACTGTGTCGAACTCCTGCATGTACCGGCCGAGCCGATCCCTGGGTGCCAGCGAGGCCTCGTACAAGACGGTGTTCCAGTGGTCATAGCTCCATCCAGACGTACCGATCCGGATCTCACTCATTCCTCCCCCATCGCCGCCTTTTACCCACCAAGTCACGCTGGAGGTGGCTTACCCACAATCAGTGTCTTCTCCCTGTCTGGTCCCACTTCGTCTCTACTCCCACCGGTGAGCGACCTGCCGACCCGGAGTGATGGCATAGCGCGATGCGATCGGCAACACTCAAGCGATGACCGCCATCCCGCCACCTACCCGCTACCACAGATGGCTGGGCTGGCACGCCCCTGCCATGCACCGAGCCGTCATCGTAGGCTCCAGCGGGCTGATCGTCGCTGTCGTGCTCCTTTGGTTCGTGCCGTGGGTGATGGCCGTCGTGGCAGGCTGGGATGCGGCCGCGCTCGTCTTCCTTTTGAGTGTCTGGCCAATCATCATCCGGGCCGAAGGTTCGCACGCCGAGCAGTTCGCCAAACGCGAGGATGAGACCCGCGGCTCCGCGACCGTGCTCTTGGTGGGAGCGAGTGCGGCCAGCCTCTTGGGTGTCGGCTTCGCCATCAGCCTCGCTGGGGGGCAGAGCGGCCCGCTTCAGGGGTTGCTCATCGGTGTCGCCGTGCTAACCGTGGTGCTGTCGTGGGCGGTGGTCAACACGGTCTTCACCCTGCGCTACGCCGACCTGCACTTCGGATCGGCGGACGTGGGCATCGCCTTCGACGACTCGAATGAACCAGAGGGGCCCACATACCGCGACTTCGCCTACGTCGCCTTCACGATCGGAATGTGCTACCAGGTGTCCGACACCACGGTCCGCGATCGCCGGATCCGGCGCACGGTGCTGTCCCATGCCCTGCTGTCCTACCTGTTCGGCGTGGCGATTGTGGGGGGGTCGGTCAACCTGATCGCCGGCCTGATTCGCTGATCCGCCAACACGCCTGTTCGACGCTCTACTAGGAGATCCGGCGGCGGTAAATGACCATGGCGAAGATGTACGCGACGATGAGGATGCCGACGCACCAGGCAAGGGCGATCCAGATGTCGGTGCTGACTGGCTGCTGGCTGAACAGGTCACGGATCGCGTTGACGATGGACGTCACCGGCTGGTATTCGGCGAAGGCGCGCACCGGGCCGGGCATGGTGTCGGTGGGCACGAATGCCGAGCTGATGAACGGCAGGAAGATGAGCGGGTAGGAGAATGCGATCGCGCCGTCCGCAGACTTCGCGGAGAGACCGGGGATTACGGCGATCCACGTCAACGCCAGGGTGAACAAGATCAGGATGCCGGCGACCGCGAGCCACGCCAGCAATCCCGCCCCCGAGCGGAAGCCCATCAGGAGGGCGACGAACACGACAACCACGAGTGAGGTCAGATTGGCGACCAGCGAGGTCCCCACATGCGCCCACAGAACGGACGACCGTGCAATCGGCATGGACTGGAATCGCTCGAAGATGCCGCTCTGCATGTCGTTGAACAGCCGGAAGGCGGTGTAGGAGACGCCCGAAGCAATCGTGATGAGCAGAATGCCGGGCAGCAGGTAGTTCACATACGAATCCGACCCCGAGTTGATCGCGCCGCCGAACACGAAGACGAACAGCAGCATGAAGGCGATCGGCATGATCGTCGTCGTGATGATGGTGTCCGGGCTGCGCGTGATGTGGCGCAGCGATCGTCCCTGCAGGACGGCGGTGTCGCCGAAGAAATGCGTGGTCATCGTTGCTCCTTGCTCGTCTGCGCCGACGCTGCGGTCATTGCCGACGCGCCGTCCGTGCCGTCGTCACCGACGATGCTGAGGAAGACGTCCTCGAGGGTCGGCTGTTTCTCGACGTATTCGACCTTGGCGGGGGGCAGCAACTGCTTGAGCTCGGCGAGGGTCCCGTTCACGATGATCCGACCGTCGTGCAGGATCGCGATCCGGTTGGCAAGTTGTTCGGCCTCGTCCAGATACTGCGTCGTGAGCAGCACCGTCGTACCCTGCTCGGCGAGTTCCTTGACGGCTTGCCACACCTCGAGGCGCGCCTGGGGGTCGAGCCCCGTCGTCGGCTCGTCGAGGAAGATCACCGGCGGATTCCCGATGAGGCTCATCGCGATGTCGAGGCGGCGGCGCATGCCACCCGAGTACGTCGACACCTTCCGCGCGGCCGCGTCCCCCAGCCCGAAACGGGTGAGCAGGTCCTCCGCGATGGTGCCTGGGTCCTTGAGGTGACGCAACCGGGCGACCAGTACCAGGTTCTCCCGCCCGCTGAGGATTTCGTCGACGGCCGCGAACTGTCCGGTCAGGCTGATGGACTCCCGTACCTCGGCAGCCTGCGTGGCGACATCGAAGTCGTTGACGCTGGCAGTCCCCGCGTCGGCCTTGAGCAGCGTGGACAGGATTTTCACGACCGTGGTCTTGCCCGCCCCGTTCGAGCCGAGCAGGGCGAAAATGCTGCCGCGCGCCACGTCGAAGTCCACGCCGCGCAGCACCTCCAGCTGCTTGTACGACTTCTCCAGACCCTGCACATGGATGGCCTGGACTTGCTGTGCTGTCATCAGACAGTCCCCTCTTCCTTTCCTGTGTCTCCTCCGGCGAGGCTGTCGATCGTCTTCGTCAGGCGCTCGCGCTCCTTGTCGATCCACTGCTTGCCGGAGTAGGCCTGGGCAAAGGTCTCGGCGAACTCGACCGGGTCGTCACCGACGATCGCGCGCACCGACGTTCCATCGGCGGCGGCGCGCTCCCAGAGGTCCGCGAAGTCGCCCATCATCTGGACGATGATGTCGCCCGCGGTGATGCCCGCGTAGTACGTGAAGTACCGCTGGAACGCCTTAGCGGCGGTGCCATACGGTTCTGGGAGGGCCTCGATGCGGGCCTTGTACTGCCTGTACTGCTTCTTCTGCTCGAGCGATCCCGTGATGGTCTCGATCCAGTTCTGGGCCATGATCACTTCTCTCCTTCGTGAAGCTGTTCGAGCCGTTCTGCGAGGAAGCTCCAGGTCCTCCAGAACTCGTTGAGGTATTCCTGTCCCCGTGCGTTGAGGGAATACACCTTGCGCGGCGGCCCCTTCTCGGACGGGATCTTCTCCACGTCGACGAGGCCGCGCTGCTCGATCCTGACCAGCAGCGCATAGACGGTGCCTTCGGCGATATCGGAGAAGCCCTGATCCCGCAGCCACGCCGTGATCTCGTAGCCGTACGCGGACCGGCCCGACAGGATCGCGAGGACGATGCCCTCCAGCGTGCCCTTGAGCATCTCCGTCATCTGCTTGACCACGGAACTCCTCCAACTACTCAGCGTTACTGACTACTGGTACATAGTAACACTGAATAGTAATGGCGCAAGCTCGTCGACGGCGGTCCTGGCGATCGCGGTCGTTGCGGCGGTCGGTGTGACGGTCATCTGCCTGGCGGCGATGTTTCCTCAAGTGCCCGAACCTCGCTACGCATCGATGCTGGAGGCGAGGCTGCAGCAGCACTCGGATAGTGCGGCCCGCAGCAGTCGACGGGTCGTCTCATCGGGGGCTAATCGCGCTCGTGACCCTCCGCCGTGAGCGCCAGATTGTCTCGTCTGGTTAGCCGCGCAACCAGCCGCCGCGGCAATTCAGGACGGTATAGGAGCACGACACCGCCTAGCAGCGCCGCGACTCCGAGCAGCACGAACGCAACCCCGACGAAAGTCCATCCGGCCAGCAGGGCCGCAACGCTGCCCAGGAGGGCGGCGACCCCGAAAAGCAGAAACGGGACCCCCACGAGTTTCCATCCGGCCAGCAAGGCCGCGACACCACCCAGCAGGAGCGCGACCCCAAACAGCAGGAACGCGACCCCCGTCAGTGTCCATCCGGCCAGCAAGGCCGCAATACCGCTCAGCGGGGCCGCGACCGCGCCCAGCAGAAACGGAACTCCAGTCAGTACCCATTTGTCCAGCAGGAACGCGACCCCGAGCAGAAGTGCCGTGACCGGGCCTAGCAGCAGCGCGACCCCCACGAGGGTCCAACCGTCCAGCAAGGCCGCAACACCGCCCAGCACGGCGGCGACCCCGAAAAGCAGAAATGGGATCCCCACCAGTTGCCATCTATCCAGCAGGAACTCGACCCCGAGCAGCAGCGCCGCGACGCCGAGCAGCAGGAAAGCGACCCTAACCACGAAACCTGCGACCATGCTCGGCGTCCATCCATTCGGCGGGTTTGCGATCCCGAGCAGCAAGAACGCCGAACCAACAAGCAAGAAGGATGTCCCCAAGGCGACATGATCGAAGTCCTCGCGACTTCGGAGAGTCGGCCAGGTGAGCATCACGCCAGCCTCCCAGAGGTACGCCAAGGACAAGATCATCAAGGCAAGGGGCCACCCAGTCACCGATCCCCACACCGTGACTGCCAGATAGCCGATCAGCGCGAGTAAAGCCATGGCCCGAGCCCGCGTGGTGCCATAACGCTCCCGTCGCAGAAGCCCAGTACTCGGCACAGCGACCAACAGCGCCGCAACAAAGACAGCCGGCGGAAGCCAGGCCCACTGCTGCGCCACAACGAAACTGCTGAGCAGATTGACTCCCACCGCAATCACCACGGCCCCGATGAACCACTTGATCAAACGATCTGGGTCGCGGGCGGACACACTCGCAGAAATCTGCTCAGGCACACCGCAAAGTTTGGAGCAACCGACACATCGAGAGGCATATTCCGCCCGACGTGTCGCCAATCGAGTTGCGCCACCGACAAGTCGGCGTACACGCCGTCAGCTCGCCGACCGGCGACCGGGCAGGAGCAGCAATACGGCCACGACAAGGGCCCAGAAGATGCCGATCGAGACCGAGATGATCGCGGCCGCCGGGACGTCGGGGGCGAAGTACACCGGCAGACCCGCAAGCGCGGGCACCAGGCAGGCCGCGACGGCGATCAGCCGGGCCGGGAACGAGCCGCGCCAGGCGAACACGATGGCGACGAGCGCCACGACGGGGACCGCGATCAGCACCGCGGCGCCGACGCTGGCCCCCTCGGCCGTCCAGAGGCTGACACCGGTCTGGATCTGCAGTGCGGACAGGATGCCGCCGAGGACGAGTCCGACGCGTGCGGGGATAATGCTGCGCCGGGACACCGGGGCGGCAGCGGTAGTGGTGGTCATGATCAGATCTCCTCCCGGCTCCGCTCGACTGCGGAGCGTGGGACCACGATTGCCCGCAGCGAGGAAGGGCGCCTGAGGGCAGAATCCCGGGCGGGCCGAACCGCTTGGGAAGTCTCCCGGCCCGGGTAGGGCTCAGCCCCTACGCTGGGCCGTCCCGACGCTCGATAATCGCCTCATGAGCTCGACGCTGTGCTATGCGATCCGACCCGCGTGACGCGTCGGTTGTTCATGATCGCCGGCTCCGCAGGGTCCGGCAAGTCCACGTTGGCCAAGGCCTTGGCACACCAGCTCGACGCGGGCTGGTTACAGCTGGACTCGATCTGGCTGGCGATGAAGGTCGCCGCCGGCGAGGGCACGCCGGCGCGGGACGTCCTCGACATCGACCGCCGGATGCGCCGGGAGGACGAGGCAGACGACGACGTTCTGGCCGCCCATGTCGCCGCCTCGGCCGAGGTGTGTCACGCGTTGCCGACCGTGCTAGGCCTCGAGCTCCAGGCTCACGAGCGGTTGGTGGTTGACGGGGCGTGGCTGCTGCCGTCGTTCGTGACCAAGCTCGAGCTGCCTGACACGGAGGCGCGTGCGGTGTACATCGTCCAGCGCAACGTAGCTGACGTCGAGGCGGCGCTCATCCCGCGTCGAGGAGGGCTCCCGCTCGAGGACCGCCATCGGGTGATGAACCGGCGGATCTTCCAGTACGGTGCCTGGCTGGCCGACGAGGCGCGCGCGTACGACCTGCCGGTCGTCGAGGCGCTGCCGTTTGCGTCCCTGCTGGAGCGCGCCCGTGCTGCGCTGCTCTCGCACTGAAAAGGGCCGTCGGTCCACCGGACGATGCGCTCCACATCTTCCCGAGCTCTTGTGCCAGCCTGGCAAGGACCCCAATCAGCAGGATGAGCGGTCCGGACCCAGTTCAGGCGAAGTTGAACACGAGCGGGAAGACGAGGACTACTGTCCAGGCCCAGACGGCGTACACGATCATGTAACGGGTCTGCCAGTGTTCCAGGCGGGCGAAGGGCATCCGGCCACGCACGAAGCCGAGGAACAGCCATGCCGACCACGCCAGGTTGGTGAGCAGGATGACGTTCTCGCCCAATGCCGCGGTTTTGTTGGGGGTGAAGCCCCATTGGGCGATCCGGCCGGTGATCGCCAGCAGCACCATGACGTCGATGATCAAAGCGCTGACGACGAGCGCGAGCTGCAAGCGGTCAAAGAGACCGGGCGGGGCCGCGGGGTCACGGGCGGAGATGGCATACAACAGCAGGCCCAGCACGACGACGAGCAGCAGGTCGAAGAGGATGAGCGCATCGCGCTCGACGTCGATGCCGTTGTTGGTCCAGATGATGGCGACCAGGAAGACCACCAGGGTGGCCGCGAAAAGCGGCGTGAAGACGCGGGTCAGCACCGGCGCCATGTTCTCGATGACGCTCTGCTTGGCCTCGACGAGCCAGGCCGACACGATGACCGCGGCCATGGCGCCGCACGGCAGCAGCCATGAATTGATGAACTCCTCGGCGTCAAGGCCGATAGCTTCGAAGGCGCCCACCGTGAAGAGCACGAGCACGACGCCGCCCAGTGCAATGAGGACGAAGTAGATCAGCCACTCCCCGGTGAACCGGATGAAGTCCATCCGCCGCCGGTCTGAGCGCCAATCACCGCCCGCATAGGCGACGCCCACAACCAGCCACAATGCGATCGGCAGGTGGATCGCCGTGAGCACGATGGATTGCGAGTCATCGGCCAGCGGATACGCGTTCGCGGCGACCGCGCCAACAATGAACAGCAACGCGAGCACCCCAATGACGCGCAGACCGACCCGGCGTTGCCAAGCGAAATAGGCGGCGAGCGCCGGCAGCGCGAAAAGGCTCGCATTTCGCATGTAGAAGCCGGCATCGTCGTCTGAGATGTCAATCCCGAACAAGGCAGGCACCTTGATCGCGAGCGCCGCCACGGCCGCACAGAGCACCATGACAGCCAGCTCGCGACGGGACCGGGCGGCAGTGGGCACGTCCGGCTCCCCGGGCAGCACGAGCTGCTTCCACAGCCGCTCGGAATGTTCGAAAGCGAACTCCCGCGACAGCTCATCGAGGCTGCCCATGCGTTTGACAGCGATGAGGAACGCCTCGTCGGCTTGCAGGCCCGCCTCGGTCAGCTCGGTGATCCGGCTGCGAAGATGGTCTTCCAGCTCCTCGGCATCGGTGTCGTGCAGCTCCCGGCGGCGGTGCACGTAGGCCCGCCATTCCGCGATCTGGCCATTTAATTCCTTGTCGCTGTCGATGGTCATCGTCCCGCCTCCCAGGCCGGCGCCGCGATCGGCCTGATGAACTGCGACGTGCTCCAGACGCCCCGCAGGGCATCGACGACCGCCGCCCATTGCCGGCGCTGCTGGGCAAGCTCGGCTCGGCCTTGGTCGGTGATGCGGTAGTACTTGCGGCGGCGTCGCCCGGGCGGCGCGTCCCAGGCCGACTCCACGTGGCCAAGCCGCTCCAAGCGGTGCAGCAGCGGGTAGAGCAGGCCGTCGGTCCACTCCAGCTGCCCGCCCGACAGTTCGTTGATCTGCTTGAGGATTGCGTAGCCGTAGCTCTCACCTTCGGCGAGTATCCCTAGCACGAGCGGCGTCGCCGAGGCCGCGACGAGGTCTTTGGCGATATGCATATGACACCTAACCCTAGGACTGCAATGCATCATACTTCTAGGTATAGGTGTTGTCAGCCAGCTGAGGAATGCAAGCGCCGGGCAATCATGGGTTGATCCTCCGAATCGCTTGGGAGTCTCCCCGACTCGGGTCCTCACCCCTACGCTGGCCGTCCCGCCACTCGATAATCGCCTCACGAGCTCCACACCGCCGTCTAGGAAGGCATTTCGATGACCGCATCCAGCCCAACCCCTGTGATCGCGCCGATCCACCACACGGTCGCGTTCCGACTCAGCCACCCCTCCGGGTCGCCGGACGAAACCGCGTTCCTCGATGCCGCACGCGCGCTGGCCACCATCCCAGGGGTGGAGGACTTCCGACAGTTCCGGCAGGTCAGCCCCAAGAGCGACTTCACGTTCTTCTTCTCGATGCGTTTCGCCGACGCCGACGCCTACAGCAGCTACAACGAGCACCCCGTCCACGTCGCATTCGTCCGGAACCGCTGGGATAGCGAGGTCAGCGACTTCCAAGAGCTCGACCTCGTTTCCCTCAACAGCGACCAAGTCTGAGCTGGTTCGGTCTCAGCAACCTCCCGGCCCGCGCCGGTGCCACCTATATCAGAAGTGACACAATGAGGCCGGATCATGAAGGAGAGCTGGTGCAGAGATACGTGTTGTTCTACGAATCCGCCGACGACGTCATGTCCAAGGCGCCGCCGGTCTATCCACGGCACCTGGCCCGGCTCAAGGAGTTCCGTGATCGCGGGGACCTGCTGCTGGTCGGCACGTTCGGCGACCCGCAGGCCGAGGGTTCGATGGCGGTGTTCGGGTCCCGGGAAACTGCCGAGGAGTTCGTCCGCGGTGACCCGTTCGTCAACGAGGGCGTGGTCAGGGCCTGGACTCTGCGGGAGTGGGACGAGGTCGCGAGCGAGATCTGAGCGGCTCCGGTCTCGTCATAGCCAACCTTTGCGCTTGAAGATGATGAAGAGAACCACGGCCAAGATGATGATGATCAGCGCTGAGGCTATGACCCCTGCTGTCGTCCCAGCGCCGGGATAGGGAACGTTCTGACCGAAATAACCTGTCACCGCCGTAGGGACAGCAACTATCGCGACCCACGCGGTGATCCGCCGCATGTCCTCGTTTTGCTTGACCCCGATCGATGCTGATTTCTCGGCCGCGATGGTCAAATGCGTCGAAGTCCGCGTTTGGTAGAACTCAATAACACCGTGAAGGAACTCCCGCTGGCCGTCAGCCATGGTCTTGATGACCTCGAACTGATCTGCGATATCGGCGAACAGTGGGGGTGCCGCATCAGGAAGAAAGCGGACAAGTCGTGCCATTCGCCCATAAGTTGCGCTGCTGTGCGTGGCAATGGTACGAACCGCGAGCAGCACGTGCCACGCCTGGAACAGCTCCTCCAAGAACTCTTCGTGATCCTCAAGATGGTCACCGAGCATGACCCGCTGCTCCAGCAGGCCCGACTCTTTCGCTAGGTCGGCAACCAACTCTGACTCGCGTCGGATCATCGCCGAGACGATCCCGTGAGACAGCTCGAACGGCGAGCCCACGCGCAGGTGTTTGCCTTCGAGCCGGTGCAATACGGCGTTTGTGTCCAGGGATGCAGCTTCTGGAGGCACCGCCGGATTGAGCGGCCCATGAACTGTGACCAGGTAGTTCGGGCCGACGAACTGGTCAAGCTCGACATAATGCACGTGGCCGCGCCTGCCGATTTTCGGTGCGTGAAGAACCGAGAACACATATTCGGGGTAGATGTGAACCTTGGAAACGTGATTGCGCTCGACGCAGTCCCGCACCGCGATCGGGTGGAAGCCGAAGACTTCCGAAAGCACATCCACGGCCTGCTGGTCGCAGACCGGGATGTCCACCCAGACAACAGCGTCCCGACGTTCGAGCAACCGCGGGAGCTCCTCAATCTCATGTCGCTCAACACCCGCATCGCAGACAAGTAGGACATCCATACACTCACCACCTTCCGCGTCACGACGCAGCGCCCTGGCCCATATAGCCAGCACAGATCCATTCAACTGCGCGCGAAGCGCTGCGACCCCGGCCTTGACAACATCTTGACGCCCACGTGGCGCACGAGGACTCCTCGGCCATCCGACAAGGCAGAGGACTCGGTCAGCGTCTGGCGCCCAGCTGCGCCTGAAGGGCAACGATCGCCGCGCCAAGCCGGATCAGTGGTCCCTGGTCACCCCGGAGGCCCTCACGCAGGTCGCGGAGCACCGACTCGGACTCGAGGGTGAACGCAAGGATCTCAGCCAGCGCCAGCTGGGCGTTGAACCGGACGACCTGGTTGCGCCAAGCGTGCAGCTCACGGGCCAGTGCGACATCGCGGGCCGAGGAGACGGACCCATCGGCGAGGGCAGCATCTACAGCGGACAGGTGCAAGCGCGGATAGACCGTACGACGGAGCGGCTGGTTCGGAACGTCGCTGAATGCGGTCGCGCCGAGCAGCTCGGCATTCGCACGCAGCTCAGCATTAATTGCCTGCAGGGCGGCGTCTCGGGCTTCACGCTGGGCCGCCCACCGCTCCGCAGCCAGACCGGTGATACCGGCCAAGATGCCGAGTACGCCCACAATCGGCTCAAGTCGGCTGTTGCCGGTCGACCTGGCGAACCAGACCGCGTTGACTACGAAGGCCGCGGCCAGGCTGGCCGCGGTCACCACGACGATAATCCGGCGCGGCGTGATCATCAGCCATCGCGGAACACGTCGCGCGCCGCACTCCACCCGGGTCCGGTGTCACTGCCCTTGGCCAGTAGGAGCAGCTGCAGCCCGAACCGGTACGGCTTGCCTCGGACCGCCCAGGTCGTGTCGGCAGTTGCCTTGACCCCGAGACCGATGGACCGGAGTTCGTCGTGCAGAGTCGCGATGGCGTACTTGCGGGTGAGGTGGAGCCGGATCGTGTCGTCGCGCCGCAGGGTGATCACCGTGCGGTCGGGCAGGGTCACCCGGGCGTCCTCGTCGCGGTGGCGGTAGATGACCTTGAGCATCACTGAGCGCGGCTCCATGATCTCGCCCGAGATCTCGACGAAGTCCATGTTGATCGGCAGGTCCGTGTGCTGGTGCAGCGCACTGGTCACGAACTCGCAGAATGCCTTGCTGCGCAGGTACTCAGTCGAACTCCGCTCGGGCACGTCCGCCGCGAGCTCGGAGGTGGTCGCGACCTCCAGCATCAGCAGGTCCTGCGGCCGGAGCAGGCGGGCCAGCCGCTCGATCAGCTCGAAGTCATCCTCGAAGTTGGCCGCCGTGTTGCCGAGCAGACCCCACAGGATCGGCTCGTCACCCATCAACCTGTCGCGCAACACGTGCAGCTCGTCGAGGTTCTCGTCGTCGGAGAAATCGAGCTGTACTGGCAGCACCTGCCGGCGAAATGTCTTCATGAAGGGCAGGTCGCGGATCGGCTGCAGGCACATCCGCAGCATCTCCGCGCTCATGTCTACCGGGACGTACAGCATCTCGGGGTAGGACGGCTGCATGGTCTGCAGCACTGTTCGGTCCTTGTCTCCGGTGCCCGGGCCGAGGCTGACGTAATGGTACTTCGCGCCGGCGAGGACGGGCTGGAGCTCGTTCCAGCGCTGCGCGAAGGAGTCGATGCCGTCCTTCCCGACGGGATAGTACGGGTCGTGGCAGGCGTGTCGCCAGGCGATGGCTGGCTCGATGCCCCAGTAGGAGTAGCCGGACAGGATCTGCTTGCCGTCCCCGGCTGTGGAGTAGGGGCGTTTGAGGTCGTTGGTCAGGTCGGCCAGTTTGCGCGACTGGTCCTCCCCGACCATCAGCAGCGACCAGCCGAACTCGGTCTCCTCCATCACCCGCTCGAGCCGCTGCAGCAGCTGCAACCGTTCCATCATGCCGACATCGTAGAGATGATGCGTCGCACTGCCGGAGTTGCCTCGCGGGTGGCGAGATACGCCTGGAACTAGAGCCCACGGCTCCGGACCCAGGATCTAGACCACTGGAGCGCTAATGCCGCACGTCTTGGTCCAGCGGCTTCTCGACTCCACCCTCGGCGACCGCAACCTCGGCCTTGGCCTCATTGACCGCTGCCTCCGCCAACTCGGCGACCCGCTCAGCGGCAGCGACTGCGTCCATGCTCGACTGACCGCCAGAGGTCAGTTCGCGGCTGCCCTCCTCGGCTTCGATCTCCGGCGGCGGGCTATCGGCCATGCCCTTGTCGGTCGCGGGCGCGCCCATCCGGGAATGATCGCCGAAGGCCTCAGTGATGGTGCGGACCGCCTGGGTGAGCTCACCGGGGATGACCCAGAAGGTGTTACCGCTTTTTGCCAGGTGAGGCAGCGTCTCCAGGTACTTGTAGGCCAGCACCTTGGGATCTGCGTTGTTGCGGTGGACGGCCTGGAAAACCAGGTCAACGGCCCTGGCCTCACCGTCGGCCCGGAGGATCGCGGCCTGCTGATCACCCTGCGCCACCAGGATCTCCTGCTGGCGAGTCCCTTCGGCGGTAAGGATCTTGGACTGCCGTTCGCCTTCGGCG
Organism: uncultured Actinomycetota bacterium; assembly: GCA_963730505.1. Classification (GTDB taxonomy): domain Bacteria; phylum Actinomycetota; class Actinomycetes; order Propionibacteriales; family Propionibacteriaceae; genus Microlunatus. The sequence continues at coordinate 21,111 of CAVSSB010000025.1, forward strand.
TGCAGGATGGCTGCGCGCTTGTCGCGCTCGGCCCGCATCTGCTTCTCCATGGCCTCCTTGATGGTGAGCGGCGGATCGATTGCCTTGATCTCGACCCGGTTCACCCGGATGCCCCACTTGCCGGTCGCCTCGTCCAGCACGATGCGCAGCCGAGTGTTGATTTCCTCACGGGAAGTGAGCGTCTGCTCCAGATCCATGCTCCCGATGACGTTGCGCAACGTGGTGACCGTCAGCTGGTCGATGGCCTGTAGATAATCCGCGATCTCGTACGCGGCGGCCCGAGGGTCGGTGATCTGGTAGTACAACACCGTGTCGATGTTGACCACCAGGTTGTCCTCGGTGATCACTGGCTTCGGTTGCGATGAGAACACCTGCTCCCGCACGTCGAGCTTGGTGTTGATCCGATCCGCCAACGGGATGATGAAGTTCAGACCCGGCTGCAACGTCGTCCGGTAGCGGCCGAACCGCTCGACGTTGTAGCGGCGCGCCTGTGGGACTATGCGCACGGCTGACACCACAACGAAGACCATCAGGGCCGCCACGATGACGATCGGGACTAGAAGGTTCAGGTCCATATCTCCTCCACCGTCTTCTCAGCAGGGGTGCTCACGGCAGAAGCTCGCGGGGATAGACGATCGCCGTAGCGCCCTCGATCTCCATGACATCTACCAGTGTCCCCGCCGGGATCGGGTTGTCCTCATCGAGCGCACGTGCCGACCACACCTCCCCGGAAAGCTTGATCAGTCCCTGCGTACCGGTAACCTCCTCGAGAACCACCGCCTTCTTCCCGACCAGCGCGTAGCTGCCCTCGCGCACCAGTGGCGGATGGGTCATCTGTCGCCTCGCGATCGGCCGTACGATCAGTAGCCCGACCGCGCCCGTGACCGCGAAGGCGAGAACCTGCATCAGCACGGAGCCGCCCACACCGGCGACCATCGCGGCGACGAGCGCTGCCGCGGCGAGCAACCCGAAAGCCAGCGTCAGCGTGAAGTACTCTGCGACGCCCAAGGCCACAGCCGCTATCAGCCAAACGATCCACGGCACGGAAGCGGCCTCCCATCCAATGCGGTTACCTCGAAAGTACCTCGCCGGATTGCCGGCAGCAGCCAACCCGCGCCCGGGAAATTGCGAGTTCCCTTGCGCTTGTCCGGTCGGGCACAGTAGAAGAAAGGGGGTGAATCCCTATAGTCGCTTCGAGCACGGCGCACCGGGCGGGGCTGCTGGCGGTCATGCTGGCCCTGGTCCTCTCGGGCTGCCAAATCAAGGCCGAGGCCGCCCCACGACCCGACAAAGCTCGCGGGAATCCGGCCGCCGGCCGGGCCGATCATGACTCCGAGCGCACTGAAGCGATGAACGCGAAGAGCTGGTCGGTCACGCTGGCCTTCGCCGGTGACGTCCACTTCGAGGGCCGGGTGGCGGCCCTGCTGGACCGTCGGGACGCAACCCTCGGCCCGATGTCATCCGCTCTGCGCAGTGCCGACGTGGCCGTGGTCAACCTGGAGAGCGCCCTCACCTCGGGCGGATCGCCCGCACCGAAGGAGCTCGAGGACCCCGCGCGCCGCTATTGGTTCCGCAGCCCACCATCAGCCCTTGCCCTCCTCGAACGGTCTGGCGTCGATGCAGTCTCGTTAGCCAACAACCATGGGGCCGACTACGGCGCCACCGGGCTGCGCGACACCCTGCGCGTGGCCCGCAACAGTCCGGTCGCCGTGATCGGGGTCGGGGGGGATCCCGAGCAGGCGTTCCGCCCGTACCAGACCTCCGTCGACGGCGTCGAGGTGGCCGTGCTCGCCGCCGACGCCTCACCGCTGGAGAGCAATGCCTCGATCTGGAATGTCGGAGCCACGGGTCCCGGCCTGGCCCGCGCCGACACCCGGCTGCTGGCCGCCGTCCGCGCCGCCAACGCCCATAGTGATGTCGTTGCGGTCTACCTGCACTGGGGCGCTGAGGACCAGGGATGCCCGACCGCAGGACAGCGCAAGCTCGCCCAAAGTCTGGCCGACGCCGGGGCAGATGTGGTCGTCGGCACGCACGCCCACATCCCGCTTGGCGCGGGCATGCTGAACGACACCTACGTCAGCTACGGGCTCGGCAACTTCCTCTGGTATCACGGCGCGCGGCCAGACACGGGAGTGCTCCGCGTGCAGATCGTCGACGGCAAGATCGTCCGCGACGACTGGGTCCCCGGGAAAATCAGGCCGAGGGGAGGTCCGCCCGATCCCGTGACCGGATCGGCGCGCCGCGACGCGGTAGATGATTGGCGCAGTCTGCGTGGTTGCACCGACCTTGCGCCGGGACCGAGCGAGCGAGCGGCTGCTCGTATCTCACCGCCAAGCCGGCCGCTCGCCTACACCGCGACCATCGAGTCCGTTCCAAGCGCCGTCCGGCGGCGAATGACGGGCAGCAGTCACGACCCGGCTACCTGCCCGGTTGGGTTCGGCGACCTTCGGCTGCTGACCATGCGCTACGTGGGCTTCGACGGCCGGGCACACATCGGACAGATGGTCGTGCACCGTCGACACGCTCGCGACCTCGTCAGCGTCTTCCGAGAGCTCTACGAGGCCCGCTTCCCCATCCGCCGCATGCAGCTCATCGACGCGTACGACGGTGATGACGACCGCTCGATGGCCGCAGATAACTCCTCCGCTTACAACTGCCGCAAGGTAGCGGGCACGAGCACCTTCTCCCACCACGCCTACGGCGCGGCGGTCGACATCAATCCGGTCGAGAACCCCTACATCACCGCCGACGGTGTCCTGCCCGCCGCCGGTCGCCGGTTCGTCGATGTCGACCGCTCCGCGGACGCTGACGCCCCCCGCGGCGTCATCGTCGCGGGCGACGTGGTCGTACGCGCCTTCGCGCGGATCGGCTGGAAGTGGGGCGGTGTCTGGAACGAGGCCGACTACCAGCACTTCCACGCGCCGTGATCACGCAGGCTCATGGCGATACTGCATAACCTGCCGTAGGTGACGCTTCAATGCTGCAACGAGTTGGCCGCAGCGGATTGAGCCAACCGAGCCCCAACCCCACCTACTACTCGGGTGCTGGTCGCCCGTATCCGCGGCGCCCGCCTTGGCGTGTGCCCAGCCCTTGCACCCGGCCGAGGGCACCGGGTGCGAGGCTTGGTCCCAATCACCGGCCTTTGCCGATTGTGAGACAGGAGACACCGTGGTCGAGCCCTACCAAGATCCGTCCAACAGCGTGGAGAACCGGGTCGAGGACCTACTCGCCCGGCTCACCGTCGAGGACAAGGCCGGATTGATGTTTCACGACATCATTTCGATGGGGCCAGCGGGACAGCTCATCGGCTCCGACAACCCCTTCGGCCGTCCGGCAACCGAGACCGCCATCCGAGACATGCGTATCAACCACTTCAACCTCGCAGGACAGGTCGACGACGTGCCTGAGCTGGTGGCCTGGCACAACCGCGTGCAGGAGCTGGCGCGCGCCACCGGGCCCGGCATCCCGGTGACCTTGTCGACCGATCCCCGGCACGCGTTCAGCAACAACCCCGGCACCGAGGCTCTGGCCGGCGCTTTCTCACAATGGCCGCAGTCGCTCGGCCTCGCGGCTCTGGGTGACGTTGACCTCGTGCAGCGATACGCCGACATCGCGCGCCAGGAGTACCTCGCGGCCGGTATCCGGGTGGCGCTGCACCCGCAGATCGACCTGGCCACCGAACCCCGTTGGGCGCGGATCGGGATGACTTTCGGTGAGGACGCCGACCTGACGTCGCGGCTGGTTACCGCCTATATCCGCGGCTTCCAAGGCGCTGAACTCGGCGCGACCTCAGTGGCCACCATGACCAAGCACTTCCCCGGCGGCGGTCCGCAGAAAGACGGTGAAGACCCGCACTTCGCGTACGGGCGGGAGCAGGTCTACCCCGGCGGGCAGATGGAGTATCACCTCAAGCCGTTCCGCGCTGCAATCGCGGCCGGAACGTCACAGATGATGCCTTACTACGGCATGCCGGTCAGTACCGACTGGGAGGCGGTGGGCTTCGCCTTCAGCCACGGCGTGATCACCGACCTGCTGCGCGACCAGCTGGGCTTCGACGGCATCGTGTGCACCGACTGGGGATTGATCAGCGATAGCGTCATCATGGGCCAGCCGATGCCGGCGCGGGCCTGGGGAGTGGAGCACCTCAGCGAACTCGATCGGGCCCAGAAGGTAATCGATGCCGGGTGTGACCAGTTCGGCGGCGAGTCCCGGCCAGAGCTGGTAGTCGAACTCGTCCGGTCCGGGCGTGTCAGCCAGGACCGCATCGACCAATCGGTGCGTCGGCTGCTGCGGGAGAAGTTCGCGCTCGGGCTGTTCGATCAGCCATTCCTCGACGTCGACCGTGCGGTGGCCACCATCGGTCGGGCAGACTTCGTGGCTGAGGGCGAGGCCGCACAGCGGGCCGCGATCGTGCGGCTCACCGCGGCGGACTCGGGCCCAGCAGCGCTGCCAGTTGGCACCGACCAAGCGGTCTATATCGAGAACATCGGCTCGACCATCGCGGCCCGGCTGGGCCGGGTGATCGATGACCCGGCTGACGCTGATCTGGCTGTGCTGCGGCTCAATGCGCCTTACGAACCTCGTCCGGGCGGTTTCGAGTCGTTCTTCCATGCCGGCTCGCTAGAGTTCCCGGCGGCAGAGCGGGACCGGATCTTACGGATCTGCGAGGAGGTGCCGACGATCATTGTGCTCTTCTTAGATCGCCCGGCTGTCGTGCCGGAGATCGCCAGCGCCGCGGCCGCCTTCCTGGTGGAGTTCGGGGCTAGGGACGAGGCGGTCGTCGATGTCCTGCTCGGCGAGGCTCAGGCGCGGGGGCGACTGCCGTTTGATCTTCCGTCGTCCACCAAGGCCGTCACGGAGAGCCGCAGCGATGTTCCGTACGACACCGCCGACGCGCTGTTTCGGTTCGGCGACGGCATCGTTGACTGAACGGCGGCTCCCCATTTGTCAGGGGTACTCGTAGTGACTCCCAAGCCCAGCGGACCCCGAAGGATGATGGGAGCGCCGGCACGGATCGTCACGTAGGCCGCGTACCCCCGCTCAGCCCAGACCAACCGATCAAGGAGGGAGTCCACATACATGCAGGCCCAGTCAACTTCTGATCCCATTCAACAACCGGAGGGGAAGAAGTATCAGGCAAAGGCTCCGCAAACACAGGTTTTCGGTGAAGAAGCATTTGAAGCCTCGGACGGTACAACCCTTCGATGGCTTGGCATGGCCGGATTTCTCATCAATAGCCGCGGCACAACTCTTATGGTCGATCCTCTTCTCGGCTGGTTTGATATGCCGATAATGATCGAGCTGCCAATTGCCGCCGAGGAAGTTTCCCGTTTGGACGCCATATTGGTTACTCACAGCGATAATGATCACTACAGCGTCCCGACATGTCGCGATCTGGCTCCGGTTACCGGTGAGTATCACTCAACTGAGTACGTGGCTTCTCTTATGAAGCATGAAGGGTTGCCAGCCTACGGTCACGATATTGGTGATGATTTCAATGTTGGAGCCGTACGCGTTGAAGTAACACCAGCTGATCACGCCTGGCAGAATGCCTCGCCTGGAGCCAGTACACGCATTTTCCAACCGGAAGACGCCTGTGGATTCTGGATTGAAACACCTGACGGTACGATCTGGGCGCCGGGCGACTCACGCTTGATCCCTGAGCATCATCTGCAGATGCCCGCCGCCGATGCTCTACTCTTCGACTTCTCTGACAGCGAATGGCATTTCGGATTAGCCGGGGCCGTGAAGATGGCGAATGCCTATCCCAGTACACCGCTCTTGCTTCATCATTGGGGATCGGTGGATGCTCCCGACTTTCCACCCTTCAACGGCGACCCAGAATCCTTGTACGATCTGGTGAAGAATCCGGAACGAATTCATGTCCTTGCCCCAGGTGAATCCTTCACGTTGAACCGATTGAAGGAAGCCGAAGGAGCCTAACTCGCAGAGCCGAGGCCGTCAACCGAAAGACAAGTCCGCAGTGGACCGACTCGCGCGCCACCTCGCAGCGGCGTGGCCAAATTGCGTATTTTGCCCACGAATCCCTTTATGCTGTCGGCGTGACCGCCCCTGCTAGCCGGCCAGGCGGCTCGCCGCCGGCAAGCGGTCGCCCGGAGAACCGCACGACGCTCGGCCTCCCCCAGTCCACATCCCTCGTTCTAGGCACCATCATCGGCGTTGGCGTCTTCAACCTGCCCGCATCGTTGGCGCCCTTCGGCCCGATCAGCCTGATCTCCCTGGGACTGACCACTGTCGGGGCCGTGGCCCTGGCGCTGATGTTCGCCTCACTCGGACGCCGGATGCCGGCCGACGGCGGCCCGTACGCCTACGCCAGGGCGGGCTTCGGCAATCTTGCCGGGTTCTTGAACGCCTGGCTCTACTGGCTAACAACTTGGGGTGGGAACGCCGCGATCGCGACCGGCTGGGTGCTCTATGTTGAACGCTTCGTCAACACCGGTCATGTGACCAGCGTGACCATCTTGCTGACGCTGGCCGGGATCTGGCTCGCCGTGGCTATCAACTTGGCCGGAATCAAGAGGATGGGCCAGATCCAGTTGTGGACATCGGTGCTCAAATTCGTGCCGCTGCTGCTGATGTCCACGGTCGGTCTGGCGTTCATAGACCCGGCCAACTTCGCCACCTGGAACGTCAGCGGCAAGAGCACAGTAGCGGCGATCGGCGGGGCGATGGCCCTGTGCCTGTTCTCCTATATCGGGGTGGAGTCGGCCTCCGTCGCGGCAGGTCAAGTGCGCGAGCCGAAACGCAACATTCCTCGGGCCACGATCCTCGGCACTCTAGCCGCTGCTCTGGTCTACCTCCTCTCCCTGGTGACTGTGTTCGGTACGGTGCCGAACGCCGAGCTTGCCTCCTCGACTGCGCCATTCGCCACAGCCGCGACGAACATGACTGCTGCGTCGTGGGTGGGTGCGCTCGTCGCGATCGTCGTAGTGATCTCTGGGTTCGGAGCACTCAACGGCTGGACAATGCTCTCAGCCGAGATGCCGCGGGCAGCCGCGCGCGATGGGCTGTTTCCGGCGGCATTCGAACGTGTGTCGCGGCGCGGGGTGCCGGCAGTCGGGATCATCGTCTCGGGTGTTCTGGCGACCGTCCTGGTGCTGCTGTCGCATATCGGCGCAACCGGCGTCGCCGTCTTCAACACCTTGATCTTGATGATCGGGATCGCGGCGGCGATCCCGTATGGCTTCTCCGCGCTCGCGCAGATCAAGTGGCGGATTGCCGACCGCCGGACCGTCGCGCGGAGCAGGCTCGCCCGCGACCTGATCACGGCAGGGATGTCACTGATCTTCTCGATGCTGTTTGTGGTTTACTCGGCCAACACCTCGGCCTCCGGGTTCGCGGTCTACGAACCGTTCGTCTACCTCGCAGGCGCGTTGCTTCTGGGTGTTCCGGTCTATCTGATCAACCGATCCCGGATGACCCCTCCGCCGCCTCCCCCATCGGACAGCGGGCTCTAGCCCACAGGGCCGATCACCACTTGGCACAGGGTCGAGCCGCCGCATGGTGGTGGCTACTGCCGTGAGGGGTACTGCGGGGGCGCCTCCCACCGGCGTGCTCGCCCGACTAGCGTTCCGGTATGGACATACGCAAGCTGGGCACCAACGGCCCTGAGGTTTCTGCAATCGGGCTTGGCTGCATGAGCATGACCGGCGGCTACAGCGACAAGCCGGACCGGCAGGAGATGATCTCGCTGATCAGCACCGCTGTGGATCGCGGCGTCACCTTCTTCGACACCGCCGAAATCTACGGTCCGTACGTCAACGAGGAGCTGGTGGGCGAGGCGCTCGCCCCGTACCGGGACCAGGTGGTGATCGCGACCAAGTTCGGCTGGGACATCGATCCCGTCGAGCGCAAGCCGAGAGGCCGGGTCACCAGCCGGCCCGAGGTGATCAAGCAGGTCGTGGACGGCTCAATGCAGCGGCTCGGCGTCGACATGATCGACCTCTACTACCAGCACCGCGTCGACCCGGACGTGCCTATCGAGGACGTCGCCGGCGCAGTCAAGGAACTCATCGAGGCCGGCAAGGTCAAGCACTTCGGCATGTCCGAGGCGGCGGCCGGCACGATCCGACGAGCGCACGCGGTCCAACCCGTGACCGCCATCCAGAACGAATATTCACTGTGGTGGCGCCGACCCGAGGAGGAAGTGCTGGCCGCCTGCGAGGAGCTTGGGATCGGCTTCGTACCGTACAGCCCGCTCGGCAAGGGCTTCCTCACCGGCACCATCACCGCGTCGACCAATTTCGATGCCAGTAATGACATCCGCAGCACCATTCCCCGCTTCACACCGGAGGCGCTGGAGCACAACCAGGCCGTGGTCGATTTGCTCGCCAGTATCGCTCAGCGCAAGGGCGCCACTCCCGGCCAGATCGCCCTGGCCTGGCTACTGGCTCAGAAGCCCTGGATCGTCCCGATCCCCGGCACGCGCAAGCTGCACCGGCTGGAAGAGAACATCGGCGCCGCCGAGGTGGAGCTGTCGGCCGACGAACTCGCCGAGATCGAGGCTGCTGCGTCCAAGATCCAAGTGCAAGGCGGCCGCTACAACGAAGCCGCGGAACGGATGACTAACCTCTAGCGCGACAGCCCACTTGCGAGTTCTGTCCAGATTCGTCGGGTGTTGTCCGTTTGCGCGGGTGTGCCGAATCTGTCAAGACAGTCAGCCTTCACTGTCTTGAGTCAAGAGTTGGCGGACGGACGTGCAAGCCAGTCCCGCAAGCCGATCCGCTTGCGGTGCGCCGCAGACCGACCCCGCTTGCGGACGCTGATTTGGCTGAGGGGAGCTAGGACGACTTGACGTGAACACGGCATGCTGTCCTGATGACTCCCGTGCACCACGCAATCGACTATGTCGAGATCACTGTCACCGATATGGATGCGGCCCAGCACTTCTATGGCACGGCCTTCGGCTGGCGGTTCACCGATTATGCGCCGGCTTACGCTGGCATCCAGGCACCCGAGGGTGACGGCGAGGTCGGCGGTCTCAGTCTCGGCCAGAATGTCGAGCCCGGTGGACTGCTGGTCCTGCTCTACTCCGACGACCTCGACGCCACCGTCGCTGCCGTCAAGGATGCCGGCGGCACGATCGCCGAGGAGCCGTACGCATTCCCGGGCGGACGGCGCTTCACCTTCTTCGACCCGAGCGGGAACAGGCTCGGCGTATGGAGCCCAACCTAGGCAACATGCGGTTCAGAGGTGGCGATCAAGGAGGATGCTGATCCGTCGCCCGCCGTTGGTCCTCTTACAGGCGCCCGTATGCCGACCCCTGAGCGACACCCATGGCGGCGCTGTCAGAGTTGCGGCGTGGCGGAAGTGATCATCTACTCCAGGCGGGAGCCTGTAGGCGACGACGAGATGATCGACCTCGTCGAGTCCCACGGCGGCACTCCGAGCGTCGGGTGGTGGAGCAAAGTCAGCTCCCGCAGCCTCGGCTGGACTCCCACGACGCCACGAGTGACGGTTTCCTAGATGCTATAGACGTTCTGCGAGTTCGACATCCTGTGAGGATCTACAGCGAAGGATTGTGACCGATGGAGTACTCCCTGCTCGGCCCGACTGGTGTGAAGGTGTCGAAGATCTGCCTCGGCACTGCTACGTTCGGCGTCGCGCCGGACGTGCAGGAAGCCGGACGGGTGGTCCATGCGGCGCTCGATCTCGGCATCAACTTCTTCGACACCGCCAACGTCTACGGGGCGACCCCGACCTTCGACCGGCCCGGCGCGCCACCAGCCACTGAACGCGAACCCGCCGAGCAGATCCTCGGCCGCGCCCTCGCCGGCCGACGCGACGACGTGGTGATCGCTACCAAGTCCGGTGAACGTCGCTTCGACCCGGCAGCTGGACTGTCCCGCCGATACATCATCCACCAGGTCGAACACAGCTTGCGCCGCCTCGGCACCGACTACATCGACGTCTACTACGCGCACTTCCCCGACCCCGACACCCCGCTGGAGCAGACCCTCGTGGTCTACGACGATCTGGTGCGGCAAGGAAAGCTGCGCTACGTGGCCCTGTCCAACCACCCGGCCTGGCAGGTCACCCAGGCGCTGTGGATCGCCGATGACCGCCACCTGGCCGCCGCGCCGGTCTGCGCCCAGGTCAAGTACAACCTCATCGACCGCGCCGCCGAAGACGAGCTCGCCCCAGCCTGTCAGCAGTTCGGACTGTCCATCGTGCCGTTCGGCCCCCTGCACGGCGGGCTGCTGGCCGGCATGCAGGTCGAGGAACGAGAGTTCTCCGGTGACAAGAGATTCGGTGGGTCCGGGTTCACCGACACCGAGCTGGAGATCGGCCATGCTGTCCAGCGACTGAGCCAGGAGTGGGGCTTGCAGCCATACCAACTGTCGCTGGCCTGGCTACTATCCCGCCCGGCGGTCGCCTCGGCGATCGTCGGCGCCGAAACTGCAGAAGAGGTCACCGCCAACGCCACCGCGGCCGACGTCACCTTGGACCAGGCCCAGCTCGACGCCCTGACGGCACTGCCAGCCGGCAAGGACAGCTGAACGAGACAGCACCATGCCAAGACGGCGCAGAAGGTGCTCCGTAAAGCCGCCGGCTAGTGGGACTCAGGTCCGGGCCGGCTCCGGAGGGTGCGGCAGCGGGCGTACGTCCCAGTCGTAGATCACCGACGTGCGCATTACGAGATCCTGCAACGAGCGGTTGTGGCCACTGACCAGCACCCAGAGCAGCCCGAACGGAAAGATGACGTAGAGGGCCGCACGGACGAGGGAGACGAGTGGATGTAGCCGTCGGCCCTTCCGGTTGACAACACGCAGCCCCATGATGTGGTTGCCATATGTCCGGCCGCTCCCCATCCAGCTCACTCCGAGATAGACGATGAGCAGCAAGGAGCCGGCGGCGTACTCCAGCCCAAGCGACAGCGTCGGGGCGGTGAAGGTACCCGGATTGAGCAGGAATAGGAAAGCAAAGACGGCGACGTGGCACACGCCCAACGCGATGACGACGATGCCGAAGTCGATGGCTGCTGCAGCAATGCGTGTCACGAGCCCCGCCCGGTGCCCCTGGAACGGCCTGGCCTCCCGGGGTATCGGGTCGACATGCGTGCTCATGGCCCCAGTTCCTTGGGCGGCTCCGGCTGCGGCGCTCGAGTGTATAACTCAGGCTCACCCGGTGCGTCCGTACGACGCGCGCGGCGTCGTCGGATGATGCGGTCGACGACACGGGCGATCAAGACGTCGGCGTCAATGCTCTGCATCCGTGCGTCACGGACCACATCGGAGGCCATCGACCCGGTTGACTCGCGGATGATCTCCGGCAGGTCAATGCCGTTCACGACCTCCTCGGCCAAGGCGACGAGGTCGAGGCGCTGCACGATCGCGTCGATGTCCACCCGGCTGACGATGGCATCGATATCGATTCTCTCCACGATGGCATCCACGTCGATGCGCCTGGCGATCGCGTCGATGTCGACCTGCGACACGATGGCGTCAACGTCAACCTGGCGCGCTATGGCGTTGATGTCCACCTGGCGCACGATCCCGTCGATGTCCACCTTGCGCACAATTGCGTCGATGTCCACCTGCCGCACGACCCCATCGATGTCCACCTTGCTCACGATCTCGTCGAGGTCCAGCCGGTCGATGATTGCGGGGATGTCGACAGTCGAGACCAGTACCTCGATGTTGACGCGCTCCTGCACAAGCGCTGTGAGGTCAAGGCTGTCGAGGACCTCGTCCACCACCGGCGGGACGACAGCCGCGATGATCCGGCTGAGTTCGTCATTCGCGGATGTCCGCGCCAGGTTGCCCCGGTCGGCGAAGGCCTCGACGACACGAGCCGGATGCAGGCGCTCGTTCAATAGGGGAGGGTGCATGACCAGCCGCCCCACAGGCGCGGTCGCCCGCCCGACGAGACGCGTCACCGACACTGCCGCGTTCGTCGCCGCAGCTGCGACACCCACTGCCGCGTCGACCGCAGCGGGTACCGTGCGCGCTGACGAGGTTCCGCGGTCCGGCTCGGTCATGCACCCATGATGCTCCCAGCAGGCGCAGTTGGCCTCACCTGCCCGGGGTGAGGCCTATCCATCACCGCACCGCTCGAAGCTCGGCGTCAATCGCGGCAGCGCAGTCTCGAAGCTTGGGGAGGAAGGATTTCTGGAGGGTGGTCAGCGGCACCCTCGTCGCATGAGCACTGGTGTTCACCGCAGCTACGACCTTGCCGGCTGCATCGTGTATCGGGACAGCAATGGATCGGACGCCGTCCTCGAGTTCCTGGTCGACCAAGCACCATCCGCGAGCGCGAGTCTTCTCCACTTCCGCGCGTAGCCGGACGCGATCGACAATCGTGCGCTCGGTCAAGGGCGCAAGCGTTGCCGCGTCAAGGTAGGCATCCAGCCGATCGTCTTGAACGGCGGCAAGGAGCACCCGACCCATGGACGTCGCGTGGGCGGGCAGCCGGGTTCCCACCGACAACGAAATGGTCATGATGCGTTTGGTGGCCGCACGCGCCACGTAGACGATGTCGAAACCATCCAGCACCGAGGCCGAGCAAGACTCGTGCACCTCATTGGCGAGGTCGGTGAGATGGCTTTGTGCCACATCAGCGACGGACAGCGACGACAGATACGCATAGCCAAGGGTCAACACGCGTGGAGTCAGGTAGAACTGCCGCTCCTCGCTGCCGACGTAGCCCAGCGTCTGCAGCGTGATCAACGAACGTCGGACGGAGGCTCGAGAGAGCCCGGTTTGACGTGCCACCTCTGACAAAGTGAGTCGTGGCCGTTCAGCCGAGAAGCAGCGGATCACCGCAAGGCCGCGTTCCAGGGAGTGTACGAAGTCCGCTGGACGCTGCACGGAATCGATCACAGCAACAGCGCTCCTCAACATTGACAGCATTCCGCGACAGCGGGACGCTTGGAGCTTGGAGTGGTATGCGCACGCTTGTTCGGTATGCGAACGCCCAGACTACAGGTGCTCGGCGTGAGGAGGAAGTAAGCGATGAGTTGGAATGCCATGACCTACGACGGCAAGGAAACGGTTCTTCGCGTCGTACGAGATCAGGCCGAAGGGTTCTTCACGTTAGCGGAGGTACCGGAGACGTGGACAGCCAAGACGGCGTGCCCGGAGTGGGATGTGCGCGACATTGTCGGGCACATCGTCGACACCACGGAGACGTACTTTCCGGCGTTCGATGCCGCCCGTAGCGACATCGAGGTCGCAGCTGCTTATGGGTTACCCGGGATGGCAAAACGTGCCGAGGAGCAGGGCAAGTCGTTCCGCGACCTGCCTCAGAAAGAGATGGTCGACAGGCTCCGCACCGACTTCGACAAGATGATGGGCATTTTCGAGTCCCTGACGCCGGAGGACTGGACCGGGCTGATGGTGCCGCACTTCTACATGGGCCCGGTGCCGGCGTTCTTCTACCCGGCGTTTCAGTTGATGGACTACGGGATCCACTCCTGGGACATTCGCGAAGGCGCGGGACGCGAGCACGGCCTGCACAGCGATGTGGCGGATCTACTCGTACCGTTCATGTTCGGGATTTGGGCAGGGACGATGCGGGAGGCGCCGAATGTCGAGCCGTTCCAGATCGGCGTACGCATCACCACCGGACCCAACGCCGGTGACAGCCGGGTCAGCGTGTCGGGAGACGGCATGGCCTACGAACAGGGCGACGTAGCCGATCTCCCCGCCGTCATCGAGTTCGATCCCGGCAGCTTCGTCCTCACCGCGTTCGGGCGGTTCAACGGTGGAACGGTCCGTGGCGACAAAGATCTGGCCGACCGGTTCCTCGGCATGTTCTTCCGCATTTGACAATCGCCTACCTTGACGACGCGGTACGGACTCGGGCAGAACGATCTTGCGGAACGGCTGGGGGTCACCTTACAGAACGGTTGACTCCGCATGATCATGATGTGCCCGCGGCTGCCCACGAGGTTGGGATGTCGGCACCGCCTTCCTGCGAAACTCGCTGGCCGAAGCGCACATAGGTAGGGTGCGGCGCGAACTTGCCTGCAACCAAGCTCTCGCCTTGCCGGAAGGTCGTCGCCCGTTGGATAAGACCCGCTGGCACGAAGGAAAATGTTTCGCGGAGTTCGGCCAGGTCGGCCTCGGAGTTCATCCGCATCAGCAGCAGGTTGTCACATTGGGACAGGACTTCCTCATGCACCTTCGTGGGGCGTTGCGTCGATGTCAACAGGTAGAGTCCGAACTTCCGGCCTTCGGCTGCGATCAGTGAGGCGTAGTTCGTGGCGAGCGCTATCACTGGGTCGGCCGGTTGGGCGGGGCAGACGTTGTGGGCCTCGTCAATGACGATCAAGCATGGCTGGCGGCGAAGCCGGTTACGCCAAAGCGTCGACAACACGGTCTCTGAGATGAGTCGCTGCTCATTGATGGTGTCGAACGAGCCCAAGTCGATCACCAAGCAACGTGAAGTCGGCTCCTCCAGCTCGTCGACGAGTGATCGTCCCCGACCGCGGCTCCAGATAGACCAATTGAGAACACCAAGATTGGATGCACGCAAGCCGAGCCGGCGCGTCTCAGGATTGTCCGATGAGAACAACACATCGGGGCTGCTGATCACCGAACGACCCTTCTTGCTGGAGGCAAGCATCTCCGACAGTGCTGCATACTCCTCACGGTCGCGGATCGGATCGAGGCCTAGGACGGCGGCCTGGGCAGCTGGATCAATATCGATGAATTGCAGCTGAAGCTGGTGCGCTACTCCAGGGTCGTTCTGCCAGACTGAGACCCCAGTGGCCGTGGCGGCGTACTCCGCCACAACTGCAGGGTCGGCCGAGTCTCGGACCTCTGACAAGCGGATGTAGTCGGAGTTGGGATCCAGAATGACCATACGCAAACTCGTTTCGACCAAGAGCTGCTCGAGAACCAGTCCAAGTGAGTAGGTCTTGCCGGAGCCGGACTGACCGCACATGAAGGTATGGCGGTTGAAGCCTCCGGCATCGAGAGTTGCGGCCACCCCTGGGGCGAGTAGCAGCTCTCCGATGGTCAAGACCGAGCGGTTTGGCCGTGTTGATTCGAGCCACGCATCGACCTCGCCGGATTCCGCCGGCCGTACGGCAGCGTCATGGAAAGCCCGCAGCTCCCCGTCCAAGATCACGCCCTCGCCACGTGCAAAGCGGATCTGCACTCCGGACTTCATCCCGACACCCAAGTCGGTCCCTGACGAGCTGTCCGTCCGCATCGTCAGGACCTGGCCCAGCCGTCGGGGACCATCGCCCTCAAGAACGACGTACCCGCCCGTCTGAAACTCCAGGTCGTGTAACGACGCCCAGAAAGTGAACTGGCGCCCATCCACCGAGGTGGCCAGCGGCAGGATGCTGCGTTCCAGCTCACCGCGGACCTTCCGGTACTCGTCCACAACATCAGTCAACGACCGCGCAGGCGTCACTTGCTCAGCCGCCGCCGGTCCCAGCTCTCCATCCGCCATGGCCATTCACTCCTTCAGGTCTCTGAGCAGATGGTCTCGCTCCGGCACTCTCGCGTCCTCACCCAAGGCAGGTGAAAGTGCTGGTCAGGGTTAGGTGAGGTGGTCGCCCGCGAGCTCGGTTTGGTCGAGCGTTGCCGACCAACTGGCAAGAAGGCTCAGGGCATCCTCCGATGCGGAACCGGGTTCTGCGCCGTACACCACGACTGATTGCCCTGGGTCGGCTGCGAGGTCCATCGCGTCGAACGACAGATGAAGATCACCGACGACCGGGTGATGGATGTCCTTGGACCCGGTTCTGTGAAGACGCACGTTGTGCGAGGCCCAACGAGTACGGAACTCCTCGCTGCGAGTTGACAGCTCCCCCACAAGGTTCGTCAAGCCCTGGTCGTACGGGTTCCGGCCGGCCTCCGTGCGCAGGATCGCCACCGTGTCATTCGCCGCCCTCTCCCAATTGAGGAAGAACGCGCGTGCGCGCGGGCTGAGGAACACGAATCGGGCAATGTTCACCGGACGGGCTGGGTCAACGTACGCCTCGGAGTACAGCGCATAGCCAAGCCGGTTCGCGGCGAGGATGTCCCGGCGACCGTTCCGCACGTACGCCGGCGTACCGATCATCGCATCGAGGATCCGCTGCACGCTCGGCCGAACGAGCTGCTGGCCAGGGCGGCGACGACTAGGCCTCATCGCGTTCGCAGCATGTGCAAGGTCCAACAAGTGCGCACGCTCAGCTTCATCGAGCTGAAGAGCACCGGCCACCGCTTCCAGCACGCTCTCCGAGACCCCGTTCAGGTTCCCACGCTCCAGGCGGGTGTAGTAGTCGACGCTGACTCCAGCGAGCAGTGCGACTTCCTCCCGACGCAGTCCTGGGACGCGCCGGTTGGTCCCGAAAGCGGGCAGGCCGGCCCGCTCCGGCGTGATCCTGCCCCGCCTGGACGCCAGGAAGTCGCGAACTTCGCTGCGGTTGTCCACGGGTACGACGCTACGGCCTCCTTACCCGGGTGTGAGAGGGCCGGGTGTTACCTGCATCGACTGGGACTCCACCGGGGATACATGAGTCGCCCATACAAGTGAGTTAGTGTCTGCGACTGTGAGCACAGAGACGACCACGCGCACGGGCGGAGTCCTAGCAGCGACCTGCCTGTCCACTCTTGTTGTCAATGCCAATACCTCGGCTGTCAGCATCTTGCTCCCAGCCATTAGCGAAGACACCGGAATGTCTGTCGATACTCTGCAGTGGGCGGTGACCGGCTATTCGCTTGTCGGAGCTGCGGTGATCGTGACCTCTGGGGCCCTGGGCGACGTGTTCGGTCGGAAGCGAATCTTCCAGCTCGGCCTGGCGCTGTTCGTCGTCTCCTGCGTCCTGATCGCGCTCGCCAACACCGGTGAAATGGTGATCGCTGGGCGCATGATCCAAGGTGCAGCAGGTGCGACGATCCTGGCCTGCGGACTCAGCCTGCTTTCGGTGGCCAACACCGGCGAGGCGCAACTGCGGGCGGTGTCGCTGTGGGGCGCGGCGGCAGCCGTCGGCGCAGCGGCAGGACCCTTGGTCGGCGGTGTCTTGGTGGACATCACAGGATGGCAAGGCCTGTTCTGGATTGACGCAGTTGTCGCTCTGCTCTGTATGGTGCTGACCTTTTTCACAGTGACTGAATCGCGCGATCCGGACCGTCCCCGATCGATCGACTATGCCGGCACCGTGCTGGTGGCGCTGACGCTCGCGCCCTTCATACTGGCCGTGAGCAAGGGCAGCGACTGGGGATGGGTCTCGTTGGCAACCATCGCCTGCTTCGGTCTGTCCATCGCGGCAGGATTCGCCTTTGTTGCCGTGGAACGCCGGGTCCCCGTCCCGCTACTGGATCTGGCTTTGCTGCGCAATCGGGTCCTGGTCGGCGCTACAGTCGCCATCCTCATCGGCGCCGGCACCATCAACGGACTCATGTACCTGCTCAGCCTCTACTTTCAAGATCCGAACTCTCTCGGGTTTACACCGCTTCAGGCCGGGTTGGCCACTCTGCCCGCGACTGTTGGCCTGGTCGTGGTTGCGCCGCTCGTCCCTCGCCTCGCCGCCCGGTTCGGTGGCCGCCAGGTCATCGGTGTGGGATTCGCGATCACTGCCGCCGGCTTCGCTGCGATCGGTTTCGTCGAGCCCTCGTGGCGCTATCTGGCCTTTCTGCTGCCCTTGATCGCAGTCGCTGTGGGGATGGGGTTGTCCAACGGGCCTGCGTCCTCCGCAGCGACAGCTGCCGTTTCCGCAGACGATGTCGGAGCGGCATCCGGCGTTTCCAACATGGCCCGCTATGTCGGCGCGGCGGTGGCAACGGCCCTGGCGGCGACGATCTACGCCTCGGTGACGGCAAACCGGACCGCAGCGGGCGCGACAGCTTCGGAGGCTCTCTCATCCGGGCTGGCACTAGCGTCGTGGGTGATGGCGGCCTTTAGCTTCGCCGGGGTACTCATGGCGCTCGTTATGAAACGCCACCGTGCTGCCAAGGGAACTGTGCATGACTCTGCTGCAGCTGCGGCAGCCCACACGCACACGCTGCCAACCTCCGCGACCCTTGTGGTCGTGCGTGCGTCCTCTAACGAGTGAGAAGACCCTTAATTGGTAATCCCGCTAGCGGCCGTTCTCGGCTGGATAGCGTTGTAGGAAGAGTGCCTCGACAAGGGCCATGGACTCGATTTCGCTGGGAGCAACACTCTCGTTCGGGGCATGGATCATCGCTGCGGGCTCCTCAACGCCCATCATGATCAATTCAGCATCAGGATAGGTCTCGGCGAACACGTTGCACAGCGGGATTGATCCGCCTTGCCCCAAGGTGGACATCGGCGCCCCATAAGCGTCTTTCATGGCGCTGGCAATCGCCTCGTACGCCGGCCCATCCACCGCGGCTCTGAAAGGTGCGCCCTCCGCCTCAAGATCAACCGTGACCTGGACTCCCCAAGGAGCGACCGCCTGCAGATGATCAACAAGGGCCTGGTGTGCCTGGTCGGGAGCCATGCCCGGTGGGATGCGTAAATTCAGCCGAGCAGCTGCGCGCGGCACGATAGCTCCAGTTGATCCGACCACCGGCGGGCAATCGATGCCGAGAATGGTGACCGCTGGACGCGCCCACAACATGTCACTGACACTGCCGTCTCCGAGAAGCGACCCGCCGTCGAGCACACCAGCGTCGCTTCGGAACTGCTCAGGCGGATACAGCTCACCCGTCCAGCTCTGCGTGTTCTCCAGCCCTGTGATCGTGGTGTTGCCCTGGTCGTCCCGGAGTGTTGCCAGCATCGCGACTAGCGCGGCGAGCGCATCAGGTGCGGGGCCACCGAACATCCCAGAGTGCACTTCGGATTTGAGTGCCTGAACCGTCACCACGACGTTGACCATGCCGCGCAAGCTCACCGTGGCCGCAGGGCGGCCGACGGCCGCGTTGCCGGTGTCGCAGACGAGGATGGCATCGGCACGCAACAGGTCTGCGTTCTTAGGCACAAAGTCCTCCAGCCCACCGGTGCCCTGCTCCTCTGACCCTTCCACGACCAGCTTCAAGTTGACCGGTATGTCATCACCCAGAGCGCGCAGAGCAGTGAGGTGCGCCACGATGTTGCCTTTGCAGTCTGCCGAACCGCGCCCGTACCAGCGGCCGTCGACCTCGGTCAACTCGAATGGCGGAGTCCGCCACGCGGATTCGTCGAGGGGCGGCTGGACATCGTAGTGCGAGTACAGCAAGACGGTGGGAGCGGTGCTATCGGAGCATGGCCGGGATCCGACGACGGCTTGGCTCCCATCGGCGGTCTCAGCAAGGCCTACGTCGGAGAACCCAAGCTCGGAAAACTTCCCGAGGACCCACTGGGCGGCAGCAGCGCACTCCTCAGGAGGAAATTGACGGGCATCGGCCACCGACCGAATGGCAACGAACTCCCCGAGCTCGTCGCGGGCCTGCGGCATCAAGCTGGCAATGCGCTCTCGGAGATCCATGTCGCGCTACCCGCCTGCAACCCCGGCCGTCTTGAGCTGCTCGACCATCTGCTGGAATTGAGGCAGCTCATCAGGGCAATAAATCTGGATCACCAACAGCTCGCCCTTAAAGATCTTGCTATCTGCGATGACCGGTCGAATGCCGGGTCCGCCCGCGCCGTTTGTGAGCTGGCTGAACACGAGCGCCTGACGCAACGCGCTGGCCGGATCCTTGCAAATCGCCCCCCCGTCGTCGCCAAGTACACCTGCTATCTGCTCCTGGGACGGCACGGCGCGCACACCGGCCTGCTGGAGCGCGGCGATCAGCTGGTTCGCTTTGTCCTGAGCCTCTTGGTTCGCCTCTGCTCGGCGATAGAAAACAAGACAAATGATCAAAAGCAGCACCAGCGCAACCGTGATCACGATGTATGTGACCCTGCGGTGATTTTGGGTCGATGTCTCTTCGACAGTGCTCATGACGGGCTCACCTCCGCCTCCTCAGGCTGCTCAGGCTGCTTCCACGACGGTTTGCGGAACCTGTAGAACAGGAACGGCACAAGGAGTCCAAGTCCAAGGGCACCGGCCGCCACAATGGCGAAGTACGCTCCGCCGCTTCCGGCCTCGATCTGCGAGGGCGGGATGAAGCCGATGAGCAGGGCCGCCAACGATGCAGCGAATCCGACACCGCAAAGGGCCCCTAAGATCGGCGCCCGGTATCCGCGCGGATGGTCGGGCTCCTTACGACGCAGCCGTACGGCTGCCACGAACATCAGCAGATACATGATCAGATAGACCTGGGTGGTGATCACCGAGAAGATCCAGTACGCGCTCGAGACGGTCGGGACCAGGGCGTATCCCAATCCGATCAGGGTCGTGATCACACCTTGGGTGACCAGGATGTTCTGCTGGACGCCGTTCTTGTTCATCTTCTGCAGGAACGGCGGCAGGTATCCCTCCTGCCGCGAGATGAGCAGCAAGCCTTTTGACGGACCGGCCAGCCAGGTCAACATACCGCCCAGCGAGGCGGTCACTATCATGATGCCGAAGATCGGGGTCAGCCACTGAATACCGAAGTTCGCGAAGATCGCCTCGAAGGCCTGCATGATCCCGGCGGTGAGCGAGAGCTGCTCGGCCGGCACCACCCAGCTGATCGCCAGCGCCGGCAGAATGAAGATCAACATCACCAGTCCCGAAGCGAAGAAGATCGCCTTTGGGAACTCCTTACCCGGTTCGCGCAGCGATGAGACATGCACCGCGTTCATCTCCATGCCCGAGTAGGACAAGAAGTTATTGACGATGAGCACCAAGCTCGCCAGCCCGGCCCATGCCGGCAGCAGGTTATCTGCGGTCATCGGCGCGGCCGAGGGGTTGCCCTGCCCGAGGAAGACAGCCCCAAGCAGGACCAGCACCACACCAGGGATAAGGGTCCCAATGATCAAACCACCGCTGGCCAAGCCGGCGACGCCCTTGGTCCCCCGCGAGGAGACCCAAACCCCCGTCCAGTACACGACCACGATCACGATCGCAGTCCACACACCACTGGAGGCAAGTTCAGGATTGATCACATACGCCAGGGTGCTCGCCACGAACCCAAGCAGCGTCGGGTAATAAAAGATGGTCATCGCGAACTGGCACCAGACAGCCAAGAACCCCATCGGCTTGGAAATCCCGCGAGCCACCCAGTTGTATACCCCGCCCTCATAGCCCGAAGCCAACTCTGCGGACACCAAGGATGTAGGCAGCAGGAAAATGATGGCCGGGACGACATACAAGAAGATGCAGGCCAGACCGTAAACGGCCATCGTTGGCGCCGGCCGCAGGCTCGCCACCGACGACGTCGTCATCAATGCCAGGGCTACCCAGGAGATATAGTTCACCAGTCTGCTGCGGGCAACCTCCTTCTCAGCAGCCATATCTGCCCTATCTGCAGCGCCGTCTGCAGGTACGTCCATAGCGCTCATGACGACCACCTCCACCTAGACACGTATGTGACCAATCTCACCGCGCAAGCCTTGGGACGATCATCTTCCGCAACCAGTTGCCACGTTTCAGAAGGCATCACCTGAGTGACCTCTCTCTCAACCAAAAGAGCCAAACCCCGGGACACCACCAGGCTGATCCGATTTGAATACGGCTACCTCACCCTCTATGGGTGAAATTTTGGCCCGGTGTGATGTCACCAGAAATCTATTGGCCTTTTCGCCTGAACTACTCCACGACGCGCAGTCCATGGTCGGTGTGATTCATGTTTGGGGTGCCGACCCTGGTGCACCGCGTGATCGGCTTGCCAAGCTCCAGGCCGCAATAGCCCAGATCACCCTATTTGGGGGATGCGACCGCTCGCATTTCCCGGTCGAATCTAACGGAGAACTGTCCTGACGACCGCTTCGTCCGAACGAAAGGAAGCACCATGGCTGAATCGACTACTGAGACCCCGGTCCTCGACCTTCTCGCAAACATGACAGCAAACTCGATGGCCGCATCAAGTCTCGACCCGGAAACACTCATGCTTGTTCGCATCGCTGCGCTCGTCGCGGTCGATGCCCCCTCGTTCTCTTATCTGATGAACCTCGAAGTGGCGAGCGAGCTCGATATCGATCCCGAACGCATTCGTGGTGTCCTCGCCGCAGTCGCACCGATCGTTGGCACACCGCGGGTCGCATCCGCCACGGGAAAGATCGTGGAGGCGCTCGCAATCGAGATCGAGATCGCTGAGTTCGAGGAGCTAGTCGACGAGGTTGAGAACGAGTAGTAGAAAGCGGATTGCCGGCGGGAATGCTCGCGCCGCCGGTCAGGCGGGACTCATGACATGACCGCGAAACCAGTAGCGGGAGCACCGTACGTCTCAACGGGGCACCTCCCACCAGCCGAGCGCGTCCGCCTTCTCGTCAACGAGGCATACGAACGCTTCAGGGACAACAGCGACGGCGAGTTGTCACACGTGTATCCGTCCCTGGCGACCGCTGAGCCTGACAGGTTCGGTATCTGTGTGGCGAACACCCAAGGTCTCACTGCTACCGCGGGCGATGCAGACGTCGAGTTCTCGATCATGAGTGTGGCGAAACCGTTCGTGTTCGCGCTGATGTGCACGGTGCACAGTCCTCACGCTGTTGCGCAGTTTGTCGGTCTTAACGCGACGGGCAAGAGGTTCAACTCCGTGGCCGCGATCGAAGATCGGATCGACGGCAAAACCAACCCGATGGTCAATCCTGGGGCGATCGCGACCACGAGCATGGCGCCTGGAGCCACTCCGGAAGAGAAGTGGCGGTTCATACACGACGGGCTGTCAAGCTTCGCAGGCCGAGCATTATCAATCGATGAGGAGACCTTCGCTTCCGCATCGGCGACGAACTCGATCAATCGCGCAATCGGTGACCTGCTGCGCAGCCGCGGCAGGTTGGCCACCGATCCGGAGGAGACGGTGGACCTCTACACAAGGCAGAGCTGTTTGCGGGTCACCGCTCGCGACCTTGCCTTAATGGCCGCGACCCTCGCTGGCGGCGGTGTGAACCCGTCAACGGGTGAGCAAGTCGTGGATCAGGTGAGCTGCCGGTGCGCTCTCGTGGTGATGGCGACAGCGGGGCTGTACGAAACATCCGGTGAGTGGCTGTACACGATCGGGCTGCCGGGCAAGAGCGGCATCGGTGGTGGGGTCGTCGTGGTGTCGCCCGGCAAGGGCGGGCTGGGAACGTTCGCGCCACCGCTCGATACGGCGGGCAACAGCGTCAAGGGCCAACTCGCCGCAGCCTTCCTCTCACAACAACTGGGGCTGGACTTGTTCATCTCCGAGCCCGAGCTCAAGTCGTGATAATGAACTACTCGACGACCCGCAGTCCATGGTCGGTGTTATTCAGACGCTGGCCGCCGTCTGCGGTGACCGTGACGATGTCCTCGATCCGGACTCCGAACCTGCCGGCGAGATAGATTCCCGGTTCCACCGAGAAGCACATGCCCGGCACGAGCGGTTGCTCTTCACCCTCAACCATGTATGGCGGCTCGTGAGTGGTTACTCCGATCCCGTGACCGGTGCGATGAATGAACTGCTCGCCATATCCTGCCTCCGTGATGACGCTCCTGGCCGCTCGGTCGATCTCCTGGCAGCTCACACCGGGACGTACTGCGTCGACACCAGCCTGCTGTGCGAGACGGACGATCTCGTGCACCTCGCGAATCTCCGAGGTTGGTTCGCCGACGCAGACGGTACGGGTGGTGTCCGACCCGTAGCCGTACCGGAGACCTCCGAAGTCCAACACAACCGCGTCGCCAGGCTCGATGACCCGATCCCCCGCCTCATGGTGCGGGTTGGCCCCATTGGGACCGGATCCGACGACTGTGAAGTCGACTTGCTCGTGTCCGAACTCTCGCAACAGAGCAGCAAGATCAGCAGCGACCTCGGTCTCTAGCCGGCCGGCGAAGCGCTTGTGCACGATCTCGCCGTAGGTCGAGTCGGCCGCTGCCCCGGCAGCCGTGAGCCGCATCAGCTCGTTGTTGTCCTTGACGGCACGCATCATCGGAAGGGTCTCGGTAACCGATCGGTAGCTCGACTTCGGTAGCACTCGTTGCAGGCCGAGCAAATGCATCGCCCAGGCGGAATCGGAGATCCCGAAGTCTCCATCTGGCCGCAGTAATGGTCCGGCGACCTCATAGGGGTCGATGCCGTCCTCCCAGTCCACGAGTGAGACGCTGCCCGCGCCCTCGGCAGCCTCGGCGTCCGGCCGTTCCAGGACAGGGACAAGGAGAGTCGGCTCTTTGTCCGGGGAGAGCACGAGCATCGTCAGCCGCTCAGTGATCGCCGTCGGACGGTACCCGGTGAGCCAGACCAAATCCGGACCGGGCGTGACAATGACCCCGGCGAGGCCCTTCTCCGCAGCGGAGCTCGCGACCCGACTCATTCTCGCTGCGAAGTCATCGTTGGTGAACGCAGCTGGTGTCGGAGAGTTAGTCGTTGTCATGGCAGCCTCCTTTGTGATGCCACGCTAGAGAGCACAGCGATATTCACATCACCCGGCGGGGGTGAAACTCTTGCGAGCGGCGTTGGGTGCCGCTGGTGTCGGCCCGATATCCCCCATAAAGGGTGATGCCCCGGTCATCGGGGTGGTGCTTCACTCAGCCCATGTGCAGATGGATGGCTTATTCAGGAACTCCGATTCTCGCCGAAGAGCTGCTGTTCCGCCCGGCCCATTCGATCATCGACCAAAGCCTGCACTCCCGCATGGGCGCCACCACGACCAACGGCGACGGCTTCGGGATCGGCTGGTACGGCGAAGGCGTCGAGCCAGCTTTGTTCAAAGACATAGAACCGGCATGGAACGACAAGAACCTGCGCGAGGTGGCGGGTCAGGTCCGTACACCGCTGCTGTTCGCCCACATCAGGGCATCGACCGGGACGCCGGTGCAGCGCTCCAACTGCCACCCCTTCCGCCATGACCGCTGGTTGTGGATGCACAACGGCGCAATCCGTGAATTCCACAACACCAAGCGAGACCTGATGATGGCGGTCGATCCGTCACTGTTCTTAGATATCGAAGGATCGACGGATTCCGAGACCTTGTTCTTCTTGGCCCTGACCTTCGGCCTAACCGAAGATCCGTTCGGTGCGGTCGCGCGCGCGCTCGGTTTCGTGGAGAAGGTTGGCCGCGAGCACGGCGTCGAATATCCCTTCCAGGGAACCATTGCCACTAGCAACGGCGAGTCCACCTGGGCCTTCCGGTACTCCAGTGAAGGCAAAAGCCGGTCACTGTACTTCTCCACCAACGTCGCAACGCTGCGTCAACTTCACCCCGAGGTGGAGATGTTGCAGAGCGTCGGTGAGGAGAGTCGGTTGGTGGTTTCGGAACCGCTCGGCGACCTCCCTGGTGCTTGGAACGAAGTACCCGAGTCCGCCGCCGGCGTGGTCCGTCCCGGCACTGATGAGATGCGGTCCTTCCAGCCCATCGCCCCCTGAGGTCCTCCGCTTACGTCGGACTTGCGTGGGCATTGCTTAGGCGTTCAGCCGCGGGACCGTAGGTAACGTGGCGGCATGCGGTTGCGTCTGGCGCAAGCCGTCGTTGTTGCGTTAGTCGGCGTCTTGGCCGTGGGCTGTAGTGGGCCGGTCCGGGCGTCCGCGCCGCAGGCCTCGCCGGACCACAGCTGCCCGTCGTTGGGCGCATCCCGGTCGGAAGGCTGCTGGCAATCGATCTTGCCGATGGGGAATGGAGGTTTTCCGGCCGATCCTGGTTCTCAGAACACTCCTGCGTGGGAGCCGGGACGGTTTCCTCTCACGCTGACTCCGCACGTCGCCTACCACGGTTACCTCTGGATGACGGCCCAGACCCGCGCCTACTCCTCGCCCGACGGTCTGGCGTGGACGGAACATCCCAAAACTGATTGGGGTGAACGGATCTATGAGTCGATCGTCTACTTCAAAGGCCGGCTGTGGATGTACGGCGGGCTCGATTACCAGGCTGGCACCTTCTTGAACGACATCTGGTCCTCCTCGGATGGAGTCACATGGTCGAAGATGGGCACGGCAAGCTGGTCCCCACGTGGTAGCCCAACCGTCGTCGTTTATCGCGATCGGCTATGGCTGTTCGCAGGAGCGAACCACATTGCCAAGGACCGCTCGACAGACGGCTTCTTGAATGACGTCTGGGTCTCTGACGACGGCATCACCTGGACTCCCGTGACCGATACCGCTCCCTGGTCGCCTCGCGACAAAGCCGGCGTCGTCGTCTTCAATGATCAGCTGTATCTCCTCGGCGGCCAGGGCATGGCTGATGTGTGGCGCAGCTCGAACGGCCGCGACTGGAGGCGCCTGCGTGCCGAGGCGGAATGGGGTCCGCGCCATGACTCTGCAAGGCTCGCCTACGACGGCCGGCTGTGGGTCTTCGGCGGCTGGACGGATCAGTCCACCAATGCCCTCAATGACGTCTGGTACTCCGGCGACGGGATGAGCTGGACTCGCCAAACTGATCATGCACCGTGGACACCAAG
The DNA here is from genome assembly GCA_963730505.1 of uncultured Actinomycetota bacterium. Classification (GTDB taxonomy): domain Bacteria; phylum Actinomycetota; class Actinomycetes; order Propionibacteriales; family Propionibacteriaceae; genus Microlunatus. Next base: position 47,452 of record CAVSSB010000025.1, read on the forward strand.
ATCACCGATCAGCGTGGTCTTCCAAGGCAAGATCTGGATCTACAGCGGCAAGCACACCGGCGCCGATGACAACTGGGGCGGCGACCTGTGGCAGATGACCACCGGCGAGGTGGCCGCGCGCTGACAGGCAATCCATACTGTGTGCGTGCCGATCCATTTTCCGATCACGACGGCCAGGCTGACCATTCGGCCGATGCAGCTTGACGACGCCGAGGCGTTGCTCGCTGTCTACGGCGATCTTGAGACCATGCAGCATCTCAACTCCGATCTGCCGGCTACTGTCGCCGAGGCGCGCGAATGGGTGCGGACGAAGATCGACCTCTTCGATCGAGATGATCAGTTGAGCCTGTGGACGGTCAGCCATACCGAGTCGGGACAGATCGTTGGTGATGTCGGCCTCCAGCACGAGGACTACGGTTCCGGTCCGGTGGTTGGCCTCGGTGGACGCGGCAACCGACAGTTCTGGCGTCAGGGGCTGGGATTCGAGGCAGCCAGGGCGACCATTGCCGTCGGATTTGAGCAGCTAGACCTTCCCGTTATCGGTGCCGAAACCCGGCCGGAGAACCTTCCAGCCCAGGCGTTGCTCAGCAAGCTGGGCATGCGACCGGCCGGAACCAACACCCACGGCTGGCCGGTCTACTTGATCACTCGTGAGGAGTGGCTGGCACTCTCTTAGACGACCAGAGTTCTCGTCTCCCAGGTCCCATCGCCGACCAGGGTGAGCTCGTTGGTGTGCATCCTGTCGAGCGTGCTCCCATGTCCGACACTGATAAGCGTGCAATCCGGCAGTTGCTCCCGCACTCGTTCGTAGAGTGAATGCTCCATGCCCTCGTCGAGCGCAGAGGTGGTCTCGTCGAGGAACACTAGCGACGGCCGCGCGATCAGGATGCGCCCGAATGCGAGCCGCTGCTGCTCACCAGGTGAGAGGGTCTTAGACCAGTCGGCTTCCAGGTCCAGCCGGTCGGCCAGGTTCCCGAGCTGAACGGCGCGCAGTGTCTCGGTAGCCACGTCGTCGCCTAGTGATTCGGCCGGAGCAGGGTAGGCCAGGGCAGTACGCAAGCTCCCTAGCGGCAGATACGGCTGCTGCGCACAGAACAAGACGTGCTCGAGATCGGGTCGCGAAATCGTTCCTTCGACATACGGCCACAAGCCCGCCAGGCTACGCAGCAAGGTGGTTTTGCCGCTGCCGGACGGGCCTTTGACCACCAGAGACTCGCCGCCGCCGATGTCGAGATCCAAATCTGTCAGGATCGAGCGGCCATCCGGAAGGCGTACGTCGAGGTCATGAATGCCAAGTCCGGCTTCCCGCTCCTCGATGAGCGGCGCCGGCAGAGCACGTGCCTCTTCGTTGGCGTCAAGCAGCCCGGTGAGCCGGTTCAGCGACGCCCGATAGCTGGCGAAGTCGTCGTAGGCAAGCCGGAAGAACGACAGAGCGCCCTCAACCTGCCCGAACGCAGTCGCGGTCTGAGTGACATCGCCGAGCGTGATCTCTTGGCTGAAGAATCGCCGAGCCTGGATGACAATCGGGAACACCACAGCGATCTGGCTGATCACCAGGTTGAATCCTTGGAACTTCATGCTCCGGAACACGATCGCCCAGGTGTTGGCGATGACCGCAGCGAAGCGTGTCATCAGCCCGGCGTTCTCTACCTGCTCACCGCGGTAGAACGCAATGTTCTCGGAGTTGTCGCGGATCCGCACCAGGGCATACCGGTAGGAGGCAGTAAGAAGCTCGTTCAGAAAGTTCAGCCGGATCAGCGGCCTGCCGATCCGTATGGCAAAGACCGTCGCGATGATCACATAGAGGTACGCAAGGAACACCATTGCGCGGGGAATCTGGAGTCCGAAGACGGTGAGTGGGCCCGACAAGGACCAAAGAATGATGGTGAAGGAGACCAGCGTCACCACAGAGGACACCGCTCCCAACGCCAGGGACTGCGAATCCGAGGTGTAGGAGGTGATGTCTTGCTGGATGCGTTGATCCGGATTGTCGACGGCGGTTGAGACGAACCGGCCACGGTGATAAGCCGCGCCACTCATCCAGTCACCGACCATCCGCTGGTTGAGCCAGAGCCGCCAGTGAATGATCTGTGCCTGGCCGATGAAAAACGTGATCAGCACCAATATCACGTTGATCGTCGCGAGGATTCCGAAGATCACAATGAACCTCCAGAATGCCGGTGCGTCGAGCTCCTGCATCGCCGTGAACATTCCGTTGCCCTGGTAGGAGAGGACAACATCCAGCCGCACGGCAGCCACAGTCAGCAGCAGCATTAACGCAACAGTCAGGATCGGACGCCAGCTGAGCCAGTTCCGGCCCCTGGGGATGAAGTACATGCCTGAGAGCCGCCAGAACTGACGACCCCAGCGGGTACGCCGGATCAGAAACCAACCCACCAGCACGAAGCCGACAAGTACAAAGAGAAAGACCCTTGCGATCCACAGCAGACTCGTCAACCACTCCCGTGACCAATCGATCTCCATCAATCCTCCAAGCTCTGGCCCTACCGAAGTCGGCGCTTACGTTACGCCCGTAAGCACTCTCACGGGATATTCGGTGACCTCGGGAGGTTCGCCGATCAAGCTCGCGTCTGCCTGCTAGCGGATGCCTACGCCTCGCGTAGCCGGCGACGTTCACTGCGCCGCTCGACAAGGGAGTAGAGCACTGGCACCAGAAGCAGGGTGAGCACCGTCGAGGAGACGAGGCCGCCGATCACCACAATCGCCAGGGGCCCGGAGATGAAGGCTCCGCCGCCGGTGAGTCCGAGGCCCATAGGTATCAGTGCGAAGATCGTCGCGCAGGCCGTCATGATGATCGGTCGCAACCGTAGTCGGGCCCCATCGATGATCGCAGTGCGGAGATCCTGGCCGCGACCGCGGTACTGATTGATCAGGTCGATCAACACGATCGCATTCGTTACCACGATTCCGATCAACATCAGTAGACCCACCATGGCCGGCACTCCGAGAGGAGTGTCGGTGATCAGCAGTCCGGCAACTGCACCGGTCGCAGCGAACGGGATGGAGACCATCAAGATCAGCGGCTGTAACAGGCTGCGGAATGTCCCGACCATGATCATGAAGACCAGTGCGATGGCCACCAGCATTGCCAGACCCAATTGGCTGAACGCTTCCTGCTGATTCTCGGCAGCACCGCCCAACGTGTAAGTCACACCCGCCGGTAGATCGGTGATCGCGTCCAGGCTGCCTTGCATGGTCGCCGTGAGCGCGCCCAGGTCACTGGCTTCCGGGGTAGCCGTGATGGTGACTGACGGGGTGCCCTCGATCTGCGTGACCGTAGTAGGAGCCAGCACCTCTTGCACCTTGGCGACATCCTTGACCTTGACCGGCTTGGCGCGTACGTCTGCCAGCGCCTCCTGCTCGTCCTGCAGCTTCTCCTGCTTCTCCCGCTGCTCCTCGGCTTCCCTGGCCTGTTCGTCAACCGTGTCAAGTTGCTTGTTGAGCTGGCTGATGCTCTCATCCTGTTGCTCGATGCCCGCCTGGATCTGCTCGATGCCCTCCTCCCCCTGAGCCACCGCGGCGGTCTGTTGTGCGACTTGCTGTTGCCACTGTTGCTGGGCGAGCGTGTCGGTGGTCACCGGAACAGGTGGAGCCGTCGGGTTCGGCTGAGGCGGGTTGGCCTTGAGCCTCGCCAGCTCTCTACGGCTCTCGGCCAGCTGACGTCTTGTCCTGCTCAGCTCGTCGACTGTGTCGGAGCGATTGTCCTCAAGTTTGGTGCGCTGCTCGCGCAGCTCAGCCTTCTGATCGGCGGTAGCCTGCTCAGCTTGTCGCTGCTGCTCGTCCGCCAGAGCCTGCTGCTTGTCGGCCAGCTCGTCAGCAGCCTTATCCTGCGCCTTCTGTTGCTGGAGCTGGCTGACCGGAAGCACGAGGTTGCCGATATCGGATGGACTCGGTTCATCCGCCTCCTGACTGCGGACGATGATGTCGCGCTGCTCGCCCGAGATAGTGACGGAGCCTACTGGGGTACCGCGCAAAGCGCCGGAAACTGCCTGGCCGACCTCGCCCTGAGTGAAGCCGAGCGAGGCGGCCTTCTTCTTGTCCACGCTCACCCGAAGCACCTTGCGCTGCTCTTCAAGATTGCTTTGGATGTCGGTCAGGCCGGGAATGGTCTCCAGCTCCTGCTCGATTCGCTTCGCCCCGGTCTGCAGGTCTTTGGTGTTCTCGCTCGAGACAGTGACCGTCAGGTCGTTGCTGGTCCCCTCGTTGTTGGTCATTGTCACGGTGATGTCCCCGGCGGATTCGCCGAGCTCTGCCATCTGCGATTGGAGCTGTGGGCGTAAGGCATCAGCCCTGGCGCCATCGACGAGCAGGACCGTGAACTCAGCGGTGTTGGTGTTGCGGGGTGCGCCGGGGACAAGGCTGCCGCCGATCGTTGTGAGGTAACTCTTCACCTGAGTGTCGGCGCGCAGCACGTTTTCCACCTGCTCGGCCGCCGCGCTCGTGGTCGACAATCTGGTGCCAGGCGGCAGCTCCTGTTGGATGGCGAGCGTGGTCTGGTCGGTAACCGAGCCCAGGAAATCCGTCTTCAACAAGGTGGCGGACCCCAGCGTTGCGACGAAGACCAACAGGGCCAGGCCAAGCGTGATGAACGGACGCCCGAGGCCGAACCGCAGGATCGGCAGATAGCCGCCCTGGAGCCGGGTCACCTTTGTCTCCTCGGCAGTATGGCTCTCTGCCTCTGTCGCCGTATCGGTCTCGTCTCCGGCCGTCTGGGCGGTTTGCTGCTGCTGGCGGCTTATTCCACCCCGCAGGAGCCAGTACGCCAGCACCGGCACGATGGTCATCGACACCAACAACGACGCACCCAGCGCCAAGGCGACCGTGATCGCAAACGGGCGGAAAAGCTCACCGACCACCCCGGACACGATGGCCACCGGAGCAAACACGATGACCGTGGTCAGAGTCGACGCGGTGACCGCACCGGCCACCTCCTTGACAGAGGCAAGAATGTCGCGCGCCGTCAGAGTTCGATGCCCGGCGGCGCGACGCTTGATGTTCTCCACCACGACGATCGAATCGTCGACAACCCGGCCGACCGCCACCGTGAGCGCAGCTAACGTGAAGATGTTGAGCGAATACTCGCCGAGCTGAAGTCCGATCATGGCTGCGAGCACAGACAGCGGAATCGAGATCGCTGTGATCAAGGTCGCGCGAACCGAGAACAGGAAGGCCAAGATCACGAGCACCGCGAAAGCCAGGCCCAGCAGGCCCTCCACGGTGAGGTCGTGAATCGACTGCTCGATCAGCGGCGCTTGGTCGAAGATCGTCGTGATCTTGGTGTTGTTGCCAAGTTGCTGCTCAAGGCTGGGGATCATGGCGGTGACCGTGTGTGAAATTTCAACCGCGTCGGCGTCGGTGTCCTTGAGAACGGCAAGGCTAAGCGCAGGGCGGCCGTCGGCCCGAGCAATGGAGGTCGACTCGATCGAGTCCACTTTGACGTCGGCGACCGCGGACAGCGGGACAGGACCGTCCGGGGTCGGCACCTGCAAAGCTTGGAACTGCTTGACCGTGTTGGGGGAAGTGCCGACCTCGACAGCGAGCTCAAGGTCCTCGTCGAAGCTGCTGCCGGCGGGCGTGACGGTCGCCTGTCCCTGCACGGTCTGCGTGACTGCCTGCGCGGTGACGTCGTGTTTGCGCAGGTCCTTGGGCCGCAGCGTCACGAGAAGCTGAGTGGTGTTCTCCCCGGTCATGGTGACACTGCGTACGCCCTCGATCCCTGACAACTCCGGGATCGCCACGTTTTCGACCTGACGACCGGCTTCGTCCAGGGATGCGTCCGAGGCGACAGCCAGCAGTAGCACCGGGATGTCGTCGGTGCTGCCGGTTATGACCTCCGTCTCGACCTGCTCCGGCAGGGTGGGAGCGACCCCGTCGACGGCGCTACGGACGTCAGCCACCACCTTGTCAGGGTCGAGGCCGTACTCCCATTCGACGGTGATCGTGGCAGTCCCGTTGGTTGACGTCGACTGGACCTTCGTGACGCCCGAGACGCCGCTCAGCGCGCGTTCCAGTGGTGTCGACACATCGTCGGCGACGATTTGCGGTGAAACGCCCGGGTAGGTCGCGGTGACGATCGCAGTCGGCACCTGAATCGATGGCAGCAGCTCCTGCTTGAGGTTGAGAGTTGCCAGCACTCCGAAAACGATGATGGCCAGCGTGGCGAGGCCGACGATCATGCGATTGGCCAGGCTGAGCCGCGTCAGGGAGGTCAAGGCGGGCTCCCTTCCACGTCCTGTTCGGCCTCAAGCGCCATGCGCGACTGACGATGGCATCGATAGATCCTTCGTGTTGAGCTTACAGTTAGCGCGACTTCAATAATCAAGCCGTTACGATCTATCTCGATAAGACGTGGATGACCCGAACGACAGGCGACCAATGACCGGGACCGCTCGCGACGACGCGGCAGCTGGCAGCGAACAGGACGAGTTGATCCTCTGTCTGGAGCGCATTCAGGACAGTTTCGAACGCCGGGCCCTGTCCACGATGGCAGAGCCGCTGATCTCGACGCCACTGACGATGCAGCAGCTCAAGGTGCTCACCATGATCGCAATCGATCCTGACCGGGCAACCGGTCATGAGCTGGCCGCGCAGCTGCAGGTGTCCGTCGCGACCATGTCCGGCCTCGTCGATCGACTCGTTGAACACGGAATGGTGAGCCGAGAAGAGGATCCCAGCGACCGGCGAGTTCGCCGGCTCAGCGTGACTCCGGAAGGTAGTGCGACCATCCGCGGTTTGCTGAGCTCTGCCGGCACCATGCCGACTCCGGTTCTGCGCCGACTGGCTATCGAGGACCTGCGTGCGCTCGTACAGGGAATTCTCGCCCTCGACCGTGCCGTCCAAGAACTAGCCGAGGACAACTCACTCGCAACATGATCATCGAGCTGCGAGCGGTTAGGGCTTGGTGGCGACCAGGATGGAGAAGCGGGAGAAGGTAGTCTCTTCGGTCACTCGCAGCCCCGCCCCGTTGCAGAGGTTATGCAGCCGGGTCCGCGTGTCAACCACATTTCCCCAGGTGACCTCGTACCACTGGGCTAGCGCGGCGAAGCGGGCTGGCATCGTCTGCAGCGCCGCGTCGGTCTCCGGGTAAGCCTCGTCGAAGACGAGGAACGCGCCGCCTGGTTTCAGCGCCCGAGCTACTGCCGCGAATGCGGCCGGTTTCGCCTCCGGAGCGATCTCGTGCACGACCAGGAAGCTGGTGACGACGTCGTACGCGTCGTCCTCCTCGAGCTGATCGACTCGCTGCAGCCGTGCCTCGCAGCGGCCCGTCAGGTCTCGCTCGGCGATCAGCCGCCGGGCCAGCTCGATCGAATAGGGCTCCACGTCGATCCCGACGCAGGAGGTCGCAGGGAACCGTTCGGCGATCTGGACCATTGCCCAGCCGCCGCCGCAGCCCACATCCAACAATCGGCCACCGTCCTGGAGCCGGGCGTTCAGGCTGGGCAGGCGCGGCAGCACAAGGTCGAGGAAGATCCGGGGCAAGGCCTTGAGCGCTTCGGCGACCTCGCGCATGAAGGCCTCGTCGTGCTCCTGATAGGACCGGATCGTCCCGGCGCGGAAGTGCTGGACGTAGTCGCGATAGTCCTCGCCAACTACCATGTGCACCCTAGGCGCGCGCGCCAGATAGAAGCTCGACCCCGGGTCTCCCAGGATCTGGTCGAAGTGCGGTGCCATACGCCAACCGGCACCGTCGCGCTTGAGCAGCCCGAAGGAAAACGCGGTCCGACACATCACATCTGTGTAGAAGGCATCGGTGCCAAGCGCCGTCGCTAGCCCTTCGGACGTTACGCCGGGACTCGACGTCAGCGCCTCCCACGCACCAAGCTGCCGCGCGATCTCGATCAGGTGGGTCGCGTGGTAGCCCGCGATCAGGTCGTACAGCCGACTGACCTGGTCGGCCAGGGTGGGAGCGGTCGTCGGCGGGTCCTCGCTAGCCACGGGTTCCTTCCTTCCCCGGTCCGATCAGGGATGATTCAGCGTGGGACGTAGGCGAACACGTCTGGATTTGGCCCGGTCCGCCCTGCTTCGCCTCTGTCCAGCGCACTGATTGCGGCTATGTCTTCGGCCTCCAGCTCGAAGTCGAAGATCTCGAAGTTCTCTTTGATACGCGCCGGCGTTGTCGACTTGGGGAAGATCACGTCGCCGCGTTCAATGTGCCACCTGAGGGCGACCTGCGCTGGCGTCCTGCTGAGTCGGCTGGCGATTGCTCCGATCGTCGGATCCTTGAGAACCCGGCCTTTTGCGATCGGTGACCAGGCTTCGGTGACGATGCCCAGCTCGGCGTTGGTGGCGCGCACCTCCTCATTGCCCAGGTACGGGTGCACCTCGATCTGGTTGACGGTGGGCACCACCTCGCTTTCCTGCGCCAGCCGCCGCAGGTGAGACACCTGGAAGTTGGACACGCCGATTGAGCGGGCGCGGCCCTGGCGATAGAACTCCTCGAGCGCGTGCCAAGTCGAGACGAAGTCACCGTCGTACAAGGTTGGCAATGGCCAATGGATCAAGAACAGGTCAACGTAGTCGGAGCCGAGCGCCTCGAGGGTGCCATCGAAGGCTCTGCGGGCATCATCGGGCCGGTGGAATCCATTGTTGAGCTTGCTGGTGAGGTAAACCTCGCTGCGATCTAGCCCGGATGCCCTGACCGCTTCGCCCACACCCTTCTCGTTGCCGTACATCTCAGCGGTATCGATGTGTCGATAGCCAATCTTCAGGGCTTCGCTGACAGCCTCGGCGGTCTCGGCCGGGTCGATCTTGAAAACTCCGAAGCCGAGCTGCGGGATGGTCTGACCGTTGTTGAGTGCGAGTTCGGGGACTGCCACGCTCGCGTCAGCTCTCCGGAGCCTGTTTCAGTGCATCCGCGTCACGGCCTTCTGCGCTCTTGTCTCCGTACGCGGCACTGAGCTCATCAACACTGTCGGTTCCAACCGACTCCGGCTGACCACTGGCTGCGTCGGGGGCACCGGCACTCGAGGCAGCCGCAGCGGATGGTTCAACTGCCGGGGCCGCCTCAGCCTGCTTGAGAGCCTCCTGGGTGGACTCCAATCGAGCCATCAGGGTACGGGCGACGATCTGCTGCCTCGTCGTGGTGCGCTGCGAGCGTCCCCGGAATATGAAGCTGACGGCCCAGTGCAACATCGTGGTCAACCGGTTCTTGAAGCCGATGAGGTACATCACATGGACGGCGAGCCACATCAACCAGGCGAAGAAGCCGGCGAGCCGGATCTTCTTGCCGACGCTGGCGACGGCGTGGAATCGCGAGATGGTCGCCATGCTGCCCTTGTCAAAGTACTTGAACGGTGGCCCCGCCGGCTCCCCGCGCAGGCGGCGTACGATCTGGCCGGCCGCGTACTTGCCGCCCTGCATGGCGACCTGGGCAACCCCGGGGAGGTTGTTGAGGTTCATCATGTCGCCGACCACGAAGACGTCCGGGTACCCCGGCAAGGTCAGATCCTCATTCACCTTCACCCGACCGGCCCGGTCGACCTCACCGCCGCTCTGCTCTGCAAGCTGCTTTCCGAGTGGTGACGCACTCACCCCGGCAGCCCACACCTTGCACCGACTGCGGATCCGCCGCTGATTGCCGTCGGCGTCGACGATATCGACGCCGGTGTTGTCAACACTGACCACCTTTGCGTTGAGTTCGACGTCCACCCCCATGGCCTCAAGCTGTTTACGAGCGGCGCCAGAGAGTTTGTCGCCGAACATGCCCAGCACCGCCGGAGCCGCATCCAGCAGGATGATCTTCGCTTTAGTGGTGTCGATGCGACGGAAGTCCCGGCGCAGCGTGCGGTGTGCCAGCTCGCTGATCTGCCCCGCCATCTCGACACCCGTCGGGCCGGCGCCGACGACAACGAAAGTCAGCCACTCCTCCCGCTCCTCTGGGTCATCACAAAGCTCAGCGAGCTCGAAGGACCCGAAGATCCGGCCGCGCAGCTCCAGGGCATCGTCGATGCTCTTCATCCCTGGAGCGAACTCGGAGAATTGATCATTGCCGAAATACGACTGACCCGCACCAGCGGCCACGATCAAGCTGTCGTACGGGACGACGGTGGTGCCCAGCGGACTGACCGAGGTGACCGTCTTGGCTTTAATGTCGATATCCGTGACTCGACCAAGCAGCACCGTCGCGTTTTTCTGTTTCTTGAGCACCTCACGGGTTGCCGGCGCGACCTCGCCTTCGGACAGTACGCCGGTCGCGACCTGGTAGAGCAGCGGCTGGAACAGGTGGTGTGAGGTTCCGCTGATCATGGTGACGTCCACGGGAGCTTTCGCCAGAGCTTCGGTGGCCCAGAGACCGCCGAACCCGGAACCGATGATCACGACCCGATGCCTGCCCGATCCACGGTCAACTGGTGACGGGGTTGCGGTGTTTGGTGCCGGCGTCTCTACCGTCATGACTCACTCCTCGCTGTCGCGGGTGCGGCCTGCCTGGGACCGCTGACCACCAGAGTGCCGGAGGTCCCGGGCAACCCGCTTCATCATCCCGCTTCTGCTCAGCCATATTCCCAGTGACAGCTCGATTAAGCCACCTTTCACTGATCCGTCGTCATGTCGGATCGGGGTCGTGTATCGGCGCCTTGGCGGCTAATGCTGTGGCTTGTTGCGCCCGAGACCCCGCGGCTGCCCGCTCAGCCTCCGGTACGACCGTGGTGGATAACACCATCATGGAGTGCGCCTCGATGCGATGCGTGGATCGCGCTCGCCACGGCCGGGCGTTTGGCGGGTCGACCTGCCCGGTTGCGGTGTCAAGTCGCACCAGCCAGTCCTGGCCATACGCCGCCGGCGGCAGGGTGAACCTGATCTGTTCTGTGTGAGCATTGAAGAGCAGCAGGAAGTGGTCGTCGGTGATCCGCCGGCCCACAGCGTCGAGTTCGGGGATCGCGTCGCCGTTGAGGAAGACCATCAGGCTGCGGGCGAATCCTGAATTCCAGTCGGCCTCGTCCATTTCGGATGCGTCTGGCTTGAACCACAGAATGTCCCCCAGCTCGCTCAGGCCGCCGTGTTTGGCATCACCAGCAAAGAACCGGCGCCGCCGCAGTATCGGATGTGCCTTACGCAGCCCGATCGCCGCCGAGGTAAAGGCCAGCAGGTCCTTCTGATCGGCATCAAGATCCCAGTGCATCCATGAAATTTCGTTGTCCTGGGCGTACACGTTGTTATTACCCCGTTGGCTACGTCCGAGCTCATCTCCGTGGGCCAGCATCGGGACACCCTGACTCACCATCATGGTCGTGATGAAGTTCCGCTGCTGGCGTAGTCGCAGCGCGTTGACAGCCGGATCGTCGGTCTCGCCCTCTACTCCGCAGTTCCAGGATCGGTTGTAGCTCTCACCGTCCTTGCCGTCCTCGCCGTTCGCCTCGTTGTGTTTCTCGTTGTACGACACCAGATCGCGCAACGTGAAGCCGTCATGGGCAACCACGAAGTTGATCGACGCCGTAGGACGTCGGTCCGAGTGCTCGTAGAGGTCGCTGGATCCAGTGATCCGGGACGCGAACTCAGCCAACGATGCTGGCTCTCCTCGCCAGAAGTCACGCACGGTGTCGCGGTACTTGCCGTTCCACTCCGTCCATAACGGGGGGAAGTTGCCGACCTGATAACCCCCGTCGCCTAGATCCCATGGCTCGGCAATCAGTTTGACCTGGGAGATCACCGGATCCTGCTGGATGATGTCGAAGAACGCCGACAGCTTGTCTACCTCGTGGAACTGCCGAGCAAGGGTCGCCGCAAGATCAAATCGGAACCCGTCGACGTGCATCTCCAGGACCCAGTAGCGCAACGAGTCCATGATCAGCTGCAGCACGTGTGGGTTGCGCATCAGCAGGCTGTTTCCGGTGCCAGTGGTGTCGTAGTAGTGCTGCTTGGCGTTGTCGACCAGCCGGTAGTAAGCCCGGTTGTCGATGCCTCGGAAAGCGATGGTCGGCCCCAGCTCATTGCCTTCCGCGGTGTGGTTGTAGACCACGTCCAAGATCACTTCGATGTTGGCGTCATGCAATGACTTGACCATCGCTTTGAACTCGGTGGTCTGCTGACCGACGTCGAGACCACTGGTATAGCCGTTGTGTGGGGCAAGGAAGCCAATGGTGTTGTAGCCCCAGTAGTTGGACAGTCCCCGTGCGACCAGATGAGAGTCGTTGACGAACTGATGCACGGGCAATAGCTCAACCGCGGTAACCCCAAGCGAAGTCAGGTGCTCGACGATCACCGGGTGACCGATGGCCGCATAGCTTCCTCGTATGTCGTCGGGGATGCCCGGATGAGTCATGGTGAGACCCTTCACGTGCATCTCGTAAAAGATGCTCTCGTGGTACTGGTGTTGAGGTGGTCGATCATGGCCCCAATCGAAATACGGCGTCGTCACCACCGACAGCATGGTGTGGCCGCGGGAGTCCAGATCGTTGAATACCGTCGGGTCGGCGAAGCGGTAGGAGAACAACGATTCGTCCCCGTCGACCTGACCGCTGATGGCCTTGGCGTACGGATCCAGCAGCAGCTTGGAGGGGTTGCACCGACGACCCTTGGCGGGGTCGTACGGACCGTAGACCCGATAGCCGTACAGCTGGCCCGGCTGGACCCGTGGAATGTACGCGTGCCACACATTGCCGTCGATCTCGATGAGCTCGATGCGCGTCTCCGCGCCGTCGACGTCGTCGAACAAGCAGAGCTCGACCTTGGACGCCACTACGGAGAACAGCGCGAAGTTCACGCCCGTGCCGTCGAACGTCGCACCCAGCGGATACGGCCGGCCCGGCCACATGTCCACGCTCTGCCCCTGCACCCTGCCCATTGATTCCAGCACGACGCTCTCTTCCGCCCCGGGCACACCCCGAGCCCCTACACAACAACGCTACGAGCATCATCTTTACCCATGGCAGCCAGGCCACTCGCAGCACAATTCCGGAGCTGCTCGCGCATCGCGCCTTGAATCCGCCGCCGTCGTCGTCGCTCGCAGAGGAAAGAACACCTCTGCTTGCTCCTCCTCCGTGCGGCGGCGCGCGATTCCCGACGCTCGCAGCACAATGAGATCCGTGCGACGTGAGCCTTCAGTGCTCCACCTCGACCTTGACGCGTTCTTCGCCTCGGTCGAGCAGCGCGACAAGCCATCGTTGCGTGGGAAGCCTGTCGTTGTGGGCGGTCTCGGTCAGCGCGGAGTAGTTGCCACTGCCTCGTACGAGGCACGCGTTTACGGCGTACGGTCGGCCATGCCGATGCATGAGGCACGGCGACGCTGTCCGCACGCGGCATTCCTTGCCGGCCGGTTCGGTGCGTACCGGGCGGCAAGTCGTCAGGTGATGGACGTGTTGCACCGGCTGTCACCACTCGTCGAACCGCTCTCCTTGGACGAAGCCTTCGTCGACCTCCGAACAGCAACGAGCGAGGTGGACTTCAGCCGGACCGGCCTGGAGCGGCTGATCGGGCAACTCAAGGACGAGGTTCGGGCGACCACGGGCGGCCTGACAGCCTCAGTGGGGATCGGCACGTCGAAGTTCGTGGCCAAGGTGGCCAGCGAGCTGGCCAAGCCGGATGGCAGCTCGATCGTTGAAGCCGGCGAGGAGCTGGAACTACTGAGACCGATGAATGTCGCGGTCATCCCGGGGGTCGGCCCGGTGACCCAGGAAAAGCTGCACCGCATTGGCATCCATACGGTGACCGATCTCCAGGCGTACGCGCTCGACGAGCTAGCTCAGGTGATTGGCAAGACTCATGCGCAGGCCCTGCTGGAGCTGGCCTACGCCCGTGACGACCGACCGGTTGAGCCCGATCGTGAGACGAAGTCGATCTCGGTCGAGGACACCTTCGAAACCGATCTCGTCTCCCGCGATGAGCTCGCTACGATCTTGGTCCGTGATGCACACCAAGTAGCGGGCCGACTGAGAGCGGCGCGGCTGTTCGCGCACACGGTCTCGATCAAGGTCCGGCTGCATGACTTCTCGACTTTGACAAGATCACGCACGCTCCGCAATGCGACAGATCGCGCGGATGTCATCAGCTCGATCGCCACTTCCCTCCTCCGGGCTGTCGATGCTACTGGCGGAGTCAGGCTCCTCGGCGTCGGAGTAGCCGGCTTGACCGATGTGCTGCAGGAGGACCTCTTTGCAGACGAGACGGCGGCCGACGGGACCGAGGATGTGATCGATGAGGACGCAACGGCTGAGGAGCAGCCCAGGCGTCGGCATTGGCCACCCGGGATGGATGTCGAGCATGATCAGTACGGTCGCGGCTGGGTCTGGGGGGCAGGGCTGGGTCGAGTGACTGTCCGGTTCGAGTCGCGGGAGACACCGCCTGGTCCAGTCCGGACTTTCAGCTACGACGATCCCGCGTTGCATCCGGCCGAGTGGCTCTAAGCAGCCGGTGCGCCCTGACCCGGTGGATGCGCCACATATCAGGCCTTCGGATCCACTCCTGAGGCGGCCTCAATAAGCCCGAGGAACAGCCCATGATCGTCGCCGCTCTCGGGATGCCACTGCACACCAAGCCAGAATGGCCGCTCTGGATCCTCGATGGCCTCGATGGTGCCGTCGGCAGCGCGGGCCGTCACCTCGAAGCCCGGATGGGTGATCACCGACTGGTGGTGGTGACAGCTGACCTGCACACGATCACCGACGAAGGTTCGCACCCGGGAGCCTTCGCGAGTCGCGATGGAGGTCCAGCCAAAGGAGTTTCCGCCGGGTGCATGCTCCTCGTGGCCCACAACATCGGGCAAATACTGTTCCAGCGTGCCGCCGGCCCGAACGGCCATCACCTGCATGCCGCGGCAAATACCAAGCGTCGGCAGACCGATCCGATCAGCGGCGTCCAGCAGCCCAAACTCCCAAGCGTCCCGATCGCGACGCACCTTGGTCGCGGGATGTGGCATCTTGCCGTAGCGCTCGGGATCCACATCAGCGCCGCCCGCGATGATCAGCCCATCCAACCGGGAGACCACCTGAGCCATGCCATCGGTCTGCGGTGGCAGCAGCACGACCACACCGCCTGCCGCCTCGACTGATCGCGTATAGACCGCTGGCAGCAGGTCTGCTGACATGTTCCAGACCGACCAGGCAGCCTGCTCGCGATAGGTCGTGAGGCCAATGACGGGTCGGCCTTGTGTCGCCCCCACCGCCGTCATGGCTCACATTCTCACATTCTTTCGAAGCTGCGCCGCAGCTCCCAGTCAGTGACGGCGGCATCGAACGCCTCCAGTTCGACGTCAGCCATGGTGGTGTAGTGGTCGACTACGTCGTCTCCGAAGGCCTCGCGTGCGATTGGTGAGGAAGCGAATGCCTGCCGCGCCTCCCGAAGGGTGCGGGGAACGCTGGGAAAGTCAGCCAGGTGGCTACTGCCTGAGAGCTCCGGACCGAGTTCCAGATCGTGATTGAGCCCGTACAGCCCGCCGGCGATCATCGCCGCCAAGGCGAGATAGGGATTGACGTCTCCGCCTGGGATCCGATTCACCAACCTCGCCGACTGATCTTGGCCCGCGAGCCGAACTGCACAGCGCTCGTCTGCCCCCCAGGCGATCGTCGTCGGCGCGGGCGATCCGGCAGCGAAACGCTTATACGAGTTGATGTTCGGCGCGTAGAGCAAGGCGAAGTCGTACAAGGTCGCGAGCAACCCGGCGACGAATGATTCGAAGATCTTGGTGCGCCCCTGGTTCTTCCAGAAGATCATCTCCTCGTCAGCACCGCGTATCGATAGCTGCATGTGACAGGAGTTGCCCTGCCCCGCGTCGTACTTGGCCATGAAGCTGATCGCCTTGCCGTGCTGCGCGGCGATCTCCTTGGCCATCGTCTTGAAGACCGCGTGATTGTCGGCGGTCGTCAAGGCATCGGCATAGCGGAAGCCGATCTCATACTGTCCCGGGTTGCGGGCTCCCCTAACCGACTCCACATCCATCCCCGCGGCGTAGGTCATATTGCGGATTTCGCGGAGCAGCGGCTCGAGCCGGCTGCCACCCAGAATGGAGTAGTCGACGCTGTATTGGTTGACCAAAGCAAGATCACGATAGGCAGCACGCCAGGCGTCCTCATAACTGGTGTGGAACGCCATGAACTGCAATTGAGTGCTGGCCAGTATGACGTAGTCTCGATTGGCCGCCGCCTCCAGCTGCTGCTTCAAGATCGTCCTTGGGGACTGGACGACCGGCGTCTGGTCCGGCCAGATCGCATCGCACTGCACCATCACGGCACCGGGTTGGTGCTGCAACAGACGGATCGTCTGCGGATCGAGGACCAGCAGCATCTCGCCGTCCTTGCCCGCTGAGGACAGCGCGTAGCGGTCGGCAATCTTCATGTCGACGTCCACAGCGAATAGGGAGGCAGAACTCTGATCGCCATGATCCAGGACGTGCTCGGCAAAATACGCCGCATGCAGCCGTTTACCCTGCAGCCGCCCTTGGTGGTCAGTGAAGGTGAGGACCACGGTATCGATATCGCCCTCATTGATCCGCCGCCGAAGATCATGCACGCTGAGATGACGGGCGTTGCGTAGTTCAGTCATGTCGTTCCCCCACTCACTCCTTGTTGCGGGCAGGATCGCCACATCGTGAAGAATCGCTACAGACGCTAGACCAAGGAGTCAGTGAGCCTCCGGTCGGTCGATGCCTACGCTGTGCCCATGGTCATGTGGGTGGGTGCGCTGCACTTCGACCTGCTGCTCGGCGATGTGCATTCACTCAAGGAGAAGCGCTCTCTGGTACGCCCGCTGATCGCCGAGGTGCGGAAGCGCTTTGAGCTCAGCGTCGCTGAAGTTGATCATCTCGAACTGCACCGACGAGCCAGCATCGGGGTGGCCGCGGTAAGCCCTGACCGGGCGCATCTCGTCGACGTACTGGATGCGGTGGAACAGCTCGTCGCCGACCGCCCCGAGGTCGAGCTGCTGTCAGTACGCCGGACGCTCCGATCTGCCGATGATTGAGTTTCAGGGCTGGCTCTGTCGATCCCGCTCACCCGCCGCGTATGGGTCACCAAGATCGACATCGATGACCTTGCGACTGGGCGCGAGTAGGGCGGGCTCGTGAAAACACCTGAGCCGCTCGTCTATCCACGGTCCTGAGATCGTGTTGCCATCGGCGATGACATCACCAGATTGGAACTCATAGACCGCGGTGGAAAAGAGCATCGTGGCAATCTCGCCGGGCTCTCGATCCCGGAAGTGGCACTGCACGTCGGGCAGTCCAAATACATGCAGGCCGAGAGTGTCCATGACGATCACTCCAGGGTCGTTCGCGATGCTGAAATACCGCACGTTGATCAGGCCATCAAGATCACCCGCAGTGAAGAGCTCGGGGTTGCCCACCCGTTGACTCTGCGGCCAGCTGAGCACCGTCGGGTCAGTGAGTCGGACAAGCTCGGCAACCACACCACTCATCGCGTCCCAGCGATCATGCGGTGTCCGGCTGTCGCCGAACATCTCAGACACCAGGAGGCTGTAGCGACAAGCCGACACGGCGGCCTCCGCACCCTCCCAGCCCCAGGTCTGGCTGACATCGGGCAATGTCTTGCCGCCCTGTCCTAGCTGGCTGGCAGTCATGATCAAAGTCAGCAGCGGCGCGGGCGGCTCACCATGAGGAACGACGATTGACTCCAGTTGATGCTCTGTCGCCGGCCACTGTGATCGCAAAGCCTCAAGTAGCCGAGGATCGCCCAAGTCGGGCAGCTCCTGGTACCACAGCTCAACGACCAGGGGTGCCGTCGGGCCATAGGTGCTGCGACCATTCACAGCGGCTCTCCTACCCTTCGTTGATCTGGATCAGTCATCCTCGGCGTTGACACCTGGCACACCAGAACAGATTGCGCCCGGCGAGCAGTTGGGTGCGCACCTTGGAGCCGCAGACGAGGCAGGCCATGCCGGCACGCCGGTAGACATAGACCTCACCGCCATGATCATCCTGACGCGGCGGCCGGCCCATCGCCTCGGGCGTGTGCTCGGGGCGTACGGTGTCGATCCTGTTGTCGACAACACCTTGCGGCATCAGTTCGACAAGATCGGTCCAGATCCCCAGCCAGCTCCGGCGTGTCAGCGCACTGCCCGGCCGATGCGGGTTGATCCGATTGCGGAACAGAACCTCCGCACGGTAGACGTTCCCCACCCCAGACAGGATGGCTTGGTCCATCAAGAGTGCGGCGATTGGGCGGGTCGAGCGTCGTATCCGGCGCCACGCAAGATCAGGATCCGCGTCGGCGCGGAGTGGATCAGGACCCAGTTCGCTCAGTCGAGTAGCCACCTCGGTCCGCGTCCGAACGACGCAGAGCTGGGGCCCACGCAAGTCCGCCACGGCCTGCTCAGTTGCGATCCGCGCCCGCACCTCGCCGCGAGGCGGACCCGGCGGGCCAAATTCAAGACTGCCGATGAGACCCAGATGAATGTGAAGCAACCGATCGCCGTCGAACTCGCAGAACAGATGCTTGCCGTGGGCCGTCGCTTCGATCATCCGTGTCCGGTCAAGCAGTGCCGCGGACTCGGCAAAGCGGCCCTGCGGGCTGGTGACCGACACCACCTGGCCGCCAAAGGCCTGGGTTAGGTCGAGAGCGAGCCGGTGCAGCGTATGCCCTTCCGGCACGTTCCCTCCTTGAGTTGGGCGAGCTGGCCGCGTAACACTTCCATTGCGATCATGCCCGCAGCCTGCCAATCTGTTTTAGCGTGTGAGCCATGACAGGTGCGTTGCCACCTGGGGGTCGCCCCCCAGGAACGCACGGCGGAGGAACACACTACTCGGGGACCACGCACGACTCTCGCGACCCTTGGCCGCGGGATTTTGGGCGGGATGGTGTCTCGGGCCTGGTCACTCTCGACCGTGCCATGCGAGGGCGGGACGTATCCCGCCCCGACCTCGACGACGAACGCGTCGCGGCGGAAGTCATCGACGAGCTACTCGCGCGAGTCGATGGACGCCGACCGAATGATCGCCGCGGGACGCGCAGATCTTAGTCTGCGTATGCGCGCTGAGCTCGTCGAAGGCGTGCCCTTCGACAGGCTCAGGCCAGATTCAAGCGTTCGCGGTCGAACGTGACTTCTCGTAGTCCGCGAGGAGCCTGATGCGCCGGGCATGGCGTGGATCCCCGCTGAACGGAGTCGTCAGGAATACCCGAACCATCTCAAGAGCCTCTTCCGGGGTGTGCATTCGGGCGCCAATGCTGATCACGTTAGCGTCGTTGTGCTGCCGACCCAGCTTGGCTGTGTCTAAGTTGTACGCGAGCGCTGCTCGGGTGCCGATCACCTTGTTGGCAGCAATCTGCTCGCCATTGCCAGACCCGCCGATCACTACGCACAGCGAGCCGGGATCGGCTACCACAGCCTCTGCAGCAGGGATGCAAAAGACGGGATAGTCATCCTCGGCGTCATAGGCGTTCGGCCCGTGGTCAACCACCTCGTGACCATCCTCGGTGAGAGCCTCGACCAGATAGTTCTTCAGCTCGAATCCGGCGTGGTCGCTGCCGATGTGTACGCGCATGGGAGCACTATGGCAGATCCGGCCACGACAGACGAGCGATCGCCGTTGCAGCGTACGTCACCGAAGCGCTCAACTCGGCCGGGTGATGTGCAGCGTCCTCGGCTGACGTGCCGCCTCTCCGAGCTGCTGGATGCCAGCAGTCAGACCGCCAACGATGTCCCCGCCGGCAAACGAGGTATGCATGGCTGCGGCCGCCAGGCGACATTCAAGATCGCTAAGCACTCGGCGAGCTGCGATGCCGGTGACGATCTCCAGCCTGTGGAACTCCGGATCGCACATCACCAAGACTGAGTGATCAGGATCGCTGAGTGACTTGTGCAGCCGTTCGGCGTACCCGCGTGAGTCCTCCTCCGCGACACCGACAAAAACCGAGAATTTCAGCCCGGAGACGGCCTCGGCGTTGTGGACGGCGCGCGTGATCCACTCGCGTTGGCTCGGGGTGAACGAGTCACCAGCGGGCACCCGCGCCACCCACGTGTTCGCCAGTGTCGCCGCCCTCGACATCGGCTTCACCTGCGGGAGCCTGCTCGGCGTCAGCTAGCAGAAGCCTGGTCGCCGGCTTCGGTACCCGGGTTCGCGGTCGCGGCCTCCAGCTCAGCCGACTCATGGTCCACCCACCCAGAACGGATCGTTCGCGTGGATGTCGTCGCCACGTGCAGCGTGGATGGAAGTCGCGATCTTGTTGATGGCGATCACGATGAAGAAGACCAGGAGCAGGAAAGCCGACAAGGATGGCAGGAGAACTGGCCAAAGGCGACGGGATTAGTGACCTGTGGCCAACCCGAGAGCGTTTCCAGAGGCACTAGCATGCTCAGGAGTTCGTTCACGGCCCTACGTTATCGCCCTGACGCGGTTCCGCGGAGGCTGTGAGGCGCCCAAGAGGAGGATTGTTGTCAGGTACCGGCGCGCCACAGGCCAGGCCGGAGGATCCGACGCCGGGCGTCGAGGCCGAGTCGACTGGCGTCTCGGGTAGCCCTGGACGCTGATCAGATTGCCCGCGCCTGCGCCCGGATGGCCCATCAGATCCTCGAAGTCGAATCGCGGTGCCGAGGGCCTGGTGCTGATGGGGATTCCTACCCGCGGTGTCGTAGTGGCTCATCGGCTCGCGACAGTGATGGACGAAGTCGAAGGCGTCAGAGTTCCGGTGGGCGCATTGGACGTGACCATGTACCGCGACGACCTGCGACGTCAGCCGACCCGGGCTGTCGGACATACGCACCTACCGGTCGAGGTGGACGACAGCACGGTGGTGCTGGTCGACGACGTGCTCTACTCCGGCCGTACGGTGCGGGCCGCGCTGGATGCTCTCGGTGATCTTGGTCGACCGCGTGCCGTTCGGCTGGCGGTGCTGGTGGACCGCGGTCACCGCGAATTGCCCATCCGAGCCGATCATGTCGGCTCCTACATCCCGACACGGACCGGCGAGCACGTCAGCGTAAGACTGGCCGAGATCGACGGCGTAAACCAGGTCAGCATCGAGCAAGGTAGCGATTTCAGGTCGCGGGGAGGCCTGATGCGCCATCTGCTGTCCGCAGCTGATCTTGATCGGCCTCAGACCACCGAAATCTTGGACCTCGCGGAAGAGATGTCGCTGGTGCAGGGGCGGCCGGTCAAGAAGCTGCCAGCGCTCCGGGGCCGTACCGTGGTCAACCTGTTCTTCGAAGACTCCACGCGAACCAGATCCTCCTTCGAAATTGCAGGTAAGTGGCTGTCGGCGGATGTGATCAACATCAGCGCCAAGGGCTCGTCGGTGTCGAAAGGTGAATCACTGCGCGACACGGTGCTGACGGTCGCGGCTATGGGCGTCGACGCCCTGGTGATCAGGCATCATGCGTCTGGCGCACCGTGGCAGGCGTCTCGCTGGATCGACGCCCATGTCCTCAATGCCGGTGACGGAACCCACGAACATCCCACGCAGGCATTGTTGGATGCCTTCACGATCCGGCGGCATCTGCGGAACACGGCCCCTGATCTGACGAGCTTCGATGGCAAGACCGTGGCGATCGTCGGAGACATCACGCACTCGCGAGTCGCACGGAGCAACGTCTTGCTGCTCACGACGCTCGGGGCACAGGTGATCCTGGTCGCACCACCAACGCTGCTCCCGGCAGGGCTCGACAGCTGGCCGGTATTGGTGTGTACCGACCTCGATGAGGTGCTGCCCCAGGCCGACATCGTGATGATGCTCCGGGTACAGCGCGAACGCATGTCAGGCGGGTATTTCCCGACTCCTCGCGAATACACGATCGGTTATGGGCTGACCCGTCCCAGGCTCGAGGCGATGAAGCCAGGTGCAGCGATCTGCCATCCGGGGCCGATGAACCGTGGCCTGGAGATCTCCGCGGACGCCGCCGACGCGGCCAACTCTTTGATCTTGGATCAGGTGGCGGCGGGTGTGTCGGTGCGGATGAGCGTGCTGTATGAGCTGCTGGGAGGGGCAGAGTGACCGACCTGCTGATCCGCGGTGCCGACCTCGTGGGCCGCGGGCGCTCAGACCTGCTGATACGGAACGGCCTGTTCGTGGACCCTGCCGACGCGGGAGCCGACCTGAACGAGCTCGATGCAGACGGGCTGGTCGCGTTGCCCGGCCTGGTCGACCTACACACCCATTTACGCGAACCTGGACGAGAAGACGCGGAAACGGTGCTGTCCGGCACGCTGGCCGCGGCGCGCGGCGGGTTCACCGCGGTGCTGGCAATGGCCAACACCACTCCGGTGACCGATACCGCCGAGGCTGCCGCCCACGTTGCTGCGCTAGGTGCCCGGGACGGTCACGTGCAGGTGGTGCCGGTGGGGGCCGTCAGCAAGGCGCTGGATGGAATCGAGCTGGCCGAGCTCGGGCTGATGGCCCGGTCCAGCGCCGGCGTGCGTGTGTTCTCCGATGATGGCCACTGCGTGTGGGACTCCCGCCTGATGCGACGAGCACTGGAGTACGTCCGTGCCTTTGACGGGGTTATCGCTCAGCATGCTCAGGATCCGCAGCTCGCCGGAGACTCGGCCTGCTGTCACGAAGGTGAGATCTCCGGAAAGCTCGGACTTCCGGGATGGCCTGCGGCGGCCGAGGCAAGCGTGGTTGCTCGAGACGTGCAAATCGCGGAGCTCACCCGATCCCGGCTGCACATTTGCCACGTGTCCTGCGCCGAGACCATCGACGTGATCAGGTGGGCCAAGCAGCGCGACATCAACGTCACAGCGGAGGTCGCACCTCATCACCTCATGCTGACGACGAATGAGGTGCTCGGCTATGACCCGACCTACAAGGTGAATCCGCCGCTGCGGCCCGCCGAACACGTCGAGGCCTTACGCGAGGCGCTGGCTGATGGGACCATCGATGCGGTGGCGACCGACCATGCGCCGCACGCGCGACACGACAAGGAGCACGCGTTTGCCGAGGCAGCGTTCGGGATGCTCGGTCTGGAGACTGCCCTCGCTGCGGTCGTGGAGACCATGATCAACCCTGGCTTGCTGAGCTGGCCTGAGCTGGCGAAACGCATGTCGATCATGCCGGCACACATTGCGCGACTTGCTGATCAAGGTCGTCCATTGGCTGTGGGTGAGCCGGCCAATGTCATCCTGGTCGATCCCGCCGCACGACGGGTCGTCGACCGCAACGACTCAGCCTCGCTCTCCCGCAACAATCCCTGGCACGGCCGCGAGTTGCCCGATCCGGTGGTCGCCA
>CAVSSB010000026.1:0-21057 GCA_963730505.1 uncultured Actinomycetota bacterium
GTCCAGCGGCACGCCGCTCTGCTGAGATACGTGTTATGTCGCGCTGGGCGCTGTGATCCGTAGATCGTTGGGTGACCGGCAATCCAGAGGTTTTAGTGAAGGCTCTGGGCTTGCTCCTCTAGGAAGTCGCTGGCCGATCTCGGCGTAATGCCTCGTTGTCGTAGCGGAGTGTCGTCCCAGTTTGAGTCGGCCAGGTCTCGCATCAATAAGAGGCCGAACAAGGAGGCCAGCGCGTCGTGGGGCCGGTTCAGTAGGTGCTGTCCCAGCCGCAGGATCGGCCGGGGGACGTGTCGGCGCTTAATGGTGCGGCCGGTTAGCCGCTCGGCGATGGTGATCGCCTCGTTGCGGCTGATTGCTTCGGGGCCGCCGAACTCGATGAGTTCGGGAGGGTTCGGCTCAGCAGCGACGGCGGCAATCAGGGCGGCCACGTCGTTGGCACTGACCCAGCGGGTCCGGCTGTCTCCTTTGCCGAACACAACGACTTGCCCGCGGGCCAGGTCGAAACGACCAAGTGGTGTCAAGTGGGTTTCTTGGAAAGCGTCGGGTCGCACGAGTACCGCCTGCATCGACGATGCTCGCAGCCGCCGCTCGTTGGCGATCTTGGCGCGCTCGAACGGCGTACCTCGCGCTGTATCCAGGCCAGCGGAGGAGACAAAAACGAACCGCCCGACCCTTGCCTGCTCGGCGGCATCGATGAGAGCCGACATGCCAGCCTGGTCGACCTGACGGATCGAGGCATGGTGAGCGCCGCCAAGTCGTCGCCCCATGGCGGTGACGGTCGCCACAACCGTATCGATCCCGTGACAAGCGGGGGACAGACTGGGTGGGTCGGTGAGGTCTCCGCGCACCACCGTGGCGCCAAGCTGGTCCAATGTTGCATCGTCGGTCTCAGGCCGTACCAGGCACCGTACCTGGTGGCCGTGTTCGCGCAGCAGACGGACCGCCCTGCCGCCCAACTCGCCTGTCCCACCGACGACGAGGATCATCTTCGGCCTCCCATCGAAACGGCTGTGACACATGCCCGGCGCGACTAGCTGTCCGGCAGCAATGTCCGGATAAGCGAGTCGGAGAGCCAACGACCGTGCTGCGACACGTCCAGCCGAGCTCATCGCAAAGCATGCGGCCAACATCGGGGCGGGACAAGGCGTGTGCGCGGTGCGGCGCCTACTGTGACTTCACCCCGTGGCAGGTGCGTCCTAAGCCCGCGCGTGCCGACAACCGTATCGATAACATCCGCGGCCTTTCCAGCACTTGATTGCTCGTCTCCCGGAGAGGTCGCAAACCCCAGAAGCATCGACCCGTTACCGGACGATCTTGACGCGAATGGCACACAGCGTCATTGCAGGTGGAATGAGTGAACTCCTGCTGGGATAGGCATGCGTATAACAGAGCAACGAGATCTCACCGCCCAGCGAAACGGCCTGAACGCCCTCGGCGTCGGTGAGGACCATATATAAGTCGACCACGACCTTACAACCGCGACCGCCCCGTCTGGCATTAGCGCTGGCTGCCCTGTCGGGCTGCTCATCGCGGTCTTCATAACTGCCGCCGGATTCCTCGTACTCAGGCGGAGTCGAGGCTGAGGGCGGGCCGCTAACCGTCATGGCCCGATTCACGCTTGCTTGCGGCGGCATCGGTGGAGAACGTCCCAGGTCGATGCTGATACCCCATTCATCGGGTACTGAGCAATGTCCGCAGCCAATCATGATCACCGGACTTCAGTGCCGATCTTGGCCGCCTTGCCTAGGCCCGGCTCGGTAAGGTTGCGCTCCAAAAGCGTTCGTAAAAGCTGCGGCGTCTGGCGTCCCGGGGTGCGACGGGAGCTGGGCGGCCCCTTGGTCGGCGGTGATTTCCCAGACGCCGACGTTGCAGGCGCTGGTGGCCGCGGTGCGCAAGCTGGAGGTGGTGGTGCGGGCATGAGCAGCGCCGCGCGGCTTAGAGTCCGCCCGGCCGAAGCGCGCGACCTGGACCGGGTGTGTGCGATCGTCAACCACTTCATCGAGACAACGGCGTTCAACTTCCGGATCGAGTCCCAACAGGTCCAGGAGTGGCTGCACAACTGGGAACGCCTGCACCGGCTCTACCCGTGGTTAGTAGCGATCGAGGGCCAGCGGGTGGTCGGGGTCGCGTACGCGGCGCCGTGGAAGGCGCGCGACGCCTATCTGTGGACAGTGGAGTCCACCGTGTATGTCGATCATGAATGCCACCGCCGTGGTGTGGGCGACGCCTTGTACGCCGAGTTGCTGGCCCGGTTGGAACGCCAGGGTTTTCGGAGCTCGATCGGGGTGATCGCGCTGCCCAACCCGGCCAGTGTCCGATTGCACGAGCGGCACGGGTTGTCCAGGTCGGGCTGCTGGCCGACGCGGGCTACAAACTGAAGCGCTGGCATGATGTCGGGTTTTGGCAGCGCCGCCTCAACGGCGGCGAGCAGGCGCCGCCCACGCTCACGCCGGTCGACGACGACGGATCAGGAGTGTGATGGCCTCGGCCGAGGTGGTATCTGGCAGGGTTCACGCAGCGCTAACGGGCCGGCCCGCATGCCAGAGTGGATGTGGCTCACGTGACCGGCCGGCGGGTTGATCCGGCTGGTGGCCACGCTGGACCGCGCTGCCGATCCGGGCGTGGGTGACCAATAGCACTGGTTCAGCGACGGCCGTGATGAATGCGCACCCGGTCTTGAGTTGGCCAGGCGGCGAGGCAAGGCCGAGAGTACGAGGGTGGCGGCAATGGCGCAGGCTCTGCGCGTAAGGCTCGAAGCCAGCACGGCGGAGGACGCGGTCCACCAGCCCGTGCTGACGAAGACGCTCGGAAATCTGGACCGTCAGGAAGCACCGCTAGAGGCGCTTGCTCGACTGATCCATCCGCTTGTTCCCGTCGATAAGGGTCATAAAGGACGCAGCGGAGACCGCT
Organism: uncultured Actinomycetota bacterium; assembly: GCA_963730505.1. Classification (GTDB taxonomy): domain Bacteria; phylum Actinomycetota; class Actinomycetes; order Propionibacteriales; family Propionibacteriaceae; genus Microlunatus. The sequence goes on from CAVSSB010000026.1 coordinate 2,911, forward strand.
GCACACAGCCTCAGCCACATCATCTTCGGTCGGGAAACCTACATGGCCGAGGGCCGAAAGATCGCCTCGGCGGCAAGCAGGAACGGCGTGATGGCCTGACCGGTCAAGCACTGACCGCCGAGCGGCGTCCTATGTCCTTAGGGACGCATGACGGCAGAAGAGCCCACATGAGTGTCGAGGGCAATCCACAGGTTCTCGCTCATCGCGACTGATCCGTCTCGGCGGGCCGGCCTGAATCGAGCGAGTGATCATCTCGGCGGCTCGGGTGAAGGTCCCGTCATGGTCAGCAGCCGCTCATCGATCGGCCCGTCTGACATGCGGCTAGCTGCGAACGGCACCAGCCTGAATGTCCATGTTGGTCACGGATTGAACGGAGATGATCATGACACTCGATGTGGGCGAGAGACTCATGTCGATCACGGATCTGTCGCGAGATGCTCGGAGTTCCGATACACACGCTCTATCGCTGGCGCCACAAAGGGGACGGCCCGGTCGGCTATCGGATTGGGCGACATGTGAAGTACCGCCGAGCAACAGTTGAAGCATGGCTGGAGACGCAAACGGACAAGCGTTAGACACACCAGCGAGGTCTACCAAGATCGTCGTGAGGCCGCGGACCAGCGAAGCTCTGGGTCCACCCCACCATCGTCGCCGTCATCCGGACGTGTTCATACCTCCGAGGCCGAGCCGAAGTCGATCACGCCTTCGGCGACGTGGCGGCGCCATAGCTGTCGCATCCGTAGAGTCCGGCCAACAAGATCAAGATCGCTAACGGGTCGAGCTGCCCGACGTGTGCCGGACAGCCGGCAGGGCGGGAGATGCGCTGGCCGCCGACCTGCGCTGCTGAAAGTGAAGCTGATCTCTCGACCGACTCTGGAAGTTGTCGCTGCATGATCGATGACCTGCTCAACACTGATTCCCAAGATATCAAGATCGCCTATGCCCTTTGGCTGCGGCTATGCGATGCTCCGGGCCACATGTAGGCAGCGCTCGCCAACCGGCCGTCGGCGATAGCCGCCGTCCAATGACTCCTTGATCTTCTTGAGTACCGGTCTAGAAAGGGTCATAGAACGCCGGCTAGGGCGTCCTTCTGATCCTCGCCACCACAAGAGCCGATCTTCATGACGATCAGCACGACATGCCAGGGCACTCCCAGCGGCGCTGGCGGCTATCAGCTGCCGGCCGAGAACGCCGGAACAATTGGCGCTTGAGACGGGGCACGAGCGGTCGGCGTTTAGCGTGATAACTGTGGGTAAAGTGTGGGCGAGAAGCCCGCTTCCAGAACGAGAATGCCTCTGACTAGGAGGAATGTGCGCCGCGAGGGAATCGAACCCCCAACCCGCTGATTAAGAGTCAGCTGCTCTGCCAGTTGAGCTAGCGCGCGCGCGAAGAGCAACAGTATCAGGATCGCTTCGCTTCAAGTACGGCCTGTGCAGCGTTGTGGCCACCGAGACCACTGACGGCGCCACCGCGTACCGCCCCGGAGCCGCACAACAGGATCCCCGGGTAGTCGGTAGCGACGCCCCAGCGTTCCGCCGCGGTCGCTGCGGGCTCATCGTCGGCCAGCCAGGGCCATGCCAGATCGCCATGGAAGATGTGGCCGCCCGGCATCCTGAGTTCCGCCTCGATATCGAGGGGTGTCATCACCTCGATACAGGGTTCCCCGTATCGGTCAAGGGCTAGGCAGGGCTCCAACGGCTCAGCGAGCACCGACCGAAGAGAGCGCAGCGCTGCTTCCTTCGCCCGCTCCCGCGAGCCGGCCGGATCCGTCATGAACAGGTTCGCGGGCGTGTGCATTCCGAACAGCGTAAGAGTGTGGTAGCCCGCGGCCCGCAGCTCCGGATCCAGGATCGAGCCGTCGGTCAGCGTGTGGCAGTAGACCTCGCACGGCATCGGATCCGGCATCTGACCGGCCAATGCGTCCTCGTACGCCTGCTGCAAACACCTGTAGCCCTGGCCGAGATGCAGCGTGCCAGCGAAGCCGATCACCGGCTCTAGGCCGGAGCGGAAACGAGGCAGCCGCCGCACTACGATGTTGATCTTGGTCTGGCTGCCGATTGGCGGTTGGTAGGGATTCCCGAGCAGCCGCTGGAGGGTGGCTGGCGCACAGTTCGCCAAGATCACGTCAGCGGTGATCGCCTCCCGATCCGCTAGGAAAAGGGTTGCTCCGCCACCGGTTCGTGGCTTGATGGCATCAACCGGGCAGCCCGCCCGAATCGAGACCTTGGCCTCTTCCGCCACTCGAACCAGCTCAGCGGTGACCGCCCCCATGCCACCGACTGGTACCCTCCACTCGCCATCGCCGTTGCCGATCATGTGGTAGAGAAAACAGCGGTTCTGGAGCAATGACGGATCGTGCGCCGACGTGAAGGTCCCGATCATGGCGTCGGTCAGCACCAGACCGCGGACAGTGTCGTCAACGAATCTGGCTTCGATGAGCTGCCCGAGCGGCCGCTCGACCACTGACGCCCACAGCTCCTGATCGACTCGAGCTCGGAGCTCCGCGGCACGTGGCAGCGGCTCAGTCAAAGTTGGTTCTATCACCGCTGCCAGCTCCCGCAGTCCAGCCTCGAACTCACTCCATGCCTGGTATTCGTGCTCGTCGCCGGTCAGCGCCCGGAAGGAGTCACGCGTCGCACGTCCCTCCTGGCGCTCAATAAGGAGGCCAGCTGAGTCGACCGGTGTATATGACTTGACGTGACGCGAGCGCAGTTCCAGGCGGAGTCCCAGCTCCTCGATGATCGAGGTGGGCAGCAACGAAACCAGATAGGAGAAGCGGGAGAGCCGGGCGGCCACACCTTCGAACACTTCCTTGCTGGCCACGGCGCCACCGAGTTCGCTGCGCGCCTCGAAGATACTGACTTGGCAACCCGCCCGGGCCAGATACGTCGCGGCGACCAGCCCGTTGTGGCCGCCGCCAATGACAGCAATCTCGGCGTGAATACCAGTCATCGACTCCCACCATCGAGTTGCTGTGCCGGTCCGCTGTGCAGGCCTCGTTTACGCGCGTGGGACCGGCGGACCCTGGCGAGGGACGGGTAGTAGGTCATCGAACCTCCGCGACGATCGTTCCCCGATCCGTCGTGTCCTACCCCTTGGGTGAGTGACGGGACTCGAACCCGCGACGTCCTGGACCACAACCAGGTGCTCTACCAGCTGAGCTACACCCACCAAGCGAACGGTCCGAACATGTTTCATGGACCACACACCGCAGCGGAAGTGTACCGGGCGCCGGTTTGCCAGGCCTAGTCAGTTCTGGCTCGGAGCCACCTCGGTCAACGGGCCCCTAATGCGATCCGCGATCTCTTTTGACGCGGCGCTGTCCGGGCCAGGCAGTGGTACGAACACCGCCTCGCGGTAGTAGCGCAACTCCTCAATGGACTCTCGTACGTCGGCGAGCGCGCGATGATTGCCGGCCTTGGCCGGCGCCTGGTAGTAGACGCGTGGGTACCAGCGGCGCACCAGTTCCTTGATGCTGGAGACATCAACGCTGCGGTAGTGAACGTGGCGCTCGAATGTCGGCATGTCGCGGGCCAGAAACGCCCGATCGGTGCCGATCGTGTTGCCGGCGAGCGGAGCCTTACCAGGGTCAGCCACGAAGGTCCGGACGTAGTCGAGGACACGCTGCTCGGCCTCGGCCATGGACAACCCGCTGTCGAGCAAGCTGAGCAGGCCGGAGGCCTCGTGCATGCCGCGTACGAAATCCCCCATCTGCTCCAGCGCCTGGTTGCTCGGTTTGATCACCAAATCGACTCCGTCGCCCAGCACAGTGAGCTCGGCGTCGGTGACCAGTGCAGCCACCTCGATCAGTTCGTCGTTGATCAAGTCGAGTCCGGTCATCTCGCAGTCAACCCAGACCAGGAGGTCGATGGTGGCCATCTCTAGGTTTCCTGTGCCTTCCGTCCGTCACTTCTCCGACGCGGCCGGGCGGCATACACCGGCACCCACTTGACCAGCCAGCCCGAGCCTGCCCAGGTGAGCAGTCCCATCGTCACAGCGGCCACTGCCAGGGAAGCGAATACGCTGACGACACTGATCACCAGCGGGCCGGCGAGGTTGCCCAGATCGCTACAGACCCTCCATCCTCCGAGAAACTGTGCCCGATTCTGCGGCGGAGAAGCGTCGGCGCCAAGAGTCAGGACGATGCCGGAGGAGATGCCGTTGCCCAGACCCATTAGCGCAGCCACCAGGCCGACGCTAGTGGCCCCGGTGGTCAGCGGCAACAATATGAAGCCCAGTCCGAGCACGATCGTGGTCGGTACCGCGACGTACACCCGGCCAAAGCGGTCCATGATCGCCCCGCCCGGATAGAACAGCAGGATGTCCAACCCCGCTGAGATCCCGAAGATCACCGCGGTCGTTGCGGCGTCGATGCCGATGGATTCAGCCCACAGCGGCACGATGGACTGGCGGGTGGCACGAGCGGCGGAGATAACCAGAATGCCGATGCCAAGCGTGAGCAGGATACGACGATGCTCAGCCAGCACCGAGATTACGGATCGGTGCCGCGTACTGTCGCCGATTGCGGTGGCCGGATGGCTCCGGGTTACGTCGGGCAGGAATGCGGTGAGGATGGCGGCGGCGATGCTCATGATGGCCGCGAACGCGTATGCGCCGCCGATGCTCCATCGCGTGACGATCACAGCAGCGATAAATGGTCCGATGAACAGCCCGATCCGAAAGCTACCGCCCAGAGTGGAGAGAGCGCGGGCTCGGAAGGGTACGGGAATGGCTTCGGTGAGGTAGGCGTGCCGAGCCAGTCCGAACACCGCGTGGGCCAGGCCGGTGACTGTGATGGCAACCGCAAGCAAGATCAGGGATTGGGCGAGGAACGCTCCCAGGAGTGCCATCGCGTCAACGACGCAGGCCGCGATCAAGGCTCGTCGCTCCCCGATTCGGGCGGCCAGCGCACCCGCAGGGAGATCACCAATCAACTGCCCGAGACCAATCAGCGCGACGATGAGCGCTGCTGTTCCTACGCTGGCGCCGAGTGCGCGCGCCGAGAGAGCAACCATCGGAAGGATGGCGCCCTGGCCGACGGCCACCAGGATGGTTGGCCCGTACACAGAAACCGCGATGCTGCGCAGGCGCACCGGCTGCCGGCTGTGTTCGTGCAGCCCGGAGGGCGATGTCTCGCCGCCGCTGCCGTCTGCCACTCGACCGAACCTACCCAGGCTGTGAACACGAGCCGATCGATTTATCGGCGGCATGATCCGGCGCTACAGTGATGCGCGAGCTGGCCGTATTGGTACGGACGGCGCGCTCCCGGCCCCCGTAGCTCAGAGGATAGAGCAGCAGCCTTCTAATCTGTCGGTCGTAGGTTCGATTCCTACCGGGGGCGCAATAATGGCCTGCCGCAGCCACGCTCGACGCGGCAATGGCTGTTCAGTTGACCGCATTTGCAGCCGCCCCACCAGCAGGTGGAGTCGAGAGAGATGTCCATCATCCGCCCACTCCGGTCTCCATGTTTTTCGATACCACCTCCATCGTTTGCTGCAGCTCAGCTGTGGGGCTGAACTCGACGACTTCGGTCCCGGCGTAGAGCGTCGGGACGTGCCCCGGTGCTGCGTAGTACGCGTCACCGGCCACGTAAAGTTCTTCGTTCCCATCCGCGAAGGCGAACTTTAACCGGCCCATAACCACATAGCCCATGTGTGGGCACTGACAACGGTCATCGGGCAGGCCGACGAAAAATGGTGCGAGCTCGGCGTCGGCCGTGTAAGTCTCGAACCCGACGGTGTATGGGCCGAAATCCTCGAAATGCCCTTCGTACCCTTCCAGTTGTAAATGCTCGGAAGCGCTGGACTTGGACGCTTTCGACATGTCGTCACTCCTCTCACTTCGTTATTAGGACTGGGCTACACAAGCGCTTCCACCGACTGATGGCTCCTTACGTTCGGCCCACCGCCTAAGTCTCGGGCTCAGCATGTCCGTCAAGGTAGGGGGAAATGCCCTATGCGGTCTGATGGAAACAAGCAGCCCATCCCGGCCTGAGTGGCCCTCGCGCCTGACGTGCTCTCGTGCCACGATGAGGCCGTGACGACCGTGCCTGCAGACACGGCGCTCGCTCGCGGTTATGGGGCGCTCGCTGTCGGCAACTGGTCGGAGGCGCGTGGCGCTTTCGAAGAGGCAGTTCGCACTGAGGAATCGCCCGAAGCGCTCGACGGACTCGGCCGTTCGCTCTGGTGGCTTCACGAAGGGCGTGAAGCGATCGTCTGGCGGGAGCGTGCGTACTCGGGGTTCAGGCGCCACGGGGATCTCGGCCGGGCAGCTCGGATTGCCCTGTGGCTCTCGCGCGAGTACTCGCTCGTGTTCGGCAACAACGCTGCGGCTCGTGGCTGGCTGGCGCGTGCGGAGCGCCTGCTCCGAGACGTCGCTCCCGGCGTCGAGCAGGGTTGGCTTGACCTCGCACGTTCGGAAGGCTCGCGCGCGTCGTCTGAGGCTGCGATGTACGCCGAGGCGGCGCTCAACGCGGCGCTCGCGGCAGGTGATCCTGACTTGGAGCTGCGTGCGCTCGCGCAACTGGGATTTGCTCGAGTCTCCGGGGGAGAGGTTGACGAAGGCCTGGCACAGCTCGACGAGGCGATGGCCGCGGCGACGAGCGGTGAACCGGCGAGCCTCGAGACGTTTGCAGACATCTGCTGCACACTGATGCTCGCATGCGAGCGGGCGGGTGACATGGAACGCCCGCGGCAGTGGAGCGCAGTTCTGGAGGACTTTGTCAGAAAGTACGACCATGTGGTGCTTCTTGCGTTCTGCCGGACCTGCTGCGCTGATGTTTTCGCCGCCAACGGCCGCGTCGATGCCGCGGAAGGTGAGCTCGTGGCTGCGATCAAGGAGCTGACGGATGCCGGTCAGCGATCACGGTGCGTCAACCCGGCCGCCCGTCTTGCTGAGATTCGGGTGCTGCAGGGTCGTTTCGACGAGGCCGAGGAGCTCCTCGCGGGATTTGATGGTGAGCCTGACGCGACCCGTGCCGCGGTCGCGCTCCGGCTTGCGCGCGGCGAGCCAGCGCCCGCGGCAGTGATCCTCGAGCGGCGGCTGGACGAGGTTGGACGGAGGAGCGTGCTCGCTGTTCCCTTTCTAGACCAGCTCGTCGATGCACGCGTTGCCGAGGGACGACTGGAGGACGCAAGCGTGGCTGCAGACGCTATTGCGGCGACCGCGGGGCCGGCGGGCAGAGAGCGAATCGCTGCGACGGCCGCCTTTGCACGCGGACGTGTCGCGATGGCACGCGGCGATGCTGCTGCCGCTTCGGAGCTGCAGAAGGCTATCAATTACTTCGCGGTGCTCGGCCTCCGATTGGATGCCGCGCGCTCCCGGCTTGCGCTCGCCCGGACGCTTGCATCCGAGTCTCCCGAGATCGCGATCGATACTGCGCGTCAGGCTCGAAACGAGCTGGATGCTCTCGGCGACAGCCGGGAGGCGGACATCGCAGCGGCACTCATGCGCTCGCTCGGCGCGAAAGGCCGTGCCGGCCCAAGGGCCGCCGGCTTGCTCACCCAGCGGGAGATCGAGGTGCTGCGGCTCCTCGGAGAAGGCCTGACGAACGCCGAGATTGCGGCGCGGCTATTCATCAGCCCCAAGACAGCAGAGCACCATGTGAGCCGGATCTTCGCCAAGCTCGGCCTAGCCAAGCGTTCAGAAGCCGCTGCGTATGCGGTTCGACACCTAGAGGCTGAATAGGGCATTTGCCCCTACTGCTCGTCCGCCCTGCGCGCGATGCTCGGGAAAACAACGAGGAGGGTGTTATGTCAGAGCAGAACAAAGATCTGGTCCGCCGGTACTACGACCAGGTACTAAACGGTGGAGATCTGGACGCGGTCGTCGATTACTTCGCCGACGAGCGGACGGCGGCTGGGGTGCGGAAGGGCTGTTTCTTCTTTTTCCAGGCGTTCCCTGATCTCCACGTCTCTTTGGATGAGTTTGTTGCAGAGGGGGACCGTGTCTTCCTTCGCTCGACGATGACGGGTACTCACGACGGTGAGTTCCAGGGCATCCCTGCGACAGGACGCCACATCGCCGCTGAGTCAGCCGAGGTGTTCCGGATCGCCGACGGCAAGTTCGTCGGCTACTGGTGCATGGTCAATATCGCTAGCTTGATGCACCAACTCACAGAGGAACTGGTGACAGCGCGGGCATAACCCCACTGACCCGTCGGGTTACGTAACACGCGTGATCGCAGCGTGGCGGAACAGCGCGGCCGCCTGACGCACGCCTTCCGGCACATCGGGGGGTGGGATAGCGATTAGGGAAGACCTTCGGCTTGCTTGTCCAGTTGGGCCAGCGCCTTGTCAATGATTGTTGCGAGGGCGTCGACTTCCTCGGGGCTCAATGCGTCGAAGACTAGGCGGCGAACGGTGTTGACATGACCTGGTGCTGCCTGTTCGATGGCAGCGCGGCCCTGCGAGGTGATCACCACGAAGGCACCGCGGCCGTCCTCGGCACACTCCACGCGCTGCACCAGGTGCCGCCGCTCCATGCGAGTTACGTGGTGGGAGACTCGGCTGCGCTCCCACTGCAGGAGCCGGGCCAAATCGGTAACCCGGATCCGGCCCTCCATGCTGTCGGTGAGGTGGACTAGGACCTCGAAGTCTGGCATCGACAGGCCCGCATCGTCTTGTAGCTCTTGGTGCAGTGTGGCGGACAGCCGCGCGTTCAGCGTCAGCCAGCGCCGCCATAGGCGTTCCTCCTCCGCGGTCAGCCACCGGACATCAGAGCTCATGACTTCGATACTACGCCGGAATAGTTGACGCGTCACCTAAGTTGTTCTAATATAGGTGACACGTCACTAATTAGATCTCAAACCAGAGGAGCAAGCCCAATGACCACGATCAACACCATCCCCGCGAGCCTGTCCGAGCTGTCCGGCAACTACGTCATCGACCCTGCTCACACCCGTATCGGGTTCGTTGCCCGGCACGCGATGGTCACCAAGGTCCGCGGCGCGTTCAATGAGTTCGAGGGCAGCGCGGTTGTCGACGACACCGACTTCACCAAGTCGACTGGCCAGCTGACCATTCAGGCGGCCAGCATCGACACCCGAAACGAGCAGCGCGATGCCCACCTACGCAGCAACGACTTCCTCGCCATGGAGGAGTACCCACAGATCACCTTCGTTGCCACCGACGTCCACCTGGCCGGCGCGACCACCCTGGCGGTCACCGGTGACCTAACCATTAGGGGCGTCACCAACTCGGTCACGATCCCATTCGAGTTCGAGGGCACGGCCACCGACCCGTACGGCAACCTGCGAGTCGGGTTCGAGGGCTCCACGGTGATCAACCGCAAGGACTACGGCATTACCTGGAACGCCGCGCTCGAGACCGGCGGCGTGCTGGTCAGCGACAAGATCACCCTCGAGTTCGAGGTCTCCGCGATCAAGACCGCCTGACCTCCATCCGCCCGCCCGGGCGTCGGGGCCGATCGGCTACCTCCGGTCGGCCCCCGGCCACCCGACCGACGCAGAACCAAAGCAAGATGTAGTCGTGGAGGCAACATGACTCAGGCCGATTCCGCTGCCAAGGCGCATAGCCTGACTAAGCTGCCGGAGGGTTCCAAACTGCGGTCCGTCACCGCCGTCCCGGCCGAGGTTGCCGGCTGCCGGGCGCTACGCGTCGAGCTGACCGATGTCGTCACCCTGGAGGGCCAGCCCGGCGTCGACTACGTGGACATGCCCACCTTCGTGATCATTCCCGCCAGCTTCACCCACGGCACCATCGAGGTCAACATCTTGAGCCGTCTAAACGGCAAGGGACCCGCCGACGCCCGGGCCTTTGCTGGCATCGCTTACCGCGTCACCGCCGATGGCGACCGCTTTGAGGCGGTCTATCTGCGCCCCTTGAACGGACTGAAGACGAATCCGCCCAGCCCACGTGACCAGCGCGCCATCCAGTACTTCGCCTACCCCGACTGGAAGTTCGACCGGCTGCGCGATCAGTACCCGGACGGGGACTACGAAGCGGGCGCGGATATCGGCCCCGACGAATGGATCACGCTCAAGCTCGACATCGACGACAGGCGCCTGACCGCGAGCGTCAACGGAACCGAAATCCTGGCATTGAGCGAGACCAAGGCGGCACCCGTGGCCGGCGCTGTCGGCCTGTTCGTCGACATCGGCAGCGAATCCTTCTTCTCCAACCTCATGATCACGCCGCGCTGAGCGGAGTGGAAGACCTTTCCGGCGGCGGTACTGAGGAACCGGAACGGTGAGTCCGACCCGGTTGCTGCCATCCGCCGGCTCCCGCCAAACGGTGTGGACCGCGTGACGGGGTTTGATCATCTGGTTGAGCGCGGTTGTGTTTCCTCTCAGTGGCGACGAGCGGTGATGATCCAGGCGCGGGAGTTGAACCAGACACCGTCGTCGCTCAGGTGCGCGGAGAGCGTCTCGCGCAGATGCCCGACCGCGCGAGACGCGGCGACGGGATCCAGCCGCCTCAGGATCTCGCTGGTGCAGGTGAAGCCGCGGACCCAGTCGAGGGCGGCGGCCACGTCCGGACCGTAGTAGACAGGCTCGTGTACGTCGGTGAAGGTGATGTCGGAGAGCCCCGCGGCGCCCAGGATCCGCCTCACTGTTGGCGGGTCGGCGAGTGAGAATGGATCCGGTCCGGCGGAAGCCGCGGCTATTGGCCCCTGGGGTCCTGCGAGGGATTGGTGTATAGCGATGTCCCACTCGTTGCGTTCTTGGGGCTGCCAGACCATCATCACCAGGCGCCCAGCCGGGCGCAGCGCCCGCCTGATGTTGGCGAAGGCGGCGACGGGGTCGTCGAAGAACATCGTGCCGAACCTGCTGATTGCCAGGTCGAAGCGCTGTTGCGGAAAGCGGTGGACCTGTGCGTTGGCGTGCTCGAAGATGACGTTGCCGAGCCCCTCGGTCTGGGTCAGCTCGCGGGCACGCTCGATGGCGGGTGCGGAGATGTCGACCCCGAGTGCACTGCCTGCCTGAGCTGTGCGCGCGGCCTGTCGGGTCGTCTGCCCGGTCCCACATCCGATGTCGAGGACGTGGTCGTGGAGCTGGACGCCACAGGCCTGGCGCAGTATTCGATTGTGCCGCCGCAGTTCGGCGTCGTAGCCCTCCTGGTGCCCATTGTGCTCGCCATAACGAAGCCCTTTCTTGGAGATCACCGAGGCAATGGTGTCGGAGGCCGCTGGTGATGGTCCGGCTGGAGCGCATCGACATCGCCCGGCTGCGCGAGTCGGCCACCGACGCCTGGCACATGCGGGCTCCCGCCGAGTTGAAGGTCGAACATCCGCCCGTCCCCGGCCAGCGCGACAGGTGAGTTGCGAGCGCGATTGCCGACGCTCACGCCCGGCGCAGAACTAGCGATTCAGGTCCTGGACCGCACGCATCTGATCCGCCAGCGAGTCCATCAGTCGATGGGCGGTCAGCGGTGAGTAAATCCCTGGGACCGGTTCATAGCGAAACTGCCAGCTGACAGTGTTGCTGAAGGCGAGCACATGGATCGCCAGCTTGGCGCCGGCATTGTTGGTCAGGACGTAGCCGATCTGTGCTGGCGGATCGCTGTCGGAAGCCAGCGCCGTACGGGTGAGCAGGCCCCTGCTCGCCGGGCGCGCGTGCACCTCCACGTGAGCGTGGTCACAGTTGTCGAGCACTGTGGCCAAGCCGATTGAACTCTCGGTCCGCATTCGCCACGTCTACGAACCGATAGGTGAAAAGCGAGACCGCTGAACGATCGATCTCCCAGAAGGTGCTGACTCCGTCGAGTGCTTCCTGGCGGGGGCCGGTTCAACACCGTCGCTTCGAACAACGGTCCACAAGCGGCCGGGACAATGTACCCATCCTGTTCGCTGCTCCAACGACTATCGATCACCGAGGCGCTATTGGTCCCATCGTTGCGCACCATGCCCGCGTAAACCCCCTGCACGTCGGACAGGGAGAACAGCGGCGCCCGCGCCGGCAGAAATCGCCAGAGCATGAGGCCGGCGAGCAGTGCGAGTGCAATGGCGACGAGCACGAGCTTGCGCCGCCGAGGTAGCCGGCCCGCTTCGCCTAAGCCCACAGTGAGGACGTCGGGTTCGGACTGTGGCGACGCCGTTGTCACAGCTTGATCGTAGTCACTGCGGCCTAGCCACGGCATTTTGATCAAGCTCGGCACAGGGCTGCCGTCGGGCTCGACAGACGGAACCCAAGAGAATCCTTGCCATGGCTGCAATAGGTTGCGTCCTTGGTCGCAATATCTGCCGCTGCTGCGAGAACTCTTTACTCGCGGCGTTCCGAGTGCGACGATCAACCACAACAATCTGGATACGGCAAGGGGCTCGCGTTGATTCTTGCCCCTATACGTGGTGGGTTTGTCCTGAGTACTTGCTGAGAGCGAGGCGAGGCAGTGAGGCAGATCGCCGTAGAGGCGCCAACTGTCTCCATTGTGCCGCTCCAGTCCACTTCAGCCTTAGCGCGAGTAGATCCGTCTGCGGACAGACCTCCTTATCGCGCTCCCGCTCCGAGATGTTCCACCACCGAGCGCTCGCAGGCCCGCGGGGCCAACCGGCCGCTCATCACGCAACACGTGCCTTAGTTCCGGCCGCCCGGCCGCCGATATTGGTTGGCTTGCCTCGGTACTCGCTGGCACGAATAACTTCAAGGAAGGAAAGAATGAACGACAATCACGATCAGATGGAGCCGTCAATGCAGACGGCCGGCAGCGGAGCCGACTGGAGGACCAACTGGACCCCCAACCGTCGACGGTTCCTCAGCTTGACCGGTCTCGCACTCGGCGGTGCAGCCATCGGCCTCGGCACATCCGCCTGCGGCACAGCGCAGACGGGTAGCAGCGCAGGCCAGGAGGGATCGAAGGGACGTCAGGGTGCCGCCGGGGAGACATTGTTCGTGGCCGGCTTCCAATGGGGTCCACCGAAGAGTTTCAACCCGCTCGCGGCTGTCCCCGACTGGCCCACGGCCCAGGGCCAAAGCCAGCTCATTTACGAGAGCTTGCTGCGCTTCAACATGATCGACGGCTCGCTTACGCCGGGGCTGGCCAAGGAGCTACAGCAGCCTGACGACCAGACCATGGTGCTGCCGCTGCAGGACGCTACCAAGTGGTCGGACGGATCCGACCTCACCGCAGACGACGTCGTCTTCACTTTCGAGCTTGGCAAGACGGCATCTGTCTACTTCTCAACAGTGTGGGACTACATCGATTCGGTCACCGCGACCGATCCACGGACCGTCGAGTTCAAGCTGAAGACCAAGCCGTACAACCCCATCTTCGTTAAGAACTTCGTCTCCAGAGTGCTCATCGTTCCCAAGGCGGCCTTCGGAAGTATCTCGCCTGACAAGATCGCGTCCGAGACCAACCTCAAGCCAATCGGCTCCGGCCCCTTCTTGCTGGACAAGTACGACCAGACCCAGGTCAACCTCAAGCGGAACGACACCTACTGGGGCAAGACAGCATTCGGTACCCCGCCGATGACCACCATCAACCACCCGATCTTCAAGAGCAACAACGACGGCGACCTCAAGTTGGAGAGCGGCGAGATCGACGCCAGCCAGCAGTTCACCGCCCAGATCTGGAAGATGTGGGAGGCCGGCAAGCCGGTCAGCACCTGGATGAAGAAGAAGCCGTACCACCTGCCTGGCAACCTGCCGTTGCTGATCTTCAATCTGAACAAGCCAGGCCTGGAGGACGCCAAGGTTCGGCGGGCGATCGCTTACGGCATTGACTACCCCAATATCGCAACCACCGCAATGTCGGACTACTCAGAGCCGGCCAACCCAAGCCTTATTGTGCCGACCGGCTATGAGTCCAAGTTCTACGATGCCGACGCAGTGGCGCTGGACGGCTGGAACTTCGACCCGGCCAAGGCAGTCGAGATCTTGGAGGGCGAGCTGAAGGCGAAGAAGGGCTCAGACGGCATCTACGAGCTGCCGGACGGCACCAAGCTCGGCGGCTGGAAGTTGATCACGCCGACGGGGTGGACCGACTGGAACACGGCCTGCGAGATCGTGGCCAAGTCGGCCAAGGAGATCGGGATCGGCATCAGCACCGAGTTCCCGCAAGCCCCGACAATGCAGGCCAGGATGCAGAACGGCGACTTCGAGCTCTGCATGTTCTCCTACACCGGTGTCAACCCTGCCAGTCCGTGGATCCGTTTCCGCGACGCAATGGATGACAGGGGAGTACCGGCTCCCGGCAAATCCGCATTCTGGAACTACAACCGGTTCAAGAATCCCGATGTGCCAGCTCTGCTGGACACCGCGGCCGGGGCAAAGTCCGACGCCGAGGCCAAGACGGCATACCTTGCCTTGGACAAGATCTATCGCGAGAACGTGCCTGTCGTGCCGCTGATGTACCGTCCGCTGGAATTCTACGAGTTCAACCAGAGCAACTGGGAGAACTTCCCGACCGAAGAGAACCCGTACGCTCCGCCCATGTGGCAGGGTACCGGCATCGAGTGGCTGTTCAAGATCAAGAAGATCGGAACCTAGTACCTCACAACACCTGACGCAAAGGAGCGGAGGCGGCACATGGCGCTAGCGAGATACATTGGCCGCAAGGTTGCCTGGACCCTGGTGGTCTTCGTCGTGGCCCTGCTGCTGAACTTCCTCCTCCCCCGTCTTATCCCTGGCAACCCGGTCGACGCAATCATCGGCCGGCTTGCCATGGGTGGGGGGACCGGTGGAGAACAGCTGGAACAGATTCATGCGCAATACATGGCCGAGTTCGGCCTTGATAAGCCGTTGTGGCAGCAGTTCTTCATCTATGTCGGCAAAGTGTTCCAGGGCGACCTGGGAACATCGTTCGCCACCTACCCGGCATCGGTCGGCTCCTTGATCGCGCAAGCGCTGCCCTGGAGTATCGCGATCATGCTTCCGGCGATCATCGTCGGTTGGATTCTCGGCAACCTGCTGGGCGCGGTTGCGGCGTTCAAGGGCGGCTGGCTTGACCGGGGCGCCTTCATCGGATCGCTGTTCCTCTCCAGCGTTCCGCCGTTTGCGCTGGCCATCATCTTGCTCTTCGTCGTTGGAGTGCAGCTGGGCGTTCTGCCGGTCGGTGGCGCCTACTCCTTCGGTTTGACGCCAGAGTTTTCGCTGGCATTCTTCGGCGACGCCATTACCTACTGGTGGTTACCGTTCTGGTCGCTGGTCCTGGTGTTCATAGGCGGCCAGGCCGTCGGCATGCGGTCCATGGCCATCTACGAGCTTGGCTCGGATTACGTGAACTACAACCGTGGCCTCGGCGTGAAAGAGGGCCACACGGTCCGCTACATCTTCCGCAATGCCATGCTGCCGCAGTTCACGGGCCTGGCGCTGTCCATCGCCGCCCTCATCACGGGCGGCCTGATCACCGAGCTGGTGTTTTCCTACCCCGGCCTCGGCAGCTTGTTGTTCGCCGCCATCGGCCAGAACGACTACCCGGTCATTTCGGCGATCACTCTGTTGATCACGATCGCCGTGCTCGTTTTCAACCTCGCCGCTGACGTACTTACGGGAGTCATCGATCCTCGAATTCGGGCCGCAGAGACTGGAGAGCGCTAATGAGCTTACGTGGACTGAGTCCTAGGTTTTGGGTGGCCGTCGTTCTGGTTGCTTTCGTGGTCCTGGTCGGGCTCGTCGGACCGCTGATCGTGTCCACCAACCCGGATGCCACCGTCGGCGGACTATACGAGGCGCCGCGGTGCTGCGGTCCCCTCATCCTTGGCGCCGATAATGAAGGCCAGAGTGTCATTGCCAATCTCGTTTACGGCACGCGGACCTCGCTGATCGTCGGACTGATGGCTGGCCTCATCGGAACCGCAATCGGCCTGGTGGTCGGTCTGGTTGCTGGCTATCGCGGCGGCTGGGTGGACGATGTGCTGAGTGCCATTGTGAACGTCGGCCTGGCCATCCCGGCCCTGGTGATCGTGATCTTGGTTTCGGTGTCGCTGCCGCAACGTAACCTCTACACGTTGGCGTTGGTGATCGGTTTCACTGGCTGGTTCTGGGTGGCTCGCGCCGTGCGTGCGCAAGCCAGCAGCATCCGGACCCGTGAACACATCGACGTGGCCAAGCTCTCCGGAGCCGGGTTCTGGTCGATCCTGCGCCGCGACGTCCTGCCTTACCTGCTCTCGTATGTCGTGATGGCCGGCGTCCTCCAGATCTCCAGCGCCATCTTGTTCGAGTCCACGCTGAGCATGCTCGGCCTGGGCGCATCGGGCACCACCAGCCTGGGCACGATGCTCTACTGGGCCATTCAGTGGGGGTCGGTGCGTACCGGAGCCTGGTGGGCGTTCATCCCACCGACACTCATGCTGACGTTGATCGTCTTCTCGTTGCTGCTGCTGCAGTCCAGCCTCAATGAGGTGTTCAATCCGCGGCTACGTCGGGGTCGGGCCGCGCGCAAGAGGGCTAAGGACGCGGGCGAAGAGCTCGAGGAAGTGACGGTCGAAGGCGAGGACGCCGGACCGGTTGGCAGCGGCGGCCTGTTAGAGACGCCGGTTTCGGCATCCACTGGGCGGGAGTCACGCTGATGGGCACTTTGGTCAATGCCGAGAACATCCGAGGTGTCTATTACACCGAAGGCAAGGATGTGGTGGCCGTCAACGATGTGTCGCTCAAGATCGAGGAGGGCGAGGTTATCGGCCTGGCCGGCGAGTCGGGCAGCGGAAAGACAACGCTTGGCTCGATCATCTCGCTCATCGCCCGGCCGCCGCTCCACGTGGAGCACGGCACGCTGGAGATCGACGGCCAGGTCCAAGAGCTGGGTGGCCACGCGAAGATTCCGCGTACCTGGCGTGGGGCCGTCGTTTCCATGCTGCCGCAAGGCGCGATGAACTCGGTCAGCCCCACCAAGCGGATCCGTCACCTGATCTATGACGTGATGCGGTCCCATGATTCGAAGATTTCCAAAGACGAGGCGCTCGACCGCGCTAGGGAGCGCCTTACGACGTTGGGTCTTCCGGCCCGGGTCCTCGACGCGTACCCGCACCAGCTCTCGGGTGGTATGAAGCAGCGCACGGTCACGATCATCAGCACCTTGCTCAATCCGCGGCTGCTGGTGGCCGATGAGCCGACCTCGGCACTCGATGTGACGTCGCAGAAGATCTTGATCGAGATGCTGTTGGAGATGCTGGAGAAGAGGATCATGAGCGGAGTGATCTTCGTGACCCACGACCTTCCGGTACTGCGCACTGCGGCAAACAGGATTGCTGTGATGTATGAAGGCAGGATCATTGAGCTGGGCCCAACCGAGATCGTGGTCGAAAGGCCTGAGCACCCATATACGCAGGCACTCATGAGTTCGGTGCTGGCGCCGGAACCGGCGTATGCCAATACCAGAATCGAGGGAATGAGCACCTTCGATCGATCCCTCTTCGATGCACCGGCGGTGATTCACTGATGGCTGAGATCTATCAAGCCGAGCACATCACCAAAACCTTCGGCCACGGCAAGAACGAAGTGCGGGCGGTCAGGGACGTCTCGTTCAGCCTCGAACAAGGAGAGGTCACCACCATCGTGGGCGAGAGCGGCTCAGGTAAGTCGACAATCGCCAGAATGGTTCTTGGTCTGATGCCGATCACCTCCGGCAAGTTGATCTTTGACGGTAAGGACGTCACGAATCTCAAGGGCCGCGCCCGAACCGAATACTGGCGGGACGTGCAGGCGGTCTTTCAGGACCCGTTCTCGGCGTTCAATCAGTTCTTCACCGTAGGCAAGCTCCTGGACCGCTCGATGATCATG
This sequence comes from uncultured Actinomycetota bacterium, assembly GCA_963730505.1. Taxonomy (GTDB): domain Bacteria; phylum Actinomycetota; class Actinomycetes; order Propionibacteriales; family Propionibacteriaceae; genus Microlunatus. Next base: position 20,588 of record CAVSSB010000026.1, read on the forward strand.
GTCGGCAAGAAGGTGGGCCAGGAGCGTCTCGAAGAGTCGTTGGGCTACGTTGGCATGGATCTCAGTGTGCTGGACCGCTATCCCCACCAGCTTTCCGGCGGTCAGCGGCAGCGGGTCATGATCGCTCGGGCGCTCATGATGCGACCGAAAATGCTTGTCGCGGACGAGGCCACGTCCATGCTTGACGCGTCGCTCCGAGTGAATGTCCTCAATGTCCTCAAGGATCTCCGCGAGGAACTCGGAATCACTGTGCTGTTCATTACTCACGACATCGGGCAGGCCTGCTATCTCGCGGACCGGGTACTGGTCATGGAGCACGGCGTCATGGTGGAGCAGGGCACGACCGATGAGGTGATCTTCAACCCGCAGCACGAATACACCCAACGGCTGCTCGCCGATGTGCCCAAGCTGCACGAGGAGATCGAACTGCACGATCTGCAGGAAGAGCTACAGAAGGCGGGCGAGCTGGC
>CAVSSB010000027.1:0-44222 GCA_963730505.1 uncultured Actinomycetota bacterium
AGCGGTCGGAACCCATGCCGCTGCGCGAAGGCTAGGCATGGTCCAGACAACGGCACGAAGCCCCGACACCCAGGTAGCTGCCGGGGACAAAGTCGGTCGCCGCGATCGCCGCGGCCTTGCCGATCGAGAAGGGTTCCTCGCTTGGGCGATGTTGCTGCCCTCGATCATCTACATCGCCGTGTTGGTCGGGCTCCCGCTGCTGCTGGCCATCGCCTTTTCCTTCAGCGATGTTACCGCTGGGGATCCCTCGTTTGAATGGAACGGTCTGTCGAACTATCGAAAGATCTTCGACGACCCGGTGTTCTGGCGCTCGTTGCTCAACACCATCGTCTTCACCGCCGGTTCCATGCTGCTCATCGTCGTGTTCGGCAAGGTGCTCGCCAACATTCTGGTCGCCGACTTCCGCGGCAAGTGGATCGTACGATTCTGTGTTCTGTTGCCGTGGACCACGCCCGTAGCGTTGTCCGCTATCTCCTGGCTGTGGTTGCTGGACTCGATCTTCAGTCCCATTGACTGGGTGTTGCGTGAGGTCGGGCTGATTGACGGCAACCTGTACTGGCTTGGTCGGCCCAATCTTGCGATGCTCTCCGTTATCGCTGTCCACGCGTGGCGGCTCATTCCATTGGCTGCCGTCATCATGATGGCCGGGCTGGTGGCAATTCCGAAGGACCTGCATGAGCAGGCCGAGATTGATGGCAGCGGCTATTGGCGACGGATGTTCGAGATCACGATCCCGCTGATGCTGCCGCTGATCGCCGTCGCAGCTTTGTTTGGCGCAATCGTGACGTTCACGGATATGACGGTCGTCTACGTGCTCACGCGCGGCGGCCCGACGAATTCCACACAGGTGCTGGCATCCTGGGCGTTCTTCCGGGGTATCGAAGGTGGAGATATCGCGCAAGGGGCCGCGGTGGCGCTGTTCCTATTCCCGCTGTTACTTGCCGGCGCGATCCTCATCCTTCGGGCGGTGCGTCGGATGGATGTGTTGTGACATGACGGCTGTCGATGCGGTCACCACCGATGAGGGGATCGAGGCCCTTCGGCGCCGCGCAGTCCGCCGTCACCGGCTGGCTCGGGTGGGGCTGTACCTCGCCGCCATTGCAGCCGCACTCGTCTGTGCCGGCCCGTTCCTGTGGTCGTTGATCACTGCGTTCAAACAGAGCCCAGACCTCTATCAGCGAGACAACAACCCGTTCCTCTACAACCTGCCGTCGACCCGCCAGCACGTGCGATACCTGTTTCAAGACACGGCGTTCCTGACTTTCGTCTGGAACACGCTGTGGGTGGGCCTGCTCGTCGTTGCGATCACCTTGGTACTCAGTCTCCCCGCCGCGTACGCACTTGCTCGACTTGACCGCCCGTGGTCGGGCCCTATGGCTATTGCCATTTTCTTCGTGTACCTCGTGCCGCCGACGTTGTTGTTCTTGTCGCTGTCGCGTCTGGTGGTTGCGGTTGGCCTCCAGGACAACACCTGGTCACTGGTACTCATCTATCCCACGATCACTATCCCGGTATCGGTGTGGCTTTTGGTCGGCTTCCTCAAGAGCATTCCGAAGGACATCGAAGAGCAGGCCATGGTGGACGGATACAGCCGGCTGGGCGCGTTTGTACGGGCTGTCGTGCCACTCGTCTTTCCAGGGATCGTCGCTGTCATCGTCTTCACCTTTACGCTGACCGCGAGCGAGTTCATCTATGCGCTTGCTTTCGTCGCACCTACCGCTGAGAAAGTGATCAGTACCGGAGTACCCACAGAGCTGGTGCGCGGTGACATCTTCTTTTGGCAGTCACTTCAGGCGGCGACCGTCTTGGTGGCGTTGCCCATTGCGTTTGTGTTCAACCTGTTCCTGGACCGCTTCATCACCGGCTTCACCATGGGCGCCGTCAAAGGGTGATCGATGGGGGTCGAGGCGAGCTGGCTATTCCCTCTCCTCTTACTTTCCGATCTTGCGCCCCTAGAGAGCGCGACGTTGAGCGACGAGGGGACACAGGAACGGATCCTTGCCTCGTAGCCCGACGGTATTGAGGTAACCGATAACGCTGCGGTAGGCCTGCCAGAGGTTGGTGCGCGTGTACGGGACCCCTTGCGCGGCGCAGTAGGCGGACACCAGCGGTTGCGCCTTACGGAGGTGCGGTCGTGCCATGGAGGGGAAGAGGTGATGTTCGATCTGGTAGTTCAGCCCGCCCATGAAGATCGATACCAGGGGTCCGCCGCTGATGTTGCGGCTCATCAAGACCTGCCGCCGCAGGAAGTCAAGCTTCAGTTTGGGCGACACCAACGGCATACCGATGTGGTTGGGCGCGAATGATGACCCCATATACAGACCGAAAATCGCAAGCTCCACCGCCAGGAACGCGACTGCCTTCTCCGGGGAAAGCACGAGGAAGACCAGAGCGAGCAGTCCTGCGAATCGGAAGGTGAGGAAGCTGATCTCGACCCAGCGACGCCCGATCTTGCCTGGGCCGATCACGCGGCGGATCCCCTCGTGGTGCAACGAGAGTCCTTCGAGCAACAGAATCGGGAAGAAGTACCAGCCTTGGTGGGCCACCAACCACGTCATCAGCCGGCCACGCTGCTTGGTTGCCCGTGCGGGCGTGAGGGCAAGGGCGGTCAACGCGATGTCGGGGTCGGCGCCCTCCTTGTTGGGGTTCGCGTGGTGGCGGTTGTGCTTGCTTTGCCACCAGCCGTAGCTGATCCCGACCATCAGGTTCGCGATGATCAGGCTGACCCAGTCATTCCACCTGCCGGATTTGAACATCTGACGGTGCGCGGCGTCATGGCCTAGGAACGAGATCTGGGTCATCACAACCGCGAGGACTGCGGCGTTGGCCAGCTGCCACCAGCTGTCCCCGATCAGGATGAATCCCACCACCCATGCGGCCAAGATCACCACGGCGCCAATCAGCTTGGCCCAGTAGTAGCCGTAGCTGCGGCGCATCAGCCCCATCTCGTGGATGGTGCGGGTCAGCGCGGTGAATGAACTGCCTGCCCTGTCACGGATGGCCGACACTGATGTGCCTGGAGAGGGGTGGTCGCCTGCGGTGGGGGTGAGGAGGGTTGTCATGTGCGGGGACCCAATTCATTCTGAAAGTCCCGGTGTTTGCCTGGGCGTCGGCGTCATGCTCGTGGAGTCGCGGCGTGTGCGTGAACGGCGACTCCGGCCCCAGGCCGGCTGCATGTACAGCGGTTCCTACTCTACCTGGATAAACGCTTCATGCCGATTCGGCTGGACCACTGCTTCCGACCTAACATGGGTGCGTCATGGAGACGACCCCGGACCAGCCAGCTGACCCCATCTCGACCGACGATGCCGCCGGCCAAACTGTGCCGACTCAATACATGGACGACCTGCAGGACAGCTTGTCCCGACTGAGCACATTGGCGACCGGCCTACTGCCGTTGGAGGACTCCCTGACGCGCGTGGCCGAGTATGCGGTGCGAGCCATCCCAGGCGCCGAGGGTGCCGGTTTGACGCTGCTCGAGGAGAATCGGTCCGATACGATCGTGGCTACGGCCGACTTTGTGGCTCGAATCGACGACATTCAATACAGTCTCGGCCAAGGCCCATGCGTCAGCGCCGTCGCCGATAGCAAAATCGTTTTGTCGGGTTCCCTGGGCGGTGACCGCCGCTGGCCGCAGTTTGGATCTCGCGTGGCACGCCTGGGCGTGCACAGCGTCGTGTCCCTACCACTGATCACCGACGAGGGTGTGGTTGGCGCGATGAACGTGTACGCACATGACAAGAACGCCTTCACCGCAGATGCGGGGCGGCTCGGGGAACTCTTCGCTGTGCCGGCGGCTATCGCCGTGCAGAACGCCCAGGTCCTGGCCCAGACCAAACGACTGGCCAGCCAGCTGCAGGCCGCCCTGAGCAGCCGTGGGGTGATCGAGCGCGCTCTCGGCATCATGATGAGCCGCAGCGGCGGCACCGAGGCCGAAGCCTTGGATCGGCTGCGTACCTTGAGCCAGAACCAACACGAGAAGCTGCCAGTCGTCGCCCAAAGCATCGTTCAGGAAGCGGTACGGCGGGCCCGGGCGCGGCGCACAGATAGGTGATCCGCACTTCGGGGCGTACTGTCGAAGGTGCTGCGACTTCATAGATTCGGGGATCCCGACCCGCATCTGATGTCGAGCGATATCGGCTGGACGCTCCTGGTACGGTCGGTCCCGGCAGTAAATAGGCGCTCGGGCCGCCTCGGAGTACCTGTGGACACACCCAGACTCCTCACCGACGACATTCGCGATCTTTTTTCCGACTTCGCTGTGCCAGATCCCACGACTGGTCAGCCTGTCGACCTGGAGGAGTCGCTGATGGCGCTGACTGCATCTCTTAAACGTGCCGTCCCCTCATACCGCGGACTGGCCCTCACCTTGGTGATCGACGAGCAGCCCGTCAGCGTGATCTTAGCGGAGCGCGGCGACACCTCAGACATCGCGACGTCATTATGTTTGTCGCTCGCTTGGGTGCCGTTGCTACGTACAGACAGTCGGATCACCTTCTATGCCTCCGCGCCGGGCACGTTCGTCGACCTTGCCGCCGACCTGGCCTTCGCCTTAGGCATGGAAGGTCTCCGCCTAGACGAGGACATCCCTTTGGCTCTCGTTTCGGACCTGACCGGGGTACACAGATTGTCGACGATCAACGAGGCGGTCGGCGTCCTCATCGGCCACGGCCACACCCCTGACAGCGCGCAGCGCGAGCTGCGCCATATTTCAGACACAACACGCATCAGCATCCAGCGAGCCGCTGTGGTCGTGATCGAGAATCCGTCAAGCGCCCGCTGGGATTGATACCGCTGCTCTGGATTTGTCGCTGACAGTGCTTTTGCTCGCCGCAAATTGCGAACGAATCCGTCAAGGCCTCGGCCGCTTAGCCACTAGTCGTCCAGGCTGCCCATAGTCAAGTTGACAGTAGTTCCTGTCATCCCACTCGCCTTGTCGGAAGCCATAAAGACCGCCACGTTGGCCACCTCCTCAAGCGTCATGAGCCGTCGCGGGTGGGTCCTGCTTGCGAGCGTCTCTTGCCACTGCTCCCAGGTCATTCCTGATGCCTTGGCTCGAGGCTCGAAGGCTTCCTTGATCGTGCCTGTCTCCGGCATTGCCTGTGGCCGCAGACCGACTACGCGAATGCCCTGCGGTGCGAGCTCGGCGGATAGATCTCGAGTGAGCGCCTCCATAGCTGCCATCGCTGGACCGTAGCCTCCAACTAATGGGATGCCCGTCCGTGAGTGGAGTGCGGTGACCCTCATGATCACTCCCGATCTCTTCGCGACCATCCGCCGGGCAGCCAGGCGCGCGGTCAGAAAGTACGATCTCGGGTACGTCGTGATCGGCCTTGAGAACTGCTCGACATCTACATCGACCAGAGGAACGCCCAGAATCGTTGTATCCGGAATCCCGACCGCGTTGAACGAGATATCGACCCGGCCCTCCTTGTCGATCATGGACTGTAGGTGCTTGTCCACAGCCTGCTCGTCGAGAGCGTCGACCACCGCCGCCTCGGCGGATCCCCCGGCGGAAACGATGTCCTTAGCAACCGCCTCGACGGGTGCCAGGCAGCGCCCGGTGACAAAGAGCTTGGCCCCCTCCCGCGCAAAGGCGAGTGCGACGGCGCTGCCGATGGCGCCTCCGGCTCCGTAGATCACCGCAACCTTGTCCTTCAGCATCATCTCTGGTTCCGTTCTGTGGCGGGGGTGGTCAAAGATGCAGACACCGTGATGTCGGGAAAGTGGGCGCCCACTAGCCCGGATCGCGCACCGCCGTGCTGAGGAGGAGTGAGCGGACACGTTTTCGTCTGCGAGCGACGACGAAGTAGGCGGGTTCCACAGCGCGATCCGCGCGGAGCGGAGCGGAGCAATCAGACGCCGCCCCGTTCGCCCCTCGGCCGGTGTCTATACAGGATGGGAAGTGCGCCAAGAGGCGGGAAGAAGGTGACGCGACGATGGGGGTAGTGACAGCCGATCTGATCTCAAGAGCGCGGGGCGGAGACGGCGACGCATTCCGCGAGCTAACCGAGCCGCACCGCCGAGAGCTACAGGTGCACTGCTACCGGATGCTCGGATCCTTCCAGGATGCCGAGGACGCCCTCCAAGACACGCTGCTGAGCGCCTGGCAAGGCCTCGGCGGGTTCGAGGGACGCGCATCGCTCCGCACTTGGCTCTACCGGATCGCCACCAACCGGTGCCTCAATGCGCGTCGGTCGGCCAGCCGACGTCCGGTCAAGGAGTGGGACGTGCCTGAGGTCGAACCGCCCAGGCCGACCCGACTCGGCGAAGTCGTATGGCTCGAGCCATTCCCAGACGCCCTCCTCGAGGGCGGGATCAAGATGCCACTCGGCCCAGAGGCCCGCTACGAACAGACCGAGTCCATCTCTTTGGCCTTCGTAACCGCCCTTCAGGTCCTGCCACCTCGCCAGCTCGCCGTCCTCATCTTGCGCGACGTCCTCGGATTCCACGCCAACGAGGTGGCCGACATGTTGGACTCGACCGTCGAATCGGTCAACAGCGCCCTCAAACGGGCGCGCGTCAGCCTGCAGCGCCGACGGCTGTCGACCGGCCGGGAACCGCCTCCCGCCTCCGACTCACTCCCGGAGGATGCGATCGTGGCGAAGTTCGTCCGCGCGTACGAGTCCGCCGATCTCGACGCACTGGTGGCGCTGCTAACCGACGATGTCTTTGTCTCGATGCCACCGATTCCCTTCGAATACGCAGGCCGAGACGCTGTGGCCGGCTTCTGCGCCAGCATCTTCCGCGCGGGCCGGCGGTTCGACCTCGTATCGACCCGGGCCAATGGTCAGCCCGCGTTCGGGGCGTATCTGCGCACTCCTACCGGAATCCGCCACGGGGTCGGACTCCTCGTCCTCACCCTCAGCGGCGATCGGATCTGCGCCATGACCCGGTTCGAGAACAGCGTGCTTCCATGGTTCGGGTTATCGCGATCGCTGCCAAGCCGATAGCAGCAGAACGTCCTCCCTATTGCCGACTATTCAAGTAGGTTTTCTTCCGTGACTGCAGTCGTTCAAGCCCAACTTCCGCGTTACGAGAACGCTGAGGTGGTCGTATCGGCTCCTGCCGCTGGCCCTGGCAACTGGGCGGGTGGTGCGAGCTGCGTTCTCGTGAATGAGATCTTCTGGCTGGCCTACCGCATCCGGCGGCCGCTTAACTCCGGGCGTGGTGTCGGCGTCGTGGTGGCTAAGTCGTTGGACGGTGTCAATTTCAAACCAGTCTGCGAGGTGGGCCGGGAGGCGTTCGGTGCCGCCTCCTTGGAACGGCCCATGATCTTGCCGACCGACTTCGGTTGGCGCCTCTATCTCAGTTGCGCAACCCCGAATTCCAAACACTGGTGGATCGATGCGTTGGACGCCGAGCGCCCCGAGGAGTTGCCATTCGGCGATCGTCACCTGGTGCTCGCTGGAGACGCCAACTGGGCAGTCAAAGATCCGGTGATCATTCGAGGGGCAGAGGGTTGGCGGATGTGGATATGCTGCCATCCCCTTGCCGACCGAGGGCACGAGGACCAGATGATCACCCGCCACGCGACTAGCGTCGACGGCCTTCATTGGCGGGATCACGGGGTCGTGCTACGTGGCACGCCCGGCGGCTGGGACGCGCGCGGCGCCCGGATCACTGCAATCTTGGACGAGGCGCCGCTGACCGTGCTTTACGACGGACGCGCGACCGCTGCCGAGAACTGGTTTGAGCGGACCGGTCTGGCTCGGGAGCAGGATGGATCACTCGTGCCCGTCGGCGATACGCCGATCGCTGAGTCACCTGACAGTGATGGCTCGCTGCGCTATGCCTGCGCCGTAGCGCTCCCCAACGGCCGCACTCGGTTCTACTTCGAGGCCGCCCGCCCCGATGGCTCACATGACTTGATGACCTGCATGTGATCAGGCTCGATCAAGCGTTGGTTGTCCGTTCGGCGAAGGACCCCCGGCCCTCGGCGGACCGCCAGTCTTCGAACGACTCGCCGAGCGTCTGCTCTAGGTGCGAGATGTCGTCTGCACAATCCCCGAGGAGGGCCTTGCGCTGCTCGGCCGCGAGTTTCGGCCGCTGGATGGGCCCGCCGCGTTGCAACAGGCTGACCACTGGTTCGCTCGCCTGACGCCACACTCGCGGCGGCAGATACGTACCGGCTGCGGCGCCGGCCCGAATCACTCGCCCGAGGACCGAGGTTCGTACGCCCGGCTCCACGAACCGCCGAGCGTTGTCCGGAGGGATCGAGGTGATCTGATCTTCAGCGATGTCGAGAAAGCGTGAGGTGCGGTTCAGGGTCTCGTTCGGTTGGGACACCAGCTGCCAATAGCGAAGAACAAGGACCCTTTCGCGTTCCACCCGGCTGAGCAGATCGGCCAGCTGTTCGCCGTACCGGCCAAGGCGTCGGTAGTGCCAAAACGGTGCCCATCCGGCTGCGACCCGGCTGTCTTCAGTCAGCCAGGCGTCCTCGAAGTTCGATATCGGCTCCAGCCCATCAACCCACAGGTGCATCCAGTTGGAGTACGCCCGATCGATCGGATCGCGCACGATAATGATCAACTTCGCTGCTGGCAGTTCCTCGGCGATCCTGCGCCGAGCGTTCGGTGCGTATAGATAGAAGGGCGTGCTTTCCAGGCGTATGGCGTCATCGGGGGCTCCGCGAAAGAGCGCCTCGTATTCCTCGCGACGCCAGATCCACTCCTGATTGCTGTGTCCATCGCCAGGTCCGCGGTACGCCGGAGGCGGAGCGTCCCAGCACATGAAGTACTTGGGCTCCTTGACTGGCGACGCGTAAATCTGCGGATGCTGAGCCAGCGCCACATGGAGTGCACTCGTTCCCGCCTTTGGCGCGCCAATGATCAATGCGTCAGGCCTAGATTCCCTAGTGCTCATAGCGGGATTGTATGGCAGTAGATGTCTCGCTCAGACCTATTTCATCAGCCGCTACGGCGGGAGCAGGTGTTCTGCCCGCGCCGGCGGATCCGAGAAGGCCAGCGCCGCCTCCTCGACCTCTTGATCCGCCGGAGTCAAGCGCCCTTCGTGCTGGCGCATATGTTCCTCCCAGGACGGAACGCTGAAGATCTCGACGAAGCGGTCCGGGCGGTCTCCGTCCCGGAAGAGCTCCCAGCGCGACGCTCCCGTTCGGCGTCGAGACTGGTGAAGGTGGTCCATCGCCTCGAGAAAGGCGGTCTCCCGTTCCGGCGCGACGGTGAATTCAACTGTCACTACGACGGGTCCGGTATCTGGCTCGGGGTCGAAGGCCAGCCGTGGCTCCGGCCAGTAGATGGCCGGCTCGCGGTCGAGGTGACCGGTGTTCGGCACGCGCAAGAACACTCCCGTTACCACCCCGGCCAGCACAACGATGGCAGCGGTGAGGAATGCCGGCTGCAGGCCAAGCCTCTCGGCTACGAAACCCCAGAGCAGCGCTCCAACCGTCATCGAACCGGTGAAAGTCAGCATGAAGACAGCGAGGGCACGGGCACGTACCCAGACCGGCAAGAAAAGCTGCAGCTCAGCGGCCAGTGTGGAAGTCATGGCCATCCACGCCACCCCCGCCAGGACCAGGGTCACCAGGGCCGCCACAAAGCTGAAGGTCAGCACGATCACGGCCAGAGCTGCCGCATACAGCAGGCCAGCTGCCGTCAGCAGTGCGTTGCTGGACAGGCGGTCTCTCACTCGCCCCAGCACGAAGGCACCGATGATGGCACCGAGACCCAACGCCCCGAACAGAGCCCCGTAGCCATCCGCTCCGAGGCCTAGGCGCTGACTGGCGACCAGCGCTAGCAGCGCCCACAGCGCCACCGCCGGTGCGACGAACAGGATCGTCCGGAGCAGGATGCGGCGCACGATGGGTTCGTGGTAGACGTAGCGGCCGCCGGCGCGGAGTGCTGGCAGGAAGCGCTCTCGGCGGTTCTCCGATTCAGGCTTCTCCCGGCGCCAGAAAAGCAGCACGACCCCAAAGAAGGCAACACATACCGTGTAGAGGGCGAAGACGACCGGTACGCCGCCGAGGTAGGCAATCACCACCCCGGCCAGCGCTGGCCCGATGGCACGTGCGCCATTCACGCTGACCAAGTCGAGCCGTGTCGCCGCTCGTAGCTGGTTCCTGGGCACCAGCTCGGGCATCGTGGCCTGCCATGCGGGGAGCTGAAGTGCTCCGCCGGCGCCCAGGGCGAACGTGAATGCCAGCAATAGGGCCGGTGGCATCTGGTCGGCGGCGGTGAGCACGGCAAGCAGGATGCCGAGGACGAAGAGATAGGCCTGCACCGTAATCAGCAGCCAGCGCCGATCGAAGGAGTCGGCCAGCACACCACCTGGTAATGCGAGCAGCATCAGGGGCAGAGTGGTCACCGCCTGCACCAATGAGACCAGTGCCGCCGCATTGGGAGCGTCCACCAGCAGCCATTGGGCGCCGACCGTCTGCCCCCAGGTACCAATCCAGCTGACCAACATCCCCAGCCAGAGCCAGCGGAAGGCGCGCTGTGCAAGGGGTGCCAAAGCCGAGGAGTCAGCCGCGCGTACTGAGGTGGCCTCTCCAGACGCAGCCGTATCGCCGGCTGGTTCGCCGCCGTTTGTCATGTCACCTCCCTCGACTGCATCTCACACCGTCTCACGATCTCCTCTTGATCTTCGCGTTTCCCGTCCGGAGCCGGCTAACGAGGGTCTGGACGGAGCAGGTGACACATTTTTGCGATCTTGAGGCAGCAAACGTGGCCAGCCGGAGATCACCGCAGGCTCAAGATCATCAGGCGTGGTGCGCAGCGCGGTGTCGGGCGAGCACATCCAGACCGAAGTCCGATGTGGGATCACGCCACACCGAGTGAGCATGATTGGCGTTGCTCTGGGTGTTGTCCCATTCGACCAGCAGCCGGGGACCTTGCAGCCGGTAATAGTGCGGCTCTCCCGGAGCGGTCGGTCCCGCCCAGGCAAAATGCACGCCGTCGAGGGTTGCCTCGTCGTCGTAGTGGTGCAGCGGCGACACCCCTTCCGGCGCCCGGTCGAGGTAGCAGCCGAGGAGAGCCCGCAGCATCTCTCGTTGCTCTGCGTCGAAGTCCGTGGCCGGTACGCCCTTGGGCTCGATCAGATATGCAACGGCCTCGTGTTCGGCGTGACTCAGCTCAGCGACCTCCTCGATGACCTCGCTGAGCGACTGCAACTTCGCCTGATCCACCGGATCAGGAAACCAATTGTCGCGATAGATGCCAGCCAGCGGAATGAGGCGGTCGCCGTCGGTGACATCGGTTCGGTTAGCAGTGACGAAGTCGGCTGGAGCCTTCGGCAACAGGATCGCGCGCTCGGCGAGATCGGGCCGCAGCGATCGCACTAGGTCCCGGCCCAGGTCCTCAACCCGAGCGAGTGGGCGGTTCACCGCTCCTCCGAGCAGCGGCGAGGTGGCGGGATTCGCACCCAGGAAGCACGGCGTCGTCGCGACGAGCATGCCGTCCACCACGAGGTTGTTCAACGAGACGTGGTGACCACCGAACCGCCAGCCCCACAGACCTTCGCCGCCCGGCTTGCCGAAGACCCGCAGGTAGTACAGCCCAGGGTCACGGCCGCGTTCCCTCTTGAAACGGGCGACGAACCCCTCGACGTAGTCCAGTACGTTCTCCAGGCCCATGATCGTTGCGGATGTGACGAACGCAGCGGGGGAGAGCCCGGTCGAAACGAGCCGCATCGCTGCCTGTTGCTGCGCGGGTCGCTGCTGATGGACGGTGACGCCACCATGGTCGGTCGGGGTGTAAAACCAGCGGCGGCGTTCATTGTCGGAGACGTCGTTGGTGGGAACGGCTCCCTGGCCGATCGCGCGCTGGTCGGCGTCGAGGGTGTCCAACCAGGCGCTAGCCGCCTCGGCCATCCGCTCCGCCACCTCACGACGGGCCGTCACGTCGTCACCTACCGTGCCCAGATCAGCCATGGAAGGGAATTTAGTGCGGAAGCAACCCGACTGGAAACCACCCTTCCGCAACGGGCGAGAGGCGTGATAGATCATAAACACCAGCCGGCGTGCGCCCCGGTCAACGACGTCTTGAGGAGACCACGTGACTACACCCACCGAGGTGACCACGGCCACCGATCACCGCCCGATCTGGTGACCGTGATCGCGCACATGCCCAAGGATCTCGTATGAAGCGCCGCAGCATCGAGCTTTGGTCCCCGGCGATCGGAGCGGCTGGCTCAGTAATTGCCTACGGGCATTGGGGTCGTCCGGTCCTCGTCTTTCCACATGAGATGGGCCGGGCAGACGACTTCGAATCCTTTGGGATGCTCGACGTTGTGGCCGACCTCATTGAAGGCGGCGGGGCCAAGCTCTACTCGGTGGCGAGCCTCGACTCGGAGAGCTGGTCCAATAAGGAGATCCCGCTGGAGGAGCGCGCTCGTCGGCACGGTGCGTACGAGTCCTGGATCCTTGATCAAGTCGTGCCGTGGATCTTCGACGACTGCGGTGGACCTGCGGACATCCTCACTACAGGCACCAGTCTCGGTGCCTATCACGCCGCCAACTTCGCTCTGAAACGCGCCGACATTTTTCCGCAGGCGCTGTGCATGTCCGGCATCTACGACCTCAGCGCCTTGTATGGCTGGGGCGAACGTGGCGAGGCAATGTACTTCAACACTCCGCTGGACTATGTGCCCAACATGGACGGCGACCATCTGGACTGGCTGCGATCACGGGTGTTCTTGCTTTTGGTCTGCGGACAAGGGATGTGGGAAGACACCACTGGCGCCCTGGCAAGCACTAAAGCGTTCGGCAGCGTGCTCGCTGATAAGGGCATCCCACATGAGGTGGACCTGTGGGGTCACGACGTAGCGCATGACTGGCCATGGTGGCGGAAAGAGTTTGAGCACCACTTGCCACGGTTCTGTTGAGCAGGCCGAAGCCGCCCGAGTCCATGAGCTGATCCACCGAGGCTCGGCTGAGCCGCGTCGCCGATCGACTGTTCGCGAATCGTCGCAAAATCGACCTCTGAACGGGAAACTCGACGATCCATGCACACTCGCTGCAAGTCGCCTCTGACTTTTCCACAGATCCCCTTCATGACCTCGCGCACGAGGAATCCGGTGCTCCATGGTGGATCGATGCGCCGCGCGATCCCATTCTCCGGCCCTTTCACTACCGCCGAGGCTCACGCGGCCGGGTTGACCAGTGGCATACTCCGCGGGCCGGCAGTACGACGGCTCTTCGCCGGGGTCTACGTGACGGCTGAGGTGGAAAGGTCCGAACAGGTGCTCGCGGCAGCCGCGCTGAAGGTGGTGCCGCAGGCGGTGGTGGTCGGGGTCACCGCTTTGCGCCTACATGGGATTGACGTCGGCTCGCCGACGCCGCTGCGCCTGGTTAGTACCAATCCCTACCCCGTACGGAGAGCGGGCCTGAACGTCGCCCGGGTCAGGGCATTGCCGCCGCACAGCGGATCTCTCGCGGTGGCTGAGCATGCGTTCGCCTCGGCGGCGACCCAACTCAATCTGCTCGAGCTGGTCACGGCGGGGGACTGGATGCTGCGCCGCAATCTGTGCCATCTGCCCGCCCTGCTGGCGTACGCATCGAGCTTCACCGGTCGCGGAGCCGTTAGGCTGATCGTTCCGCCGAGTGTGCGGAAAATGTCGTCAAAACTGGCTTCGGCGCCAGTCGGGCGACGATTAGCGCACACTCGATGATGCGAGCTCTGCCATCCCGGCAGCTTAGGCGGCGTACATGTTGAGGTCGGTGGCGAACCGTTCCGTCATGTCGATCACTGGTTGCAGTTCGGGATGCCGGACCATGATCATTCCATCGCTGATGAGCGTCGCTCGCCAGTCACGACGTTGGGCACCGACCGGGAGCAAGTCGACGAGTACCACGTGCTCGCCGTACTCGGCCAGCAACGTGTCCAGCCCCTCAACGTGGGTGATCCGGCCAACCCCCTTGGCGCGTTTGAACACACAGCCGGAGTTGTACCGGCGTTCGAGTGGTTGTGACAGCTGGCCGTGGACCACAGCTTCCGCCCATGCGACGTACATGTCTCCGTCAGTCGCGTAATTCATCAGATCAACCGCTCGCGCGCCCGGTGGCCGCCCTCCGATCTCGCCGAAAACTGCTTCGCCGTCAGACTTGCGATACCACTCCATGTGGGTGAACCCGCTACGGAAGTTCAACGCGGCGAGCACCTCGGCGCCCATCTGACGGCCGCCCTGTAGGTCCGGGACGGTGAGGTCACGCAGCGTGATCGACGCCGGGCTGATCCATTCGTGCATCTTCATCTGCAGCGGCCGAGGCCGGTACCACATAACGTTCTCGAAGAGGATCGATCCGCCCGCGCAGACCGTGTCGTAGGTGAACTCCTCCCCATCGATGAACTCCTCCACGCTGACCTCGGGTACATGCCGCAGCAGCGGCAACACGTCCCCCAGCTCTTCGGCGGAATCCACCCGGTACGTGTCGGCTGAGCCGGCCCCATCGATCGGCTTGACGATGAGTGGATAACCAACCCGCTCCGCGGCCTCCCACACGTCCGCCACAGTTGTGGCGCTGACATGCCAAGGAGTACGGATCCCGGCGGCGTCGATCGCCTGTTTCATTCGCTCCTTGTCGCGGAACGGCACAGTCTGCTCCACCGTCATGCCGGGCACGCCGAACGACTCGCGGATCCGGGCCGCGAGGATCATGTACGGCTCCCACAGGCATTCGACCTGGTCAATGGAGACGTGCCGGGCGAGACCGTGGAGCGCGCCTAGCATGGCGCCCTCATCGGTGAGCGTCACGTGCTCATAGTGAGCCAGCGCATCCCGGGCCGCGTCCGGGAGCGCCGATGGCGGCTGGTCGCCGACGCCGATGACCGTGGCACCTACGGCCGCCAGGGCTCGAGTGAAAAACGCCATCTCCGCCGGGTAGCCGGGCGAGATCATCACAATGTTCATTGCGCCTCCACAAGCTCCACCCGGATCCGCCTGACGATGCGGTGCAGGGCATCCCGGACGACCTCGGTATCGGGATCCCGGACGATGACGTACCCCTCACCTTCATAACCTGACGAGGCGGGTTGACCCACGTCCGGCAAGCGGGCTTCCACGATGAGGTGCCCGATCTCACGCTGCAGTTCATCGACTCCGTGGACCGCTCTGACTCGACCCCGGCCTTGCCCTCGGAGGTACGCCGTACCTGCGGCGTACCGGCGCTCGGGTGGGTCGAACGTGCCCAGGATGACCAGTTCCGCCCAGACCTGGTAGAAGTCGACATCATGCACGTATCCCAGCATTGAGCTGATCTGCGCACCCGGCGGTCTGCGCTGCGACCTCCGACACGGCAACCGAGCCGTCCGGGCGGCGGAACCACTCCATGTGGGTTAGCGCATCCCGTACGCCAAGCGCCCGCAAAGCAGCCGGGCCGATCTCCCAGATGCCGTCGTAGCGCGGGTCATCCAGTTCCCGAGGGAGCAACACGGTCCACTGAATCCACGGCTGGCGAAGGACATCCAGTGGCGTCGGGTGGTAGTCGGCGATCGAGGAAAACACGGTCTGATCGCCCACCGTCACGCTGTCGAAAGTGTGCTCCTCCCCGACGAGGAACTCCTCCAGCAATCCCGGTGCATCCGCGTGGGGAGGAATCGCCTCGAGCCAGCCTCGAAGTGCTGTCATGTCATCGAGCCGGTAGGTCGCCTGCGCCCCAGCACCAGCAGGAGGTTTAGCGACAAGCGGAAACCCGACTTCTTCGGCAAACCCCAACGCTTCCCCCGGGTGGGAAACCAGCTGATGTCGGGCGCACGGCACCCCAGCAGCGCGCAGCACAGATTTCATCCGGGACTTGTCGCGTACGTTGAGAGCGGTCTGCACGTCCATGCCATCAAGGCCGAGCACCTCTCGTGCGTAGGCCATGGGCACCTGCAGCTGTTCTAGCGCACCGACGAGGCGCTCGACGGGCCCCATCTGCTGGCTTAGGCCCCGTACGGCATCAACCAGTTGCTGTGGATCGAGCGCATCATCCACCCGCCAATGCCCGTCCAGGTGCTCCTTCAAGTCCGGCGACAGTCGGTCAGCTGGCTCCGTTGTGATGACGCCCAGGCTGACGCCGGGCAACTTGGCGGCCGTCGCAACGAACCGCGCGGTTGCTGGGAGCAGGAAGGGTGCAACAAATGCAGCGACCACCATGAGACGGACGCTACTCGACGTTAGGTCGGGGCCAACGGTCGGGCGACGAGTAGCATGCCGAGCGTGAACGTCGTGTTCGTCGAGCCGTCTTTTCCACCGACCCAACGCAATTTTGTGCGTGGGCTTGCCGAGGTTGGCGCAACGGTCATCGGGATCGGTGAGTCCCACACCGATGCGCTGGACGACCAACTCAAAAGCTGGATGACGCACTATCACCAGGTGCCATCGGTCGTCGACGTGGGAGTCCTGACCGACGCCGTGCGTTGGATTCAGGACAAGGTGTGGGTTGACCGGCTGGAGACGACCATCGAGGCGCACGCGCTCGCGGTGGCCCAAGTCCGGGAGAACTGCACGATCCCGGGCACATCGGTGCGTACCGCTTGGCTGTGCCGAGACAAGCCGTCGATGAAGGAGGCGCTGCGCGCTGCCGGGGTACCGACGGCCGCCTCCGCGGCCGTGCACACCGCTGACGAGGTGTACGAATTCATCAACGCGATCGGCTATCCGATCATCCTCAAGCCACGTACCGGCGCGGGTGCTCTCGACACGACACGCGTGGACAACAAGGCCGAACTAGACGCTGCGCTTGGCCGGTTCGGCGGGCAGGGTGTTGAGTCCATCGCAGTGGAGGAGTTCGTCGAAGGCCACGAGGGTTTCTACGACACGGTGTGTGTCAACGGATATGTCTCCTTGGATTTCGTCTCGCACTACTACCCGAACGTGCTGGATGCGATGCGGGCTCGGTGGATCTCCCCACAGTTCATCGCCACGAATCGCGTCGATTCAGTGTCGGATTACGTGCAAGTCCGTGAGCTGGGCGCCCTGGTCAACGAGGCTCTCGGCATCGGGACGAGTGCTACGCATATGGAGTGGTTCTTCGGCCCGAAGGGACTGCGGTTCTCCGAGATTGGCTGCCGCCCGCCCGGAGTCGGGGCATGGGATCTGTATTCGGTCGGCAACGATCTCGACCTGTATCGCGAATGGGCGAACGCGATCGTGCACGACCATATCGCCGCCCGTCCCTCCCGAAATCATGCCGCCGGCATTGTGGCGCTACGACCGGATCATGACGGCAACATCACCGGCTACTCCGGTGTTGAGGAGATGCAGGGCCGGTCCGGTGAGTGGGTCATCGACGCACATCTGCCTTCGCCCGGGACCCCGACGCAGCCAGTGGAGGCGGGGTACATGGCCAACGCCTATGTCCGTATGCGTCACCCCGACTACGACGTGTTGCGCGGCCTGCTGGACGACGTCGGTCGCACCATCCACGTGTACGCGCAGTGAGTAACGCCCCTGGGCCTTCGTCGCCATTAGGGCGCAGCCATCATTGGTCGGCTGGAAGCGGCACGAGCCGCCTCGCCATCAACCAACTCCAGCAACAAGGCTTGGTCGACGAGTCGAAGGTCGACGGTTTTCTTGCAGGTCGGGAAATCCCCATCGTGGAAGGCCGCCACTGCACATTCCTCTTCCGGGGTGAGGCTGACGAGGTATACCTCGCCCAACGAATTCTCGGCCTCCCGAGTCGGCTGCCGATGCGAAGAGTCGACGCGACCACGTTGTGGTATGTCGTTCTCAAGGTCCCTCAAAGATCGCGGATCAACTACCAGATCGAGGTCAAGCGCGGAGAGCACGTCGAACGCTTCAATGATCCGTTGAATCCCAAGCTTTCGCACAGCCCTTTCGGGGCGATTTCGGTCTGCTTCACCTTCGGCTACTTAACACCGGAGTGGACCGCTCCGGACCCCGATGCACCTCAGGGCGAGCTAACCGAACTTCTCGTCGAAAGCCGCGCCTTGCAGCGCGATTGTGCGGTGACCCTGTATCTGCCGGCCGGGTTCCGACGCACTGCGTCGTATCCGTTGCTGGTGGTACACGATGGCGGCGATTTCTTGCAGTACTCCGCAGCGAAGGTCGTACTCGACAACCTCATCCATCGCGGCGAGATTGCCCCAACGATCGCAGCTTTCCTGCACCCGAAGGATCGGCTTGTCGAGTACGCCAATTCAGCGGCCCACGCCCGCTTCCTGACCAACGAACTTCTACCTCACCTGGAGACGGAGTTCCCGGTGGTAGCCAACCGATCCGGCCGCACTCTCCTTGGCGCTAGCTTTGGGGCGATCGCCGCACTGTCGACCGCGTACTCCTCGCCCAGCACGTACGGATCACTCGTACTCATGTCAGGATCGTTTGTGTTTGCAGACGCAGGAACCGACCACGGCGGCGGACCCGCGTTTGACCCGGTGGTGCAGTTCGTGAACCGCTACCGTGAGCGACCCCGCCGTGTTGCGGAACGGCTTTTCGTCAGTTGTGGGTTATACGAGCCGCTGATCATTTCGAACCGATCCATCGTGCCGATATTCGAATCCGCGGGCATGCGGGTGCGCTACGTCGAGGCCCGGGACGGTCACACTTGGGAGAATTGGCGCGACCGGCTGCGCGATGCCTTGTTGTGGGTTGCCGGTGTATCGGCTGGCGGATCCACCTAAGTCATGGTGGATGCAGCTGAAATTATTGGCAGGGGTAGCCCAGGTGACTATGGACTGTCGCCTCTCGAGCACGCCGAGCAGCTGAAAGCCTCCGCGCCTAAGCTCGCCGCCTTACTGACCCGCAGCGGCCCGGTCGAGCTGGCGCGGCAGTATGCGGAGGCTGATACTGAAGCGCTTGTTGCCGAGCGAACGTTCAAACGATGGGTAAGCCGAGCCAACTGGGCGGTCCTCGGTACCGCGACGGTGAGCGCGCTATTGATGGCCGTGGCACTGCTTGCCGACAGTCTGGACGAATTGGCACAGACTGCGCTCATTGTGCTCGCTCTTACCGGTGTCGCAGCCGGCGGGATCGCGACGATGTCGCTATTTCGGGTGAAGGAGGGTCGGCTCCTCGAGGACTGGATGACCGCGCGGGCACGGGCAGAGACCAAGCGGTTGTCCTACTTCTCCTACATCGTGAACTCCTCAGCACAGCCGCTCGATCTCAATCTGGAGCTGCTGAAGCTGGAGTACTTTCGCCGCTATCAGCTAGATCTTCAGCTCGCCTACTACAAATCCCGCCGGTCTGGCCACCGCAACTCGGCAGAACGGACGCTGAGCATCTCGGCCGGATCCGTCATGGTGGCGGCAGTCGCCTCAGGTGCGGCTGGAGTACTCGGTGCCGTGAGGAGCGAATGGGCTGCGCTCGGTTCGCTCGCGGTGTTCGGCGCCGCGCTTCAAGCATTCGCCGCTTCCCGCGAATCCATCAACCAAGATCGCAGGAACGCTGAGCGCTATGACAACACCGCTCAGGCACTGCAGGGCTTGCGCGAGCGGCTCGACGACGTGCGACTCCGCGTCGCCGCCGGATCCCCGTCGGTGCTCGGTGAGTACGTCGGCGCCGTGCAGGACCAGCTATCGCTTGAGCACCGGCAATGGTTGGAGGGAGCCGAGAATATGCAGGCAGCGGTGGCGAGGCTGGAGAA
Organism: uncultured Actinomycetota bacterium; assembly: GCA_963730505.1. Lineage (GTDB taxonomy): Bacteria > Actinomycetota > Actinomycetes > Propionibacteriales > Propionibacteriaceae > Microlunatus. Next base: position 19,547 of record CAVSSB010000027.1, read on the forward strand.
AGCCCTCAGCAGCGGAGCCTCGCAGAAGGACACTGCCTCCAGCGAAGAAGGTGCGGCCGGCTAAGTGAGTACGTGCCCTGAGCTTGTCGAAGGGCACGCCTGCACACTTCGACAAGCTCAGCGCGCAGACAAACCGGTGGATCAACTCATTGCTTGGCCAGCCAGTCGGCGTACGCGCTTGGTTTGTCGGTCAGTACTTTGTCGGTGCCCGCCGACCTCGCCTTTTCCCATGCCTGTTCCTCATTCACGGTCCAGACAATGACGATGATTCCAGCCTTCTTCAGCTCGGTGACGTAGTCCTTCGTCGCCACCTCGTGGTTGACCGCAACAGCCCACAACTTCTCGCCAGCCAATCGGCTTACCGGAACCTTCTCGCCAACGAAGAGCATGCGAGGAAGATCGGGTGCCAGCTTCTCGATCTGCTCCAGCCGGTCCAGGTCGTTTGAGGTGACGACGGTGCGATCACTCAGCCCGTTGCTGCGGATAACGTCGATGAACTCCTCGTTCTGCGCAGCGTTCTGGTCAACTTTGACCTCGACGTAGACCCATGAGCTGTGGCCCGCCAGGCCCTCCATCAAGGCCGCGTACGTCGTCAGCGGATAGTCTTGTTGATTCTTGCTGAATGAGCGGCAGTGCTCGTTGAGCTCATCCCATGTCGTCTTGGACACTCGGTAGGGCCGATCGCACCGCAGCCCCTGGGTCGCCGCCTCGTCGTGGACAATCACCGCAACGTTGTCGCTGGTCCAGCGCACGTCGGTCTCGACCGCGAAACCGTCATCGGCCGCGGTGGTCAGGGACTCAAACGTCTGTAGCGGGTACTTCTCGTCGCCGCCGCGGTGGGCGAGGATGTCGGAACCGGTCGGGTCGGCAGCCGTGGTCTTCGACGGACTGGCCGACGGAGCGGTGGTATCCGAGGGCGGATTTGCGGCGGAATTGTTCGGACCGGTGGTCGTGGGCTGGTCAGAATCGCGCGTGAGGTACCACCCAGCGACGCCAACTGCCGCCAGCAACACGATCGAAGTAGCGATGGCCACCCACCTGGCCGTTCGTCTTCGGGCTATTCCTGTTCGGACGGGCGCTCGATCGCTTCCGGCTCCGGCAGGCACTGCGGGGCTCTCGTCGCTCGCCCAGGCTACGGCGGGGGATTCGACCGGAGGTGCTGGAGGTGCTGTCTCCGGGGGCCGGATCTCTGCGCCGACACCGGATATCGACGGCTCCGCTGCCTCGCGGCGGACGTCGTTCAACGTGTCGTTCAGCACCCTCAAAAGTCGACGAGTGTCGAAGTTGACCGGGTTGATCTCGACTGCCTGTCGACGGGTCAAGGACGCCAGCCCTGTTGGCAATTCCTGAGGCGTGGGCATCTTGGCGTTGTCGACGAGGATGGGAATCACTCGAACGTCGTCACGAGTCAGGGCGGTCTCAACCTCGAGCCGGACGAAGTCCGTTGGGTCATCGAGGCGCCTGCCTCCCGTGGCATCTTTGACGGTGAGCCACTGAGGACCGATCAGCGCGAGCAGCACCTGGCACGAGCCAACTGCCCACTGGATTCGTTCGACGAAGTCATCGCCCGGCTCGATATTGTCGACATCCTTGAAGACCCGGTCAGCCCCCAGCTCAGCTACCAGCAGGTCGTAGAGCTGCCGCGCCGGCCATGCCGTCTCCTGGCGCCGATAGCTGATGAAGACCCGCCCCGCCTCGCCGTTCTCCATACTTGTCCACTTCCACTCACCCGAGCGCCTGTTGTAAGCCTAAGAGCTAGTGTCGTGGAGCCTAAGTTCCTTTGCGGTTCGCGTCGTTCAGGTGCGTGCATCGCAAGGCCGACGAGGGAGGGATACCGGGTCGTATGTCGACCGAGGAGAACGCCGCGAGGTGCGTGCCTGGGCGGCGCGAACCGCAAAGAGACTTAGGCTCCGCGGCACTAGGTCGCTGACGTCTTCAGCGGAATCACGCCTGGCCTATGTTCCGCCGAGCCGCCGACCGGCGAAATGCGCCCCGAGCTTGTCGAAGGGCCGTTCGCGCTTTGACAGGCTGAGCGTGCATAGCCTCAGAGCTCAGCCCTCTTTGCGCCTGAAGCGGTCGGATAGTCCTCGTGACGCCCGCCACAAAGTGTGCTCACGAGAGATCGCCTCTTCGGCCCGGCCCACAAAAGCAGCCCAACGCTCCTCGCCGTTCAACGTCGGAAGCTCTGATGCGATTGCGGCGAGCTCCTGGCTCGCGATGCCATACGCAGTCGCCAGGTTGCGGTGTTGCTTCGCCTCGATCCATGCCATAACACTGCCCGCCGCCGCCGCAAGCACGCCGAGCAGGTCGAAGCTGATCCAACCGAACGCTTTGAGCGCGCCGCCAATGACGCCGGCGATTTCGAGCACAATGCTGACGAGTACCCAGCCGCGCGCTCGGCGATCGTTCCACCGCGCCTTGTCGGCATACCAGCGTTGCTGATCGGCAATCCGGTCGGCGAGGTAAACCTGCCGACGCTTATCGAAGTCGAGAGCCCGGACCTGGCGCATCTTGTCGCTGATCTGGTGCGCATCCGGTTCTCCTGCCTCCAATGAGATTGACCGAAGGTCCTGCAGCAGGGAGTAGGTCTGGGCAAGGAACTGCTGGTCGACGTCAGGGGCGTCGGACTCGAAGGGTTCAGCGCGCACCATGTATCGCCAGGCGAGCGTCTTGACTGACTCCGCCGCGGCCCGTCCCTCGTACCACGTTTTGAGGGGGCTTGTCGTGGCGAGAAAGAGCTCCGCGCCCAGCGCGCAAGCGAAAGCGAGAAAGGCGAGCCCGCCACCAACCTGAAGACCACCCGCGGTAGTCAGGGTGAGCGCGCCGCCGAACGCCGCCACGAGTAGAGCACCGAGGCGGACCCTGAGTGACCTCAGGTAAGACCGTTGTGCTCGCTGCGACTCCCGGTCTGCGCTCCGAAACAAGGCCGGGAGGTCCGCTGGGCCGTCCAGGGTGACGCTCATCGTGGTACTCCTTCGAACAAGCCGTGCTGACGGCTCCGCGCGCTCTACCGTAGCGGCGTACTTCGCTCCGGTGAGGGGGATGGAAGGGCGGCGCTGGCGACCTCCGCACGGGTTGGTTAGCTGTAGCCCGTGTCGCAATCAGATCCGTGGGCCACTTTGGCCCGAGTCACAGGCTGGGCCGGGCTCGCCGGCATGATCCTGATTTTCGTGCCGATCATCGCGATGGGCTCCTTGGGCGAGCCCGCGTTCGATGCGACCCGCGAGGAGGCTGCCGCCTTCTTCCGGAATACGGCAATGTCCAGCTGGGCTGATGCAGCAGGGACGGTGGCCCTCTTGGGCCTTGTGGCGCTGACATGCTTCATGGTCGGGCTCTGCCTGCTCCTCCGCCGCGTGGAGGGCGATCCGCCGTGGCGATCCACTGTGGCGCTGGTGTTCGGGGCACTATTCGCGGCCTATCTCTTTACAGACACAAGCTGGGATGCCGCCGGCAACCGCGGCGCCGACCTCGACCCGGGCCTCGCCCACTTCGCCTTCGATCTAGGGAACCTGGGGTTCGCCAACGCTTGGGTCAGCATGGGTAGCTTCGCTGCGTTCGGCGGCTGGGCAGTGCTGGTGACAGGGGTCTTCCGGCGGTGGTTGGGCTGGCTGATGGTGGCCAGTGGTGTCGGGTTGGCATTGAGTCGGTTTGTCTGGACGACGAATGCGTGGTTGCTGCCTTACGCACTCTTCTGGATCTGGGTCGTCGCGGTGTGCATCCGACTCCTGAGGTTGAGACGCCGTCCGCTGTCACACCTGAGTCAGCCGGGGGAGACCACAGCTAGCTGAATCATCAGGCCGAGGTCATCCCGAACGGCCCAATGTTCCAAGATCTTTCCGTTAGCCAACCTCCAGATGTGCATCATCTCCACCGATCGCGGAATAGTTGAGGACACCGCCGTACCTTGTTGCTGTATTCATAGGGACAGTCAGTTGTTACGCGAGGCGGCGGACTCAGTCGCCGAGTCCGGCAGACCGGGCTCGAACGATGGCCTCCGCGCGGCTGGCCACTTGCAACTTGGCGAAGATGTTCGAGATGTGGTTGCCGACGGTGTTGGCGGCCAGGCCAAGCCGGCCAGCGATGGCGGCGTTACTCAGCCCGCTCGCGATCAACGTCAGCACTTCCCGCTCACGAGCTGTGAGTTCGGGAAACACCGTAGAGTCGGCGCGCGGCGTGCTGAAGTAGCTGAGCGCCCGGGTGGCGACACCAGCGCCGAAGATCGCCTCACCACCGGCTACAACAGCGATGGCCCTGATCATGCTCTCAGGCGCGGCACCCTTGAGGACATAACCGAGCGCTCCGGCTCGCATCGCAGCGAACACCGACTCGTCGTCGTCGAACATCGTCAACATCAACACGGCTACCGTGGGCGCCACCCGACGCATCTCCCGAGTTGCCTCGATCCCGGTCATGTCAGGCATCTGGATGTCCATCACCAACACGTCCGGACGCAACGTGACCGCCGCCTTTACCGCCTCGGCGCCGGTCGCTGCCGTGCCCACCAGCTCGTACCCCTCGACCGCCGATAGCAGGGCGCGGAGACCTTCTCTTACGACCGCGTGATCATCGGCCACCACGATTCGCAGTGTCACGGCTGCTCCACCGCATCACCGATTGCGGTGCGCTCCGGGAGCCGCGTGGGGGACCCGCAAGGCAGTTCAACGTCGACCCGACCGCCGGTGCGGTCGTGCTCGATGCGGCATCGTCCGCCCAGCTCAGCGGCCCGCTCGCGAATCGAGGTCAGCCCTACGCCGGCCTGCCAGCCGGCACCGAGATTGATCCCGTCGTCGTGCACCGAGATCTGCAGCACCCCTGCCGCGACAGTCAGTGTCACGACGGCCGCCGAGGCACTCGAGTGCCGTACCACGTTGGTCAGCGCCTCGGTCACGATGCGGTACGCGGCGACCTCCACAGCGGCCGGCAGTTCGGGCAGCGGTGTGGGCGCCTCGACGTTGACCTGCAACGGTGCCGCACTCTCCCGTCTCCCCAGTACGGCGGCTTGCTCCCGCAGCGCCTCCACAAGTCCGAGGCTGTCCAGCGCCGGGGGCCGGAGGTCATAGACCAGTCGGCGGATGTCCTCCAGCGCCCCGGTTGCTTGTTCTCGCAGCTCGACCAGTAGATCCGCCGTCTGGGCCGGGTCACTTGACAGGCGTCGCAGCGCCGCCTCAGCGTTGAGGACGACGCCAGTGAGCACCGGTCCGAGCCCGTCGTGCAGATCCCGCCGGAGCCGCCGGCGCTCCTCCTCCCGGGCGGTGATCACCTGCTCGCGGGAGGAACGAAGCTGCTCAGCGAGCGCAACCGCCTGGACGGCCGCCGCAATCGGCGCGCTGACCAGCTCCAGGACGCGCGCGTCGCCGGGATCAAGCCGGGCTTCTCCCGGGCGCAACCCGACGATCAGTTCGCCGATGACCTCACCGCCCTGGCGCAATGGCGTAGCGTGCCGGGCGGCCGGCGGATTGCCGTAGGCGGCGATCTCCGCGCCGTTGGCCACCACTGCTGCCCACGGAAAGCGCATCACGGTGGCCAGCGCCTGCAAGACGCCAGGTAGTCCGGCGCTGTCGGCGCCACCCACCTCGCCGAGCCGAGCTCCGACTGCGGCCATAGCTTCAGCGGGATCACGGCGAGCACCGTAGATCACCCGCTCGACCTTGCGCTGCAACCAGACCCGCACTGGGTTGAAGGCGACCGCAATCAGCAGCGTGGCCAGTACGGAGGATCCAAGCCCCAGCCCGGTCCGAAGTACGGCATCCGAGACGGCGACGATCAGCAGGTACGTGCCGACGACTGCCGCAGTGAGGAGGACATACAGCACAGATCGAGACAGAACGAGCCTGATGTCGAGCAGCTGGTAGCGCAGCACGGCCACCGTGATCGACAGCGGAATGAGCGCGATTACCAAGATTGAGAAGATGCTGTCCGGCAGTATGGGGTCGAGCGCGAAGATCACCACCACGATGAGGCTGGCAAGCAGCACCCAGGACAGCTGTCGCCGGACCTGATCGCTCGCGCGGTAGAAGCGCACCAGAAGCGCCACCCAGGCCAGCACGTACGAGCTCACGACCGTGATGCCGAGCACGGCCATCGGCCAGGACAGCGCGTTGACCTCAGGCCAGGAGAAGTAGCCCGGCACGCCGACCGCCATGCTGAAGTCGGAGAGCACGCCGGCGGCAGCAAAGGACAGGCCGTTGAAGGCCAGAAGTGGGAGCGCCCAGCGCCAGCGTCGTCCCGGCAGGCGGCCGTCCGGCATCAGCAGCAACGCCAGCGGCAGGCAGACCGTGAGGGCCAACGTCCAACCCATGTTCGTGACTGTCGCCACGACTCGCCAGAACCAGCCCTCGAGATCATGGGAGTGGGCCCACGCCAGGAGGGCAATTCCGGCGCCGGTGGACGCCCAGCAACACCCGCCGGCGAGCAGCGACCAGCCGATCGCGTTTCGCGGTCGATAAAGGGCGATCGGCCAGCCGGCCAGCGCGAGCGCCAGCCCGAGAAGGGCGTTGCTCACGACCAACAGGTCGACCAGTTCGGCCCAGCTCAGCGGCGAGAGAAACCCGAACACGATTGCCGTCGCAACCTCGGCCACCGCAAGGCCGAAGAGGATCCCGGCTGCAACGCCGGCTCGAGATGGTGCGCCAACCATGTGGTCATTCTCGCCGCGGCTACCCCTAGGTGAGTAGTGCTGGGACCCCAGCCAGACCGGAAATCCCCCGACTTCTCGGCCGAGCGACCCCTGCCGTTCGGGACGACTCCGGACCGACCCTGGGATCGAGACCAAGATCATCAACGTGTAAGGAGCCGATCATGTCCGACACCAGCCTGCGGGCCGACGACATCCCGAGTGCGACCTCGACCAAGACCGCGCCGCGGCGCCGCGACACCCGTACCTTCTGGCGACTCCTCCTCGCTGTCGTGGCGCCGCTGCCCATGTTGTGCATGGGAATCGTCTATGTGCTCAGACCCTTCGAGGGTGATGCGCCCCTTCCTGACACCGTGGCGGCTGTCACCGCACACCAACAGCTGTCCGAGGTGCTCCTGTGGTTGGGTGTGCCCTTCCTGGTGGGGCTGATTCCAGCTGTCATTGCCGTGGCCTGGGTGACCAGGCGCCGAACCCCGCTGCTGACCACCGTCGGTGCGGTGTGGACGCTGCTCGGATGCTTGGGCGCGTTTCCGCTCTTGGTTCCCGACGACCTGCTGGCCTATCTCGCAGTGACCGAACGGCTCGATGTGGCGACCGTCGCGGCGCTGGACGAGGCGTGGTGGGCGCTTCCGGTGACCGGGGCCGCCGCCCTACTGTTTATCTCCGGCATCGTGGTCGGACTTCCGTTGCTGGGCATAGCCCTGTGGCGTAGCCGGGTGGCGCCGAGGTGGATGGCGATCGCCTTGATCATCGGCGGAGCCACCCATCCGTTCCTGCCGAACCACGTGGTGGCGGGCATCGGGCTGCTCGTCGCCGGTCTCGGGTTCGCCGGCGCCACCCGAGCTTTGCTGCGCATGACCAACGACGAGTTCGATCTGCCCCCAGTGTCGAACCGGCCTGAAGTGTCACCCGACCCGATTTCAGCCGAGAAGTCATGATGAAGTGGCTCTATCAAGTGTTGGCGTACCTGATCGCAGCAGGCGTCGTCCTGCAAGCGGCGGCTATCGCCTATGCCGTGTTCGGCATGTTCGAGTGGGTCACGGCCGGAGGCACCATCGACAAGGTGCTCATCGAGAGTGACAATCCCCAGATCGGCGGGATTACCGGCTTCAACCTGCACCAGCTCGTCGGTGTGAACGTCCTTCCGCTGCTGGCTCTGTTGTTCTTGATCAGCTCCTTCTTCGCCCGGATCCCTGGCGGTATCCGCTGGGCTCTGATCGTCTTGACGAGCACGCTGGTGCAAAGCCTCCTCGGCATCTACTCGCACCACAGCTCGGCGGTCGGCTGGCTGCATGGCGCCGTGGCTCTGATCTTGTTTACCTGCGCGGCCGTCTCCGGGATCCGGGTTCACCGCGCATTGGCGAACCGGGCTCTCACTACCATTCACCGGGAGTCCGCCCATGCGACAGAACCAGCACACCCGCAAGGTGCCTAGCGTCTTCTCGTTGTCACTTCGCGCGCCGATCGTGGCCCATCACTGGCTGGGGCGCGGACTGGACGATCCCGCCGCCTGATTCCGCAACTAGAGTGCGTCCGCTCCCAGCGCAAAACTTGACTCCCCAGGGCCCGACGTGGGCCGAGCCAACCAGCTGTACCGATTGCGCGAGTCGAGCGTCTTGCTTCTGATGTCGACATGCTTCGCGCCGGCAGAGTCGAGCTCGCTTCGCACGTGGCGCCGGTACTCGTCGACGTCCATATCGTCGAGGATGAGTGCACCGCCGGAGCGGACAAGACCGAGCACGAACCGGATCGTCCCGTGACGCGAGCGCACGGTGCTCATGTCGTGTACGACCAGATCAAAAGTTCCTGGGCCATTCGTCGACGAGAGCGTCTGGAACTCGCTCCAGTTGTAGAGGTGTTCGGTGCTGAGATCCTCGCTCACCAGAAACGCACGGGTCTTCTCCAGCCAGCCTGGGTCGTCGTCGACCGACCACGCAACCGCGCCCGGCACGCTCGCAGCGTAGGCCCGCAAAACGTATGAGGTGAACCCAGACCCGAGGTCGAGCAGACGTTTCGCTTGGTCTTCACTCGCCACCTCGAGGATGACACGCGCCAGCTCGAGCGATATCGCATGGGCCGAATCAGAGACGGTGGCGATATATCGCGCGTGACGCGCCGGTAGTTCACGGCTGAGTTCGAGAAATTCCATCTACGCGAGGATCCTTTCCAGAGTCTCGCCCAATTCGGCGTAGCGTATCTGAAACGGGCGCGGCTGCTCGATCAAATACACTGGGCACGGCGACACTGGGCATTTCGGTCGCCGGACGCCTCGTTCAGTGTTGGGTGACGACCAGTCCACTAGGCGCCGGGCGGAAGTGCATGGCGGGGTGTCACCTGGAGGTGGTCGGCGGGAGGGCCGCTTCGGCTCTCGCGCGCGGACACGATGATGGATATGGCGCGCCCGACCAGGACGCCGAGGGCAATCGCCACCATTGTCTCCACTGTGGTGATCAGGGTCGTGGTGCCGGTGCTGTCCCCGTTGAGTAGGGCCGCGACGCCGACCAGGCCGAGGGCGCCGGGGACTAGGAGCCAGAACGCTGGTGTGAAGCTGACGATCGCCGGTGGTCCGGTTCGCTGCCGGGCGACCAGATCGGCGACCGGGGTCATCACGGCCGCGCCCACGAAGGCGGACAGCACGCCGCCGAGCAACAGCCCTCCCAGCACCTGGCCGCCGTATGCCACGTACAGGACCAGGAGGATCCAGCCGAGGGAGCTCGGACGCGCGCACAGGTTCATCACGATGCCGACGCCAAACACGCCGACTGCGAGCCAGGGGCCAACGGCACCGAGCGCCGGCTCGGTCGCGGTCAGGTCGAACTCGGGTACCCCGACGAGAGCGGCGGAGGCGAGGATACCGAGTCCGAGCAGCACGAGCTGGGCGGCCCCGGCCGCCAGTCGCCCGGCACCGGAGATCATCTGACCGGTCGACAGCTCGATTACCGCGGTGGTCAGCAGCGCTCCGGGCAACAGTGTGACCAGCGGGGCGATCAGGCTGGGGGCGACGTCAAGGTCGAGGCCGGTCCGCGCCAGCAGGAAGACCACGAGCGACACGCTGAACGATGCAGCGACCGTCACCAGCACCTGGAACCGGGGAGGCACACGTCTTCCGGCGAGCAGGAGGGCTCCGATCAGGCCGCCGAGCCCGGCAGCCACCACCATCCCGAGCCAGGAGCTGCCGAGCAGGACGGCGAGGCCGACGGTGGCGAGCACTTGACCGACCACCTGCATCGACGGGCCGAAGGGCGCAGGCCGGGTACGAATCGCCACGATCTGATCGTGGGCCCACCGGGGATCGATCCGACCGGTGCGCGCGACCCTGACGACGTCATCGAGCTCCTCGATCTGGTGCAGCCGCAACCGCTGACGGCCGCTGGTAACAGCCCTGGTCCGAAGCCGACCACCGGTGCCGGACGAGACCAGGAGCGCGGTCGGCAGGGCGATGATCTCGGTGTCAGCCATGCCGTATGCCCGGGCGATCTCCTCAAGATTCGTATCCACGTCGTCGACATCGAAGCCGGAGTCGATCAGCGCCTCCCCGGCTGAGGCCAGCAGCACCAATACGTCGGTGGCCGGTTCGGTACCGCTTCGCGGCGGAGCCGCTTCCGGCTGCGCAACAGAACCCTCGCCCTTCCGGGCGAGGCGCAGCAGCACAACACTCACGAGGACCAATACGGCGAGGGCGATCAGGACCGAGCTGAGCGGAACAGCTCCGGTCGAGCTAGCCGGTGGCGTTGCCGGTCGTTGGGACGGAAGGCTCTCGGGTTGAGCGGGCACCGACGTCGGGCTGACGCCCGGTGTCGGGGGCTCCGAAGGCGTGGACAGCGGTGCTCCGGTCGGGGTGAGCGATTCAGCTGTCGTTTCAGTCGGCGTCGCTGGCGGGGTGGTGCCGCCTGGCCTGGGGCTTCCGTCGTCTGGCGTGGGGCTTCGGTCATCCGGCGTGGGCGAAGGGGAGGCGGTCGCAGTGGAGGTCTGGGTCGGGGTGGCCGTGGGAGGCTGCGCCACCGCAACAGCCGCACCAACGACGGTGAGCAGTGCCGCAGCCGCCCAAATGATCTGGGCGCGCCGGCGGAAGCTCGCGACGATGCGGCGGCGGTCGGCGACCATGGAGCGGACTATAAGCCGGTGGCGATGGCGGTGGATTACCACCCTGCGAAGGGCTGGTGCGGGGCTTGGCGCTTCCGGCAATGCCAGGAGCGGGACCTCCGTGACGGCTCGTGACCGAAGCGAGGCATCGCTAGCGTCCCAATCTGACGATCTGTACCGCGAGCTCAAGCAGGGCCTGGGCCCGCCGGACGAGTGTTTCGGCCTTCGTAGCCGTTACCAGCGCGACGCCGCGCCAGACGCGACGTGCTCGGTGGACACCTTGTCAGTCAAGAAGCGCCAGCGCACTTGAGCCTCGCACTGAGGCGTCCACATCAGCGGGACCGCTCGTTACCAAATTGAGATTAATCTCGTTCGCCCATAGCGATAAATATCTCGATTGGGGTGTCGGTGCCGCGATCGCGCCCCGCGCGGTGGCCGGGCCGAGCGCAACGGTACAGACCAGTCCGACGAAGTTCGGACGCATATTCCCGAGGTTCCGGACCCACGCAACGACGAAAACCTGATGATCGCTGGGTTGCACTGCGCCTTCATCCTCTTCCACAACAACGCGGTGGATTGGGCGCGCTCTCATGGCTTCACTGGCGACTCCGCGTTCGCAAAGGCGCGGCAACTGACCACCTGGCACTACCAGTGGCTCGTGCTGCACGAGCTCCTGCCTCAAATCGTCGGCCAGCCGATGGTGGACAACATCATCCGGAAGGGGCGCCGGTTCTACCAGCCGGGAATGCGCGAGGGCTACATCCCCGTGGAGTTCCAGGCGGGTGCTTACCGGTTCGGACACAGCATGGTACGGCCGTCATATCGTGGGAACCTGGCCGGCGACAACGGCGACCCGTTCTTCGGCATGGTCTTTGATCCTGATGGTGAAGGGCAGCGTGACCCTGTCGACCTGCGTGGCGGCAGCCGCGCCCCGCGACGCTTCATCGACTGGCAGACCTTCTTCGACTTCGGCGATGGGGAGGTGAAGCCCAATAAGCGGATCGACACCAAGATCTCCACGCCGCTGTTCAACCTGCCGCTCGGCGCAATCGCAAGTCACGATCGGCCGCTATCGCTGCCCGAGCGCAACCTGCTGCGCTCGCTCACCTGGAAGTTGCCGTCCGGGCAGGCCGTTGCCAAGGCGGTGGGCGCCACGCCACTCGCAGCCGACGATCTCGCGGAGCTGGAGCCCTATGGATTCCAATCCTCGACGCCGCTCTTTTACTACGTGCTCAAGGAAGCGGAGCAGGTGGCTGACGGCCTCCACCTCGGTCCGGTTGGCGGCCGCATCGTCGCCGAAGTGCTGATCGGCCTACTGGAGACCGATTCCAACTCGTACCTGGCGCGGAAGCCGAAGTGGACGCCAACCCTTGCATCGGCCGGCACCTCGTTTCGGATGAAGGACTTCCTTACCTTCGCCGGCGTCGACCCGAAGAGTCGCGGCCAGTAGCACGAGCGCTTCCGATCGCCGACGGTCACAGCTGGCGAGCCGATCGCGTGGGTCTCAAGTCGCTCGGACCCTGCTGTACGGGCCGAAAAATCTTGGATGGGGTGGCGGCCCTTATCCACAGCAAAGCCTGACCAACAGGCTCGCCTGAGGATCCTGCTCCGCGCCCGAGCCTTGTTCGGGGGGGCGACGAGTGGCCGGCCGCTTGATGATCTTCGACATGCGGAGAGAGCATCCAGCGACGCGGTGGCGAGCCGTTAGGGCCGCGCAACGGGCTAGCCATCCTGGACGAGGCTCTGGCTGAGGCCGCCACGTTCCCCGCGTGACAAACCCGCTCACGGTTCGCGCGGGAGGTCCCCGAATGGCGCCCAGCAATGCCTCCCGTTCTTTGCTCGTGAGGCTTTGGGGCGGCAGGTCGCCGAGGGTGTGAATCGTCTGGCGGAATTGATCAAGGTAGCGTTCGCAGCCCACACAATTCGGCAGATGATCAACCAGGCGACGTTCGGTGATCGGATCGAGGGCACCATCCAGGAAGGCGGTAACCAGTTCGACGAACTTGACGCAGGTGAGGTCGCTGACGAGGTCGCCGCTGCCCCGGAGATTCCATGCGTGGCCCCGATCGCTGGAGCGTTCTTCCAAAGCCACCTCCGGCTGCTCGACCACGGGTTCGGCTCGTCTTCGGGCCATGGCGATGAGCAGGATGCCGACGCCCACGGTTGCAGCAACGATCATCCAGCTCGCGGTATGCACACCGATCTGCTTGCTGATGATGCCGAAGACGGGGGCGGACGGCAGGAACGCAATCCAGGACAGCGCACCGACGCCCGAGGCCACTCCGGAGCGGACCGTCGACGTCACGGCGTCGTGAAGGAGCCGAGTGACGTGAATACTTGCGAGCACGATCAACAAGGCGAGCACGACCTACGTGACGCTGAGGACCAAGACGCCGGTCTCGCGCGTCAGCATCAGGCTGGCCAAGATCATCATGCCGGCTCCACCGGTCGGCGAGAATTCCGGAAGGTATTTCGATGATCGGCACGACTGCGGCGTACGCGGCCGCCATGACGCCCACGCTCGCAGGATCGAAGCCGATCTCGCTCATGAACAGCTACTCAACGGGCACCCAGAGCAGGAACCCCTGCAGGAACACTGCGATGTACAGCGGCATCAGCCGCCGCTGCAACGAAGTGCTGAATTGCGGGATTGCCGGCGCGGTCATGTCGGCTCCGGGTCGCTGCCGGGCCCGTGCATGGGATGTCGGGTGTTGAAGTACTCCTCCAACCGCGCTCGGACAAAGGCGCGGGCACTATGCAGCAGTAGCCGCTGCTGCCTCGCGGCGATGTTGAGGATGGAACACACTTCGGCTGGGCTGTGGCCCTCGACGTCGCGAAGCTTGATCACGACCCGTCCCGATCGGGCAGCCGGGCGAGGGCGTCGGCCACCTGCGAGCGCATCTCGCCCACGAGCGGCTGTTCGAGCGACGGCCACGATGCCGGAAACTCCCGCCAGTGCCTCGCATACGGTTCGCCTGGACCGCGAAACCGGCTCGGATCGACCGTGGTGAGCACCTCACCGTGCTCCGCGGCAACGGCCTATTGATCTCCTGGCGGCCGGCCGCCGTGTGCTCTACCGCCGAACCCCACTAGCGTCCTCGCTGATGGCCGCCTCCGAAGCCCAAGGCAAGTCGGGCCAAACCCGCGCACCCGCCTGACTTAGTCGACAGCAGAAGTCAGCCTCATCGAGGCACAAAAGCCACCCGCACAGTCGCGATGTCGATGTCGGTGCTTGTGGTGATGTGCTCCCAGGTTTCGATGGTGTCGAGTCTGGCTCGGCGAGCTGGCGGTGCGTACGGAGCGCGTCGTTGCCGAGCAGTCGACCTTCCCAAACACTCGGTTGTCATCACTTGCATGAATTGGCAATTCTGTCGAGTCGGTGAGCATGATCGTCGCAGCATGAACCGGAACCGCACAGCTGGCTAGGAGCCAACTGCTGCCGTTTCTTGCTTCAGGTGCTCCGACTTTGGACCGCCAAGAGTGCCGAAAGCCGGGCTGACAAGGGAAAATAGGTGGAGCCAAGGGGACTCGAACCCCTAACCCCTTGCTTGCAAAGCAAGTGCGCTACCAATTGCGCCATGGCCCCGGTTAGCCGGAGCCCCATCCCCCGAGTGCAGCCCGGCCGACCCACGATCGTACGTCATGGCAGATGACCGCACCAACCCTGAAAACTTCACTCCAGATGAGTGATCTCTGGTGATTTCACGCTCAATGCCTTCATCGGACAGTCGTCTGGAGTGAAGTTTTCAGCGAAAGCTCCGATCCAATTTCTCAGAGTCACCACCCCGAGCGGAGGATAGGAGCGCTATTCCACGCTAGGCGTTAGCCATAAGTTCCAGTCAGGGACGATTCCGCGATAGATCAGACAGGGTCGCCCTCCCGGCCGAGTCCACGTACGCTGTTGCCCATGTGGTCCCAGCGCGAAGTCATCGACTACGCGCTGCAGCGACGCTCCACGCTCCAGGCGCTGCGGCGTCCTGGTCGTAGGCTCGCTCGGCAGGAGGCCTGTGACGCTGACCCTATGCTGATTCGGGCGGCAAAGCATCACGGCGAGCCGTCGAACGTCAATTGTCCCGCCTGCGAGTCGGATGATCTGGTCAACCTGCACTACGTGTTCGGCGACCAGCTTGGCCAGTACTCCGGTCGGATCAAGCGGACCACTGAATTGGAAGAGATGGCACACGAGTTCGGGGAGTTCAAGGTCGTGGTCGTCGAAGTTTGCCCAGCCTGCGGCTGGAACCACATGATCCTTTCCTATCTTCTGGGTGACGGGGTGAAGCGCAAGCCTCCCCGTCGCCAGCAGACGGTCGAGGACATCTATGGCTGATCCCCATTGGGGACCTGTCGAGTGGCAGCCTCAAGGCGCTCGCGCGCGCCGCGACTCGGCTGGACGCGGCCGGAAGTGGGCACGCGGCATCCTCATCACGATCGGCGCCCTGGCCGTTCTCGGTCTCATCAGCGCCACCGGCGTCGTTGTCGTCGGCTACACCACCACAACTCGTCCCGATGCCAACGCCGAGTTCAAGACAGCGACGACCTTCGTCTACTACAACGACGGCAAGAGCGAATTGGGCAACTTCGCTATCCAGAACCGCATCCCGCTCACGTTCGACAAGATGCCGGAGACGATGAAGCAGGCCACAGTGGCTGCTGAAAACCGCTCGTTCTGGACTGATAGAGGCATCTCGATTCGCGGCATGGTCCGCGCTGGCTGGACAATCGCCCGCGGAGGTGACATCCAGGGCGGGTCGACGATCACCCAGCAGTACATCAAGATCTTGTACTTAAACTCCGACCGGACGCTGACCCGCAAGTTCCGAGAGCTTTTCCTTGCGTACAAGATCAACAAGGAGATGAGCAAGGAGGAGATCCTCGCGGGCTATCTCAACACGATCTACTTCGGGCACGGCGCCTACGGCCTGGAGGCCGCTAGCAAGGAATACTTCGGCATCGACGCGAAGAAGCTCACCGTCCCGCAGGCCGCCTTTCTTGCCACAGTGGTCAACAACCCGAGCATGTACGACCCGCGCGACGAGGACGATCACAGCCGTATCCTCAGCCGCTACCGCTATGTCCTGCACTCCATGACCGAGATGAGCAACATCACCCCGGCACAGGAAGCCGAGTTCGCCCAGCGGCTGCCGAAATTCCCCAAGACCCCTAGCAACCAGCGATACGGCGGTCCTAACGGCTTCTTGATGAAGATGGTCGAGCGCGAACTCAGCGCCGCCGGCTTCGACTCCTCGCAGATCAGCGGTGGCGGCCTCAAGATCACCACCACCTTCGATGAGGACGCCCAAGAAGCCGCTGTCGAGGCAGCGCAGAAGTACACCAAGCGGTCGGCGCGGGCCGCCGGACGCAAGGCATCCAAGCTGCACGCCGCGCTAGCGTCGGTCGATGTGAACAGCGGTGAGGTCATCGCCATGTACGGCGGACCAGACTTTGTCAAGAACTCCCGCAACTGGGCCACCACCCCTCGCCCGACCGCCTCCACGTTCAAGGCCTACGCCCTTGCCGCCGGGCTGAAGGACGGATACAGCCTGTCCTCCAGGTTCAACGGCAACAGCTTCACCCCACCCGGCGAGTCGAGACCGGTCCGCAACGAGTTCAGCAATCAGTACGGCTCCTCGGTCGGTCTGATTAGGGCAACCGCCGAGTCGATCAACACCGCCTTCGTTGACCTGACCAGCCAGATGGACAATGGCCCGCGCAAGATCATGAAGATGGCCCAGGCCGCAGGTGCCCCCAAGGGCGCCGGCTGGGACAACAACTACCGCGTCCCACTGGGGACCGCCGAGGTGAGTCCTCTCGCCCAGGCCAGCGCTTATGCGACCTTCGCTAATGACGGCGTCTCCGTCGCGAATCATGTGGTACGCGAGGTCAAGGACAGAAAAGGAAATGTCATCTACCAGGCGCAGCCTGAGAAGAAGCGCGCGGTCACTGAGGACATCGCGCACGATGTCACGTTCGCACTCTCCAATGTGGTCGAGCAGGGCACCGGCCAGGCTGTGCAAACACTCGAACGACCTGTGGCCGGTAAGACGGGCACCAAGGACCGAACCAACAACGACGGCTCGAGCGATGTCGTCTCAGCCTGGTTCGTGGCGTACACCAGACAGATCTCGACGGCGGTGATGTACGTCGCGGGCAATGACGGAAATGGCGATCTGGACAACTACGCCCGCCCCGGTGACAGCACGTTCTTCGGTGGCACCTATCCAGCACTGACCTGGGCTGACTACATGAAAACCGCCACCAAGGGGCAGGCCGTCAAGGAATTCCCGGGCCCGGCGTACGTGAACAGGGAGGAAGTTCCGCAGCCCGAACCGACGATGCAGGAGACCCACGAGCCGACTGAGGAGCCGACGACACGCGTCGAGACTCCTGAAGAGGAGCCGACCCCAACTCGGATCAAGCGCAAGTGGCAGCGGAGACCGTTCCCCACTGCGACGCAGAGCAGCGGAGGTCCTGGAGGCGGCGGCAAATTACCACCCCGTTGGAGGAGGGCCCCCAGCGGGACTCCCACCGGCGGCGCAGGTTGAGCAGAAGCCCGACTGTCGGGATCGGGGCCCGATCCGCCAACATCCTGCCATCGGCGACTGACGGCTTCGTCGGCACGGTCAGCCAGCGAATCGGCGGACCTCTGGGGCGTTATGCCGCTGTTGGCAGGGCCTGGTGGAACCCGCTGCGGATCACCCTGCTGGTCGGCACTCTGGTCTATCTGAGCGGAGTTGTCTTTCGCCTGCCGTGCCGGATCACCGTCGCCGGCGTACCTCCGCCCGACCATTTCAAGTTCTTGTGCTACTCCGATATCGGCCTCTTGTACGCCGGTCGCGGCTTGCAGCAAGGCAACACTCCATACCTCGACTCCGGTGGCTACCCGGTTCTGGAGTACCCGGTGCTCACCGGGTGGTTCTTGGAACTGGAGCGCCTGATCACCCGGGCACTCGGCGGGCTGCAGGGGACCGACCTCACAGAGCAGCAGCGGGTGGACTCGACGTTGATCTTCGTCGATGTCAACACCGTGCTACTGGGTGCCCTGTTCCTGGTCGCGCTCTGGGCCCTGGTGCGGACGCCGGCTGGGCGGCCCTGGGACGCCATGATGCTCGCTGCGTCGCCGTGCGTCGCTGCCGCTGCCTTGATCAACTGGGACATGCTCCCGATCGCCTTGACGGCCCTCGGGATGGCTTGCTGGTCGGGTCGTCGGCCTGGCTTGGCCGGCGTGATGCTCGGGCTGGGCGCGGCGGCCAAGCTCTATCCAGCACTGCTGCTCGGTCCACTTTTTCTGCTCTGTCTGCGAGGCAAGCGGATGGGTGACTTCGTGATGACCTTGTCCACTGCCCTAGTGAGCTGGGGTCTGGTCAACCTTCCAGTGCTGCTGCTTGCGCCAGATGCATGGCGCAGCTTTTGGGTGTTCAACAGCGAGCGAGCCGGCGACCTGGGGTCGATCTGGTACGTGCTCTCTCTGGCTGGCTGGCCGGTTCCTCAGCTCAACTGGGTCAGCGCCGGGTTGTTCGCTCTCGGCTGCGTAGGGATTCTGGCTTTGATCATGAGCGCACCTCGGCGGCCGCGGTTCGGTGCCATGGCATTTCTCGTCGTCGCCGCGTTCGTGATGACTAACAAGGTCTATTCACCGCAGTACGTGCTCTGGTTGCTGCCGCTGATGATCTTGGCCCGTCCCAAGTGGCGCGACTGGCTGATCTTCACCGCAGGTGAGCTGATCTATTTCGTCGCCATCTGGTGGCATCTCGGTGGTTTCCTGACGCCGGGTGACAGTTCGCCTGACCGGATCTACTGGCTGTCGGTCGTGATCAGGTTGTGCACCCAAGGTTGGGTGGTGATCATGGTGGTCAGGGATGCGTTGCGGCCCGAGCATGATCCGGTACGCCAACAGGGTGTCGACGATCCCACGGGCGGCGTACTTGATCAGGCACCGGACTCCCGCTGGTTCCAGGTGTTCAGTGGCACTACGGTCCCACGACGGAATGTCTAATGCTGCAGGACGTTGACCGGCCAGTAGCAGCACCAGCTGAGATCACCTCGTCGCCGGGCCGGATCGTGATCCAGGCGTGGCTAGCGAGCCGGGGCCTGATCGTGGGTATCGCACTGTTGCTGGCTGTCATGCAGCACCGGACTCTCACCGAAATGGTGAGCTACTGGGACGTGCAGCACTTCGCCAGGCTGGCTGACGGCGGCTACCTTTCCGAACCCAACGGCACCTTGATGGCCTTCTTCCCGGGCTGGCCACTGATCTTGTCACTGTTCGGTCAGCTGGGGGTGCCGGTCGTCATCAGCGGAGTGGTCCTTTCTACGGCGTGCTCTGCCGTCGCCGCTGCAGCGCTGTACCGGCTGGGCGGGCCGTGGGCGGCCGTCGCGTGGCTGTTTGCCCCGACCGCTGTCTTCACGATGGTGCCCTACACCGAGTCCCTGTTTTGCGCCGTAGCCTTCTGGGCCTGGGAGCGGGCCCGTTCCGAGCGCTGGCTGGCCGCCGTCGCGCTGACGGCAGTCGCGTGCAGCGTACGGGTATCGGGGCTCTTCCTGATCGGCGCGCTGCTCGTGATGATCTTTACCAGCAGGAATGCGATCGGCGTTAAGCTACGCCGCGCGGCGCTGATGCTGATTCCCGCATCGGTGATCATGGCTTTTGCGACGTATCTGTACGCCCTCACCGGGAACTGGACGGCTTGGTATCACGCGCAGAGCACCGGTTGGGTACGCGAACTGACCTGGCCCTGGCAGTCCTTCTTGAACACCATCCCTGCCATCCTTCCCGGCGCGTTCCCCAATCATCCGTGGTGGGCCGCAGTGTTCCGCGCCGAGGTGATCTCGATGGCGGTGGGCGTCGGAGTCACCGTCTGGTGCATTGTGGTGAGTTTGCGCGCGCGGAAGTCGCCGATGGGGGCCGAGAGGACGATGTGGGGAGAGGCCAGCTGGGTGGGGGTGCAGGTGCTTGCTTTCTCCATGTCGTATTGGTTCTTCTCCGTCAACCGTGCCACCTTGCTCTGGTTCCCGCTATGGATCATGGTCGGTCGATGGGTAGCAGGTCCATCAAGGGTTTCTCGGCCCGTTCATCGGCTGCTCGTGGCGGTTGCCTTCACTGTCGAAATTGTGCTCATGGTGTGGTGGAGCTGGCTGTTTTTCACCGGCCACTGGGCAAGCTAGATCTCTCTGATCTGAGATAACTCGAAACTCCGGCGGGCCGGTGTTGGATCACTTATGCTGACGCCTGGTGACTCGGTCGGGGGACACGGTGACCTAGCGGGGGCCCCTGCCTGAGACCTGGATCATTCAAGTCTCTTAAGGGGAAATCGTGGCTCGTTACCGCAAGGCGGCCATTGCTGCCGTCGCTCTATCCACCCTCGCACTCACCTCTACCGCGGTAGCCGCACATGCTCAGACCGGGTCTAGCGAGGGATCCAGAGGGTCGAGCATGAGCTGGGGCTACTCTAGCGATGATCTGATCGACTTCGAGTCGACAGGTCCCGACCTGTTCAAGGGAGCCAGCGCAACGGCCATCATGATCGCCGTTGACGGCAGCAGTTTCTTCAGGCTCCGGGTCACCGGCATTCATGGGGATGCGGCTGGAAGTACATATCCCGTACACCTTCACGAATACGGATGTGACGCCACAAATCCGCTTGCCGCGGGCGGTCACTATAACAATGACAAGGAGAACGGCCTTAGCGGCGTGCCACCGACCAACGAGAACGAGGTCTGGCTTAACTTCACGGTCAACTCCGAAGAAAGCGCGCGGTCAACAGCGAGGGTGGAATTCGTCCCGAAGCCGGGGGCGCGCTCAATTGTGATCCACGATAGTGCGGGAACCAACCCCCGACTGGCCTGCCTGCCGTTCAAGATCAAGTCATACTCCCGGTAGCAGGTCCATCTGATCGCCACCAAGTCAGCGGAGAGAACCCTATTACCCTGACTGGGTGGAACGGATGTGGATCGACCTCGACGGTTTGGCCAATATGCGCGATGTCGGGGGGATCCCGACCATCGACGGCGGCAAAATCATTCCTGGTCGGCTGCTGCGGTCAGACAATCTCCAAACGCTGACTAGCTCTGACATGGATCAGCTGCTCGGGCTGGGCCTGACGGATGTCATCGACCTGCGCAGCGACTATGAAGCCGAGCGAGAGGGGCCCGGCCCGCTTGCCGGCTCAGATGTTCGGATTCACCAGTTTTCGCTCTTTCGTGAATGGGAGTTCGGCGTAGGCGAGACCAAGCCCGACATACGCCCGGAGGTGCTGCCCGAAGAGGCCTTGCCGTGGATCGACCTCGAACCCAGTGTCGAACTGGACAATGATGTCGCCTCGGTCTACTTCTCCTACCTGGTCGATCGCCCGGACTCGGTGCTGGCCGCGCTGCGCACCGTCGCCCGAGCGCCGGGTACGGCGCTGGTTCACTGTGCTGCCGGCAAAGACCGGACTGGCACCCTCGTCGCGCTGGCCCTATCCGTGGCCGAGGCCGAACCTCAAGCGATCATCGACGACTACGCGGCGAGCTCAGAGCGCGTCCAGCAGGTCGTCAACCGACTGCTGTCCTCGTCGACGTACGCCGACAACCTGCAAGGTCGGCCGCTGTCTTCACACCTCAGCCGCGCCGAGACCATGATCAGCTTCTTGCGGTACATCGACGACACGTTCGGCGGTGTGCTGCCAATGTTGATCAAGATGGGTTGGACGGCTGACGACACCGATCAACTGCGGGCCAAGCTTCGCGGTTACAAGTCGGCACTAGTTCCAGGCAATACAGTCGACCGTCGCCGTAGTCAGTCGCAGCTCGACGGGAACCTCTTGCCCGATCCGTGGCGGCCGCTCCTTGTGCGGCAGGAAGACCTGGCTGGACTGCATATGGGGCGGCTCGAGAAACCAGCGCTTCTTGCCATTGATCGTGTACGGGCTGAGTGCCAGCCCGGCAGCAGCCAGAGAGCCCGTCGCGAACGCGATCGCGCGATGCCGCACCGTCTTGGCTGAGGTCGGTGCCTCC
Source organism: uncultured Actinomycetota bacterium (assembly GCA_963730505.1). Lineage (GTDB taxonomy): Bacteria > Actinomycetota > Actinomycetes > Propionibacteriales > Propionibacteriaceae > Microlunatus. The sequence goes on from CAVSSB010000027.1 coordinate 41,256, forward strand.
ATGCCGATGCCATGTGAGGTTCCGCCGGCGACGACCACGATCCAGCCGTCAGCCGGACAGACGCGCTGCCGATAGCCGGCCCGCTCGCCGCGCTTGACCTCATGCACATCCAGCACCGTCGCCGTGGTGCTGCGGGATGCTCTGTCTAGCCAGAGCCGCGTGCCGACCCGCTGTCGAACTGGGACGGGGTCCGCGTCTGCGCCACCCAGTTGGCGCGCCAACGCCGCCGTCTCCTCAGGCGGGAGATGGGAAAACCACAGTCTTCCGGGCGCTGTGGCAAGGGCAGCGTGACCCAGCCGCTCGGCCTCGGCGTAGCGACCGTCGGCGTGCAGCGGCAGGTGGATCGTCCAACCCTCGAAGCGGACGCCAGCGAGCAAGGCCGCGACCTGATCAAGATCATCGGGACGGATCCCATGTCGTTGCATCGATGTGAGTACCTCGACCAGGACGCGTGGCCGATCACCACGCCCAGCCAGCAGTTCCAAGTCGTGCAGTCGGGACACGGTAGTGATCACCGAAGAGTCCGTGGTGAGTTCTCCGGCGAGCTCACTCGATGGATCCCACGGATTCAAGATCACCACATCACCCGGGAACGCCTCGCGTACGATGCCAACTTCGGGGGGCATGCCGACTCCAACCGTGTCCGCACCGAGAGTGACCGACTCCTCGGCCAGCCGGCGCAGGCCAAACCCGTAACCGTTGCCCTTGATCACCGGGACGATGCCTGGGGTCGCGCCCGCCACGGTCCGGAGGTGCTCCCGCCAACGCTCCCCATCCAGCCGCAGGGTCACACCGCTCATGTCGTCAATACCACAGCGCTCATCACCGACGTTTCATGTAGAGGTCGAAAGCCTTGTACAGCAGCGGATTAAGGGGCAGGTCCCATTCCCCCAGGTACTCCACCGCCTCACCTCCAGTCCCGACCTTGAACTGGATCAGGCCCAGATGCGGATCGTCCTCCTCCAGCCCTTCGGTGATCCCACGCAGGTCGTAGATGGTTGCACCGGCCTCCAATGCGTCGGTGATCATCTTCCACTGCACGGCATTGGACCCGCGCACCTCGCGCTTCTCGGTTGAGCTTGCGCCGTAGGAGTACCAGGTGTGCTCGCCGACCCGTACCCAGGTGGTCGCAGCGACCAGGTCGCCTTCATGGTGGGCGAGGTAGAGCCGAATTCGATCGGGATCTTCGGCCAGCAGCGCATCGAACATGGTCTGAAAGTAAGACAGTGGTCGTGGTCTGAAATGATCACGCTCAGCAGTCTCGACGTAGAGCCGATGGAACTCGGGCAGATCATCAACGGTTCCACGCTTCACCACAACTCCGGCCTTAGCGGCCTTCTTGATGTTGCGTCGCCACAGTTGGTTCATCCCAGCGAGCAGTTGATCGGGTGTCCGTCCGGCGATCGGGAGCTGGAAGACGAACCGTGGCTGCCCGGCAGCAAAACCCTCCTCATCCTCCGGCGGTCGCCAGCCGAGCTCGCGGAGTCGGTTGCGGGTGCGGGTGGTTTCGTGGTTGATCTGGTCTGGGATCGCCTCGCTGAGCCGCGTGACCCGCTCGTCAGCAATGGCCGCCTTGATCGTTTCGGCGCTCCAGCGCCGGGCAATCGCTGTAGCACCGATCCGTACGCCGAAGGCACCAGCCGAACGTACATGATCAGCCAACGGCCTCAGCCATTCTCCTATGTCGGGGGAAGTCCAATCGATGACCGGACCCTCCGGTAAGTAAGCAAGGTACTTCTTGATCTTGGGAAGCTGTCGATAGAGCACAAGTCCCGCGCCGACAGGTCCATCGTCGCCGTTGAACCAGCCGATCGACTCGCTGCGCCACTCACTCTTGACCTGCCCCCACGCTGGCGTCTGGAGGAAGCTCACCGAGGGTTGGGCGGCGTTGAACTTGCGGTGCCGCTCTGCCTCGATGGTCCGTACCGAAAGAGCCACAGGTCTGAATGTAATAGTCGAAATCTAGGTTCACGTACGTTCTTCACGCTTTGCACACGTTGCAACCCATGCGGAGCGACTGCAAGGTACGTGGACGTAGGTTGCCGACACTGAGCCCGGGATCATAGCCAAAAAGCTCACTGTTGGCCAACTGTTTGGTTGCAGTGCATACAAGTTCCGCACTAAAAGCTCAATGGGCGAGTACCTTGAACTGGGGTCTCATGCTGCCCGGAATAGGCCCAACGCATCGGCCGGTCCCGTGTTTCCCCGCACGGGTAGGTCCCATCCCCTGTGCGGACCGCCTATTCCGGGTTCAACGAAGATCAAGAGTCGCCGATCACGAGAAGTGTTTGTGCAGACCGCGGCTGGTGTGCCGATCATGCCCGAGCCAAAAGATCATGTGGGACGTTGACCTGTCGGCTCTACATTGATTACTTCGGAATGATCTTGCCCGGGTTGAGGTTTCTGCCGGGATCCATGGCGGTGAATAGCCCATCGATCATGTGCACGCCCGGCGCCGAGATGTCCTGCTCCAGCCAAGCAGCATGCTCAGTGCCGACCGCGTGATGGTGCGAGAGCGTGCCACCCGAGTCGACGAACGCCTGCTGGATGGCGTTCTTGAGTGGCTCGTACTGCCCAAGCGGGTCAACGCCGTCGTGCTTGAACGCAAACGTGAAGTACAGGCAAGCGCCGGAGTGGTAGGAGTGCGAGAGATGGCACATGATCCAGCCGGCAACACCCAGGTGGGCGTAGACCTTCTCGGCAGCGGCCAACACATTGGTGTACAGCGGCAGCAGCTTGGACCAGGGCGCTGCAGTCTCCGAAACGTCACCAATCGCCCCTCGGTCAAGCAGGAAGTCACGGATATACGGCGTGTCGAACTTCTTCTGGTCATACAGCTCGCCAGGACCTTTGCCGACCACGATCCCGCCATGGCGGCCCACTATGTCTTTGACAATCGCCTTCTGCCTGGCAACATGCGCCTTGCCGCCCTCGTAGCCAATGAAGGACAGGCAGATCTCGTCCAGC
>CAVSSB010000028.1:0-230040 GCA_963730505.1 uncultured Actinomycetota bacterium
CTCTCGTGGCACATTGTCGGCCTCGAACGGATGGCTCCTGCTACCCAGGGTTGAGATTTGAGGACCCGGGTAAATGCAGTCATGCACCACTCTTCAGTGATTGCTGGTACGTCATCGGAGCTGCCAGCGCCCCGAGGAAATGGAGGATTCGATGAGCGAGTCAAGCTTCGGCGTCGACCCCGGGTTTGATCAAGAGGAGACCTCGCAGAGCAGTGACGTCCGATCTGGTTACGACGACAACGATGAGCCGGCCCCCCGGATCGTTGAAGAAACCAGCGAGGATGACGTCGATTCGCATGCTGCCGATGTCGCTGCCGGCTACGAAGACGAGCCGGAGGACGACGATGGAGTAGCTCCGCGTAGCTGATCTTGCCTATGGCACCAAAGCCGAGAGTCGGCCAGAAGGAACGATCATGGCGGAAGGGCCTGGCCCATCACTACCTCTGCTCAGATGGTGCGGCCTGGCCCTAGTGCCGGCAGGCATCTTGATGGCCGTCGCAACACTTCTGCACCCGAGCCGCGAGACGGCCGCCACGATCATTGCGACCGAAGTGCGGCTGGTCGCGGCGCACTTTCTCTACACGCTCGCTTGGTTGCTAGTCCTGCTCGGCCTTCCCGGACTTTATGCGTCACAGCGGCGCAGCATGGGACGGCTAGGACTGGCGGGCTTCTTGGCTGCTTTCTCCGGCACCTATCTGATCGCAGTGACTGGGAACTTCGGGTTCTTTGCCCCAGTAATGGCCAAGGAGGCGCCGGCCACGCTCAGACGCAATCGAGCAGTACTCGCCTGTGGTCGTCATCAATGGGCTGGCGGCAATTCTGTTCATGATCGGCTATCTCCTCTTCGGCATTGCCATGGCCAAAACGGCGACCCTTCCTCGCTTGTCCGGCGTACTCGTCGCGGTAGGCGCTCCGGCCCACCTACTTGGCTTCGGCGTAGCCCAGCTCGTCTCAACGGCTGCCTGGTCGGTTGCCGTTTTGGGCAGTGTGAGTCTCGGTGCCGGGCTGGCGTGGTCCGGCTACCGGTTGTGGCGCACACCGGTAACCACGGATTCACCTCCTCTCGACAAAGGGAACGCGCCGGATGGGAGCAGCCGGTGAGGTGGCGTAAGGTCGCGCTGCTCGCCGCCGCAATGGGTTCAGCGGCCGCGGCCCAGCAGGCGCTTACAGTTCGTGATCGTCGGCGGTATCCGGCCCCGGGACTGCTGGTTCGTGTCGATGGCCGCCAGATTCACCTTCAGGTTCGCGGAGCTGACTCCGGTGGGCCAACCGTCGTGCTCGAGGCGGGAATGGGCTCGTTCTCACCCAACTGGCACTGGGTCCAGGAAGAGCTCGCTCCAACGGTCCGAAGTGTTGCCTACGACCGTGGCGGCCTTGGCTGGAGCCGGCGCAGCCGACGGCCCCGCGATGCCCAGACCATTGCGACGGAGCTGCGAGATGTGCTGCGCGAGGCGGCGATCGAGCCGCCGTACGTGCTTGCCGGTCATTCCTTCGGTGGGATGCCGGTCCGCGCATTCGCAGATCTCTATCCCGAGCTGACCGCTGGGTTGGTCCTGGTGGATGCATCCCATCCCGACCAGTGGGTGCGCTGGCCGACGCCGCACGCGGACAAGATGCTTGAGGTCTCGCAGCGAATTTTCGGGTGGCTGGGCTGGTTGGGGGTGTTGCGGGCGCTCAACCTTTCGCGTGGCATCTCTGCCGGGCTGCCGGCACGGCAGGTGGCTGAGCTGCGAGCTGGTGCGGCGTTGCCAGGTTTCGCTACCACCGAAGCCGCGCAGATCCACTCTTGGTCGGTCAGCCGCGAGCAGCTGAATGCCGCTCAGCCGCTCGGTGACCTGCCGTTGGCCGTGCTGGCGGTCACTGAGCAACCAGTCGGTGGCGAGCTGCTGACCGCCTTACAGGGCGAGCTCGCGGAATTGACGGAGAACGCCAGCTTCCAGGTCGTGCCGGGCGCCAGCCATGAGTCATTGATCTCCAATCGCGAGTATGCCCGCGTCGTGGCGACCGCGATCCGGGAGGTCACAGATCGGTCGCCCGGGTACTGATGCGTAAGTCGTCGCGGCGGTCAGCTTGGGTGGGCATTGCGGGTCTGGCGGCGCTGCCGCTGATAGGAATCGCCTCAGTGCTTGCGATGGCGCCGACCGCGCCCACCGGTCTCGACGCACCGGTCGAAGCCTTCAGCGCCGCCCGTGCGATGACTCACATCTCGGCGATTGCGGAGGATCCGCGACCAATCGGATCGGCGCAGCATGACGAGGCCAGGGCCTACCTGTTGGACGAGCTCGGGTCGCTCGGGTGGCGTACCGAAGTGCAGGAATCGATCGGGATGTTCGACTTTGGTCTACACGGGACCCAGCCCATCGCCGCGGTTGGCAACGTGATCGCGACGAGACCGGGCACCGCTTCGAGCGGGACCGTCCTCTTGACCGCCCACTACGACACGGTTGCCGGGTCACCGGGCGCCGGTGACGACGGGCTGGGCGTAGGCGTTCTGCTCGAGACTGCTAGGGCGCTCAGTATGGCCGATACTCCCCGGAACACCGTGATGATCTTGCTTACCGACGCCGAGGAGGTGGGTCTGCTCGGCGCGGAGGCGTTCGTGCGGGAGCGGGCGAAGGAACTCGGGACCGCCGTCGTGCTCAACCACGAGGCACGCGGCGCTGGCGGCGTCCCGATGACATTTCGAATGTCGTCGCCGAACAGCGAGCTCATTGAGGTATTGGCCGAGGCGCCGGGTGCGTTCGCAGACTCGAGCTCGGAGGCGTCCTTTGAGGCGTTGCCGAACGACACCGACTTCACCCCGTTCGCCAAGGCGGGTCTGCACGGCTATGACACCGCCATCACGGGGGACAGCGCCTACTATCACAGCCCGATCGACGACCCGGCCCATCTCAGCGCGGCCTCCCTGCAGCAGATGGGTGACACCACCCTCGACCTGACCCACGAGCTGGCTGGCATGGACCTGTCCGCGATACGGGTTGGCGGGGAGCAGATCGTGACCACCCTGCCTTGGGGCCTGCTCTGGTATCCGCAGAGTCTCGAGATTCCGCTCGCCATTGGCGTGGTGGTCCTGACAACCGTGCTGGTGTGGGTGTTGCGGCGACGAGGTTCCCTGACCCTGCCGCGCATCGCTCTGTCGGCAGCCGCTTCGCTTGTTCTGCTCGTGGCCGCAGGCGCTGCCAGCTACGCGGTATGGCGATTGGCGCTGCTGATCGACCCCGCACAGGCTTCTGCCGTGGTCGGGGAGCCGTACCGGCCCGTGCTCTATCGGCTGGCGATGCTGCTCGCCGGTTTGGCCGTCGTCCTCTCCGTGTTTGCGCTGGTCCGTCGATGGTTGGGTGCCGTCGGCCTCGCGGTCGGCATGCTCGTCGTGCTCGCCCTTGCCGGCGTTCTTCTCGCGTTCACGCTGCCAGGCATCTCCGGGGCCGTGGTGCAGCCGGCGTTGGTCGTGGCCACCGGTGCAGTCGTTGCGGTGCTGCTTCCGGAGCGTCGTACGGCTCGCCCGTAGCGGCGTCTACCTACTTGCCCTGGCCGTTGCTGCGATCTTGCTCGGGCCGGCTATCTGGATCGGGTTCGATATCGGGCTCAATGCGGGGCCGCTCAGTGCGGTGCTGCTCGCGATGTTCGTCACGCTGGCGCTTCCACTGATCGAGGCCGTCTGGCCGCTACCTGCCGGTGCGGTGCCGTGGCGAAAAGTGCGCACAGCGGCGGTTCCGGTATTGCTCGTGGTGTTGACGGCCGCGCTCTGCGCCGCAGGTCTGGTGGCCAACCGCGAAGGTGCGACGGATGCGCGTCAGGAGAACGGTCGCTTACTCGCTTGATGCCGATACGAAGAAGGCGCACTGGGCCTCGGGCGCAGCGCCGGAAAGTGACTGGAGCCGATCGTTGCTCAGCGAGCCAGCTGTGCCGCTCGAAGAGGCCTTCCCGTGGTCGGCCGGTGCAGCGTTGTGGCACGGTCCGGCGCCGGTCGCAGACCTGGCTCCGCCGGCCGTGACAGTGCTCAGGGACGTCACCCGAGGCGGTGCTCGAGAGTTGACGCTCCAGCTGGCGTCCGGCCGCGACGCCTCGACGCTGGGGCTATGGGTCGACGCCGGCAGCGCAACTGTTCGGAGCGCGACTGTCGCCGGCCGGGACGTTCCGACCGACCGTGCCCAGGGGAAGTGGGCCTTCGGCTTCCGCTTCTATGGGGCGCCCGCGGAGGGGGTCGAGGTGCGACTGGTGCTGGACGAGCACGCCGACGGCGTCACGGTCCGGGTCGCCGACTCCACTCACGATCTCGGTGTGGTGCCCGGCTTCATACCACCGCCTCAAGGTCGAGTGCTCGTCACACCCGAGGCGGTCGTGACCCGGGTGATAACACTCTGAGTCATGGGGCGCAGCCGCATACCGACTGATCCCGACCCGCCGAATGGCGTGGGCACCGTTGGGCGATCCTGGTCGCCGTGGCGTGCCGTGGTCGGGTTTGGCGTGGTGAGCCTGGCCGCCGACATGGTGTACGAGGGTGCGCGCTCGGTCACCGGACCGTTGCTGGCCTCACTCGGCGCCTCCGCCGTCCTGGTGGGCCTGGTCAGCGGCGCAGGGGAGGCCATGGCACTGCTGCTTCGCATATTTTCCGGATCGTGGGCGGACCGCAGCGGGCGCTACTGGACACTCACCTTTGCCGGCTACGCCCTCACAGCGATCTGCGTGCCGGCTCTGGCGATCACTCCATTTGTAGCCGGTGCCGGGTTGGCGCTGGCCTGCGCCCTGATACTGGGTGAGCGGGTGGGGAAGGCGGTCCGCAGCCCCGCCAAGACCGCGTTGCTCGCCCACGCCGCCGCCGCGGTCGGACTGGGACGGGGCTTCGGCGTGCACCAAGCACTCGACCAGGTCGGCGGCGTCGCGGGGCCACTTCTGGTGGCGGCGATCATCGCCGCTGCGGGCGCAATCTGGCCGGCCATGGCCGTGCTGATCATTCCTGGAGCGGTGGCCTTGCTGGTGTTGGCCCGGATTCGTCGGAACATGGGCAACTCTGTCGTGAGCGCTGAGGACATCGCTCCAACAGAGATGGCCGCTGATGCGAGAACGGGCAGAGCCAGTGCTATCCAGGTTGCACGGCCGGCTTGCCCCGCGCGTTCTGGCTATTCGCAGCCGCCTCTGCTGCGACGACCGCGGGACTCGTCAGCTTTGCCGTTATCGGCTACCACCTGACACAAGATCACGTGGTACCCATCGCAGCCGTCCCCTTGATCTACGCCGCAGCTATGGGTGCGGCCGCGCTTGCCGCGCTCGGATCCGGCTGGCTTTTCGATCGCACCAGAGGTCGCGTCCTGGTTGGCCTGCCGCTACTCGTTGCGGCCGTACCGGTGCTGGCGTTTGCCGGCTCCCCGCTGATCGCCATTGCCGGTGCACTGCTCTGGGGAGCGGCAGGTGGAGTGCTGGACTCCAGCATCAAGGCGCTGGTGGCCGCCCTCGTCCCAACAGCGAGACTCGCCACTGCGTACGGCGTGTTCGCCGCTGTTCAGGGCGCAGCCGCCATCGGCGGTGGAGTCATGGCCGGTGCCCTGTACGAGCGATCACTACCGCTACTGATCGCAGCCGTCGCAGCCAGTCAGGTCGTCGCCCTGGTACTGCTGATCGCGACCTTGCGTCGGCACCAACCTCAGTCGTCCGGGTGATCGATGTTGTTTAGGCGATCTTGCTCCTCGGTCTGCTTGGCGAATGCACGGCGCCAGGTGGTGCCGGGCGGGAGCCCGCGCGGCAATGGTCGGTCGGGGTGTGGCAGAGCCGCTTGGACTATCGGCGGCAGCTGGGAGAGTGGCTTAGACCGCTGCTCGTTCTTCCACTGCTGACGGGCGTTAGCGTGAGGTTCGAGATTGAGTTCGTCAAGCACATGTTCGACCGCCGCCAGGATTGACCCTCGCAGCAGCCATGACGACTTGTTCTCCTGCGGATCGACCGTCATCAGTTCGGTCAAGACCGCCTGCGTTTCACGAAGAATATCGAGGCTTTCGTCAAGCGACCGCTCAGCCTCCTCCTCTCGTTCCTCCACTTCGGCGAGGACGAGGCTGCCGAACGCCCGAATGCAGTCAGCAGCATCGTGCAGAACTATGGCGAAGGCGGCCCGCAACTCCTCACCGTACGGATCGTCGGGCCTGTCCTCGGTGGGTAGTTCGGCGAGCAGCACCGTGAAGAGGGCGCGGATGGCCAGCAAGCAGCTTTCCAACGTACGCAGTCCGCTCGCCAGTACCGGCTCGATATCAGTAGTGCCCAGCGCTCGCGGGTTCAGGCGGCGGCTGTCCTTCAACGTCGCAACGGTTTTGCTGGCCGCCGTCAGGCGCAGGCCGCCGGCATGGACGCGGTCAAGCCAGTCCTGTACCTGCTCGCGATTGATGGGGCCCTTCGCCAGGTCCGTGCTTGCAGCGTCGAGCGGAGCGGCCGTCGCCTCCGCGACCCCGATGATGGCTCGACTTGCCCGTCTGGTAGGCAGCGCCGGCGGATAGAGGAGATTGAACGCGACGCCGACTCCGGCACCGATCAGGGTGTTCAGCACTCTGATCTCTGCCGCAACATTGGGACTGGTAACGCCGAGGATCAACATGGCACTGATCGGAGCCTCCATAGCCTGCTCGCCCAGCCGCAGGATCTTGGCCGCTACGAGCGATGCGGCGATGACAGCGCCGAGGCTCCACCAGGTGAGGCCGATCCAAATTGACACCAGCGTCGCGATCAAGACTCCCGCCAAGACCGCGCCGACTCGGACCGCGCCCATCTTGAGCGTGGAGAACGCTGAGGCCTGCATGACGAGCAATGCGGTGAGAGGCCCGGTCAGATCGATGACACCACTTGTCAGCGCCAAGGTGATCAGATAGGAAAGCACGGCCGCGGTGGTCAGTCGGATCACGTTGACCCCAGTGGGGCGCAGCCTGCCTGGCACATCGCGCCATCGTGTTGGCCGCCCGGGCCACGCCAGGCTGGCCAGGCGTTGCCACCGGAGGTAGCGCAGTGCCGACTTGATTTCGCTCTGCACGCGTTCCTTTCGAAAGGACTGAGCTACCCGCTCAGGGCGGATCGAATAATCATGGACACGAACGACTTCCTACCACGCGTGGCGCAAAAGGGCGTCCAGGTAGGCATCAGCCGTTAGAGTGACCGAGCGGCTGGGCCGCCGACGTCGTCGGACCAGCCGTTCTGCGGTGTATTACCCGAATCTCTCATCGCACAGTGTCGAAGGACGACCATGCCCCGCCCCGCCGGTTCCGAGATGAAATACCTTCCGGGTCTTGACGGTATGAGAGCGATTGCGGTGGCTGCCATTGTCGGCTACCACCTTGGAGCGCCGTGGCTGCCCGGCGGCTTACTCGGGGTCGGTATGTTCTTCACTCTGAGCGGCTACCTCATCACGACGATCTTGCTCACCACATGGGATCGCAGGGGCGATCTGGACTTGAGGAATTTCTGGCTGCGACGCGCCCGACGGCTGCTGCCGGCGCTGATCATGGTGCTCATTGTGGTGCTCGTCGCGACGCCTGTCCTTGATCATGAAGTGCTGCCCGAGCGCGGCATCGAAGCTTTGGCGGCGCTGTTCGCTGTCAGCAACTGGACCACGCTCGCATCGGATGTTGCTAACGTCCAGCCCGTCAGTGGCCCTGGCGCGCTTGATCATTTGTGGCCACTCGCGGTCGAGGAGCAGTTTTATCTGCTGTGGCCGCTCTGTGCTGCTCCTGCTCTTCAAGACCCTGCGCAGCAGGCTGGACCGGATGGCACTGGTGACACTTGCGCTGGCCACCGTCTCGTTCTTGTTGATGTTGCTGCTGGCGGCTCCCGGCTTCGAGAACTTGCATGCATACCAGGGAACCGGCGCAGGCGCCGGCGGTCTGCTGATCGGGGCGGCCCTGGCCATGGTCTGGCCGACCCACTTAGCCGACAAGCTTTCTGAGAATAGGCGCCACATTGTCGACCTCCTCGGGGTAGTCGCCCTGGCGATCATCATCACTACGTTCGTCCTGACCAACGAGCATTCCACTTGGCTCTCCTGGGGCGGGCTCTTGCTGCTGTCACTTGCGACCGCAGTCCTGGTGGGGGCAGCAGTCCATCCCGCTTCAGTGGTCGGACCTGCCTTGGGCGTTCTGCCGCTCCGCTGGATCGGTGAACGTTCGTACGGCATCTATTTGTGGCACCTGCCTGTCGTGGCATTCATGCCGCAGGGGGTGCTGGCTGCGCATCCGTTACTCCGAGCTGGTGGACAGCTCGCTTTGATCATTTTGCTGTCGGCACTGAGCTGGGCAGTCCTGGAGAACCCCATCCGTCGCCACGGGCTGCTGGGCGCGCTGGGCCAGAGTCGCTACGAGGTGGTTGCGGCTCCGGTTGAACCCGGCGGCGACAGCACACCTCGGGTCCGTACGCGTGCGCCGGCCCTCGTTTCGGGCTCCGTGGCGCTGCTCTTGATCGCCACCGCGAGCCTGACCGCGACTGCAGCCCTGCGCCCGACGGATACGCCGAAGCCTCCGGACCCGCCGGCTCAGCGGAACCTGGAGACTCCTGCGGTTCCAGCTGATCTTGATGACGAGCAATAGCGCCGCTGCGCTTGACCAGGCAACGACCGGTCGCCAACATGGCAAGCCTCAGCTGAATGCTCCCAAGGAGCCGCAGTGAAGGTGACCCGGGCGAGCGCCAAGGCGCAGCCGAGCAACGAGGCCGAGCCGAGCCAGGAGATCAAGTCGAGTGGCACGGCGAAGGTGCCGCGCTCAAGCTCCGATGTGTTCCGGCTCTGGATGTCAGTCGGGGTGGGCGTGCTGGTCGCCATCGTGTTTGAGGTCATCGTGATCGCGCTGCAGATCTCGGGAGCCCGGCCAGTGTCGACCGATGCGCAGTTCGAACTCGAGTTCCTGTTCGGCGGGAGGTTGGCCGCCTGGAACGCGTTCGCGATTACGTATCTCGTGCTCGGGCTGCGCGCCTTCTCCCGCTGCGATCGCACGGAGCTGGTACGACGCGTGCTGGCGAAGCCTCTCCCGGCCTCGCGTGTCAAGAGGTGGCTGCTGGCGGGGGGAGGCGGCCCTGGCTGGCCAGTCGTCATCGCCCTGGTCGCGTTCGGGACGATCGTCACCGCAGTGCTCAGTCGTGAGGACGCCACCAGACTCGTCTTGGCGCTTGCCGCTGGCACCGTGGCGACCTGCTGGATGGTGATCACCTTTAGCTTCGCCTTGCAGTACGCGCGTCGTGATATTGAGCAGGGCGGGCTGAGCTTTCCGGGCGCACACGATCCGGTGTTCTCCGACTACATCTATCTGGCGATTGGGTGTTCAGCGACCTTCGGCACTACTGATACGACCATCGTCAGCAGCCCGATGCGCAATCTCGTTAGCGTGCACAGTGTGCTCGGACTGCTGCTGAACACAGTTGTTGTGGCGGTACTGATTTCGGTCCTTGTGTCTTGACCGCGCTGAGCACGGCCCACAATCAACATTGCAGGGACGGCCGCACTTCGCAGAGTCCAACTTTGGGAGCATCGGGTACTGAGGCCTACTGCACGACCGTGAGAGAATTTGCCAGATATCGAGCGTCACGCGACATCACTTTCCCGTAATTCCGGAGTGCCGGAGAGCGAGCACATATGACTGTTGATCTCAATACCGCGGCGGAACAAACGTCGACCGAAGCCGAGCCGGCTGCGCCGAAAGACTGCCCTCACTCAGGCGCTACGAGATGATCGCTGGCCAGACTGGCTGGCGACGGCCATGTTCGCGTTTGCTGCGCTCGTTGTCGTTGCTACGTTCATTCCGCCACTGAGACGGTATTTCTTGCAGTGGCACGACATCGTCTCGATGCTGACGATCCCGATCGTGCCGAATCTGGTTTACGCCGCGCTGCTCATCTCGGTCGGTGTTGCCTTGCGCCGCCGGCTACGGGCCGCCTGGTGGATCTTCGTCATTTGGTGGATCATCCTTCCTCAGCTGGGCCGGATCTTCTCGATCATCAACGGTGGCCCCTTGCTGCAGATTGCGGGACTAGTGATCATGAGCGTTGTTCTCGTGATCATCTGGCGTGCCAGGCCCCAGTTCCAGGCGCGTGGCTCACGACGGAACCTCTTCGCCGCTACTATCTGTTTCCTGCTCGGCGTCGTGGTGATCTTGATCCTCGGTACCTGGCTGATCAGCACGTTCGGCACCTCACCGGATCTGGCCACGTCGGCTCTCCACGTCATCGACAAGCTCTTGGGCGAGGTTGGCCTTACCCGTGCTGATGAGGTGCGGTCTCCGCTGTGGGTCACGATCTTGTTGGACGTGTTGGGTGCGGCGGTCATCCTCACGTCCACGTACCTGCTCTTCAAGCCGCCGGCCGATACTCAGACTCTCAGCGCTGTCGATGAGGCTCGGGTGCGGACTTTGCTGCGCTCATTCGGAGACTGGGACTCATTGGGCTACTTCGCCACCCGGCGTGACAAGTCCATCGTGTGGAGCTCCGGTGACCCGGCGACGGCGCAAGCTGGCGTCTCCTATCGGGTGATCGGATCAGTGAGCCTGGCCAGTGGCAACCCGGTAGGCGATCCGGACCACTGGGAATCGGCGATCGAACAGTGGCGGGCGAAAGCCCGTGCCAGCGGTTGGTCCCTAGCGGTGATGGGTGCCGGCGAACCGGGTGCAGCCGCATATACCGAAGCTGGACTAACGGCGTTCGAGATCGGCGACGAGGCGATCCTCGACATGCGAACGTTCTCGCTCAACGGCCCAGGAATGAAGGCGGTACGGCAGTCCGTCAGCCGGCTGCAACGCCGCGGATACACCACAACAGTGGTTCGCCACGGTGATGTTGATCCGGCGCACTTCGACGAACTGTCCAATTCCGCATCTCGATGGCGAGGTGACGGCGGCGACGAGCGGGGTTTCTCGATGGCGCTCGGCCGGCTGGGAGACCCGCTGGATTCCCAGTGCCTGCTGATAGAAGCACACGATGCCGACGGTGAGCTGCGCGCTTTCCTCAGCTTTGTGCCGTGGGGCCGCAACGGCATTTCACTCGACCTGATGCGCCGTGATCCGACCGCCGACAACGGTCTGGTCGAACTCATGGTTGCCTCGTTGGCGGAGCGAGCCGCGGTCTTCGGAGTCGGTCGGGTGTCGCTCAACTTCGCCATGTTCCGCGAAGCTTTCGAGCGCGGTGCGGAGATCGGCGCCGGACCGATTGCCCGCTTGTGGCGACAAGCACTGCTGCTCGCCAGCCGGAACTGGCAGCTGGAATCCCTCTACCGATCGAATGCCAAGTACCACCCCGAATGGCAGCCGCGATACATCTGCTTCGAGTACACCTCAGACTTGCCCCGCGTCGGCACCGCCGCTGGCAACGCCGAAGGCTTCCTGACCCGGCCGTCGCTAGCGATGTTGAGCAGGCACGGCAAGGAGGCAGCCGCAGGTGAGTTGGAACGAGCCGGCGAGGAATACGCGGCCCAGGTGACGGCGTACATTCCGGAAGAACCCGACGCGCTGGCCGAGGCCCTGTCCATCGAAGGTCTGCCGGAGCAGGTCCGGGTACGTCGCGAGAAGCTGGACCGACTCCGGGAGCAGGGCATCGACCCGTATCCAGTGACCTTCCCGCGCACTCATACTCTTGCGCAGGTGCGGACGGAGGCCGGTGAGCTTCCCCCTAATACGCGTACGGGTCGTCGGGCTTCGGTTGCCGGGCGAGTCATCCTCAATCGGGATGGCGGCAAGCTCTGCTTCGCCACGCTGCGCGACGGCACCGGCGACTTGCAGATCATGATCGCTCTCGATGCCGTTGGACCGGACATGCTCAGGCACTGGCGGCATGATGTGGACCTCGGTGATCAAGTAGGCGTGACTGGCGAAGTGATCACTACCAAGCGCGGTGAACTGACCATCCGCGCCGAATCGTTCAAGATCACCGGCAAGTCGATCCGGCCTTTACCTGACAAGCACAAGGGCCTCACCGACCCCGAGGCTCGGGTGCGAGCCCGCTACGTGGATCTGATCGTGAGACCAGAAGCCCGCGACGTGGCGTACAAGCGCGCCACTGTCGTCCGTAGTATTCGTGAATCACTCCACGCCCGAGGTTTTACCGAGGTCGAGACCCCAGTTCTGCAGCTGATCCATGGCGGCGCGAATGCCCGGCCGTTCGAGACCCATATCAACGCCTACGATCTTGATCTCTACTTGCGGATCGCCACCGAGCTACACCTAAAGCGACTGATCGTCGGTGGCATGGAGAAGGTGTTCGAGGTGGGCCGGCAGTTCCGCAACGAAGGTGTGGATTTCAAGCACAACCCTGAATTCACTTCATTGGAGGTGTACGAAACCTACGGCGACTACAACAGCATGCGAGTGCTGACCCAAGAGCTCATCCAGGAGGCCGCCATCGCGGTTTATGGCTCGCCGATCGCACGCAGGGCCGACGCCGACGGCAAGATCACCGAGTACGACTTCTCCGGCGACTGGCCGGTCAAGACAATCTGCGAAGCGGTCTCCGAAGCGCTGGGTGAGGAGATCACCGTTGATACCCCCACCTCGGTACTGCACCAGCACGCCCTGGCGATCGGGCTGGAGATGGAGCCAAGCGCAGGCTGGGGGTATCTCCTTGAAGAGATCTACGGCGAACTGTGCGAAGGCCAAACCATGGCACCGGTCTTCTACACCGATTTTCCCAAGGAGAATTCACCGCTCGCGCGGGAACACCGCGACGACCCCCGACTGGCCGAGAAATGGGATCTGGTGATCTTCGGTGCCGAACAGGGCACCGCATACTCCGAGCTGACCGATCCGCTGGACCAACGAGAGCGGTTGGTAGCTCAGTCTCTTCGGGCTGCCGCCGGGGATCCCGAGGCGATGCAGGTCGACGAAGATTTCCTCGAGGCTTTGGAGTACGGGATGCCGCCCACCGGCGGCATGGGGTTGGGGGTTGACCGGCTGGTCATGAACCTCACTGGCCTAGGAATCCGCGACACGATCTTGTTCCCGCTGGTAAAGCCGCAGGCCTGAAGGAGGATAGCTGCGCCCTCAGCGCGGATGAGTCAGAACGAGGCCGACCGACTAATAGCATCCGAGAGCCGGCCTGCCAACCCTTTGTCCTCTGCGATGTCGGTACGTGCTGCAATGCCGAGATCGGGCCGGTCAGTGATGATGCCGTCTACCGCGGCATCCATGTAGTCGCGCATATGCTGTTCGTCATCGACTGTCCAGACGATGACGTTGTAGCCAGCGGCCCAGGCTTGTCGTACGAAGCGGCTGCTATACGACTGTTGTTCTATGACGATAAAGTCCGCATTCACGTCGGGCACTCCACCGAAGTTGATCGGCACTATGAAGCCCACCACCAGCTGCGGCCGGAGTCGCTTCAGTTCCTCCACAACCTCTCGGCTGAGCGTGTGATACGTGTAGTGCTCCGTCACTCCGGTCGCATCGAGTACGGCTAGCAGACGAGGCACCAAATCGGGGGTTTCGCCACCGTGCAGCTTGATCTCCAGTAATTGCGGCAGATTGAGATGTATCGAGAGCTGGATCCACTCCTCGAGCGTGGGGATCTTCGCCTCCATGCCTCCAGCCCGGACAGTGATCTTCGTCAGCTCTTCCTGGGTGAGGTCTTTGACATTGAGGTTCTTGCCTGCCAGCCGCTGAAGGTTCGCGTCGTGCATCACCACGAACTTGCCGTCCTTGGTTTCCATGACGTCGAACTCGACCCGATCGGCTCCCGCCCGGGCGGCGGCTTGCAGGGCCGGGAGCGTGTTCTCCACGCCGCCTTGGATGAACCCGCGGTGTGCCAACACCTGAGTCTGCTCACTGTCAATCAGACTGACCATGGTTCGGTGGTTCAACACCGCAGTGATGGTGAAAACCACCACGATGACGCCCGCCGCCAAGCCCCACAACAGCCTCTGGCGGCGACCGCTGACCTGTGACGGTTCTGAGTACGAAATGACGGTTGGGACATGTGGGGTACCTGCACGCAGGCGTCCCAGCCAGTCGCGCATCATCGCCGTCAACGACTGGACGATCATGATCGTCAGCAGCGCTGCGATCACGAAGACGCCGATCTGAAAGACACTCAGTCCCACGGCAGCCAGCAACGGTGATGAGGCAGGGGCCAGGATGTCAGTGGCGATTGTTGGTGCCAAAGTAGCCGCGCCAAGGACGAAGGCGGCAAATCCCGCCGCGAAGGTGACCACCACGAACAAGCCGAGAATCCGAAGCGAGCGCCAGCGCGTCAGCCGCCAGCTGGTCACAAAGGCCTCCCACACTCCTGCTGATGTGGTGCCAAGCAGCGGCAGAGTGAAAATCAGCCGTAGATTCAGGTAAGTGATGATTAGCAGCACCCCGCTGTAGAGCAGGCTTTGCGACGGGTTCTTGCTCAGTTCTTCGCTGATGAACGGTGGCACCGCGACCTTCTTGGTCAAGATCGAGGTCAGTCCAAGCTGACCAAGAGGCAGCAGCAAGATCAAGTAGGCGATCATCAGTAAGCCTTGTGGGTGGAACAGCTTCTTGATCGTCTCCCAGACCTGGCGCAGCACAAGCCGCAACGATGTTGCCTCCGCTCCGGGCACTCCGGTCTCTTGGTGGTGCGACGCCAGCACAAACAGAATGACCAGTTCCCCGAAGATCGCGACAACGGCGACAATCGCGATGGCCAGAAGTGTGAGGTCGGCCAGCGGATTGCGCAGCACATGGGAGATTCGGTCGTACGCGATGCTCCCTAGACCGGTTTCGACGAGCACCAACCCATAGAGCAGCCGAATCACCGGAATGGCGACCAAAACCAACACCAGCTGTATGGCGCCGACGACCAGGACATAGAACAGCGGACTCCGCCAGGTCGTCCGGTGAGCGATACCGATCGCGCGGAAGATGCCCACTGGTTTCTCAGCGCGTTGACGTGCTAGCAGCTCTTCCCCGAGGTCACTCGCAGCCACCTCACGTCACTCCCGTGGACTCCGGGCCATCCAGAAATAATGTCAAGTCCGAGTGAATAAAGCGAGGTTGGTCAGCCGGAGCTAGGGAGTGGCGGGCGCCTTTCGCCGGATCCCGAACAGCGTGAAGAGCAGCGCGCCGCTCGCGGTGATCGTCAACAGCACCAATCCGATGGTGTAGCTGTGCGCGGCCTCGTTGTAGGTGGCTCCCATGACCAGCGGCGGGAAGAAGCCGCCAAGGCCACCGGCTGCGCCAACGATCCCGGTGACGGCGCCGACCCGTTCGGCTGGTGCCAGCTCCGCAACCCACGCGAAGACGCCACCAGTGCCGAGCCCGAGGAAGAGAGCCATCACAACGAAGGCGCTTCCAGCTGGGATCTCCGGCGGCAGCCGGAGCGCAACGATCAGCGACATCACCGCCGCCCCGGCAAGTGAAATGGCGACGACCTTACGCGGGCCGATCCTGTCAGCCACAATGCCGCCGATCGGTCGCGCGACTACGGCCGCGATGGCAAAGCCTGCGGTTCTGGTGCCGGCGCCCGTCAAGCCGAATTCGTAGACATTCCTGATATAGGTCGGCAGGTAAGTAGAGAAGGCTACGAAACCACCGAAGACCACGGCGTAGAGGAATGCCATCTGCCAGGTGACCGGCAGTTTGGCGGCAGCGGCCAGCTTGGGTCCGACCGGCGCGAGATTGGGCTTCCAGGCCGGCGAGTCCCGCATCGTCAACCAAAGAACGGCGCCAACGACGATCAAGGCCCCGGCGATGAGAAGGTGTGTCGGGACGTAGCCGATGCTGCGTACCAGCCGCGGAGTGAAGAAGGCAGACAAGGCGGTGCCCCCCATGCCGGCGCCGAAGACACCCGTCGCAAAGCCCCGCCGGGCCGGTTCGAACCACGCGTTGACGAACGGGATGCCAACAGCAAACGTGGTGCCGGCCACCCCGAGGAAGAAACCGAAAACCAGCAGCAACGCGTACGACTGCAGCGATCCCGCAAAGGCAACGAGCAGCACCGGGACAGCCGACGCCATGGTGAGCACGGTGAACATCAGTCGCCCGCCATAGCGGTCGGTGAGTGCACCGACGGGCACCCGGCCGAGGGAGCCGACAAGGACAGGCATGGCGACAAGGAACGAGGCCTGGGTGGAACTCAGGCCGAGTTCGCCGCTGTATCGAACGCCCAGAGGCGCGATGATGTTCCACGCCCAAAAGGTGATCGTGAAGCCAAGGAGCGCCAGGAGGAGGTTCTTGGTCTGACCCGTCTGCAGGGTCGTGGCACTTGGGGCAGTGCTGGTCACGAAGTTGCCCTCTCCTCAGGCGTCTGGGGTGCGATCGCGCGTGCCGACTGGGGCCCAGCCGCGGTGTGTCGGCGCGGCACCCGGAGCAGGCAGATCATCACGGCTCCGATAGACGATGTAGGGGCGGAACAAGTAGTGCAAGGGAACGGTGAAGGCGTGCACCAAGCGGGTGAACGGCCAAATGGCGAACAGCAGCATCCCGATCAGGGTGTGGACCTGGAAAGCCAGTGGAGCCGCCGCCATCAAGTCGATCTTGGGCGAGAAGTAGAACAGGGACCGGAACCAGGGTGACACCGTCTCTCGGTACGTCACCTCCTCGTGTCCGCCGAACACGCTGAGCACGGTTGTCATCAGGCCGGCCACGATCGCCGCGACCAGGACGACATACATCGCCTTGTCGTTCTTCGTGGTGGCCATGAAAACCGGGCCGGTAGTGCGCCGTCGATAGATCAAGATCAAGATCCCGACGAGCGTGCAGACGCCGGCGATCGTGCCCCACAGCAGCGCGTTGAAGTGATAGATGCCCTCGGTGATTCCGACTGCCTCGGTCCACGACTTCGGGATCACCAACCCACCGAGGTGTCCCATGATCACCACCAGGATCCCGAAGTGGAACAGCGGAGAACCGATCCGAAGCAGCCGGGACTCATAGAGCTGGGAGGAGCGGGTGGTCCATCCGAACTGGTCATAGCGGTAGCGCCAGATGAGGCCGCCGATCAGGATCGCCATCATGACGTACGGCAGGACGCCCCACAGTAGGACATTCATCGCGAACCCCCCATCGGAAGGAGTGGAGTGCCGTACGGTTCTAGGCCGACCGTCTCTGTCGGAGGCCCGGCAGCCGCCATGGCCATCACGGCCTTGCGGTCGGCGGGTGAGGGTCCCGGCAGTGTGCTGCATACCGCCGTGAGCACGCCGGCGTACGGCGTACCGCGTTCCTCCAGAGCTAACCGGAGCAGCTCCGCACTGCTCCGGTACTTCTGCAGTAGCGCAGTCCCATCGACTGGGTCGACAATCGCCGCGTACTCCAAAACCATCGGCAGATAGTCGGGCAGCTCGCCCCCGGTATCGACCAGGAAATCCGACCGGCGGTAGCGCTGTTTGAACGCGGCCAGCACCTCGCCTCGTCGTCGGGTGTCGCCATCGGTCCAGTACGAGAGGTAGAGGCTGTGCTTCCGGGAAAGATCGAAGACATCGACGTAGTGGGTCTGGATGGTCGACGGCTTCTCCGAATCCCAGAACGCCAGCAGCGGCTCAAAGCTGTCGGCCTGACGTGGCGCCTCCTCGGCGAGGGCCGCGCGCAGCAACTCCGACGTGGCGATCACGTCGGGCTCGGGATAGCCAAGGCACACTGAGGCTGCTTGGCGAACCACTCGGGTCGAATCCCGGTGCCGCGCTTTCACGCTGGCTCCTGGTTTTTCGGAAAGAGGCCCTCAGGCGTTCCCTTGCCGTCCCAGTTGAGCAGATTCACCCGACCCTGGAGCTCGTCCCCGGAAACGCTGACGTCTGAGGTCTGCCGCTGTCGCAGCGCCTGGAAGGTCTCAACGGCGACGGGGGACGGACGGCCACTGGCTTCGCCAAACGGTCCTTGCTCATAGGGTCCGCCATCGAAATCGAGCGAGCAGCCGAGTTCCTCCAACTCATGGGCCTGCTCGACGTGAGCCTTGGGGATCACATAGCGCTCGTCGTACTTCGCTATGGCCATCAAGCGGTACATCTCGCGCATGCTCACGTCAGTCATCCCCACCGATGCGGCGATGGAATCGTCCTGAGGCTGCTGCATAGTGATGTTGCGCATGTGGGCGCGCATCGCGGCCAGGATGGTGAGAACGCGCTCGATCTCACTGACGTCACCTGCAGTGAACAACTCCGCCAGGTACTCCATCGGAATCCGCAGCGAGCGGATAGCTCCGAACAACACCCCGGTGGACTCTGCATCGTGGCCTTGATCACGGAGCAGGTCGACGATAGGGGATAGCGGCGGGATGTACCACACCATCGGCATCGTCCGGTACTCCGGGTGTAATGGCAGCGCCACCTTGTACTTCTTGGCCAGCGCGTACACCGGCGAGCGCCGCGCGGCATCCAGCCAGTCGGGCGGGATGCCCTGCTGCCGAGCTGCGGCAATCACCTGAGGATCATCGGGATCCAAGATCAGATCTAGTTGCGCGGCGTACAAGTCCTTCTCGTTGGGTGTGGCCGCGGCCGCAGTCACCCGATCGGCGTCATAGAGGAACAAGCCCAGGTACCGCAGCCGCCCTACGCAGGTCTCCGAGCACACCGTCGGCAACCCGACCTCGATCCGTGGGTAGCACAGCGTGCACTTCTCGGCCTTGCCCGTCTTGTGGTTGAAGTAGATCTTCTTGTACGGGCAGCCGGTCACGCACTGCCGCCACCCTCGACAACGATCTTGGTCGACCAGGACGATGCCATCCTCGGCGCGTTTGTAGATCGCGCCCGATGGGCAGGAAGCCATGCAGGACGGGTTCAGGCAGTGCTCGCAGATCCGCGGCAGGTAGAACATGAAGGTCTGTTGGAACTCAAACTTGATCTTGTCCTCAGACTCCCGGCGTACCCGCTCCACGATGGGGTCTAGATGCCCTTGCTCACTGACACCACCGAGGTTGTCGTCCCAGTTCGCCGACCAAGTGATCTTGGTGTCCTCGCCGGTGATCAAGGACTTCGGCCGGGCTACTGGGAAGTCGTCACCAAGCGGTGCCTCGATCAGTGTCTGATAGTCATACGTCCATGGCTCGTAGTAGTCAGCGAGCTTCGGTTGCACCGGTGAGGCGAAGATCCCCAACAGCTTTCTGACCCGCCCGCCGGCCTTCAGTTTGAGCCGTCCACGGCTGTTCAGCGTCCAGCCGCCCCGCCAGGTTTCCTGATCTTCATAGCGGCGCGGATAACCCTGGCCCGGCCGGGTCTCTACATTGTTGAACCACACGTACTCGGTACCGGCCCGGTTGGTCCAGGCCTGTTTGCAGGTCACCGAACAGGTGTGGCAGCCAATGCACTTGTCAAGGTTCATCACCATGCCCATCTGGGCCATCACTCGCATCAGTACTTCACCTCCTGGGAGCGACGTCGGATCGTGGAGACCATGTCGCGTTGGTTACCCGTGGGACCGAGATAGTTGAAGGTGTACGACAGCTGGGCGTAGGCGCCGATCAAGTGGCTCGGCTTCACCAATAGGCGGGTTACCGAATTGTGAATGCCACCACGGCGGCCGGTTGCTTCAGACTTCGGCGTGTCGATGATGCGTTCCTGAGCGTGGTGGACGTACACCACACCCTCCGGCATGCGGTGACTGACGACGGCTCGTCCGACCAGCACGCCGTTGGCGTTCACGCATTCCATCCAGTCGTTGTCGGCCACACCGATGGCCGCGGCGTCCTGCGGGCTGAGCCAAATGGCTGTTCCGCCGCGGGACAAGGACAGCATGAACAGGTTGTCTTGGTACTCCGAATGGATGGACCACTTGTTGTGGGGCGTGAGGTAGCGCACAGTCACCTGCTTGGCACCATCGGCGCCGAGGGTCGGCTCACCGAAGAGCCGGTGCATGTCCAGCGGCGGACGATAGGTCGGCAACGTTTCACCAAGATCACGCATCCAGTCATGATCAAGGAAGAAGTGCATCCGGCCAGTCAGTGTGTGCCAGGGTTTGAGTCGCTCGACGTTGACCGTGAACGGGGCATAACGACGGCCACCGGTCTCCGAGCCCGACCACTCCGGAGAGGTGATCACCGGAACCGGTGCCTGTTGGGTCTGCGCAAAGGTGATCCGCTTTTCCTCAGAGCCCTCGGCAAGATCAGCGAGGTGAACACCGGTGCGCTGCTCCAAGGACCGGAACCCCTGGACGGCCAGCTCGCCATTCGTGGTCCCGGAGAACGTGAGGATGGCCTCCGCCATCTTGGCGTCGGTGTCGATGGCCGGACGTCCATCGGCCGCCCCACCCAGCATCACACCGCCCGACTCCGCCAACTGCGCCAGTTGGTGGTCCAGCCGGTAGGTGATGTTCTTCACCGTGAAGCCGAGCTTGTCCGCCAGCGGGCCTACCGCGGCGAGCTTGTCGGCGATGGCGGTGTAGTCCCGTTCGACAATCTGGAAGCTTGGCATCGTCTTGCCCGGCGCGCCGCGGACGTCTCCGCGCTTCCAGTCCCGCACCACACCATTCGGCTGGGCGGTCTCGCCTGGGGTGTCGTGCTGCATCGGTACAGCAACCAGGTCGCGTCGTGTCCCTAGGTGGGTCGCGGCCTGCCGGGAGAGCTCCCGGGCGATGCGGTGGAACATCTCGAAGTCGCTCTTGGTCTCCCAGGGCGGATCGATCGCCGGGGTAAAGGCGTGCACGAAGGGATGCATGTCGGTGCTCGACAGGTCGTGCTTCTCGTACCAGGTAGCAGCGGGCAGCACGATGTCGGAGAGCAATGTCGTCGACGTCATCCTGAAGTCAGAGGAGAGCAGCAGGTCCAGCTTTCCTTCTGGAGGCTCGTCATGCCAGGTAACGTCTTGGGGTCGAACACCTTCGGTCGCCATCACGTTGGAGTGGGTCCCGAGCAGGTACTTGAGGAAGTACTCGTTGCCCTTGGCGGAGGAACCGAAGAGATTGGAGCGCCACAGTGTGAGCGTGCGTGGCCAGTTCTCGGGCGCGTCGGGGTCCTCGACGGCCATCTTGATCGTGCCCGCCGCCAGCGCATTGGCGACATAAGAGCCCACATCGGGAGCTTCGCCGGCCTCGACCGCTGCCTCGGCCTGGTCGGCGAGATCCAAGGGATTGACGTTGAACTGCGGGTAGAACGGCATCCATCCCAGCCGCGCGGACTGCGCGACGGTATCGGCAGTGTGCATCCCTGCCAGGTGTCCCTCGGCCAGCGGTGAGGTAAGGGCGTCGGCGGCATACCCATCGAAACGCCACTGATCGGTGTGCATGTACCAGTACGCGGTGCCGATCATGGTCCGCGGTGGGCGTGACCAGTCCAACGCATTGGCCAGCGAAATCCATCCAGTGATCGGCCGGCACTTCTCCTGGCCGACGTAATGCGCCCAGCCACCGCCATTTCGGCCCATGCAGCCGGTCAAGATCAACATGCTCAAGATCGACCGATAGGTTGCGTCGCCATGGAACCACTGGCAGATCCCAGCACCCATGATGATCATGGAGCGACCGTTGGATTGCTCGGAGTTGGTAGCGAATTCCCGGGCAATGCGGATGCAAGCCTGGGCGGGCACGCTGGTGATCTCGGCCTGCCAGGCAGGCGTGTACGGCGTTGTTGGATCGTCGTAGCCGGTCGGCCACTCTCCGGGCAGATCAGGCCTGGCGACCCCATACTGCGCCAACAGCAGGTCGAACACCGTGGTAACGACGTGATCGCCAATCCTGAGAACCGGGACGCCGCGACGCAGCACAGACCCCGATCCGTCGGCCGCCTCGAAGCAGGGCAGCAGCACCTCGACAACCTCGTCGTCGTCGACGTCGCGGATCGAGAGAGCAGGCGTGATGCCTTCCAGGTCAAGATTCCAGCGACCAGCGCCGGAGTCGGCGTAGCGGAAGCCCATCGACCCGTTGGGAACCACCGGCTTGCCGCTGGCGGCGTCCAGTAGCACCGTTTTCCACGCGGCCTCCGGCTCAGCCTCGGCGCTTGATCCTAGGTCGACCTCGGTCAGGAACTTGCCCGGGACCAGGCCGCCATGCTCGACGTTGTTCGTCAGCGTGATCAGGAAGGGAAGATCGGTGTAGGTCTTCACATAGTCGGTGAAGAACGGCACCTGCCGGTCGAGGAAAAACTCCTTCAAGATCACGTGGCCCATGGCCATGGCGAGCGCGGCGTCTGTGCCGGCCTGGGCCGCTAACCATTCGTCGGCGAACTTGGTGTTGTCGGCGTAGTCCGGGCTTACGGTGACGACCTTGGTGCCGCGATACCGCACCTCGGTCATCCAGTGAGCGTCGGGAGTTCGGGTAACCGGGACGTTCGAGCCCCACATCATCAGGTATGTGGCGTCCCACCAGTCGCCGGATTCCGGAACGTCGGTCTGATCACCGAAGACCTGCGGGCTGGCCACCGGCAGGTCGGCATACCAGTCATAGAAGGAAGTCATCGCCCCGCCGACGAGGTGGTTGAAGCGAGTCCCCACGCAATGCGAGACCATCGACATTGCTGGAATGGGTGAGAAATTGGCAATCCGATCCGGGCCGTAGGTCTTGATCGTGTGCACTTGAGCTGCCGCGATCATCTCCACGGCTTCGGCCCAGCTGACGCGGACGAGTCCGCCCTTGCCGCGGGCCTGGTGATAGCGCCGGCGACGGTCCGGGTCGGTGACAACGTCGGCCCAGGCCAAGACTGGATCGCCGAGCCGCTGCTTGGCCTCCCGATACATTTCCAACAGGACGCCGCGCGCGTACGGGTACCGGACTCGGGTGGGGGAGTAGGTGTACCAAGAAAAAGCGGCACCCCGCGGGCAGCCGCGGGGCTCGTACTCTGGTCGATCCGGACCGACAGATGGATAGTCGGTCTGCTGAGCCTCCCAGGTAATGATCCCGTCGCGGACGTAGATCTTCCACGAGCAAGACCCGGTGCAGTTCACACCATGGGTGGACCGCACAACTTTGTCATGGCTCCACCGATCGCGGTAGAAGACATCGCCAGCGCGACCGCCTCTACGGAAGGCCACCCGACCGTCGTCCGACTCTTCCCATCTGGTGAAAAACTTGCCGAGTTTCAAGAGGGCATCGGACGCCTTGCCGTCGACCCCAGCAGGGACCGGAGGATTCATGACCTGACGATATCGACGGGTGCTGGAGCAGTGGTAGTGACCAATGTCCTACGAATTTCGAGCCATTCGGCCATCGCAGGAGATCCCGACGGACTCGGCGATACGGCGGCCATGACACGGATTCGCCCTGGCCGCGGCGCAGTGTGTATCTTGGTCCGTTGGTGCCGCCCGTCGCGCGGCATTTGCGCGCCCCTATAGCTCAGCAGGCAGAGCGTCTCCATGGTAAGGAGAAGGTCTGCGGTTCGATTCCGCATGGGGGCTCGGCCTCCGTCTCCGATGCCACCGCGCATCGGCGGAATATGCGGTCCAGCCGGACCGTTGCTCGACCGGGAGACTGGTAGGGGAGACTGCAGCGGGATAGCTCAGGCGGTAGAGCAAGCGGCTCATAATCGCTGTGTCGCGGGTTCGAGTCCCGCTCCCGCTACCGGCACCAACGAGGACCGACAGGATTAGAGGACGACCATGGCCAAGACCGCCGACGTACGGCCAAAGATCACGCTTGCTTGTACACAGTGCAAGGAGCGGAACTACATCACCAAGAAGAACCGGCGTAATGACCCGGATCGCCTTGAGCTGAAGAAGTTCTGCCCACGCTGCAAAGCCCATACTTCACACCGCGAGACCCGCTGACCAAGCTGAGGCACGATGACCTCCCGGTCATCGGGCTCGCGCATGGCAGCAGACACCCGGAGGGGAGTCTCGGTATCGAGCGGCTCATGGCTGCCGTCGCTGAGCAGGCACAGATCCCTGCGGTGCCGGCGTACCTTGACTTGGCACAGCCTGACCTGAAAGCAGCCGCTTACCAACTGGCCGACGCAGGCCATAACACGGCCGTTGTGGTGCCCCTGCTCTTCACGGAGGCTTATCACGCAACCATCGATGTGCCGGAGGCCGTACGCAATGTCGCCGAGTCACTGCCGTTAGAGCTGATCGTTGCCGACATCTTGGGTACCGGCGAGGACGTCGCTCAGCTGCTCCGCCAAAGCCTGGATGAGGCAGGTATTGACGACCACAGCTCGGTGCTGCTCTTCGCTGTCGGGTCGTCCCAACCGGAGGCCAACCAGGCCGTTTTTGATCTTGCCGATCGGCTCGCCAATGGTCGTCATGGCCCGGTGCGCGCCTGTTTCGGCACCTGCCCCCCTGGCGTTACCGATGTACTCGATGGGTTGGCAGAACCGGTCGCGGTCCTGCCACTGTTCCTCGCAGAGGGCCTGCTGCTCTCCCCGGTACGCGCTCTCGCGTCGCAGCATGGCTGGCGAATCACAGCACCACTGGGCGAGCGCGCGGCCGGCCTCGTCCAGCAGCGATATGTGAGTAGCCGAGTCCGTTAGCGTTGCATCCATGGCCATCACGGAGGCACACGCCGGCCGCCGCTATCCAGCTATCGATCCGTATCAGGTCTCTGCGGCGAAGATCGCCGAGCTCGCAACAGCGCTGGACGATGACAACCCCCGATATCGCGGCGAATCACCGATCGCTCCGCCGACCTTTGCCGTTCTCATCTCCGCACCAGCGTGGAACCAGCTGTTCAGCGACCCGGAGCTGGAACTGTCGCTGGAGCGGATCGTGCACGGCGACCAGCGCTTCACCTTCTTCCGACCGTTCCGCGCAGGCGATGTGGTGATCGCGAAGGTGACGATCGACAAGGTTCGGGTGCGTGCCGGTTCGGAACTGATTTCGGCCACTGTGGACATGTCAGGTCGCGACGGCGAGCAGATCTGTTCCGCGCAAGCCACCCTCTACCACGCTCGAGAGGCACTGGCATGAAAGCCACCGTGGCAGAAGCCGTGGAAATTGGCACTCAGCTGCCGTCGCTCAGCGTCCGTTTCACTAGGGAACGGCTGGTGCGCTATGCCGGGGCCTCGACTGACTTCAATCCAATCCACTACTCAGAACACTTCGCCAAACAGGCTGGGCTGCCCGGTGTCATTGCGCACGGGATGCTCACCATGGGTACCGCACTTCGCGTCGTCACCAACTGGGTTGGCGATCCAAGCCGGATCACCTCCTACTCGGCCCGGTTCCCAAGGCCAGTGGTCGTGCCCGATGATGCGGACGGCGTTGAGGTGGAATTTAGCGCCAGCGTCTCAGCGATCGACGGATCGCTGGTGACCGTCAGCATCGAAGCGATCAGCGGTGGGCAGAAGGTACTGGGAGCGGCTCGAGCGGAAGTTGATCTTGGTATGCGGGTCCCCCATAGTGATCATGAAGGCTCTCATGTGCCCTGAGCTTGTCGAAGGGCACACTGATGGGCTTCGACAGGCTCAGCCCGCATATCTGCGCCCTGAGCCTGTCGAAGGTCGGGAGCTGCTAGCTGATCACACGACGCTGCGGGTGGGTGGTCCGGCACGTCGGATGATCACTGTCGAGACCGAATCTGAGCTGGTCGAGGCGGTTCGTGACCAAGATGCCTCTGAAGAACCGGTGCTGGTCCTGGGTGGCGGTTCTAATCTTCTGGTCGATGACGCCGGCTTCGATGGCACGGTCGTGAAGGTCGCGACGCGCGGCATTGCCGAGGATACGGCGGCATGTTCCGGCGCGGTGATCACTGTGGCAGCCGGCGAACCATGGGACCCGCTGGTGCACTACGCCCTCGAGCGCGGGTGGAGCGGCCTCGAACCCATGTCCGGTATTCCCGGCCTAGTGGGTGCGACACCGATCCAGAACGTTGGTGCGTACGGGGCCGATGTCAGCGAGCTGATCTCCATGGTGCGTACGCTCGACCGGTCCACTGGGCAGCTCAAGACCTTCTTTCCGATCGAGTGCGGCTTCGGCTACCGCACGTCGCGTTTCAAGTCCGATCCGGGACGCTTCGTGGTGCTATCGGTGACCTTCCAATTCCCACTTGGCTCGATGTCGCAACCGATCCGCTACCCCGAGCTGGCCCGGGTAGTGGGTGTTGAGGTGGGGCAGCGTGCTCCGGCTGCGGAGGTGCGCCAAGCCGTATTGGCACTGCGCAGCGCCAAAGGGATGGTGCTGGTGGAAGATGATCATGACACCTGGAGCGCGGGGTCCTTCTTCACCAACCCAATCGTCAATCAGGCAACGGCTCTCGCTCTGCCCGCGGACGCGCCACGTTTCAGCCAACCCGATGGCAAGGTCAAGATCAGTGCTGCTTGGCTCATCGAACAGGCCGGCTTTGGCAAAGGCTACGGGCGCGGGGCCGCCCGGCTGTCGGCAAAGCACACTCTGGCGCTGACCAATCGAGGCGGAGCCAGCGCGGCGGAGCTGCTGAGCTTGGCACGTGAAATCCGCGCGGGGGTGCAGGCGAGGTTCGATATCGAATTGGTGCCTGAGCCGGTCCTCGTAGGGTGTGAGCTATGAGCCTGGCTCGCTTCGTCGTGTGGGCTCCACGACGGTCCTCTGTCACGTTGATGATCAAGAAGATCGGGGCCGCTACGCCAGTCAGAGTGGCGATGACAAAGGACGACGACGGATGGTGGTTCCCGGCTGAGCCACTGCCGGACGATGGCATCGGTGAGTTCGACTACGGCTTCATCCTCGACGACTCCGGCACCGTGCTTCCAGATCCACGCTCCCGGCGCCAGCCAGATGGTGTGCACGGGTGGTCGCGGACTTTCGATGCAGACGAGTTCGCCTGGTCCGACCAGAAATGGACCGGCCGCCAGCTCGGCGGCTGCATCATCTACGAACTGCATATCGGCACCTTCACTCCCGAAGGCACACTGATGGCGGCGATTGACCGGATCGATCATCTGGTGCGGCTCGGCATCGACTTCGTCGAGCTGATGCCGGTCAATGCCTTCAACGGTCTGCACAATTGGGGCTACGACGGTGTGCTCTGGGATGCCGTACACGAGGGCTATGGAGGCCCGCTGGGCTACATGCAGTTCGTCGATGCGTGCCATCAAGCAGGTCTTGGAGTCATCCAGGACGTCGTCTACAACCATCTCGGTCCGAGCGGCAACTACTTGTCGCAATTTGCCCCCTACTTGCGGAGCGACGCCGGCCCTACCGTCTGGGGGGATGAGCCGAACCTGGACGGCGAGGAGTCCGACGAGGTACGCCGCTACATCATCGACAACGCCTTGATGTTCCTGACCGACTATCACGTCGACGGGCTGCGACTCGACGCCGTGCACGCGCTGCACGACACACGAGCGACGCACCTGCTCGAGGAGTTGAATATCGAGGTCGGTCGACGTAGCACCTTCCTACGCCGACCGATGCCGCTCATCGCCGAATCGGACCTGAACGACCCTCGGTTGATCACAGCACGAGAAGGCGGCGGCTACGGCCTGACCGCGCAGTGGAGCGATGACTTTCACCATGCCCTCTACGTAAGTCTGACCGGCGATACCAGCGGCTATTACGCCGATTTCGACTCACTTGCCGCGCTTGGCAAGGTGTTTGAAAGCGGTTTTTTCCACACCGGCACCCGGTCCAGCTTCCGAGGCCGAACCCACGGGCATCCGATTGACACCTGGCGTACGCCAACCTGGCGCTTGGTGGTCTGCTCGGACAACCACGATCAAATCGGCAATCGTGCCAGGGGCGAACGGCTCTCGAGCAAGATCACGCCAGCACAGCAGGCCATTGCGGCGATGCTGACTCTGCTCAGTCCCTTCACACCGATGATTTTCATGGGCGAGGAATGGGGAGCCTCGACGCCATGGCGCTTCTTTACCTCCCACCCCGAGCCCGAGCTCGCGGAGATGGTCCGCGCTGGCCGGCTTGAGGAATTCGCTCAGATGGAGTGGGACACCAGCGACGTACCCGATCCCCAAGATCCGCGTACCTTCGAGGTATCGAGGCTGGACTGGTCGGAGCCCGAGCAACCCCGCCCTGCCGAATTGCTGGACCTGACCAGGCGGTTGATCAACATCCGTCGTACCTACCCAGACTTCACCGACCCCCGGTTCGACCAGGGACGGGCGGTGTCGAACGACGATGCCGGCTGGCTGCTGCTCGAGCGCGGCGACATGATCATGGTGGTCAATTTCCATGACCATCCGACGGAAGTGGATGTGGGGCGTGTGGTGGCTCCAGTGATCATCATCGGGGAGATCGAGGTGGCTGGCGACATGGTGCGGCTCGGACCGCACAGTGCGCTCGCGGCCGATGCAACCCAGCAGCGGCTCTTCTCCGCTCCCCGGCGTGCAGCCGCAGTGCTCCGGGGCAGCTAAGCCTTGACCAGCGCGCTCTGTCAGCAGAGCACTAGACTCACGCACCTCCCGTCTCGAATCCCGGAGCAGAAATGACTATGCCACTGTCCGACCTCAGTCACGCCGAGCTAACTGTGCTGCACGAGGAGCAAACCTCGGCATACAACGCGCTGGTAGCTCAAGGTCTGAAGCTGGACCTGACACGCGGCAAGCCGTCACCTGCGCAGCTCGACTTGTCCAACGAGCTGCTCACGCTGCCCGGAGAGGGCATCTATCTGGACTCAATCGGCACAGATTGTCGTAACTACGGCGGCGCCCAAGGGCTCCCCGCGATCCGGACGATCTTCGCGCCGCTGCTCAATGTTCCCGTCGATCAGCTCGTCGCTGGCGACAATTCGAGCTTGTCGATCATGCACGACGCTCTGGTGTATGCCCTCCTCAAGGGCACTGTTGACTCGGTTGAGCCGTGGTCGAAAACACCGATCAAGTTCATCTGCCCGGTCCCTGGTTACGATCGACACTTTGCGCTGTGCGAGCAGTTCGGCATCGAGATGATCCCGGTTCCGCTCAGCCCGAATGGGCCCGATCTGGATCAGGTACGGCAGCTGGTCGCCGACGACCCGTCGATCAAGGGCATGTGGATCGTGCCGATGTATTCCAATCCCACTGGCGCTATCTACACCGACGAGGTCACCCGCGCACTTCTCGAGATGCCCGCCGCGGGAGACTTCCGAATGTTCTGGGACAACGCATACGCGGTGCACCACCTGACTGATGTGGAAACTCCCGCCCTGGATGTGCTCGCCATGGCGGCGGAGGCCGGCCATCGGAACCGGGTATTCCTTTTCGCCTCCACGTCTAAGATCACCTTTGCCGGTGCCGGCGTCTCGTTCTTCGCGAGCTCGCGCTCAAACGTTGACTGGTACCTGAAGCACCTAGGTAAGCGGACGATCGGACCCGACAAGATCAACCATCTGCGACATGCCTTGTATCTCAAAGGTGCAGACGGGGTATCCGCGCTGATGCGTCGGCATCGCGAGATTCTGGCTCCCAAGTT
The DNA here is from genome assembly GCA_963730505.1 of uncultured Actinomycetota bacterium. Classification (GTDB taxonomy): domain Bacteria; phylum Actinomycetota; class Actinomycetes; order Propionibacteriales; family Propionibacteriaceae; genus Microlunatus. The sequence goes on from CAVSSB010000028.1 coordinate 29,138, forward strand.
CGACCAGGTGACCTCCATCCTGAGCAAACGGCTTGGAGAATGCGAGGCGGCTACCTGGACTGATCCTGACGGTGGATACTTCATCAGCCTCGACGTTGCCGATGGCACGGCGACTCGCGTGGTAGCGCTGGCCAAGCAAGCAGGCATCGCGATGACGGGAGCTGGTGCGGCCTTCCCTCACGGTCGAGACCCGCGCGACCGGAACATTCGGATCGCCCCCACCTTTCCCTCTCCGGAGGAGGTGGCAGTCGCCATCGACGGGCTCGCCACCTGTGTGCTACTCGCCGCCACCGAAAAGTTGCTCGAGGAATCGGTTTAGCTCACCAGTACAGCAACGGCCAGGCCCAGCATGATGAGTGCTGAACAGACAGCGATTCCCAGCTGCCCTTCGCGACCTCTAAGCAGCCGGCCGAGCAGGCTCCCGCCTCCAACGAGCAGCAGTTGCCAGGCAGCAGATGCCACGAACGCACCGAGCGCGAAGAGAACCACGGCCAGCCATGTTGAACCACCTTCGCTTGCGGATCGACCGACAATGACCGCAGCGAAGGTGACCACGGTGGCCGGATTGATGGCTGTGAGTCCGACCAGGCTGAGATAAGCGCGGGCGGGAGTCAGTCTGCTCAGCTGGGCGCGGGTTCCAGAATCGCCGCGATAGCGACGAAGAGCTAGACGCATGGTGTGAACCGCAACCACTACCAGTGTGATTGCGGCCGCATAGGTCAGCCAGCCAGACACTTCGCTGAGCATTGCCTGTAGGCCTATTCCACCGACCGCGGCCAGAACCGCGTAAACACCATCGACCGAGGCGACGCCAAGCGCCGCGGCCGCGGCGGTGATCGTGCGCTCCCGCGCGCCGAGACCAATGAGATAGGTGCCGATGGCTCCTAATGGCATCGCAACGGCCAGACCGGCGACGGCGCCCGATATGAAATCGCTGGTCACGATTGTCGGCAGTGCGCACGACCGCGTCGCCCGCGCTGCTCGCAGCTCATGCTTCGCTGAGCAAGCGAGGATGGACGGGGCGTGACGGTCATGGCTGCAGACTTCCACCGCGAAGCTCTCGACGACAAATCTTTTTGAGTTGGGCAATATATTCCGGTGTTCGAGATTGGTTGCAAAAGACCGTGACTAATGGCATGAAGCGCTCCTAGCATCGGTTGTCTTGGGGGATTCGACCCGCGACACTTCCGAAGTGCTCGCCATCAAGCAAAGAAGAATCTCGATGGCACGAGACCCCTCCTCCGAGCCACTGTCCTCCGACGACTCCTGGGGCTTGCTCCTGGTCCCCATCCTCACTTGTGTGGCACTGATCGTTTCGGCACTTATCTGGCTCTAGGAGGCGCCGGACGAGTAAATCCGGCGAATCGCTCCGTCCGTCCAGCCGTTCGACTCCGGTCGCAATCCTGACTACACTCGAATCTCTTGGTGGCAAATCACCGTTGTTTTCGTGCGCCCTCGTACCGGCGTACGGCAGACAAGAGCATCGGGTGGAGGGCTTCCGGAGGGCAATAGCTCAATTGGCAGAGCATCGGTCTCCAAAACCGAAGGTTGGGGGTTCAAGTCCCTCTTGCCCTGCAGGTGCGGACATGGATGACAGTAGGGAAGGTCTAGCGTGGCAGAGAAGGAAGAGGTAGAGCCGACCGCCGAGGCGAGCTCTGCCGACTTGTCCGGTGCCACCGAGACCAATGGGGAACCTCCGTCTCCGCGCACCGGGGTGAACGGGGCTCAGGCGGCCAAGGAGGGCGGCGAGCGCAACTCTGAGCCGGAGAAGGTTTTGGAGCCGGCAGGCGTTGCGGCGACTTCGAGCACCAAAGCCAGGACCGCCTCGCGCGCGCCCAAAGGCGCTCCGACGAACAAACGCGATCAGCCCGTCAAGCCGGAGCGTACGAACCCCATCAAGTTTGTCCGGCAATCGATCGGCGAACTTCGAAAGGTCGTCTACCCCACCGGCCAGCAGCTGATCAACTATTTCGTTGTCGTGCTGGTCTTCGTCCTGTTTGTGATCGCCTACGTGAGCCTGCTCGACCTCGGCCTCGGCTGGGCAATCTTCAAGATCTTTAGCTGATGACCGCCAACGAACCAAGCATCGGAGATATCGACGTGCCCGAGAACTTTTCAGCCGAGGAACCGCAACAGAGTGCGGAGTCGCTGGAAAGCCCTGAAGCTTCGGCAGCGGCCGAGACCACAGAGGAAAACTTCGACGTCGACCTGGGTAGCTACCAGTCGAGCCGCGAGGACGACGTCGATATCAACCTTGACTTTGGCGGCGCCACCACCAGCGACCAGAAAGCCGAGGATGACTTCGAGCTCGACTTCGGCAGCCTCGCGCCAACCGAAGAGCCAGCAGTCGCCGAGGCTGAGCCCGAGGAAGAGTCCGACGCAGGTCAGAACGCACTGGAGGCGTTCCGGTCGGAGCTGCGGGCCAAGCCAGGCGACTGGTACGTCGTGCACACCTACTCCGGCATGGAGAACCGGGTGCTGCAAAACCTGGAAAACCGGGTCTCCTCCCTCAACATGGAGGACTACATCTACGAGATCGTCGTGCCGACCGAGGAGGTCACCGAGATCCGTAACGGTCAGCGCAAGCAGGTCCGGCGTACGGTGCTGCCCGGCTATGTTCTGGTGCGTATGGATTTGACCGACGAGTCCTGGTCGACCGTTCGCCATACTCCGTCGGTCACTGGCTTCGTCGGACACTCCAACTCCCCAGTGCCGCTCAGCCTCGACGAGGTGGAGAAGATGCTGGCACCGGCTGTGATCGCAGCGGCGACCGCGTCCAGCGACGGTCCGACCCGTCGCAAGAAGAAGGTCGAGGTCGCGGACTTCGTCGTTGGTGACTCAGTCATGGTGGTCGATGGGCCGTTCGCGGGTGTCCACGCAACGATCACCGAGATCAATGTGAACAATCAGCGGCTCAAAGCACTGGTGGAGATCTTGGGTCGCGAGACCCCGGTTGATCTGACCTTTCCGCAGATCCAGAAGGTTTGAGCTGACCCCCTAAACGACCACGCAAAGGATCCAGAAAGAGAATGCCTCCCAAGAAGAAAAAGGTTGCTGCGCTCGTCAAGATCGCCTTGAACGCAGCTGCCGCAACGCCAGCGCCGCCCGTCGGTACCGCACTCGGTCCGCACGGCGTCAACATCATGGAGTTCTGCAAGGCCTACAACGCGGCGACAGAATCCATGCGCGGCACCGTGATTCCGGTGGAGATCACGATCTATGAGGACCGTAGCTTCACCTTCATCACCAAGACTCCGCCTGCAGCCGAACTGATCAAGAAGGCTGCTGGTGTTCCGAAGGGTTCCGGTGTGCCGCATCGTGACAAGGTTGGCAAGATCAGCCGCGACCAGGTGCGTGACATCGCCAACACCAAGTTGCCTGATCTCAACGCCAACGACGTCGAGTCTGCAATGAAGATCGTCGAAGGCACCGCTCGCAGTATGGGCGTCACCGTCTCCGACTAAGAAAGAACCCGTGGGGGAGCCGGCGCGGCTCTGACCACAACTGGCCGCCAGAAATGGGAACAGAAAGGACCAGCATCATGAAGCGCAGCAAGACCTACAGTGCAGTCGCCGAGAAGGTTGACCCGGCGAAGCTGTACGCACCGTCGGAGGCGATGGCCTTCGCAAAGGCCAACACCAAGGCAAAGTTCGACGAGACCGTCGATGTTGCGGTGCGGCTCGGTGTCGATCCTCGGAAGGCGGATCAGATGGTCCGCGGCACCGTCAACCTGCCCAACGGGACCGGGAAAACGGCGCGCGTGCTCGTCTTCGCTACTGGCGAGCGCGCCGAGGCCGCAAATGCCGCGGGTGCCGACGAGGTGGGTTCCGACGAGCTCATTGACAAGGTGTCCAAGGGCTACCTGGACTTCGACGCGGTCGTCGCAACCCCGGACATGATGGGCAAGGTGGGCCGTCTTGGCCGCATCCTCGGGCCCCGCGGGTTGATGCCGAACCCGAAGACCGGGACCGTCACCATGGACGTGGCGAAAGCGGTGGGCGACATCAAGGGCGGCAAGATCGAGTTTCGGGTCGACAGGCACGCCAACCTGCACTTCATCATTGGCAAGGCGTCCTTCAGCGCTGAGCAGCTGTCACAGAACTACTTCGCGGCGATGGACGAGATCATCCGGTTGAAGCCCAGTGCAGCCAAGGGCCGCTACCTCCGCAAGATCACGCTCTCGACCACAATGGGCCCCGGAATCCCGGTCGACACCAACAAGACGCGCCCGGAATCGGCGTAGATTCAAGTCCGTCTTATGTGTCCTGAGCCTGTCGAAGGGCACCAGCTCGCACGCTTCGTCAAGCTCAGCGCGCACACATCTGCTCGGAGGTTATTCGCGTGTTGGTGCTGAGCTGGCTGGGAGCGATCGTCGCCTGCCTGGGATACGGCGTGTCGTCGGTTCTGCAGTCGGTCGCCGCCAAGCGCTCCGCCGAGGTGGTGGGACTGACCGGAATAGTCCTGATCATCAAACAGGTGCCGTACCTGCTGGGGCTGGCCGCCGACACACTGGCGTTTGCCGGCAATGTGCTGGCCTTGCAGCGGCTTCCGTTGTTCCTGGTCCAGTCGATCGTCGCCGCCAGTGTTGGAGTCACCGCGGTGATCGCGAGTCTGCGCGGCGCACGCCTGTCGTGGAAGGACTGGATGTCTCTCGCGATACTCGGCCTCGGCTTGGTTCTGCTCTGCGTGACAGCCGTACCGACTGCAGCCACACAGATTCCGCTGGTCGACGATTGGATCATCCTGCTGGCCTCGATAGTGCCGCTGGTCGTTGGGCTCATCGGATTCCGGATGAAGAATCGCGCCTCCGCCATCGTCATGTCGTGCGCCGCAGGTCTTGGGTTCAGTGGAGTGGCTCTGGCCTCACGCGGCATTGGCGCATCAGGCATCTCGTGGTCTCTGCTGTCTGACCCACTGCTGTGGGCGATCATCGTGCACGGCGCAATCGGCATTGGCTTCTTCACCGTGGCGCTGCAGCGAGATGCGGTCACGTTGGTCACCGCAATCACGCTGGTCTTCGAGGTCGTCGTTCCCTCGCTGATCGGCATCATGCTGTTTGGAGATTCCATCGCCGCCGGCTTCACGCCGCTCGCAATCGCTGGATTCGCGCTTGCTATTGGCGGAGCTGTGCTGCTGAGCCGCTTCTCCGAGTGACTGGGTTGGGGATCGAGTCCATCAGGCTGCGGCGCTGGCAGCCGCAAGTGCTTCGCCGCTGAGCCGATAGACGGTCCATTCGTCCATCGCGACCGCGCCCAGGCTGCGATAGAAGTCGATGGCGGGTTGGTTCCAATCCAGGACGGCCCATTCCAGCCTTGCGTAGCCGCGCTCAACCGCCAACCCTGCCAGCGACGTCAGCAACGCCCTGCCGAGTCCCGAACCGCGGTACTCGGGCATGACATAGAGGTCCTCGAGATAGATCCCGTGAACCCCCTCCCAGGTGGAGAAGTTCCGGAAGTAAAGGGCGAAGCCGACTACCCGGTTGTCGTGCTCGGCCACTAAGGCATAGGCGGCCGGCTGCGGGCCAAACAACGCGACTCGGAGCTGTTCGGTTGTTGTCTTGACTTCGTGCGCAGCCCGTTCGTAGCTGGCCAGATCGACGATCAGCTGCTGGATCCGGTCAAGATCAGATTCCCGGGCCTCGCGTACGCAAGGATGCATCGACCCATCTTCACAGCAAGTCGTGGTCACCCGGGCCGGCGTGCCCCCATGTAGGGCATGTGGCTCATCTTGATGTAGGACACCTGCTTGCCTGGGCGCGGTGCGTGGATCACCTTGCCGTTGCCTGCATAGAGCCCCACATGTGGCAACTTCACCCCGGCCGCCTGCCATGCCTTCATCGTCAGGCCCGAGCAATCCCAGCCGTTCGGACCGGTGCCTCGACGCCTGTAGGGATCACCGAGCTGCTTCTTGGCATAAGCCAGCGCCTTTTCGCCCTTGGTCGCCTTCTTGGTCGATGTCGGCTTGGCGATGGGCTTCTTGGGCGTCGGCTTCTTGACCACCACGGTTGTCGCGGTGATCTTGCCGGCTTGCAGCGCCTTCCAGAAGTCTGCGTTGACTGCGCCAGTTTGTTTGAGGTGACGCGACTTCTGGACGGTCTTGATCACCGCCACGGTGGCAACGTTGTATCTGCCGGCAATCGGCACCTTGACGAAGCCTGCCGACCGCAGCGCCAGTTGCAGCCGAACCACAGCCCTGCCGTGTTCACCCTTCCTCAGGTGCGGCGTCGTGCCCTGCGACAGCAAGGGGCTCCACGCACGGCGGCCGCCGACCGTGAGTGGGTTGAGTCCTATGGACTTACGGAACTTGGCCAACTCCCGAGCATCAGCGGCAGAGAAACGGCCGTTGACGGTGGTTGCGAAGCCTGCCGTCGAGCCCGCTGATTTGGCTGGCACATTGGCCGCCGGTACAGTGTTGGCTGCCGAAGACCGCTGGTTGGTTGAGCCTCAGGGTCAACTCGAAGTGTCCGTACGAGATCAATGGACGGCCCGCGCAGGTAAGTAAGTGCGTTGGAAGACCTAGTCTTTCGTTTGCCCTTTGCTGCCGCGCGCGCAGAGGGCTTTCTCATTTCGACGGCCAGCCAGCCCTTCGGAAAAGTGCTGCAGACGCAGCGCATGACGAAGTGGAGGGAACGATGGCGAGGTCGGACAAAGTTGCCGCGGTCGCTGAGCTGACCGATAGGTTCTCCAGCTCGGCCGGCGTGGTGTTGACCGAGTACCGCGGCCTGTCAGTGAAGGCGCTGATGCAGCTGCGCCGCTCGCTCGGTGATGATGCCAGCTACGCCATTTCGAAGAACACGCTGACCACCATTGCTGCCCACGAGGCGGGTCTCGACGCGATCGAGGAGCAGCTCGTTGGTCCGACAGCGATCGCCTTCATCAATGGCGATCCAGTTGTGGTGGCCAAGGGACTGCGTGACTTCGCACGCACCAACCCGGAGCTTGTGATCAAGGGTGGGGTGCTGGACGGGAAGTTCATGACCCCGGAGGACGTCAGGAAACTGGCCGATCTTGAGTCGCGTGAGGTCCTGCTCGCCAAGGTCGCCGGCGCTTTGCAGGGTGTTCTGCAACAGGCCATCTCACTGGTATCTGCTCCGCTCTCTCAGACTGCTCGCTTGTTCGCCGCTCTGGAGCATGCGGCCGGCGAAAACCCGTCGCTGCTCGCACCCGCGCCCGAGGCAAGTGCGGAGCCGTCGAACTCCGACCTTGCCGCTGAACCGGCTGGCGGCCGGACGCACTCCGAAGCTGCTTCAGAGCCGACTCAGGAGCCGACGAACGAAGAACTCGCCGCCGAGGCGGCACAACCCGCAGCGTCAGCTGCAGCTGAAGCGGGCACCGCGCCCGCGGCAGATCCACTGGCAGCACCCGCTGCGGAAGACAACTAGGAAGGACGCCCAATCATGGCGAAGCTCAGCACTACAGATCTCCTTGACGCCTTCAAGGAGCTGACCTTGATCGAGCTCAGCGAGTTCATCAAGGAATTCGAGACCACCTTCGGCGTGACCGCGGCTGCTCCCGTTGCTGCCGCTGCCGCTGCTCCGGCTGCCGCAGGCGGAGATGCCGGCGCAGCCGAGGAAGAGGGCAGCGACGAAGTCGACGTCATCCTCGAGGCGGCTGGCGAGAAGAAGATCCAGGTCATCAAAGAGGTGCGTTCACTGACCAGTCTGGGGCTCAAAGAAGCCAAGGACCTGGTCGAGGCCGCCCCCAAGCCGGTACTGGAGAAGGTCAACAAGGAGGCCGCCGACAAGGCTCGCGAGGCCCTTGAGGCCGCTGGAGCCACGGTCTCTTACAAGTAGTCACTCGCTGGTGGTCATCCAGCAGTGGCCCTGCCGCTGCTGGATACCACCGTGGCTGGCGGCCGGCTCGATCAGCGCACAGCATCCAGCGGGAACTCCACCCCGGTGAGACCTTCTGAAAGTATCCAGAGCTGTTTCGCCATCTCCACATCGGACGCGGCGGTGGTTCGGCCCACGAGCGCCGGATATCCACGCAGCCCCCACGGACCGCCCGGGCCGACATAACTAGCTCCAGGAAGATCCTGGCTAGCAGCGAACAAGGTGGATCGCGCTCCGGCCTCGTCGGTCTGTGCGAAGAGCCGATTGCTGATTTTCATCACCCGGTCCTCCATCCGCCTCTCGCTGCGGAACTGAAGATTTGTAGCCGCATAGCCTGGATGTGCCGCGATAGCTCGGACCGCCGAGTCGGCTGCGGTCAGCCGACGCTGGAGCTCGAGTGTGAACAGCAGGTTGGCCAGCTTCGACTGCTGGTACGCGGGCCAGGACCGATATGTGCGTCTTTCCCAGTTGAGGTCGTCCAGCGAGATCGAGCCGCCACGGTGCGCCCCGGAGGCGACGGTCACCACTCGATCGGTCACCTTCGGCAGCAGCAGGTTGGTGAGTGCAAAGTGGCCGAGGTGGTTGGTGCCGATCTGCAGCTCAAAGCCATCGGCAGTACGCCTTTCGGGTGTCCTCATCACCCCAGCGTTGTTGATCAACACGCCCAGCTCACCCTGCCAGCTCTCGGCGAAGGCGCGTACGGAGGCGAGGTCGGCAAGATCGAGCTGGCGAACCTCACAGTCGCCGGAGATGGATTCGGCGGCCGCTTCGCCCTTGGCAACGTCCCGAACGGCAAGCACGACATACGCTCCGGCCTCTGCGAGCGCCCGCGCGGTATGAAGCCCAATCCCGCTGTTGGCGCCGGTGACGATGACGATGCGTCCATGCTGCGGCGGCAAGTCAGCCGAGGTCCATCCAGGTGAGGTCATGATCGTGAATGTAGCGATCACAGAGGCAAAAGTGGCCACGTACGACTCGATCTTGTGTGAGATGCGTGTTTTCCGTGACCACTTTCGGGGGGAGGGACTCAAGCTTGATGTGTCAGATCATGGATCCCTGAGTTCGAAGCCTTCGATGGCGGTAAGTGGCACGCAGATAACCGAGGTCGATACGCCGGGCGGCCACTCCTCCTGGAATGCCGTCTGGTCGATCAGGGGCTTATGACCACTATCGGCCAAGGCCGCCTCGCCGGTCACGACCACGGTCTCGCGATGCGCAGCGGGAGTGCCGCCGTCGACATCGAGGCTGACCTCTGAGCCAGGGGCGTAGTGAACGATGTCGTTGTAGTCAGGCAGCCGGACCAAGATCTGGTCTCCGGCGACGGCGTACGAGACGACGACTGAGCGAGGACCCTTGCCAGATCGGTATCCCAGCCGTCCCTCATGATGACTGCAAAGCCAGGCTTTGCACTCGTGCGGTGAGAGCCGACGCGTCCGCTCACCTGGCGAAACGCGACCGCCAAAGGTTGGCATGATCAACTCCTCAGTTCCGCCCGCCCCGCATCTTGCCCACCCGCATCTTGATTGTGCGCCTGATCAGCAGCTTTGCGGAAGGGGGTCGGGTCACAAAGTATTGGGACTAAAGTCCCTTCCGCACCAGGAAATTGCGTCGCAACCAGTTGCGACGCAATGAGTTGTTAGCGATCCTGGTGGCGTCGCGTTATTAGGCAGGGTGTGCCAACGCAATCCGCCCGGTTATCCGGTGGGGAATGATTTGAATGAACACGTTCCTAACACCCGGGGCCCAAGGAACGACGCCGCCGACCGCCCACATGCGCACCAGCTGGTCGGGCTCGGCGATGCCCTGCGCGCGGCCCTGTACCACCACACTCCATACTTGGCGGCTCTCTTGATCGAGTTCGTCGATTTCCAGCGCGACATCGGTCGGGCGGACCAGTTCTGAGAGCACTCCGTACGGTGAGGTCCGGAAGATGATCGTTCCGTCGTGGTAGGCGTAGGTCACCGGAAGGATCTGGGGACCGTCGGCGGCCTGCCAGGCGACTCGCCCAATGCTCTGGCTCTCCAGAAGTTCCTGGCAGCGACTCCGACTCATCGGCTGGAATTCGTCGGTCAAGTCCCCACCGCTGAATCTCTCCGGCGCCGTCATTGCTCTGCCATCGCGCTTCCTCCTCGGGGATCGGTGCACTGTCAAGTCAATGCGTCCCGAAGCGGCGGCGGGAGGGTCTAAGGTCCTACGCCAGCAAGAGGAATTTCGGAGCAGAGCTTCCGAGCCGCTGGCAGGTCGAGGGGCGCTCTGGGCAGCGCTGGTTGCCCCAAATATTGCCCCTTGTCGCGCGGCTGGCGAAGAGTATGATCTCTCCCAAGGTAGTCGCGGATTTGACTGCTCTGCTTTGTGCTGCGCCCGATTTCTTGACTTCAGGCGGTTCAGTATCTATATTGGGGGTTTGCCCTCGCCATCTGTCGACCCGTTTCACTTTGACACGGGTCGTTCAGCATGCGTGGAAGCATTGCTCCTCCACTGAGAGCCTTCGGAAGGACACAGGAGTTGGCCGCCTCGCGCACAGCCTCTAAGACCAAAGTTGTATCCCCTACCGGCCGCATCTCGTTCGCGAAGATCGCCGAACCCATGGAAGTCCCAGATCTGCTTGATCTGCAGATCGATTCATTTGACTGGCTCATCGGCAGCGAGGCCTGGCGCGTTCGCGTCAAGACCGCGTTAGACCAGGGCCGTACCGACATCAACACCAAGTCTGGACTCGAGGAGATCTTCGAGGAGATCTCTCCGATCGAAGACTTCTCCGGCACCATGTCGCTCTCTTTCCGGGATCACCGGTTCGAGCCGCCGAAGAACACGGTCGATGAGTGCAAGGAACGCGACGTCACCTACGCCGCGCCGCTTTTCGTCACCGCCGAGTTCATGAACAACGAGACCGGCGAGATCAAGAGCCAAACGGTCTTCATGGGGGACTTCCCCTTGATGACCGATAAGGGCACCTTCGTGATCAACGGCACCGAGCGGGTCGTTGTTTCCCAGCTGGTGCGCTCACCCGGCGTCTACTTCGAGCAGACCACCGACAAGACCTCCGACAAGGACATCTTCACCTGCAAGATGATCCCGTCGCGAGGTGCATGGCTCGAGTTCGAAATCGACAAACGTGACATGGTCGGCGTCCGGCTGGACCGCAAGCGTAAGCAGAACGTGACTGTGCTGCTCAAGGCGCTCGGCTGGACCGATGCCCAGATCCTCGATCAGTTCGGCCAGTACGAGTCGATGCGGCTCACCTTGGAGAAGGATCACACCACCACCCAGGATGAGGCGCTGCTGGACATCTACCGCAAGCTGCGTCCCGGGGAGCCGCCGACGCGCGAGGCTGCCCAAGCATTGTTGGAGAACTATTACTTCAACCCGAAGCGCTACGACCTGGCCAAAGTCGGCCGTTACAAGATCAACAAGAAGCTTGGCCTGGAGCTGCCGTTCGATCGTCAGGTGCTGACCATCGAGGACATCGTTGCCGCCATCCACTTTGTGGTTGCACTTCACGAGGGCAAGCAAACTCTCGACTCCCCGCGAGGCGAGCTGCTTGTTGAAGAGGACGACATCGACCACTTCGGCAATCGCCGGCTGCGCACGGTAGGCGAGCTGATCCAGAACCAGTTGCGCACCGGGCTGGGCCGCATGGAGCGGGTGGTTCGGGACCGGATGACCACTCAGGACGTCGAGGCGATCACCCCGCAGACTCTGATCAACATTCGGCCGGTTGTTGCGGCGCTCAAGGAGTTCTTCGGTACCTCGCAGCTCTCCCAGTTCATGGACCAGACCAACCCGGTCGCAGGCCTGACGCACAAGAGGCGGCTTTCAGCGCTCGGCCCCGGCGGCTTGTCTCGGGATCGGGCTGGCATGGAGGTCCGCGACGTGCATCCGTCCCACTACGGCCGGATGTGTCCGATCGAAACCCCTGAGGGTCCGAATATCGGTCTGATCGGCTCGCTCGCCTCATTCGCCAGGGTGAACGCCTTTGGCTTCGTTGAGACCCCATACCGGAAGGTGGAGAAGGGTCACGTTACAGATCAGATCCACTACCTGACTGCGGACGAGGAGGACCGGTACGTCACTGCTCAGGCAAACGCCAAGTTGGACGACAAGGGTCGCTTCACCGAAGATCGGGTGCTGGTTCGTAAGCGCCACGGCGAGGTCGACTCAGTGCCGGCCAACGAGGTGCACTACATGGACGTGTCACCGCGCCAGATGGTGTCGGTCGCGACGGCGATGATCCCGTTCCTGGAGCACGACGACGCTTCACGAGCGCTGATGGGTTCCAATATGCAGCGCCAGGCTGTGCCCCTGATCAAGTCGGAGGCACCCTTCGTCGGCACAGGCATGGAGTACCGGGGCGCGGTGGACGCCGGCGATGTGACGGTCGCCACCCAGGCCGGCGTAGTCACGGCGGTGAGCGCGGACCTGATCGATGTGACGCAGGACGATGACACGTTCAAGACCTACCGGCTCAGCAAGTTCCGGCGCTCGAACCAGGGCACCTGCATCAACCAGCGCCCGCTGGTGACGGTTGGTCAGCGAATCGAGAAGGGGACTCCGCTCGCTGACGGTCCGTGCACCGATCACGCAGAGATGGCGCTTGGTCGCAACCTGCTGGTGGCGTTCATGCCGTGGGAGGGTCACAACTACGAGGACGCCATCATCCTCAGCCAGCGGCTCGTCCAAGATGACGTGCTCACCTCGATCCATATCGAAGAGCATGAGGTCGACGCTCGGGACACCAAGTTGGGCGCCGAGGAGATCACCCGCGACATTCCCAATGTCAGCGAGGAGATGCTCGCCGACTTGGACGAGCGCGGCATCATCCGGATCGGCGCCGAGGTATCCACCGGCGACATCCTGGTCGGAAAGGTCACTCCGAAGGGCGAGACCGAACTGACTCCAGAGGAGCGGTTGCTGCGCGCGATCTTCGGCGAGAAGGCGCGCGAGGTCCGTGACACCTCGCTCAAGGTGCCGCATGGTGAGTCGGGCACAGTCATTGGTGTACGCGTGTTTGATCGCGATGCTGATGATGAGCTTTCGCCTGGCGTCAACCAATTGGTCCGGGTCTATGTGGCCCAGAAGCGCAAGATCCAAGACGGTGACAAGCTCGCCGGGCGTCATGGAAACAAGGGCGTCATTTCCAAGATCTTGCCGATCGAGGACATGCCATTTCTTGAGGACGGCACTCCAGTCGACATTGTGCTCAACCCGCTGGGTGTACCGAGCCGGATGAACGTCGGCCAGGTCCTGGAGACTCACCTTGGCTGGGTCGCTAAGCAGGGCTGGGATCTGGATGGCCTGAAGAAGATTGACTGGGCCGACCGGCTCCGGGGAGTGGGGTTTGGCCACGTGGATGGCCCGGCCAGGTTGGCGACCCCGGTCTTCGACGGTGCGACCGAGGAGGAGATCACCGGCCTGCTTGGCCAGACATTGCCGACTCGGGACGGCCAGCGCTTGGTGAATGCCGATGGCAAAGCCCATCTCTTCGACGGCCGCTCCGGTGAGCCGTTCCCAGAGCCGGTTGGCGTTGGCTACATCTACATGCTGAAGCTGCACCACCTGGTTGACGACAAGATCCACGCTCGATCGACCGGACCGTACTCGATGATCACCCAGCAGCCGCTTGGCGGTAAGGCACAGTTCGGCGGACAGCGGTTCGGCGAGATGGAGGTCTGGGCGCTGGAGGCGTACGGCGCAGCGTGGGCTTTGCAGGAGTTGCTCACCATCAAGTCCGATGACGTGCCCGGTCGGGTGAAGGTCTACGAGGCCATCGTCAAGGGCGAGAACATTCCTGAGCCCGGCATCCCGGAGTCGTTCAAGGTGCTGGTCAAGGAAATGAAGTCCCTATGCCTCAACGTCGAGGTGCTGTCCAGCGACGGTACGGAAGTGGAGCTGCGAGATTCCGAGGACGATTACCGCTCGTCTGAGGATTTCGGTATCGACTTGTCGCGCCGCCCCGGTGACTCCCTTGGCGGAGTCGAAGAAGTCTGAGTGCCTCTCCCTCCCGCCGACTTGTCAGCGTCAGTGGTCGCTACCGCGACCACGCGCGCTGACAAGTCGGCGGAGGTGAAGGTTCAGTCCATAGACAACTTGAGATATCGCGTACTGAGAGAAGAGAGATAACCAAAGCATGCTCGACGTGAACTTCTTCGACGAGATCCGCATCGGCCTGGCCACCGCCGACGAGATTCGCAAGTGGTCGCATGGTGAGGTGAAGAAGCCGGAGACGATCAACTACCGGACGCTCAAGCCGGAGCGTGATGGTTTGTTCTGCGAGAAGATCTTCGGCCCCACCCGGGATTGGGAGTGCTACTGCGGCAAGTACAAGCGGGTGCGCTTCAAGGGCATCATCTGTGAGCGGTGTGGTGTCGAGGTGACCCGTTCCAAGGTGCGCCGCGAGCGGATGGGCCACATTGAGCTCGCTGCTCCGGTCACCCACATCTGGTACTTCAAGGGCGTCCCGTCGCGCCTGGGCTACTTGCTCGACATCGCCCCGAAGGACCTGGAAAAGGTCATCTACTTTGCGGCGTACATGATCACCGACGTCGATGAGGATGCCCGGCATCGGGACCTGTCCTCGCTCGAGGCGAAGATCGATGTCGAGCGTAAGCAGATCGAGGGCCGCCGGGACTCTGACATCGAGAACCGGATGAGGAAGCTCGAGGAGGATACCGCCGCGCTGGAGGCGGAGGGTGCCAAGGCCGATGCCAAGCGCAAGGTCCGTGAAGGCGCGGAGCGCGAGGTCAAGCAGCTCCGCGACCGCGCCCAGCGTGAACTCGATCGGCTCGACGCCGTCTGGAACCGCTTCAAGAACCTCAAGGTGCAAGATCTCGAGGGCGACGAAGTGCTGTACCGGGAGATGAAGAACCGCTTCGGCAAGTACTTCGCCGGTTCCATGGGCGCTGACGCCATTCAGAGGCGGCTGGAGACCTTCGACCTCGAGGCCGAGGCTGCCGATCTGCGCGAAACCATTCAGGTCGGTAAGGGCCAGCGCAAGACCCGTGCGTTGAAGCGGCTCAAGGTGGTCTCGGCGTTCCTGACCACGAAGAACAGCCCCACCGGGATGGTGCTGGACTGTGTTCCGGTCATCCCGCCGGACCTGCGCCCGATGGTGCAGCTTGACGGTGGTCGGTTCGCGACATCGGACCTGAACGATCTGTACCGGCGCGTGATCAACCGCAACAACCGGCTGAAGCGGCTCCTTGATCTCGGTGCGCCGGAAATCATTGTCAACAATGAGAAGCGGATGCTTCAGGAGGCCGTGGACTCGCTGTTCGACAACGGCCGCCGTGGTCGTCCGGTCACTGGTCCGGGCAATCGCCCGCTCAAGTCGATCTCCGACATGTTGAAGGGCAAGCAGGGTCGGTTCCGGCAGAACTTGCTTGGTAAGCGCGTCGACTACTCCGGCCGTTCGGTCATCGTCGTCGGCCCGCAGCTCAAGCTGCACCAGTGTGGTCTGCCCAAGGCGATGGCGTTGGAGCTGTTCAAGCCGTTCGTAATGAAGCGCCTGGACGACCTCAACCATGCGCAAAACATCAAGTCGGCCAAACGGATGGTGGAGCGGCAGCGCCCGGTGGTGTGGGACGTGCTGGAGGAGGTCATCTCCGAACATCCAGTGCTGCTGAACCGTGCGCCGACGCTGCACCGACTTGGCATTCAGGCGTTCGAACCGCAGCTCATCGAGGGCAAGGCCATCCAGATTCACCCGCTGGTGTGTACGGCGTTCAACGCCGACTTCGACGGCGACCAGATGGCCGTACACCTGCCACTGAGCGCAGAGGCCCAGGCTGAGGCCCGGATCTTGATGCTCTCGACGAACAACATCTTGAAGCCAGCCGACGGTCGTCCGGTGACCATGCCTACCCAGGACATGATCATCGGCACCTACTTCCTCACCATGCAGCGCGACGGCGCAGCGGGTGAGGGGCGGGCCTTCGGCTCCGTGGCGGAGGCGTTGATGGCCTTCGACCGACGCGAACTCTCGGTACAGGCCACGATCAAGCTCCGGCTCAACGATATCGTCCCGCCCGAAGGCAAGACTTTGTCGCCGAATGGGTCGATCTTGCTGGAGACCACGCTGGGACGCGCGCTGTTCAATGAGGCGTTGCCCGACGACTACGCGTACGCCGACTATGAGGTGGGCAAGAAGCAGCTAGGCCAGATCGTCAATGATCTTGCTGAGCGCTACCCAAAGGTGCAGGTAGCCCATTGCCTCGATCAGCTGAAGGATCTTGGCTTCCACTGGGCGACCCGCTCTGGAGTCACGGTCTCCATTGGCGACGTCAGCACTCCGGCCGACAAGCCGCAGATTCTGGCCCCCTATGAGGACCGGGCAAACAAGATCGACAAGCAGTACGAGCGTGGCCTGATCACTGACGACGAGCGTCGTCAGGAGCTGATCGAGATCTGGACCGATGCGACCTCACGTCTCGGTACCGCGATGGAGAACAACTTCGAAAAGACCAATCCGATCTACATGATGGTGCACTCCGGCGCGCGCGGAAATATGGTGCAGATGCGCCAGATCGCCGCGATGCGTGGCCTGGTGGTCAACCCGAAGGGTGAGATCATCGCGAGGCCGATCAAGTCCAACTTCCGTGAAGGACTGTCGGTGTTGGAGTACTTCATCTCTACGCATGGTGGGCGCAAGGGTCAGGCAGACACGGCGCTGCGCACGGCCGACTCGGGCTACCTGACCCGGCGGTTGGTGGACGTCAGCCAGGACGTGATCATCCGCGAGGATGACTGCGGTACTGAGCGCGGCTTGACCAAGACGATCGCTGCTGACGACGGCAAGGGCAACCTGGTCATCGACGAGCACGTGGAGACCGCCGTGTACGCGCGGACGCTCGCCACGGATGTGCTCGCGCCCGACGGTGAGGTGTTGCTGAAGGCTGGAGTTGATCTCGGTGATGTCAACATCCGACTGCTGGTCGAGAACGGCATTAGCACGGTCAAGGTACGCAGCGTACTGACCTGTGAGGCGGGGAGCGGCACTTGCGCGATGTGCTACGGCCGTTCGCTGGCTAGCGGCAAGCTGGTCGATGTCGGCGAGGCCGTTGGCATCGTCGCGGCGCAGTCCATTGGCGAGCCGGGTACTCAGCTGACGATGCGGACCTTCCACACCGGTGGTGTGGCTGGTGATGACATCACCCAGGGCCTGCCACGTGTGGTCGAGCTCTTCGAGGCCCGCCAGCCCAAGGGCAAGGCGCCGATCGCGGAGGCGACCGGGCGAGTCAAGATCGAGGACAACGATCGGCTCAAGAAGATCATCATCACTCCGGATGACGGGTCGGATGTCGCGGAGTTCTCGGTATCCCGCCGGGCTCGGCTACTGGTTGAGGACGGCGATCAGGTCGACGTGGGTCAGCAGCTGACCGCTGGCACGCCAGATCCCCAGGACGTGCTGCGCGTGCTTGGTGTGCGTCGTGTGCAGGAGCACCTGGTTGATGAGGTGCAGTCGGTCTACCGGACCCAGGGTGCCCCGATTCACGACAAGCACATTGAGATCATCATCCGACAGATGTTGCGTCGAGTGACGGTGATCGAGTCTGGGGACTCCACCCTGCTCGCTGGTGATCTCGTTGATCGGCTCTCCTACGAGGCAGCGAACCGACACGTGGTGGCTGAGGGCGGGACCCCCGCCTCAGGCCGTCCGGTACTGATGGGGATCACGAAGGCGTCGCTGGCCACCGAGTCGTGGCTGTCAGCTGCGTCCTTCCAAGAGACCACCAAGGTACTGACCGACGCGGCGATCCACGCCAAGTCTGATGCGCTGGTGGGCCTGAAGGAGAACGTGATCTTGGGCAAGCTGATCCCGGCAGGTACCGGCCTGGAACGGTACCGAAACATCCGGGTGGAGCCCACGCCAGAGGCCAAGGCT
The DNA here is from genome assembly GCA_963730505.1 of uncultured Actinomycetota bacterium. Lineage (GTDB taxonomy): Bacteria > Actinomycetota > Actinomycetes > Propionibacteriales > Propionibacteriaceae > Microlunatus. The sequence goes on from CAVSSB010000028.1 coordinate 46,849, forward strand.
CAGGCCTACTCGATGGTCGGGTACGACTCGTTCGACTACGACTTCGGTCAGGGGTCCGGCGCTGCCGTGCCGCTAGAGGAGTTTGATCTCGGCGACTATCGCTGAGATGCAGTGATGAGGGGCGGGCCCGGGATGGGCCCGCCCCTCGCGCATGTCCATGGGGGTCACTGCAGCACCAAGGCTGCAATTTGGTCGCCGAGGACGAACACCCCAGGGTCCTCGCTGGAGTAGGTGCTAGTGGTGGACGAGGCGACGGCGACGACTACTTGACTGTCCAGCATGACCATGATCAGCTGCCCGTACGATCCACGCGCCTCAAAGGAGCGGTGTCCCGCGGGGAGGCCGTGACCATGTCGGGCAGAGAGAGCCGCAGCCCGAACGAGCCAAGTTGGATTCCCCGCGGGTCAACCGCCCACCCAAATCCGGCGCGATAGGGGGGATCGGTTGCAGCTTCCAATCGGGGTGGCCTGACGTAGGCAGGCTGCGTCTCGATCCCCAGCGGATCGAAGAGCTTCTGCCGTGCATAGCTGAGCACAGACTGATCGCGGCCTGCGTGCTGCAGCGTAGCCGCGAGAACGGCGACGACGAGATGGCTGCCGGTATTCGAATAGTGGAACTCGGTTCTGGATCGGCGATCAGGTCCGAGCGCAGGATGTACATCACTAAGTCGCCCTTCGTTGCGTAGAGGTCCTTAACCGTTTTGGCGGGTAGTGAGCAGGGCCAGTATCAAGCGCGAACGTGGTTTGAGAGTTTCAACCCTCGACATAGCACCTCCCGGCGAAGGCAAGAAACCGATTCCATTCTCGGAACCGGCTGGCGCCTACGCAATGGGCGAGGGAGTGGCGGGCCTAGACAGCTGCCCGATGCAAATGAGTGAGGATGTCGTCCACCGTCTCCTCAGTGGTCTGAGTACTGCAATCGAGCCAGTAGCCGATCTGCGCCGTCTCGCGACGCAGCACCTCATCGAGGGCTCCGGCCGACAAATGGACGACGGCTCTGAGCCGCTGCTCCTCCCGCCACTCCAAAGCCGACACTCTGGGCGAGAGCACCACCAGGTAGCGCTCTGGTGAGGCAATGCGTTTGACGAAGTCAGCCAGATCTCTGCCCAAGATCACGTCTTGAACAATGGCGTCGAAACCGTCCTCGGCGCAGCGATCAGCAGCCATCGCCGCCAGGTCGTAGCGCAGATTGAGTTGAGCTATCGCATCGGGGCTCGGATTGGGAGTCATATCCGCCCGACCGCTCACCACCATCCTGCGGAACATGTCGCCGTGGATATGAACCGACTTCGGCAGCCGAATTGCCAGCAGATCGGCCACCGTTGACTTTCCTGTTGCCATCGCGCCGGTGATCACGATGACTCTCCCCCGAGCAGGCATCACAGGAGGAAGTCTGTGGTGTCAAGGGCGCTAGAGCCAGCACCGACATTCCCTTTCGGCGAATGTTGTCAAGCAGTCTTCCGCGAGGGGTAAGGGCGGAGGAATCAGAGAATCCGCGTTCGCGTATCAGAATGGCCTCAGCATCCGTATTGGCGGACTAAAACTCTTGGTTCGTGCTGCATTATCGGATTGCTCAAGCCGACGACGACGGCGGGAGACTACAAGCGCGATGCGCGAGCAGCTCAAAATAGGAGGCGTGAGTCTGCGGGAGCTTTTCCTTCCAGTGCTCGGCAACTGGACAGGCGTCGAGCAGCAGGCTGCTTCATCCTTGGGTCCTGCGACCACGGCGCGAGCGATGATCGTCTTCAAGCTCGACGTCAGCGATCAGGTCGTCGTGCAGGATTACCGGCAGGTGAGTGCCGACCATGCGGAGTTCACCGGACACGGAGTGTTCATGATCGATAGCACTGATGTGATGTCTCGGGCTTCGGGGGCGCCGATCCTTTGGTGGTTCTTCGACTCCGGCGGTCACCCGCCGCAGCCAGCCCGCGGCGCATGGCAGGACGGCGAGTTGATCATGCACCGAACCACGCCGAACGGAATCGCCGAGCATCGTTTCGCCGTCGTTGGCGAACAGCTGAGCTATCGGATCGGTCTATCCCTGGACGAAGCCGCTGAGCCGGAGGAGTTTCTTGCCGGAACGTACCGGCGTTTCAGCGGGCACTGAGTTCCTGACCTCCGCAGCTGTCGACTCAGACAGCGCAGCTGAAGCTGAGCTGATAGCCGCTGGACGGATCGCCAGTCACGGTAGGCATTTGCAGGTCGTAGCCATCGCTGAAGACATTGTCACTGTCCAGGCTGACGCGGCTCATGTTGCTGAGGCTCTGCTGGTATCCGCTGGTCGCGTAGACCGCCTGACAGGTGGCCTCGGGCAGAGCCATTTGCGATGTAGCGATCTTGTTCGCGCTGTTGGTAGCTTTCGCGAGACTGGGATACACCTCGAAATGGATATGCGGCCAGCGGCCTGAGTAACCCGCGGGAAAGATAGTGGTGAATTTCACCTGGCCCTGGCCATCGGTCTCCTGGACGCCGCGCAGGTAATTCTCGCCAGTTACGCCCTGAGAGTAGAGGGAGTATCTGCCTTCTCGGTCACAGTGCCATACATAGACTGCACCGCCAGCCAGAGGTGCTTTGTTATTGGCGTAGTCGTTGATGGTCATCGTGATGTTGAGCGGCACACCCTCGGCCTTGGTGGTGCTGGATCCAAAGCTGGAGGTGATGTCGCTGCGTACGATGCCGCTCTGGTTCAGCACGTTTGCACCATTGGAACCATCGCCCGGATATGGGCCGCCCGTCTCCTCAGGAAGCTCCCCGTTCGCGGTGTCGCTGGTCTGCGTGCTCTCCGGCGCACCACCACCCGGACCGCCGTCGGGAGGGCCCCCCGCCGGGCGGCTGCCTGAAGCTGAGCTGGCCTCGCCCGTGGTTGCCTCACTCCCACATGCCCCAAGTGTGATCAGACTGGCGCCCGCAAGCCCGACGCCGGCAACCAGCTTGAGCATGCCCCGCCGGTGCAGCAGCCGTGGCAGGTCATAATCAAGGCCGCGATCATGGTTCTCCAGATCCGTTTCGCGGTGGTTGACACGCATCATGAGCAACTCTTTCCTCTATCGGAATTCGCTTATCTGCAGGTGATCTGCGTTCAAGGCTAAAGCGGCAATCTGGCTCGTCCCGACCAGATTGGCTGTTTCATACGGAGGGCACAGATGCTCACAGCACACACACAGCCCTCGATCGGCTGCCGATCTGAGGTCGCGAGCAGAATGAATCCGTGACGTCGACTGAGATACGGGAAGGCACATTCAGCGGTGGACTGCCCTACCTCGTGCTGGGTTCCGGGGAGCCACTGGTCTATCTGTGCGGATTCACGACGAATCACCGAAACCCTAGCCCTGGCCTGGAACGAATCCTCACTCTGAGGACGCTGACCCCGTTGGCCAAGGCGGGTTTTGAGGTCTACTTCACCAATCGCTGGCCCGGAATGGCCGCCGACACCACCTTCACCGAGATAGCCGAACGGCATGCCGAGGCGATTTACAGCCACTTTGGCAAGCCAGTGGACGTGCTCGGCGCCAGCACCGGCGGATCTTTGGCGCTGCAGATGATCGCAGACCGCCCTGATGTGGTGCGCAAGGCAGTGGTTGCCTGCGCTGCCTACACGCTCGGTCCGGTTGCAAAGCAGGAGCAGCTGGAACTGTTGCGTACCGTCGAGGCGACCGGTCGCTATTCAACCGAGTCCATCCTGGATGCGATGGGTGGCAAGATCCGCAATCGGGCCGTTCGGATCTTGCTCACGCCGATCGCGATTGTGGCTGCGAAGCGCGTCGCTATTGAGAATCCGACGGACACGATCGCCATGCTGCGCGCCGAGGACGCCTTCAACGTTCGCGATCGGCTCGACGACATTCAGACCGAGACACTCGTGATCTGTGGCGCTCAGGACCACTTCTGGACCCCAGAGATGTTCGCGGAGACGGCGTGTCGCCTGCCGCGGGGAAAGTTGATCATGTATCCGAACCGTGGGCATACACTCATTACTGCCCCAGAGTTCTTCCGGGACGTCACGGCCTTCCTTCGTAGCGGAAGTAATCTGACACGGTGGCAAGACTCGACTCGGTGAACCTCGGCCACCCGAAGCCCAATCCCCACAAGGACACGGGCTGGACGGGCATTGGGAAGCAGCCCATCGAGGGACCGGTCGAGGTCCGCGCACCCGGGCCGAAAATGAGCGGCCTAGGCAGCGGGTTGGTCGGTGACTTCATCGGCGACGGAAAGCATCACGGCGGCGACGGGCAGGCCGTCTATGCGTTTCAGCGGGAGGATCTCGACGATTGGGAGCGCCGGCTTGGGCGTCAGATTCCCAACGGCTACTTCGGCGAGAACCTCACCACGGTCGGACTTGAGGTCAACGACGCCCGGCTGGGTGAGCATTGGCGCTTGGGCGGTGAAGTGGTCCTTCAGGTGACAACCCCGCGCATTCCGTGCTCGACCTTCCGCGGCTGGATGGGGGAAAAGGGCTGGGCGAGGACGTTCACCGCAGCCGGACGCCCGGGCGCGTACCTGAGCGTGATCACCCCCGGCACGATCCGAGCAGGGGACTCCATCGAGGTGGTGCGCCGGCCTGATCATGATGTGACGATCTCTTTGGCCTTCCGCGCGACGACGACTGAGCGAACGCTGCTGCCGCGACTGTTGGAGGCGGGCGACGATCTTGATCCGTCGCTGCGGCAGGCGGCGCTCTCCCAGCAGCTGTTCGCGCTGGATTGAGCTGAAAGAGGCGCCGAGCAGCAACCAGCACCGCCTGCGATCGAGGAATACCCAGTGGGGGTTGCACGTTTGTCTTTTGACCGGGGATGAGCGACGAGCTAGCCTAGACCCTTGTGTTCGGGCATGCCCGAAACTTTGTGCGTGCCCGAATGTCTTGTGCCGGCGGTGTTCGCACGCTGACCTGCCGGAAAGCCCGAAGGGTCGCAGCCACTCAACACGAAAGAAAAGAGATACAACGCGGTGCCCACAATTCAGCAGCTGATCCGCAAGGGTCGCGAGGACAAGGTGAGCAAGACCAAGACGCCTGCGCTCAAAGGTTCGCCTCAGCGTCGCGGCGTGTGCACGCGCGTGTACACGACGACGCCGAAGAAGCCGAACTCGGCGCTGCGGAAGGTCGCTCGTGTCCGGCTGTCCTCCGGGGTCGAGGTCACTGCGTATATCCCTGGTGTTGGCCACAACTTGCAGGAGCACTCCATGGTGCTGGTCCGCGGCGGGCGGGTGAAGGATCTGCCCGGCGTTCGGTACAAGATCATCCGTGGCTCGCTGGACACCCAGGGTGTGAAGAACCGCAAGCAGGCACGTAGCCGTTACGGCGCGAAGAAGGAGAAGTAATGCCTCGCAAGGGCCCGGCCCCGAAGCGCCCGGTGATCGCCGACCCCGTTTACGGGTCGCCGCTAGTCAGTCAGATCGTCAGCAAGATTCTGCTGAACGGCAAGAAGACGGTCGCACAGGACATCGTTTACACCGCGATGGAGGGGACGCGGACTAAGACCGGCGTCGATCCCGTGCAGACCCTGAAGCGTGCCCTGGACAACGTCCGGCCCTCGCTGGAGGTCAAGAGCCGCCGCGTCGGTGGTGCGACGTACCAGGTGCCGGTTGAGGTCAAGCCTGCCCGTGCTACCACTTTGGCGATGCGCTGGCTGGTGAGCTTCGCTCGGCAGCGCCGCGAGAAGACCATGGCCGAGCGGCTGATGAACGAGATCCTCGACGCCTCGAACGGCCTCGGCGCCGCGGTCAAGCGCCGCGAGGATACCCACAAGATGGCTGAGGCGAACAAAGCCTTCGCCCACTACCGCTGGTAACTGATCGACTTGTCAGAACCCAGTTGACCTATAACCGACCTCGGTTCTGACAACTCAGAAAGACCCACATGGCTGTCGACATTAAGACCGACCTGTCCAAGGTCCGCAATATCGGGATCATGGCCCACATCGACGCGGGCAAGACGACGACGACCGAGCGCATCCTCTTCTACACCGGGATCAACTACAAGATCGGTGAGGTGCACGAGGGCGCCGCCACCATGGACTGGATGGAGCAGGAGCAGGAGCGGGGGATCACCATCACCTCCGCTGCTACGACGTGCCATTGGAGAGATCATCAGATCAACATCATCGACACTCCGGGGCACGTGGACTTCACCATCGAGGTGGAACGTTCGTTGCGAGTGCTCGATGGTGCTGTTGCCGTCTTTGACGGAGTGGCCGGGGTGGAGCCGCAAAGCCAAACGGTGTGGCGGCAGGCTGACCGCTACCGTGTGCCACGTATCTGCTTCGTCAACAAGCTCGACCGTACGGGCGCCAGCTTCGAGCACTGCGTAGAGACGATCAAGAATCGACTCAGCGCCATACCCGCCGTAGTGCAGCTGCCGATTGGCTCGGAAGCGGACTTCATCGGCGTCATCGACTTGATCAACATGCGCGCCCTCACCTGGCGCGGTGAGACGAACCTCGGTGAGGACTACGCAGTCGAGGAGATCCCTGCCGAACTTGCTGATCAAGCCCAAGCAGCTCGCCATGCGCTGATCGAGCTGGTGGCCGATCACGACGATCACATGATGGAGGCTTTCCTGACCGACGAGGAGTCGATCACTCCTGAGCTGCTGCAGGACTCGATCCGTCGTGCGGTACTGGCCTCCAAGATCACCGCCGTACTCTGCGGCAGCGCCTTCAAGAACAAGGGTGTGCAGCCGTTGCTGGATGCTGTCATCACCTATCTGCCATCGCCGCTCGATGTTCCCGCCATTATGGGCTTCAAGCCAGGCGACGAGTCGGTCATGATCGAGCGGCACCCTGCCGACTCAGATCCGTTCGCGGCCCTGGCGTACAAGATTGCGGCTGACCCGCACCTGGGCAGGTTGACCTATATCCGCCTCTACTCAGGCAAGCTCGAGGCCGGCTCAACGGTGCTGAACGCGACCAAGGGACGTAAGGAGCGGATCGGCAAGATCTATCAAATGCACGCGAACAAGCGGCAAGAGATCGCATCCGTTGGCGCTGGCCAGATCGTTGCGGTTATGGGCCTCAAGGACACCACCACTGGCGAGACGCTGTGCGACATGGCTCATCCGGTGCAGCTGGAGTCGATGGACTTCCCGGCACCGGTGATCGAGCAGGCCATCGAGCCGAAGACCAAGTCTGATCAGGAAAAGCTGGGAATGGCAATCCAGCGACTGGCCGAGGAAGATCCGACCTTCCGGGTCCACACAGACGATGAGACTGGCCAGACGATCATCGCGGGGATGGGTGAGCTACACCTGGAGATCCTGATCGATCGCATGAAGCGCGAGTTCAGAGTCGGGGCCAACATCGGCAAGCCGCAGGTCGCCTATCGCGAAACGCTGCGGCGGCCGGTGGAGAAGGTTGAGTACACCCATAAGAAGCAGTCAGGCGGGTCAGGCCAGTACGGTCGGGTGATCATCAAGGTGGAGCCTCAGCCGGCAGGCTCAGGTTATGAGTTCGTCAATCAGATCACCGGCGGCCGCATCCCCAGGGAGTACATCCCGGCTGTTGACGAGGGCATCCAGGACGCCATGCAATTTGGTGTGCTGGCTGGTTATCCGGTGGACGACGTGAAGGTCACCCTCATCGACGGCGCCTATCACGATGTCGACTCTTCCGAGCTCGCCTTCCGGATCGCCGGCTCGATGGTCTTCAAGGAGGCCGCCCGCCGCGCCGATCCCGCGCTGCTGGAGCCGGTGATGGCAGTTGAGGTGACCACTCCCGAGACTTATCTCGGCACCGTCATCGGTGATATCAACGCACGACGCGGTCATGTTCAGGCGATGAACGACCTGCATGGCAACAAGGTCGTGCAGGCGCTCGTGCCGCTGTCGGAGATGTTCGGCTACGTCGGTGACTTGCGGTCCAAGACCTCGGGTCAGGCCTCGTACTCGATGGAATTCCACTCCTATGCCGAGACCCCCAAGACCATCGCCGACGAGATCATCCAGAAAGCCCGGGGGGAATGATTCGAATCGAGCATGGTAAGCACAACAAAGTAAAGACAACGAAGAGCATTGAGCGTGACGATCCCGTTTGACCTGAGCGGAATCGTCCACAAAACTTAGGCCGGGTCAAATCGGCCAGTTGGCCAGCAACCCAAGAGACGCCCCGCGACCAGCGTGGCGAACATCCAGGAGGAGCCTCAGTGGCAAAGGCGAAGTTCGAGCGGACAAAGCCGCACGTCAACATTGGCACCATCGGACACATCGACCACGGAAAGACCACACTGACCGCGGCGATCACCAAGGTGCTGCACGACAAGTTCCCGACCCTAAACCAAGTGTCGGCGTTCGAGCAGATCGACAAGGCGCCCGAAGAGCGCCAGCGCGGAATCACGATCTCCATCGCACACGTGGAGTACCAGACCGAGAAGCGCCATTATGCGCACGTCGACTGCCCTGGTCACGCCGACTACATCAAGAACATGATCACCGGCGCAGCGCAGATGGATGGTGCGATCTTGGTCGTCGCCGCGACTGACGGTCCGATGCCGCAGACCCGCGAGCACGTGCTCCTGGCTCGACAGGTCGGTGTTCCTGCGATCGTGGTCGCGCTGAACAAGTGCGACATGGTTGACGACGACGAGATCCTGGAGCTGGTCGAGCTCGAGGTTCGCGAGCTGCTCACCGACTACGAATTCCCGGGCGACGACCTCCCAGTCATCAGGGTCGCAGCGCTTCCGGCACTGAATGGTGACGACAAGTGGAGCGACTCCGTCATGGAGCTGATGGATGCAGTGGACAACTACATCCCGCAACCCATCCGCGAGGTCGACAAGCCATTCCTCATGCCAGTCGAGGATGTTTTCACCATCACTGGCCGCGGCACCGTCGTTACCGGGCGTATCGAGCGCGGCGTGATCAAGGTCATGGAGACCGTGGACATCATCGGCATCCGCGACACCAAGCAGACCACTACGGTCACCGGCGTGGAAATGTTCCGCAAGCTGCTCGACGAGGGCCAAGCGGGCGAGAACGTCGGCCTGCTGCTGCGCGGTACCAAGCGTGAGGACGTCGAGCGCGGCATGGTCGTGATCAAGCCGGGCACGACGACTCCGCATACCGATTTCGAGGCTCGGGTGTACATCCTCTCGAAGGAGGAAGGCGGCCGCCACACGCCGTTCTTCAACAACTACCGTCCGCAGTTCTACTTCCGTACGACTGACGTGACAGGAGTCGTGAACCTCCCAGAAGGCACCGACATGGTGATGCCCGGTGACAACACCGACATGTCTGTCCAGCTCATCCAGCCGATCGCCATGGAGGAGGAGCTGAAGTTCGCCATCCGTGAGGGAGGCCGTACGGTCGGTGCCGGCCGCGTGACCAAGATCATCAAGTAGTCGTCACAGACTTCTGATTCTTGATCGAGAGCTACCCCCGCGCTTCACCAGAAGCCGGGGGTAGCTCTCGCCGCGCTGTGGGTCGGGGTGGCCTCAACAGATCACTGCGCACGCGCAAGTAACGCAATCGGGTATGAGGCCAACACGTCTCCTACCGCTGCGGTTCCGTTCCATCGGCGACCAGTCAGCAGGTCGATGTGTGGCGGCGATATCTCTACAGTGGTGCGACGCCAGCCGCCGGCAGCTGCGAGGCCCACCGGGAGTCGAGTGGCCAGTGTGATGGCGCCGCCGCGATCAAAGCCGATCAGGTGGTGCTGCGCCGGACCGCTGGCCTCGATGACTCGGTAGCCACTGAAGCATTCGGGCCGGCTGCGACGCAACCGAAGCGCCTGCCGGGTGACCCAGAGTTTCGCCGCCCCGGTCGCGTCGATGGCAGGCGGATCATCGCCGAGCGACTCGAGCAGCCGCATGCGTTCGGCAAAGTCAACCGGTCGCCGGTTGTCTGGATCGACCAGCGAGTCATCCCAGAGCTCGGTGCCCTGATAGACGTCCGGTACGCCCGGCATTGTCAGCTGAATGAGCTTTTGGCCAAGCGAGTTTGACCAGCCGGGGGCCGTCATGAGCTGGTCGAGCTGCTCCCATGGAGCGCGTAGCCGCGGATCGTCGTATGCGGCATCCACGGCCGCATGGACCGCCGCCTCGTACGACGCTTCGGGCGACGTCCAGGTTGTGCCATCGCTTGCTTCACGCATCGCCTTTTCGGCGTACGCATGCATGCGGGCACGCTCGATCGGCCCGGTGCCGACCAGCGTTTGTGCAAGGAAGTAGCCGAAGAGGCGGTTCGGGGTCGTGGTGCCGCTCAAGAACAGCTCGGCGAAGCCTGCCCACACCTCGGGAATCTCCGACAGCACTGCCAGCCGGGCGCGCACATCCTCCCCGCGTTTGGTGTCGTGGGTCGACAGGTCGGTCATGGAGGCGGGCTGATGGCTCAGCCTCGACACTTGCAGTGCGTGAAAGTCCTGCAGCGAGATGCCGAAGTGGCCCGGATCGCCGCCCACCTCGTTGAGCGCGATGAAGCGCGAGTATCGGTAATACGCTGTGTCCTCAACGCCCTTGGCCATCGCTGCGCCGCTCAGCTGCTGCATGCGTAGCGCCAGGTCATCTCGATGATCATGAAGGCGGGGACTGAGTTGATCGATCGCGCTGGCCAGGTCCGGACGCCGGCTCGCTGCCGTCGCCAGGGCATGGTCAAGATCAGCAACGCCCTCTGGCAGGTAGGAGCGGTAGACCTCGAAGGCAATCGCCACCTCGGCAAGGGCCGGACCGGCGTGCGGAATTTCAGGAGCCAGCGCCGCCATCCGTCGCACCTCGGCAGGTAACAGAGTGTCCACCGCCAAACGCTTGCCGGCCTCGATGTGATCAGCGATCGTCTGTTGGTCGCCGGTCAACCGCACATAGAGGGCAGTGAAATCCCCTTCATGATCATGGTCGATGAAGACTCCATTGACCTCGCGCATAGCGTCATACCCGGTCGTACCGGCGACCGGCCACGTCCTCGGCAGCACCTCACCCGGCTCGAGGATCTTTTCAACAGTGATCCACTGCTCGGACGCGAACGATTTCAGCTCGTGCAGATAACCGAGCGGGTCGCGCAGGCCGTCGGGGTGGTCGATACGCAGCCCCGCCACCCCTGCCTCGCACCAACCTCGGATGAGGGCATGAGTAGCCGTAAAAACCTCGGGATCCTCGACGCGTACGCCGGCAAGTGTGGTGATCGCAAAGAAGCGGCGGTAGTTGATTTCGCTGTTGCCACGCGAGTGGTGGACCAGCTGGTAGTGCTGCCGGTCATGCACGGCAGCGACATCGTCGCCCTCCGACCAGCTCCCGGGAGCGAGCGGGAAACGGTGCTCGAAGTAGCGCAATTCGCCATCCACCACCGTCAGCTGTGCATCATCACCGAGAACAGGGACAACGATTCGGCCCCTGCTCCAGTCAATGTCGAACCATGAGGCGTACCGGGAATCCTCACCGAGTTGCAGGACATCCCACCAGGCGGGATTCTCGATCGGATGGGCAATGCCTAGGTGGTTCGGCACAATGTCGATGATCACGCCGAGCCCCGCTAAGCGCGCATTGGTCATGAGTCGTTCCAGCGCCTCCTGCCCCACCTCGGTCCGGATCGACACGGGAGACATCAGTCGTGTCATAACCATGATCAGAACCGATCGTCGACTGCAGTATCGGTGACAGGTACACCGCCCCGACGCCGAGCTCGCTGAGGTATCCGATGACCCGGGCAGCATCGTCCAAAGTAAACCTGCGATTGACCTGCAGGCGGTACGTCGAGGCGGGGAGGGTCACCGCTCGACCTTAATCGACGTCATAGCGCGGCCGGTCCGAAACACGTGTGTAGACCCAAGCAATCGCTACAACATGATCACGAAGCCGCTACGACGTGGATCGGCCCCGCCACCAAGCGGACTGAGTGCCGACACCCCCCCGAAGTAGGGGTCTCGGTGGTCAGCAATCGCCGTCTTGTAGCCCTCCGCCTCCAGTGACCGGATCACATGTGAGAAGAAGCCCGGTTCCAACCTGACCAGGTCCGGCAGCGCGTTGAGCCGTGGTGCGTCAATGGCTTCTTGTGGCGCCGCGCCGTGCAGCATGCGCAAGGCGACCTGCACCAGAGCCGGACGGATCCGGCTTCCTCCCGCGGCGCCCGCGATGGCGGCCAGCTGTCCATGATCATCCAGCGCGATCAGGGGCGACATCATCGAGCCCATTCGGACACCGGGATGCACCAGCCCCCGAACGAGCTCCCCTTCACCCAACATCGAATTGAGGTGGACGCCGTAGCCAGGAACCCACACGCCGGAGCCGAGGCCAAGGCTGGTGGTGATCGCGCAGCCGTTGCCATGATCGTCGACGGCAACGATGTTTGTCGTCTCGGCCCGCTTGGTCGGTGCTCGCAAGGCGTCGATGAGCGCCGCCGCCGAACGGGTATCGGTCGTTGGATCTCCGTCTACCACCGGCGCCACCCGCTCCATCGTGCCGAGCAGATCATCAAGATCATTACCGCGGGCGTGCACGGTAAAGTCGTTCACCCGAACTGATCGCGGAGTCGACTCAATGACGTGATACGCGTCAAGGTCTTCCTGGCTCAGGGCGCCTCCATTGGAGACGGCGACGACCAGCGCGTCGGCGTAGGCACCGTGATAAAACGCGCGTGGATCCCGCAGCATCAGCTCGTAGGCTCGGTGATGATCAGGATGCCGCAACGGGTCACCGGCTTGCAGGTAGGAGCCGTCCAAACGCTGGTACACCTCGATACCTTCCCCGACGCACATCGCCGCAGCGACCCGTGGGAGAACCTGGGCATGCATCGCCGGGAAGGGTGTGCCATAAGACGCCTCCCGCCCCGGCGCGGTGACAGCGGCCCAGGAGAGCCGGCCCCACCTCTGCCACAGATAGTGGGCGCCGGCGGGAATCCCCGGCACGGCAACGGTCGCGGGCCCGATCTCGTACGGCACGTGCTGACCGATGAAGATCACTTCGATCGACGTGGCTGGACTTGGCCGCTTGCCGCCCAGCCCCGGAACGCCCACGAAGAAGTCCAAACAGCGCACCTGGGTGGTCGCGGCGTCGTAGACCGTTGCGAAACCACCACCACCGAGTCCAGTAAAGATCGTTTCCGCGGCACAGCTGACTAGCATCATCGCGACGGCAGCATCGACCGCGCTACCGCCGCGGGAAAGCACCTCAGCCCCCGCCTGTGCAGTCGATGGATGCCCAGCGGCAACTCCTGCCCGGATCCTCATCGCAGCCCGTTTCTCACCCCTGCGAGCCTAATGGTCGCAAGCCGTCGCGACCGGTGATGTGGAGACCGATGATGGCGCATCGCCGAGGGCGTTTCCCACTCACCATCGGTTTTGACTGAGAAGCTGAACCCGTCGGGCTCATGGGTCGTCTGAGTGGGTGATGAAGACGTTGGTAACGCCGCTGCTGTGGACGAGCAGGCGAAGCGCACCGGACTACTGGCTGCTCGCAGCCTGTGGGCCGATTGTGCTCGGGGCTGTGCTCCTCGGTTGGCAGCTCAGCTGGCTCTCCGCATCCACCGCGACATTCTGCTTCTTGGTGCTGGCCACTTTGGTCGCGAGGCATTCCCGCGCCAGAACCTTCGGTGTCGCGGATGTGGTGACTCTGGTACGAGGGCTGGGCGTCTGTTTTCTGGCGGGCCTCGCGCTCCAGGCCTTGGCCGGCGGCCTCGAGAGGCATGGACTGCTGGTCATGATCATCATAGGTACGCTGTGCCTGATGCTCGACGGTGTGGACGGCTGGGTCGCGCGGGCGAGAGGTGAGGCCAGCCCTTTCGGCGCCAGATTCGACGTAGAGACTGACGCGGCGATGCTAGCGGTGCTGAGCGTTGCCGTGGCTGCCCTCGGGATCGCCGGCTGGTGGGTGCTAGCGATCCCGGCGATGCGATACGGCTATGTCGTCACGTCCCTCTTCGTGCCAGCGTTACGTGCCCCATTGCCGTACCACTACTCAGGGAAGGTGATCGCGGTCGTACAGGCCGTCGCGCTGCTGGCCGCCTTGACCTTCGGACTGACACGTGGCGAGCACTGGCTGTCGACCACGTTTCTGCTGGCTGCGCTCGCCGCACTGTGCTGGTCTTTCGGCCGCAGCGTGATCTGGCAGCTCCGTCACGCATCGCTGAATATCACATCCGACCTCTGAGTCGTACGACACAAAGGTCTCCTTCACCGGGCTGGGGGCGGGCAGCTCTGCTCACCTTCCTGACGGTCTGCACACGTTGCAGGGTGTGCAGAGTGACGGCAGGCGGCGTGCACGTTGCTTTCTACGGCCGGTGTTGGCAACGGCGGTAGCGTGGTTGACGTCTCGAATCACGAAGGAGAACCCAATGAAGGCCCTGAAGATTGTTGGGATCGTGTTCGGGATCTTGCTGCTGCTGACAGGCGGTGGGCTGGCGGTTGGTTCCGTGCTGGCCAACAAGGGCCAAGCCGCATTCCAGGAGGAGTTGACCAACTCTGGCTATGCCGGCCCAGTCGAGGGAACGGTGCAGTCTGTCAGCAAGAGCAACCCGGTCATCGTCAAGGTGAGATATACGGACGAGCAGGGCAAGCAGCAGACCGGCCAAGGCTCGTTTGCCGGCGGCCAGCCACCCCAAGTCGGCGCCTCCGTGTCGACCTACTACAGCACAAGCGACCCCAGCCAGGTAGTGGTCGTCAATCTGCCCGGGCTTGGTGATCTGAGCGCGATCGCCGACGCCCTGAGGACCGCCGCGATCGCCTGTCTGATCGTTGGCAGCGTGTTGCTCTTGGCCAGCGTTCTTGCGTTGGCATTGGGCAGGAAGCAGCCGACTGTCGTCCCGCCGGGACCTGTGTACCCGATGCAGCAGCCGCCCGCCGGGTACCAGACCCAGCCCTATCCGCAGCAGCCGCCCGGTCAGGGATACCCACAGCAGCAACCGGGCCAGCCGTATCAGCCACAGCAGCCGCCCGGTCAGGGATACCCACCTCAGCAACCGGGCCAGCCGTATCAGCCACAGCAGCCGCCCGGTCAGGGATACCCACCTCAGCAACCGGGCCAGCCGTCTCAGCCGCAGCAGCAACCGGGCCAGCCGTATCAGCCACAGCAGCCGCCCGGTCAGGGATACCCACCTCAGCAATACCCTCCTGAGTGATAGCCGTTCCAGACGATGTCATCCCAGATTTGATCTAGCCAACGGTCTCTGACAGAATCGTCAGGTTGCTCCGACGGGGTTGCCGGGGTGAGCCATGCCGATCGGGCCTGATTCTTGGGCCTGGTTGCGAGGTCGCCGAACCGCGAGACCCTTGATTGCTCGGTTGCCTGGACGCGCGGTCCAGGGCCGGGCCACCTCCTCAGCACGTAAGTGACGGGTGTGGTGCGCCGAACGCTGGCCGACACGCCCGACCACGGGGGTCGGAGCGAGCGGGTTACTGGGCCCGTGAGCAAGCAACGACCAGGCGGGTGTAACTAGCCCGTAGCACAAGACAGCAGAACACCATGCCGGAAGCCCATGGGTGGCACTAACTACCTGCGGCTAAGGACGAGAAGAAGGACGAACGGTGGCGGGACAAAAGATCCGCATCAGGCTCAAGGCCTACGACCACGAGGTCATCGATTCGTCGGCGCGCAAGATCGTCGACACGGTGACGCGTACGGGCGCGAGGGTTGCCGGCCCGGTGCCACTGCCTACGGAAAAGAACGTTTTTTGCGTCATCCGCTCTCCGCATAAGTACAAGGACAGCCGGGAGCACTTCGAGATGCGGACGCACAAACGCCTCATCGACATCATCGACCCGACTCCCAAGACCGTCGACTCGTTGATGCGGCTCGACCTGCCGGCCGGTGTCGACATCGAGATCAAGCTCTGAGGAATCGACGATGAGCGCCACCAAGACAGAACGCACAGTCAAGGGCCTGCTGGGCACCAAGCTCGGCATGACCCAGCTGTGGGATGCCAACAACCGCATCGTCCCGGTGACCGTGGTCGAGGCAGGCCCTTGCGTCGTGACACAGGTCCGGACGCCTGAAGTCAACGGCTACTCAGCCGTCCAGCTCGGCTTCGGCGCCGTCAAGGCCAAGCAGGTCACCAAACCCAGTGCGGGGCACTTTGAAAAGGCGGGGGTGACGCCGCGCAAGCATCTGGTCGAGATCCGGACCAGCGATGCCAGCGAGTACAGCCTCGGTCAGGAGCTGAGCGCTGACACCTTCGCCGAAGGGGATGTCATCGACGTGACTGGTGTCAGCAAGGGCAAGGGCACTGCCGGTGTGATGAAGCGTCATGGGTTCTCCGGCCTTCGCGCATCGCACGGTGTGCACCGCAAGCACCGCTCACCGGGTTCTATCGGGGGCTGCGCCACTCCAGGCCGGGTCTTCAAAGGCCTGCGGATGGCCGGGCGGATGGGTGTCGAGCGCGTCACCGTGCAGAACCTCACCGTGCACGCGGTAGACACCGAGCGCGGTCTGATCTTGATCAGAGGAGCCATCCCAGGCAACAAGGGCGGCTTGGTCGTCCTGCGGAGCGCTGCCAAGAAGGGAGATCAGGCATGAGTGAGACTCGTACGGTCGACGTGCTCGATCTGCAGGGCGCCAAGTCCGGTACCGCCGAGCTGCCTGCCGAGCTCTTCGACGTACCCGCGAATATCCCGCTGATCCACCAGGTGGTGACAGCACAGCTGGCGGCAGCGCGTCAGGGCACTCATGCCACGAAGAGCCGCGGCGAGGTGCGCGGGGGTGGCGCGAAACCCCACCGTCAGAAGGGCACCGGTCGGGCCCGCCAGGGCTCGAAACGTGCGCCGCAGTATGTCGGCGGCGGCATCATCCACGGACCGCAGCCACGCAGCTATGCGCAACGCACGCCCAAGAAGATGATCACTGCAGCGCTGCGCGGCGCGCTCTCCGACCGGGCTCGCGACGGCCGCGTCTTTGTAGTGTCGGAGCTGGTATCCGGGGATGCACCGTCCTCCAAGGCTGCCGTCGCGGCGCTAGCCGCCGTGACCACCTCAGACAAGGTGCTGGTCGTCATCCATCGGGACGAGGATCTCGCCTGGCTGAGCTTGCGCAACGTCGTGAGCGTGCATGTGATCACCGTCGATCAGCTCAACGCCTATGACGTCCTTGTCAACGACGACGTGGTCTTCACCTCAGCCGCGCTGCAGGCATTCGTGGCTGGCCCGGCTGTAGGGAAGTCCGCGAAAGCGGTGGCGAGCGAGAGCGAGATCGCCGAGGAGGATGAGAAGTGAGCAGCGTCAAGGTTCGTGATCCTCGCGACGTCCTGCTCGCACCCGTGGTGAGTGAAAAAAGCTATGGGCTGCTGGACGAGAACAAGTACACGTTCTTGGTGTCCCCGGATGCGAACAAGACAGAGATCAAGATCGCTGTCGAGTCAGTGTTCAAGGTCCGGGTCACCGATGTGAACACGCTGAACCGGCCAGGTAAGAAGCGGCGTACCAGGTACGGCTTTGGCAAGCGTCCGGATACCAAGCGCGCGATCGTCACTGTCGCCCCAGGCGAGCGCATCGACATCTTCTCCTCACCGGGCAGCTGAGCAGCGAAGACAAGGAAGATCACATGGCTATCCGTAAGTACAAGCCGACGACGCCGGGCCGCCGCGGCAGCAGCGTCGCTGACTTCGTCGAGCTGACCCGATCCATCCCGGAGAAGTCGCTGGTCGTGCCCAGCCCCAAGACCGGCGGTAGGAACAACGCCGGCAAGATCACCACTCGGCATATCGGTGGTGGTCACAAGCAGGCGTATCGGCTGATCGATTTCAAGCGCTACGACAAGGACGGCGTACCGGCAAAGGTGGCACACATCGAGTACGACCCGAACCGCACTGCGCGAATCGCTCTGCTGCACTTCGCCGACGGTGAAAAGCGATACATCATCGCGCCGGAGGGCCTGCGTCAAGGTAGCGAAGTCGAGGCTGGCGAGCGGGCGGACATCAAACCGGGCAACAATCTGCCGCTGCGCAACATCCCGGTCGGTACCACGGTCCATGCCGTCGAACTCCGGCCCGGCGGCGGCGCCAAGCTCGCCCGCTCCGCTGGCGCCAGCATTCAGCTGGTCGCTCGCGAGGGCAAGAACGCCACGCTCCGGATGCCGTCCGGCGAAATGCGGATGGTCGACGTACGCTGCCGCGCCACCGTTGGTGAGGTCGGTAACGCCGAGCAGTCCAACATCAGCTGGGGCAAGGCCGGCCGTAACCGCTGGAAGGGCAAGCGGCCGAGCGTTCGTGGGGTGGCGATGAACCCCATCGACCATCCGCACGGTGGTGGTGAGGGCAAGACCTCCGGTGGGCGTCACCCGGTCTCGCCATGGGGTCAACCCGAAGGCCGGACGCGGGACAAGAACAAGGCGAGTTCTCGCATGATCATCCGTCGCCGCAAGACCGGCAAGAAGCGCTGAGCAGGAGCACAGAGAGATGCCACGCAGTCTGAAGAAAGGCCCCTTCGTCGATGATCACCTGGCCAAAAAGGTCGAGGTGCAGAACACGCGAGGGACAAAGAACGTGATCAAGACCTGGTCACGACGCTCCATGATCGTGCCGGACATGATCGGCCACACGATCGCGGTGCACGACGGGCGCAAGCATGTGCCGGTGTTCATCACCGACTCGATGGTGGGTCACAAGTTGGGGGAGTTCGCCCCGACGCGTACCTTCCGTGGCCATGTCAAGGACGACCGAAAGTCTCGCCGGCGCTGACGCGCGGTGGGTATGACAGAGAAGGAATTCTGAACAGATGAGCAAGGACTCACGTCCCAGCCGCCGCCAGGCGTTACTCGGCGACCGTCCTGGTTCCTACGCGATCGCGCGCCAGGTCCGGATGTCCCCGACTAAAGTCCGCCGCGTTGTGGACATGGTCCGCGGCATGGATGTCGAGGATGCCCTCAACACATGTCAGTTTGCACCTCAGGCAGCGAGTGAGCCGGTGTACAAGGTGATTGCGAGCGCCGCGTCCAACGCCGAGCAAACCGGCAACCTGAAGCGAGCAGACCTGTATGTCTCGCAGGCGTACGTAGACCAGGGGGTCACGATCCGACGGATCCGGCCGCGAGCCAGGGGCGGTTGGGGCCGCATCCTCAAGCGCTCCAGTCACATCACCGTTGTTGTCGAACCCAGGACTGAAGCTGTAACTCGCGGGCAGGCAACCACCCGCTCAAAGGAGAAGTGAGCATGGGTCAGAAGATCAACCCGCACGGTTTCCGGCTTGGCATCACCACCGATCACAAGAGTCGCTGGTACGCAGACAAGCTCTACTCCAACTACATCGGCGAGGACGTCAAGATCCGGCGGTTGTTGACCAAGGGCTTGGAGCGGGCCGGCATTTCTTCGGTGGAGATCGAGCGCACGCGTGACCGGGTCCGGGTGGATATCTACACCGCGCGCCCGGGCATCGTCATTGGTCGCAATGGCGCCGAGGCCGAGCGTGTTCGCGGCGACTTGGAGAAGCTCACCGGCAAGCAGGTACAGCTGAACATTCTGGAGGTCAAGAACCCCGAAACCGACGCCCAGCTAGTCGCGCAGGGCGTGGCCGAGCAACTTGCGTCCAGGGTGCAGTTCCGGCGGGCCATGCGTAAGGCGCAGCAGAGTGCGATGCGCTCCGGTGCCCAGGGCATCCGGATCCAATGCTCCGGTCGTCTCGGCGGTGCTGAAATGAGCCGCTCGGAGTTCTATCGCGAGGGCCAGGTGCCGCTACACACCCTCCGAGCCGACATCGACTACGGCTTCCATGAGGCCAAGACGACGTTCGGTCGGATCGGCGTCAAAGTCTGGATCTACAAGGGAGACGTTTCCGGCACTCGCGCCGAGCGCGCGGCTCAGAAAGCGGCACGCAACGCAGCCGGCGGTCGTAGTCGTCCTGGTCGTCCCAGTCGTGGTGAGCGGCCGGCCCGTGGCGAGCGTCCGGAACGTACCGGTCGGCGTCGCGCCGAAGGCGCGCCGCGCCGAAGGCGCGATCTACTCGCGCCGAAGGCGCGCCGGAATCTACTCGCGCCGAAGCTGCGCCGGAGCTTGCTCGCACCGAAGCTGTTCCAGAGCCGGCACCAGTCGAGACTGGCGCTACAGCAGCTGCGCCGGCCGAGCCGTCGGGACAGGAGGGCTGAGCTGTGTTGGTCCCCCGCAAGATCAAATTCCGCAAGCAGCACCACCCCAGGCGGACTGGTGCAGCCAAGGGCGGCACCAAGCTTGCTTTTGGCGAATACGGCATCCAGGCGCTGGAGGGTGGCTACCTCACCAACCGCCAGATCGAGTCCGCGCGTATCGCCATGACTCGTCACATCAAGCGTGGCGGCAAAGTGTGGATCAACGTCTATCCCGACCGTCCGCTGACCAAGAAGCCGGCCGAGACGCGAATGGGTTCCGGCAAAGGTTCGCCGGAATGGTGGATCGCCAACATCAAGCCCGGGCGGGTCATGTTCGAACTCTCCGGGGTCAACGAGGAGGTGGCCCGCGAGGCCATGCGACTGGCGATTCACAAGCTGCCGATGAAGGCGCGTTTCATCAAGCGTGAGGCAGGTGAGGTCTGATGGCGAAGGCTGCCACCGCGGCGGAGCTTCGTGCGCTCAGTCGCAGCGAGCTGGATACCAAGGTGATCGAGCTGAAGGAGGAGCTGTTCACGCTCCGGTTTCAATCGGCGACTGGGCAGCTCGAATCGCATGGCCGGCTCCGCGCCGTACGCAAAGACATCGCCCGGGTTTACACGGTGTTGACCGAGCGCGAACTCGGCATCATCGAGGATCCGGACGCTGAGGAGGTTCAGGAATGACAGAGAAAGCGACCAAGCGCGTGGAAGAGCCTTCGACAAGCTCAGAGCACATCGAGGAGCGCGGGCGTGCTGATGCACCCGGCGCAGAGCGCGGGCCACGCAAGGTCCGCGATGGCTACGTGATCAGCGACAAGATGGACAAGACGGTCGTTGTTGCGGTCGAGGCCCGTGTCAAGCACCGCCTCTACGGCAAGGTGGTACGTCAGACCAGCCGGCTCAGGGCGCACGACGAACAGAACAGTGCCGCCGTTGGTGACCGGGTACGCGTCATGGAGACCCGACCATTGAGCGCCACCAAGCGCTGGCGCCTCGTGGAGATCCTCGAGAAGGCCAAGTAAGGAAGAGCAGAGATGATCCAGCAGGAGTCGCGGCTCAAGGTCGCCGACAACACCGGTGCCAAGGAAATCTTGTGCATCCGCGTGCTCGGCGGATCAGGTCGCCGATACGCAGGCATCGGCGACATCATCGTCGCAACCGTCAAGGACGCCATCCCGGGCGGAAACGTCAAGAAAGGCGAGATCGTCAAGGCGGTAGTGGTACGGACCGCGAAGGAGCGTCGGCGTGCAGACGGTTCGTACATCAAGTTCGATGAGAATGCCGCGGTGATCTTGAGGCCCGACGGCGAACCTCGCGGCACTCGTATCTTCGGCCCAGTTGGCCGCGAGCTGCGCGAGAAGCGTTTCATGCGCATCATCTCGCTCGCACCGGAGGTGATCTGAACCATGCCCCAAAAGAACACTGCCAAGAAGACCCAAGCCAAACTGCACATCCGCAAGGGCGATCGCGTCAAGGTGATCAACGGCAAGGATCGTGGGTTGGTTGGCGAGGTGATCGCGGTTTACCCCGAGCGCAATCGAGTGACCGTCGCTGGCGTGAACATCGTCAAGCGGCATCTCCGCGATACCTCGGCGCAGCCGCAGGCGCGGCAAACCACCAAGGGCGGCATCGTCTCCTCGGAGGCGCCGATCGACGCCTCCAACGTGCAGCTGGTTGTCAAGAACGCCGAGGGTGAGGAAGTCGTTACGCGGATCGGCTACGACCGGGTCGAGGTGACGAAACGTCGCCCTGACGGCTCTGAGTACAAGTCGACCCGCAGCGTACGGATCGCTCGGGTAACCGGAGAGGAAGTCTGATGACGACCGGGACCACTGAGCGCCCAGCCGCGGACCCGGGCCACAACCTTCCCAGGCTCCAGCAGCGCTACCGAGCCGAGGTTGCGCCCGCCCTGCGGGAAGAGTTCCAGATCCCCAACGTGATGCAGATTCCTGGTCTGGTCAAGATCGTGGTGAACATGGGCGTAGGGGAGGCGGCTCGCGACTCCAAGCTCATTGAAGGCGCGGTTCGCGATCTGGCGACGATCACCGGGCAAAAGCCTGTCGTCACCAAGGCTCGCAGGTCCATTGCGCAGTTCAAGCTGCGGGAAGGCATGACAATCGGGGCGCACGTCACCCTGCGCGGGACGCGGATGTGGGAATTCGCCGACCGCCTGCTGACGCTCGCACTGCCACGGATTCGGGACTTCCGCGGGCTCTCACCCAAGCAGTTCGACGGCAAGGGCAACTACACCTTTGGTCTCACCGAGCAAGCCATGTTCCACGAGATCAACCAAGACAAGATCGACCGGATCCGCGGCATGGACATCACGTTCGTCACCACCGCAACCAACGACGACGAGGGCCGGGCGCTGCTGCGTCACCTGGGCTTCCCGTTCCGGGCGAACTGAGAAGGAGGAGACCATGGCCAAAACAGCGCTCAGAGTGAAGCAGGCACGCAAGCCGAAGTTCGGCGTACGGGCGTATACCCGATGCCAGAAATGCGGTCGGCCCAAGGCGGTCTACCGCAAGTTCGGCCTGTGTCGGATCTGTCTGCGGGAGATGGCGCACAAGGGCGAGCTGCCCGGTATCACGAAATCGTCGTGGTGATCGGCATGCTTGATTCGTCTCTCATCGTCGCTGCAATTGGCGCAAGCCGTCGGACTCGACCGAGTCAGGCCGACGGCCAGGCTCGTCCGTGGGCCGCACCGCAACGGAGGATCAGGCGAGCTGGCGCGTCATCCCAGGACGCGAACGCGCCAAAGCCCGGCTCTGTGTCAAAGGAAGGGGCCTCAAAGGAACGGGCCTCAACAGAACAGGTCGCCGCAACGGAACAGGTCCAGACGGAAACCACTCCGAGAAAGTAGAACACCCAACTTATGACCATGACAGACCCGATTGCGGACATGCTGACCCGGGTGCGGAACGCCAGCCAGGCGTACCACGACACCGCCACCATGCCGCACAGCAAGATCAAGGTAGAGATCGCCGAGATCTTGACCAACGAGGGCTATATCGCCGGCTACACAGTGAACGAGCCCGCCGAAGGCCATGTCGGCAAGACACTCTCGATCAATTTGAAGTACGGCCAGAACCGAGAGCGAGCAATCGCCGGGGTACGCCGGATCTCCAAGCCCGGCCTTCGGGTGTACGCCAAGGCGACCGGACTACCCAAGGTGCTGGGCGGGCTCGGCGTCGCCATCATTTCGACGTCGCAGGGTCTGCAGACTGACAGGCAGGCGCACACCAACGGCGTGGGCGGCGAAGTCGTGGCGTACGTGTGGTGAGTGGCGGAACGAGGAGGTTAGAAAAGTGTCACGCATTGGCAAGCTGCCGGTAGAAATTCCGGCCAACGTCGAGGTGACCGTTGACGGGCAGCTGGTCAAAGTCCTCGGCCCCAAAGGCGCACTCGAGCATCGGGTCGCGGAACCGATCAAGGTGACGCGTGGTGAGAACGGCGAGCTGCAGGTGAGCCGGCCCGATGACGAGCGGGTAAGTAAGTCGCTGCACGGCCTGACGCGTACCTTGGTCGCCAACATGGTGACCGGTGTTACCAACGGTTATGAGAAGAAGCTTGAGATCGTCGGCGTCGGTTACCGCGTCCTCTCAAGGGGTCCGACGGAGCTAGAGTTCGCGCTCGGATACAGCCATCCGGTCAAGGTGATTGCGCCGGAGGGCATCACCTTTAATGTCGACACACCGACCCGGTTCTCGGTGCTCGGCATCGACAAACAGCGGGTAGGTGAGGTTGCGGCGAACATTCGCAAGCTCCGCAAGCCAGAGCCGTACAAGGGCAAGGGCGTCCGATACGCGGGCGAGAGAGTCCGCCGCAAGGTTGGAAAGGCTGGTAAGTGACGATGGCGGTCTCGCTATCTCAACACAAGCGCATGTCGTCAAGGAGCGCAGCGCGACTCCGCCGGCAAGTTCGGGTGCGTAAGAAGGTCTTTGGGGCGGCCGCGCGTCCGCGGCTGGTGGTGACTCGCTCAGCGCGGCACATCTCCGCGCAGGTCATCGACGACACTCTGGGCCGTACGCTCACCTCGGCCTCCACCATGGAGGCGGCGCTGCGGACCGCGACCGGCGACAAGTCCGAGAAGGCCAAGCAGGTTGGCGGCCTGGTCGCCGAGCGCGCCAAGGCAGCCGGCATCGAAAGCGTGGTCTTCGACCGCGCGGGATACAAATACCACGGTCGTGTTGCGGCCCTGGCGGACGGTGCCCGCGAGGGCGGCCTCGGATTCTGAGTAGGCAAGAAATGGAAGGTAGAGCGAATTGACTGGAACCCAGCGCCGCACTGGCGGTGCCGGTGGGGAGCGTCGCGGGCGTGATGATCGTCGTGGCCAGGCCGCTGAGAAGAGCAACTACATCGAACGCGTAGTCGCGATCAACCGGGTGGCCAAGGTCGTCAAGGGCGGTCGACGGTTCAGCTTCACCGCACTCGTCGTGGTTGGTGATGGCGATGGCACGGTCGGCGTCGGCTACGGCAAGGCCAAGGAAGTCCCGGCGGCCATTGCCAAAGGTGTTGAGGAGGCTAAGAAGCACTTCTTCACCGTGCCGCGCATCCAAGGCACCATCCCGCACCCAGTGCAGGGGGAGAAGGCCGCCGGTGTTGTCCTGCTACGGCCAGCCTCGCCGGGTACTGGAGTGATTGCCGGTGGTTCGGTTCGTGCCGTTCTGGAGTGCGCCGGCGTACGCGATGTGCTTGCGAAGTCACTCGGCTCCTCCAATGCCATCAACGTGGTGCACGCGACGGTGGCAGCGCTGCAAAGTCTCGAACAGCCGGAGGCCGTGGCCAAGCGTCGCGGCAAGGCTGTCGAGGATGTGGCACCGGCAGCCCTGCTGAGGGCGCGCGAAGCTGTGGGCTCGTGATGACGCAGCTGAAGATTCGCCAGGTGCGTAGCGCGGTTGGGGGTAGGCAGAACCAGCGTGACACCCTGCGGACCTTGGGTTTGAAGCGGGTCGGCGACGAGTCGGTCCGCGAAGATCGGCCGGAGGTTCGAGGCATGATCAAGACGGTTACCCATCTGGTGGCCGTGGAGGAGGTCGACTGACATGGCGTTGAAGGTTCATCACCTTCGGCCGGCACCGGGAGCAAAGAAAGCGAAGATCCGGGTGGGCCGAGGCGAGGCCGGCAGGCGCGGCAAAACAGCCGGCCGTGGCACCAAGGGCTCAGGGGCTCGTCACAATGTGCCAGAGAACTTTGAGGGTGGCCAGATGCCACTGCACATGCGCTTGCCCAAGCTGCGCGGCTTCAAGAACCCGTTCCGTGTTGAGTACCAGGTGGTGAACGTGGGTCGGTTGAGCCAGTTGTTCCCTGACGGTGGAACGGTTGGCGTTGCGGATCTGGTGTCCGCCGGGGCGGTGCGTCCGGGAGCACCTGTCAAGATCCTGGGCAACGGCGACCTCTCGGTCGCGCTGCAGGTGACCGTGCACGCGTTCTCCGCATCAGCGAAGGAGAAGATCGCAGCCGCGGGCGGCAGCACTACCGAACTCTGACGCCCACCTTGACAGCCGTCAGTGGCGGTGCCTGATTGGCTGTTCTGGCGGCCCCGAATGCTGTCAGAAATCGGTCGCGGAAGGCGTCCATCCGCCATACCGGAGCTTGTGCATCGGGCTTCAGTCCCACCTGCCACTCCCACGGTGCGATCTGCTGGAAGACCGACGCGTCGCGGGCAACGATGCTGATCGGTACGTCGCGGCTGGCGCCGTGACCGGTGACGATCGGGGAGGGCTGATGGTCGCCGAGCAGGATGAGTACCAAATCGTCGTCGCCGTAGGCCTCCACGTAGGAGATCAGGCTGCTCAGCGAGTATTCAATGGAGGCTCGGTAGGCGGCACGCACCCGGGTCGGATTCCTCGTCAAGATGGCCTCCGGTGGATCTCCCGCGGCGGTCATTGGGTTGAAGACCGAGCCGTCACCGACCTCGCTCCAGTTGACCAGTTGTGGAATGGGTTCCCAGGGCGCATGGCTCGAGACAAGGGTGATTTCTGCCATCACTGGTTGTCGGTTCCGAGGTGTGCGCTCGGTGCGTTCGAACCTTGACAAGGTGTATTGGTCGGGCATGGTGGCCCAGCTGAATCGTGGGCCCTGGTACCCCATCTCCTGAGCGCCGTAGACCTGGTCGTAACCCAGGGACTTGCTCTCTGGCCAAGCTGAGTCATTGCCTGGCATAACGCCGATCGTGCGCCAGCTTGCGCGCCTGAAGGCCTTGGTGAGGGTCAAGCGGCGACTGGAGGCCAGGTCGTCGTAACGCTGCTGGTTATCGATCCATAAGCCGGAAAGCAAGGTGGCGTGCGCGAGCCAGCTGCTGCCGCCTGCGGTTGGTGAGGTGAGGAAGGCGCTCCGGGAACCGAATCCGGCACTCCGGAGTCGACGATCGCCGGCGTCGAGCACCGCACCGACGTTGGAGGCAAACTCCGGATCCTCCACGGCATCGCGCCCGTAACTCTCGACGAAAGCGATGACCACGTCCTTGCCGCTCAATGCGGTCAAGAGATCTTTTGCCGGGGTGCTTTCGAAGGCATCCGCACCGGCCGCGGTCGAAATCGACTGGTGATCCTGCTGACTGGTACCAGCTGGGTGCGCTCGGCTGTGAAGGTAGGCCGCTGAGGCGTTGCCCGCGATGGGAACGCCCGGCACGATCTGGATGGCAAGCATTGCGCAGCTGAGCCAGGCCACAACCAGAACGACGACGGCGCGGGTCGCGGCTGAACTGTGCCGCACCACCAGGCCGCTCAGGTGTTGCACGGCTCGGGTCATGAAGATGACGAGCGTAGTGCTGAGTATTACGGCTACCGCCAGCGAGCCGATCGCGGGCACCGGCCCGATGGATCCGGCAAGGAACCTCATGGCGTCGTCGAGCAGCTTCCAGTCGAGTAGCGGGTCAAACGGCCGAGCGAGGACTGCAAAGAACCCCATATCGAGGAGCTTCATGATGCCCAGCAGCCCCAGCGCCACTCCGACGAACGTCGCTACCGCTGACGTCGCCCGCCTCGGCAGGACGAGTAGCAGCGCGACCCAGAGAAGTGCCTCCATCGGGACGCTGACAAACGCGCCAGGTGTGAGACGGCTGACCTCATCGGGAGCAAGCAGGGCGAGGAGAACTAGCAGGCAGGCAAACAAGGTGGAGATACCTGCTGCGGTTGAATGCGTCCGGGCCAGGTCGACGTCGCCGGCTCTGTGTGGAGCCTGGTGAGCATGTGACACTGCTGCAGCTGCCTTCCGGTCGAGTGCAGGGTCGCGGCGATCCGTCCGCTACACCACAGAGTTCGTTAGTAAGACGTTGTCTACCAGCGAAAAGCTCATGTCAACTGCGCTCGCCGATTATGACAGTTGCGGTGGTCGCACGGCGTTGAAAAACCCCGTGATTTGACGGATGTTGGCGTACCGCGGAACTCCTAATGTGATCAGCACTGCGAGCGTCAGTCGCGCGAGCAGTGCTCTATGGATCGGAGCAGAGCCACGGGCAGCAGCCCGGCGTACCAAAGGAGAAGCGGATGATCATCGACGAAGTCAAGCTGAACAACTTCCTGGTGCCCGATCTCGATCGACCTGATTGGAAGGGCCCGCTCGGCGAGGCCTTTGACCGTGCATTGTGTTACCTCGAAGGCTTACCGGATCGTCCGGTGCGCAGCACTGCAAGCCTTGCAGAGCTGCGCACGACGCTCGGCGGCCCAATCCCAGAACGGCCCGCTGACCCGCGCGAGGTGATCGCGGAGCTGGCGACGGCTGCCGAGCCCGGTCTCCTTCCCTCCTCGAGCGGCCGGTTCTTCGGTTTCGTCATCGGTGGTGCCACCCCGGCTGCCGTAGCGGCTGACTGGCTCACCTCAGTGTGGGACCAGAACGCCGGCCTGTACGTCGTCGGACCTGCCGCGAGCGTTGTCGAAGAGGTAGCCGGCGCTTGGCTGGCGGAGCTGTTCGGCCTTCCGCACCACGTTTCGGTCGGCTTCGTGACCGGCGGGCAGCTGGCCAATGTCACCGGCCTGGCTGCTGCACGTTACGAAATGCTGCGCCGTGCCGGATGGGACGTGGAGGAGGCTGGGCTGTGCGGCGGACCGCGGCTGCGAGTCGTTGCGGGCCAGGGTCGTCACGGCACGATCGACCGGGCACTGCGTTTCCTGGGTATGGGCACTGCATCGATCGTCGAGGTGGAGATGGATGCCCAGGGCCGGATGCGTTTGCCGGCATTACGGCGGGCCTTGCAGGAGGACAGTGCACCGACGATCGTTTGTGCTCAGGTGGGCAATGTCAACAGCGGAGCCATCGACCCGGTGGGGGAGATCTGCGACCTGGCGCACGAACGGGGTGCATGGGTCCATGTCGATGGCGCCTTCGGGTTGTGGGCTGCGGCCAGCACCCGCCTGAGGCCCCTGGTCGCCGGTATGGAAAAGGCGGACTCCTGGGCCACTGATGCGCACAAGTGGTTGAACGTGCCGTACGACTCTGGCCTGGTCTTCTGTGCCAACCCGGAAGCGCACCGGGCCGCGATGGGCGTACGCGCGACCTACCTCATGCACGGCTCCGATGGCCAGCGCGACGCACTGGACTACAACCCCGAGCACTCGCGACGCGCCCGCGGCTTTGCCGTGTACGCGGCCATCAGGGCGCTCGGCCGGAGTGGCATCGCCGAGATGGTCGAGCGCTGCTGCAGTCTGGCTCGCCGCTTTGCCGATCAGTTGGGTGCTGCGGACGGAATCGAAGTGCTCAACGACGTAGTGCTCAACCAGGTACTCATCCGCCTCGATGCGCGGGATGGCGACCAGGACGGGCATACTGACCGAGTGCTCGAACGTCTGCAACACGAGGGCACGTGCTGGATGAGTGGCACGAAATGGAATGGCCGGGCGGCCGTACGGATATCGGTGTCGAACTGGTCAACCAACTCCGATGACGTGGATCGCTCGGTGGCGGCTGTGCTGCGTGCGCACGCCGCAGGCTGACCCTGTATGGCTGACGACGAATTCATCGGCCGGGAACGCGAGTGCGCGCAGCTGGCCTTGCCGATAGCGGAGGCACTGGACGGTCGCGGATCGCTGATACTGCTCGCCGGTGAGGCTGGAGTCGGCAAGACCACGCTGGTCCGGCGGGTGTTAGCCGGGTCCGGTCTCACCTTGCTGGAGGGCTTCGCGACACCCGGCGGCGCCTCAGCGTTCGGGCCGCTGGTGGAGGCGTTGCGCGCGTACTTACGCTTGCCAGCCGCCGGGCCACTTATCGAGGGACCTCTGGCCGCCCACCTGGCATTGCTGCTACCGGAGCTCGGTCCAGCGGCGCGCGAGGGCGAGCCAGCCACACTGTTCGAGGCGATTCGGCTAGCACTCGCGACCATCGCTGCGCGGCAGCCAACGGTGCTCTTCCTCGACGACGTGCAATGGGCCGACGAGGCCACCGTCGAGTTGCTGCCAGCACTGGCCCGAACACTGCCCGAGCAACCGCTCCTGTTGCTGGCTGCGTACCGCAGTGACGAGCTGCCCCGAACGCATCCGATCCGGCGGATGCGCAGCGAGCTACGCCGCTCTGGTCACTTGCGACAGGTGGCCGTGGAACCGCTGGACGCTGCGGCCACCGCCGCACTGGTGGACCGGACTCTTGGCTCAGCAGCACCGACACTGCGCCGTGCCATATTCGACCGGACCGACGGCGTTCCGTTGTACGTAACAGAACTGGCGGCTGCACTAGCCGCCAGCGGCCGCTTGCAGACCGGGCCAGCCGGCCTGGAGCTCCTCGACGGCGCGGACGTTCCGCTACCCGACAGCGTCCGCGATGCCGTGCTGCTCCAGGCGGCCGGCCTGTCCGACGAGGCGCGCACGGCGGCCATTGCAGCGGCCGTTGTGGGCCAGGTCTTCGACCCGGAGCTGGTACGGGCGGTCGCCGGGCTCGACACGTGGCCGGACGAATTGCTCCGCCAGGGCATTATCACCGAAGACCTGGCGGGCCGGATGGCATTCCGGCACGCGCTCGTCCGCGACGCGTTTTACAGCGACATCCCCTGGACGACACGCATCAAGCTGCACAGGGCGGTGGCGCAACGGCTCGACACCGACCGGGCCGCAGCTGCTGTGGTTGCCGAGCACTGGGTACTGGGCCGACAGCCTGACCGCGCGCGAGAGGCGTTGCTGTCAGCGGCAGACGCTTTCTGCGCGGTGCACGCATACCGCGACGGTGCACGCAGCTTCCGGCGCGCGCTGGAGCTGTGGCCCGAGGGTGAGGACGAGCGGTCACGTCTGGACTGGCTCGAGCGTCTTGCCCGCAGTGTTGAGCTTGCCGGCGATCTCGGGGATGCGGCGACTGTCTGGCGTGAGGTCGCCGGTGGACGTCAGCGAGAGGGCGATCTGCTTCGACTCGGCGATGCGGAACGCCGGCTGGCAGCTGTGCTCGAACTTCAGGGTCGTTGGCAGGAAGCGCTGGCCAGCCGGGAACGTGCCGCTGCGGCATTTACGGCAGCGCAGGCACCGGCTGACGCCGCCGCCGAACGCCTCGCTGCCGCGGCTCATCTGCGCTCAGCCGGGAGTTTCCGAGCAGCACTCAGCCTGCTAGAGACCGCAGGACAGCAGGCGCGCGCTGCGCAGCGGGTGGATCTGCAAGCCCGCATCCTTGGCCACGAGGGAAACGCCCGGGCCCGGATGGGCCAAGGTCAGCAGGGAGTGGAGCTGGTACGCGCCGGTTTGGCGATGGCGCTGGAGCACGGCCTTGCCGGACCGGCCGCTGAGATCTATCAGCGACTGGCCGATGCGCTGGAACATGCCGGGGATTACGTGGGCGCAAGTGCGACCTACGACGAGGCGTACAGCTTCTGCTCGGCCAACGGCCTCGAGCCCACTGCTCAGCTCTGCTTGGCCTGTCTGACCGCCGTGCTGCGGCAGTCGGGTGACTGGGACCGGGCAGCGACGCTGTGCCAGCAGGTCATCGAATCCTCCGATGCGACGATCCAGGCCCGCGCGGTCGCTACCGGCATGCTCGGATCAATACTCGGTGTTCGGGGCCGAACCCGGCAGGCGCGGCCGCTGCTGCTGGAGGCGGCGACCCTGGCCCGCCAGCTCGAACTTGCGGCCATGGAGTTGTTGTCCAGCTGGGGGTTAGCCATTGTGGACAGCGTTGAGGGCGCCACGCAGTCGGCAGTCGGTCACTGCTGGGCGCTGCTGGAACGCTGGAAGCAAACCGAGGATCGGCATTATGCGATGCCGCCCCTTCGCTGGGCCACGACATTCTTCGCCGAGTCCGGGGACGCCGCCGGTACCCGGGCCTGCGCCGCCGCGCTCGCCCAAATCGCTGCCGATGCCGGTCAGGACGAGGCGATGTCCGCGCTCTCGCACGGATTGGGCGAAACGGCGCTCATTGACGGGAGCCTCGATCAAGCCGCCGACCAGTTTGCGCAGGCGCTCGTATTGCTGCAAGGCCACGACGCACCATTCGAACGGGCGGAGTCACAGCGCCGGCTGGCGAGTGTCCTTGTTGCTACCGGCCGTCGCGACGAGGCAGTCGAGCAGCTTGTCTCCGCGTACCGGACAGCGCGCCGTCTCGGCGCGAAGCCACTGGCCAACCAGCTCGCCGGCGCCCTCAGTGCGCTAGGGGAGCGGGCTGAACGACGGCTGAGCAAGCGAAGCGCCGCTCAGCTGGACCACCGCGGCCTGACCCGGAGGGAACTGGAGATCCTGCAGATGGTGGCTACCGGGCGGACCAACCGGGAGATTGCCCGGGAACTGTTTCTGAGCCCGCGTACGGTCGATATGCATGTCAGCAGCATCCTGACGAAGTTGGACGGCCGATCGCGAACCGACGCGGTTCGCCGGGCCAGTGAGCTCGGGCTGCTGACACAGCGTCCTGGGTAGACAACGAGGGCGATCCGAGGCCGGGTGACCGAGACGATGCGGGGTTCGTAGTCGGTTCTTGATAAAGTCGGTCGGTCCTGTTCGCGTGAGCTGTCGTACGTTGCGAGGCGCAAGCAGTTCAGCGACGCGTTCAGGATTGTCACGAGAAAGGGAGGGCACGGGTGCTCGCCGCGTTCGCCAACGCGTTCCGGACTCCGGACCTACGCAAGAAGATCTTCTTCACGCTTGCGATCCTTGCTGTCTTCCGCCTCGGTTCGATCATCCCGACGCCAAACGTCAACGTCGAACAGGTGAGCTTCTGCCTCGAGCAGGCCAGCACCGGCGAGCAGCAGGGCCTCTACTCCCTGATCAACCTGTTCTCTGGCGGCGCGCTTCTTCAGCTGGCGATCTTTGCGCTGGGCATCATGCCCTACATCACGGCCAGCATCATTCTGCAACTGCTCACAGTCGTCATTCCGCGTCTGGAAGCCCTCAAGAAGGAGGGTCAGGCAGGGCAGACCAAGATCACTCAGTACACCCGCTACCTGACTCTGGTGCTGGCGGTGCTCAACTCCACCGCCTTCGTCACGGTGGCGGTGAACGATCGGCTCTTCACCGGATGCCCTGGCCTGGTCTATGACAAGAGCATCTTCCCGGTAGTTGTCATGATCCTGACCATGACCGCCGGCACCGGCGTGATCATGTGGCTGGGTGAGCTCATCACCGAACGCGGTGTCGGCAATGGCATGTCAGTACTGATCTTCACCCAGATCGCCGCCACCTTCCCCAGTGCACTGTGGAGCCTGAAGGTCGCCCGTCCGGGCTCGACGGGGTGGGTGGTGTTCCTGCTGGTGATCGGGCTGGGATTGCTGGTCATGCTCGGCGTCATCTTCGTCGAACTGTCCCAGCGCCGGATTCCGGTGCAGTACGCCAAGCGGATGGTGGGACGGCGGATGTTCGGAGGCACCACCACCTACATCCCGATCAAGGTCAACCAGGCCGGCGTGATCCCGGTCATCTTTGCTTCCTCGCTGCTGTATCTACCGGTTCTGTACGCCCAGTTCCGGCCGGACGACAGGTTCTCGTCCTGGATCAACGCGAACTTCGTGCAGGGCGACCATCCGATCTACATCCTCACCTTCTTCGTGCTGATCGTGTTCTTTGCCTACTTCTATGTGGCGATCACGTTCAACCCGACCGAGGTCGCCGACAACATGAAGAAATACGGCGGCTTCATCCCTGGTATCCGAGCCGGGAAGCCGACCGAGGACTACCTCAGCTTCGTGTTGTCCCGGCTGACGTTCCCCGGCTCCATGTATCTGGGACTGATCGCGCTGCTGCCCTCGATCGCGTTCATCCTGTTGAACGCCAATCAGAACTTCCCCTTCGGCGGCACCTCGATCCTCATCATCGTGGGTGTTGGGCTCGATACTGTGAAACAGATCGAGAGTCAGCTCCAGCAGCGCAACTACGAAGGGTTCCTCCGCTAATGCGCCTCCTCATCATGGGTCCTCCGGGCGCAGGCAAGGGCACGCAGGCGATGCGGATCGCTGAGCACTATCGGATACCCGCGATCTCGACCGGCGACATCTTCCGGGCCATGAAGCACGCCGATACCCCGCTGGCCCGCCAGGTGCGGGCGATCATGGAGTCCGGTGGCTACGTGAGCGATGAGATCACCAATGACATTGTGCAGGACCGGCTTGCGCAGGGCGATTGCGTCACGGGCTTCCTGCTGGACGGCTACCCACGTACGTTGCAGCAGGTACAGACCCTCGACGACTACCTCGCCGAAACCGACCGCCCGCTCCACGCGGTCGTCTCCCTGCTAGCCGATATCGAGGAGGTCGTCGCCCGGCTACTCAAGCGAGCGGAGATCGACGGCCGCCCCGACGACAACGAGGAAACCATCCGGGTCCGCCTCCAGGTCTACGCCGAACAGACTGAGCCGTTACTTGATCTCTACCGCTCGCGCGGCCTGCTGGTCGAGGTCGATGGCCTCGGCCCGATCGACGAAGTGTCGGAGCGAGTCTTTGCGGCTTTGGATGCTCACCGCGAGCGCCCCAGCTCCGAGCTGCTGGAGCCCAAGTAGGCCTCAAGCCGCGACGGTAACCAGCCCCGCGGCTCCGTCCACTGTGATCAACTGTCCGGTCTCGATCTTGTGGGTCGCGTCGGGCACGCCGACGACGGCAGGAATGCCATACTCTCGCGCCACCACGGCGCCGTGGGAGTTGGAACCGCCCATCTCCATCACCAGTCCGCCGGCTGTGAGGAACAACGGAGTCCAGCCTGGGTCGGTCGAAGGTGCAACCAAGATCTCGCCGGGCTCCAGGTGGGCACCCACCGGGTCTAAGACAACTCGTGCCCGAGCCGTCACCGTGCCGGTTGACGCCGGGCTGCCGGCTAGCGCACCGTCGGTTCCAGCCGCTCCGGCGAGTTCGGCCGCCACCGCTTCGGGCTCGGTCCCGTCGGAGAGCAGCAGACGCGGAATGTGTCGCCGCTTGAGCTCCTGCTGGTACGCCGCACGCCGCTCGGCAATCCGCAACCGCAGGTCTTCGCCGGCCAAGCCCCGGCGTGCGTCACCTAAGTCGAGGAAGAAGACATCGTCAACGTGATCGATCCTCCCTGCGGCGGCAAGCTCGCGTCCGACCTCCTTCAGCTGTTCACGCATCACGCCGAGCGCCAGGACGAGCAGGAACTTCGGCGACTCCCGCAACCCCATGAGCTGACGAACTCGGCGCAGCGTCCAGCTGGCCAGCCGCGCCCGGAGTGGGCTTTGCTGAGCCACACGCGTGGTCAGGCTGGTGATCATGGAATCGGCTTTCACCTCCCCGGCCCGGAACTGCGAGCGGGGATCAAGATCTTCAGCGTCGAGGCGCAGGTAGTTGCTGATCACTCCGAGCAGATGGCTCGGATCATCTGACCATCGCGGCATGCCGAGGTCGATCTCGGCGACGGCGCGATGGCCGTAGCGGCGCAAGAATGCCTGGAGGCCGCGCTGCGCAACCGGTGGCAGTGCACGGGCCCGGTAGCGCTGCAGCAGCTCAGGCACCGCCATATCAGTGAAGACGGCACGAGAAGGCTCATCGTCGCGAATCTCTTCCGTCAGTTCCCAGAGCTTGAGGTCCATCTCGGTAGTGACGTTGTGTGGCAGTCCACGTAGCACTTCCTGTAGCTCACCGGGTTGGGCCACGTCACGCAACAATCGACGAGAGGCAGCGAGCATCAACAGACCGCCCACCGCGTATGCGACCGTTCGCGGCATGAGCAGAAACAGGTCACCGACTCGGTGCTCGACGAAGTCCAGGCGCTGAGTCGCCGTCGCGTTGGCAGGCAGGGTTAGGGCTCGGCGCAGCCGCCGCTCAGTCGCAGCAATGCCGCGATAGGCCAGTTCTGGATTGGCCAGCCCGGCCACCACGCGCACCGGCACTCTTAGACGTATCAGGGTGCCGGCAATGTGCCTGAGCACTGTGTGGTCCGACGACTCGATGATGGAAAATTCCGGCCGCTCCCCGAGTACTTTCAAGACCGCCGACGCGCGCGCTTCCATCACTCCAAAGGCTGCGATCACTACCTTGCGGCCGATCCGATTGCGCAGCACGCTGGTGATGTCCATAAAGAGCCGTTGACCTGGCGCATGCATGGCGGGCGGGCCGGCCAAGGGCTGAGCAGGTGGCATTTTGATTGCAGTGGCGACAGACGTGCCGATCAGTCGAATCGCCGCAATGCCCATCGGGGTAATCGGTCTGGTCAGGCCCTGCGCCAGGCTCAAGCACATCAAGACCCGGAGGCCCGGGCGGTGGGCAAGCGCCAGCGGATAGAGCGTGGTGATCGGCCGCGCCTGGGTCAACCAGAAGCTGCCTCCGGAGTCGAGTGCCCATTCGGTGTCCTGCGGCGCCCCGTAGTGCCGCTGCACCTGCTGACCAAGATCAACAAGTTGCAACACCTGCTGGTCGTCAATGCACGCTTCAGAGCTCTGGTCGGCTAGCTCATGACGCTCGGTGCCGCCGCCAGGCAGGCTAGTGATCATCACGCGCTTGTCGCCCAGCCTGCGCGCCACAATTTTGCGGCCGACAGAGTCCACGACGAAGTGGTCCGGGTTGACCGCGCCCGAGACCACCGCCTCCCCAAGCCCTGGGCTGGCGTCGATCACCGTTTCGTTTCGGCTGCTCGTGACCGGGTTCGCCGTAAACATCACGCCCGCCGCAGTCGCATCAATCATGCGCTGCACCACGACCGCCAAGGCAACGCTGCGGTGGTCGATCCCGTTGGCATTGCGGTAGCTGACGGCTCGATCGGTCCACAACGAGGCCCAGCAGCGGCGTACCGCATCAAGCAAGTGCGCCGAACCCACCACGTTGAGGTAGGTGTCCTGTTGTCCGGCAAAGCTGGCGTACGCCAAGTCCTCTGCAGTGGCCGATGAGCGGACGGCGACAGCTTCATTGTCGCCGAGCGCGTCGTAGTGATCGGTGATCACGGTTCGCAGCTCGGCCGGCGGCTCCAGCGCCAGCACTCGGCGCCTGGCCTCCTCGGCAGCGGCGGCGACCCCGCCCGAATCCATCGCGCTGGCGAGCTCGTCCATCAAGTCATCCAGCTGCTCCTGCACCACCAAGCGATAAGCGTCTGTTGTGACGCAGAAGCCGCCTGGCACCGGCAGTTTCCCCGAGCTCATGATTCCGAGGTTGAGTGCCTTGCCGCCGACCGCATCGATCATGGTCGAGTCGACGTTTGAGAGGTCAACGACGAGCGTCATGAACAGACGATAGAGCCAGGGTTGGCAAAATTCAACAAACGATGAATTACTGGAAGATAGGAGTTCAGCTCGGAAGAAGGACGGCCGAGTAACCTACTCGAGCGTGACTCGCTTTCCAGAAACGCGTCGGGACGAGGTCGTTGAGGTGCTGCACGGGAGGAGCATCGCGGACCCGTACCGGTGGCTGGAGGATCCAGACTCGGATGAGACCGCCGACTGGGTGAAGCGGCAGAACGAATTCACCGCTCAATACCTGGAGTCGCTGCCAGACCGGCAATGGTTTCTCAACATCATGCACCAGGTGATGAGGCAGCCACGGGCAGGTGTGCCGTTCAAGCGCGCCGGACATTACTTCGTCACCAGGAACGATGGCAGCCGGAACCAAGACGTGACCTACGTCGCCTCATCGTTGGCTGAATTACTGGCCGGTGGGCGAGTGCTGGTTGACCCCAACACTTTCTCCGACGATGGCACAAGCTCGTTGGCCAGCTTGACCGTGAGCGGGAACGGTCAGTTGGTTGCGTACGGGATCAGCGAGGCCGGTAGCGATTGGTCGACCTTTCGGCTGCTGAGCTTGGCCAGCGGAAATGACGTGGACGATGCGCTGATCCGGACCAAGTTCTCCCAGGCGGAATGGCTGCCCGACCACCGCTCGTATGTCTACACCCATTTTGATCATGAGGGTGATCCAGACGGTACCCAGACTGCCGCACTGGCCGGGCCCAAGCTGCGACTGCATCACATCGGCGACTCTCAAGATCAGGACAAGGTGATCATGGAGTTCGCTGAGAACGATCAGTTGATGTTCTGGGGAGAGGTCACCGACGACGACCGCTATCTGGTGGTCAGCATTGTGGAAGGGACTGAGAACAAGAACCGACTGTGGGTCTATCCGATCATCTCTGGCGAACGCAGTGAGCTCGGCAGCCCGATCAAGATCATCGACGAAGTGGTTGCCGAATTCGTGTTGGCCGGCTCCGAGGGCGCCACGCTCTATCTTCGAACGGATTTGGATGCCGAGGCCGGCCGGCTGGTTGCTGTCGATCTTGAATCCTTCATCGACAGTGGAGAGGTCGGTTGGCAAGAGGTGATCGCCGCGTCCGAACACACACTGTTGGAAGCGAGGGCGGCCGGCGACGGGTTCATCCTGGTATACCTCGCCGACGCGCAGCCTCGGATCATGCGGGTACGCCTGGACGGCTCGTCAGCCCACCAGATCGAGGTGGATGGGGGTGCGGTGGTCGGGTTGAACGCCAAGCGCGGCGACCCCGAGGCGTTCATCGGCCTTTCCTCAGTCACCTCGGCAACGCACAGCTACCTGATCGAGACCGGCTCGGCCGCCGCGACCTCGCTCGCCGGACTGGTGCAGCCGGCTGACGAAGCCTTTGTCGCCCCGCCGACCGTGATGGAGCGTCGTACCGCGATCAGCAAGGACGGTACGCCGGTGCCGTACTTCCTGATCGCTCCAGCCGATGTCGACCGGTCCCAGCCGCAGCCGACCCTGCTGTATGGCTACGGCGGGTTCAAGGTCCCGGTCCTCGCGGATTATCGACCGGGTTGGCCATGCTGGCTGGCCGCGGGTGGCCTGCTGGCAATCGCCAATCTGCGGGGCGGGGGAGAGTTCGGCACGGCCTGGTACGAGGCCGGTCGACGGGCGCACAAGCAGAATGTTTTCGATGACTATGTCGCGGTCGCCGAGCACCTCAAAAACACCGGAGTCACCACCACCCAACACCTTGCGCTACACGGCCGCAGTAATGGTGGCCTGCTGGTGGGTGCGGTGATGACACAACATCCCGACCTGGCAGCGGCGGCACTGCCGGCGGTCGGTGTCTTGGACCTGCTGCGCTTCCATCTGTTCACCATCGGGGCCGCATGGATCTCCGATTACGGGAATCCGGATGACCCCGAACAGTTTGCCGAGGCGCTGGCGTACTCGCCGCTGCACAACGTCCGCTCCGGAACCCACTATCCGGCGACCTTGGTGCTCACCGGCGATCATGATGATCGTGTCGTCCCGCTGCACAGCCACAAGTTCACGGCGGCGTTGCAGCATGCGCAGGCCGGTGATCAACCGATCCTGACCAGAATCGAGGTCTCAACGGGCCATGGGCTCGGGAAGCCAACATCGCTGATCGCGGCGGAGTGGGCCGATCTGCTGGCCTTCGCCGCCCACCACACGGGTTTGCGGCCCGAGGCGACAGCTTTCCCTAACGGTGGTGCGCCAAGGGGATCGTGAAACTGTCCTGGCCATTGGGTAGTTTCGGACCTATGACTGTTGCTGTTGACGACGATGTCTTTGCCTCCCTCGTCGAGCCGTTGCGCCGGGAACTGACTGTCCACTGCTATCGCATGGCGGGCTCGATCCATGATGCGGAGGACCTGGTCCAAGAGACCTATCTGCGGGCCTGGCGGGGCTTTCACAGCTTTGAAAACCGCTCGTCGGTCCGCACCTGGATGTATCGCATCGCGACCAATGTCTGCCTCACTGCGCTCGAGAGCCGTAGTCGCCGTCCGATGCCGACTGGACTTGGCCAGCCCAGCTCGGATCCGTACGGTGCGCTGGAGTCCCGCCCCGAGACGCCGTGGCTGGAGCCGGTACCCGACACGGTGGTCTGGGGCGGTTCGGCCGATGATCCTGCCGCCGAAGTGGTGGACAAGGAGAGTGTTCGGCTGGCATTCATTGCAGCTTTGCAGCATCTCACGCCGCCGCAGCGAGCGATCTTGATCTTGCGTGATGTACTTGCGTGGCAGGCCAGCGAAGTAGCGGAGCTGCTGAATATGTCGACGGCCGCCGTGAATAGCAGTCTTCAGCGTGCCAGGGCGCAGGTGCACAAGCTTGACCCAGAAGGCCCCGACGAGCCGCTCGACGATGAGCACGCGAAGGAGTTGCTCGCCGACTACGTGGCCGCCTTCGAAAACTACGACGTCCAGCGGATCGTGGAGTTGCTTGCGGAGGACGCGGTCTGGGAGATGCCGCCTTACCTTGGCTGGTACGAAGGACCGGCCGCTATCGGGCATCTCGTCGAGACGCATTGTCCGGCTGAGCGGCCTGGCGACCAGATCATGGTGCCGACCTCTGCCAACGGCCAGCCTGCATTGGCTCTTTATATGAAGCAGCCGGACGGGACATACCGTGCGTTCCAGCTCCAGGTGCTGACGCTGACCGACAAGGGTGTTTCCCATGTGGGCTGCTTCTTCGATACGGGGTTGTTCGCCGACTTTGGACTGCCTGAGGTGCTCGCGCGACCGTAATGTGTGACTGCTCGCCCAAGCAAAGGGACGCTCGCAGGCTGCTACTGCAGGGCGGATGTTAAGCGCATGACATTGTCGAGGTAGCGCTTCCGCAGCGGCCTGCGGGTCCACTCGTCGAGCGTGAGTTCGCGGGAGAGCAACCGATAGCGATCTTCGACCTGACGCATGGCCGTCGTCAGCGAACGGCTGACGCACATCACCGAGACCTCGAAGTCCAGGTTGAATGATCGGATGTCCATGTTGCTCGATCCGATGACTGCGACGTCGTCATCCACCGAGAAGTGCTTGGAGTGCAACACGAGCGGGGCAGGGTAGAGATAGATCTTGACTCCGGCTCTCAGCAGGGCTTGGTAATAGGAGCGCTGCGCATGGTGAACCATGAATTGATCACCCTGCTCACCGACAAAGAGTTCGACATCGACACCGCGCTGCGCGGCGGTTGTGATCGCGTAGAGCAGAGAATCATCCGGCACGAAGTACGGGCTGGTGATCGAGAGCCGACGTTGCGCGGCGTAGATCAGCGAGTTGAACAATCGAAGGTTGTTCTCATCCGGGAAACCC
This sequence comes from uncultured Actinomycetota bacterium, assembly GCA_963730505.1. Classification (GTDB taxonomy): domain Bacteria; phylum Actinomycetota; class Actinomycetes; order Propionibacteriales; family Propionibacteriaceae; genus Microlunatus. The sequence goes on from CAVSSB010000028.1 coordinate 87,170, forward strand.
GGTCCGCTGGGCACCACCTGGCACACCACATCGCCTGGTTCCACCTGGTATGGGTTAGGTCGCACGTCTTCACGAAGCACCTCGTTCGTCTCGATATACCAGTCGGTGGCGAAGACGATGTCGAGGGAGAAGACCACTGGTCCGTTGAGCTCCATGACCAACTCGCGCCACTTCCGGCCAGCTCGCTCGTGCTTGCGATTGTGGTAGCTGGCGTCGATCATGTTCAGTGACCCAACGAATGCCACCCGGCCGTCCACGACGACGATCTTGCGGTGGTTCCTCAAGTCCGGCCGCCGCCATTTGCCTTTCAGCGGCTGGATCGGCAGCATCGGGTGCCACTCGATTGCGGTTTGCTTCAGCTTCTTGATCATGTCCCGATAGCCAGGAATGCGGAAGGTGCCGATGTGATCGAATAGCAGCCGCACTTTCACACCACGAGCAGCGGCCTCAGCGAGTGCATCGAAGAAGTCACCGGTCGTAGTGTCCCAGCTCATGATGTAGAACTCGACGTGTACGTATCGTTCGGCGGCGCGGACCTCGCGTGCCATGGCCGCGATCGACTCGGCGTAGTCGCCGTAGAGATCGGCCTTGTTGCCGCCCACAGAGGGCAGCCACCCCAGTCGCCGATTGAGTACCACGAGGGTATTGAGGGTGGACCCGGCGGGGACGGGCAGGAGATCGTTGGTTTCCGCGGTGAGTGCGCCGCTGATCACCTCCCCAGCGGCCGCCTGCTGGCGACGGCGGCCCCGGTCAACGAATGGGCTGCCGATCAACCAGAACGCCAAGAGGCCGATGACCGGAAGAAACAAGATCAGTAGCAGCCAGGCCGTAGCCGACGACGGACGTCGTCCTTCGGGTACCAAGCCAAGGGCAACGATCTTGATCGCAAGATCGAGAAGATAGATCGCCACGGTCAGAAAGGTCACGTTGGTCGCCGTCACCATGCGCATAGTCTGGCTTCTCCCACAGCTGAATGTCAGCACATACGCCGAGTAGCCTGGAGCGGTGAGCAGTAACCTGCCGATCTCCTCCCCGTACCGGAGCACCCCCGATGCTCCAGTGACCGACGCGGAACGCGATCGGCTCAACGCCAGACTCAATGCCGCATACACGGCGGGGACGCTGGAACAAGAGGACTATCAGACACGACTGGACCTTCTCTTCGCCGCCAAACGGCTCGGTGAGCTAGTGCCAGTCGTTGACGGGTTGCCACCGCTACCGACCCACTCGAGTCCGGCGATCGTCGCAAGCTCAAATGGGCAGCCCGGCGAACTGTCGGAGTCACGATCACCGGGGATGTTAACCGCCGCCGTCGTGGGAGGAGTGGCCGCTGCCATCCTCCTCATTGCCGTCTTGCTGGTGCTCTTGATCTAGCGGTCCGGCACGTTGGCCTGCGAGGCCACCAAACACATCGACTATGCGCTCCGAATACTGTCGTGCAGAGTGGCCTACAACAATTCGGTATGGCTACCCTAACCTAGTTTCAACACGCGTGATGGATCTCTAAAATGGCGACTGTGCCCCGGCAACACATCACCCAAAAGAAGATCGCTGAACACGTTCAGCGGTTGGGTGAGCTTTACCCGCCGATCCCTTTGGACTCAGTTGATCGAACGATCAAGCGACCGGGACTTGTTGCCAAGAAGTTCGGGCACGTGATCGACTATCTCGCACGAGTAGAGCTGGAAGTCGATCGCAATGTGCTGGAGCTCCTTGTCCTGCTGCCGGATGCTGACGAGACCAACAAGACCTTCTATGCCGACGTGTGGCAACCGCAGGAGATCCAGCATGGGCTGATCTTGGACCGGCTCCAGCAAGATCTTGGTCGTGCCGCAGCCAAGCCTCACCTGGACGTATCGTTCCCGATCAGGATATTGGGAGCACTGGCCCACCTGAGGCCCATGCAGGACATCGCAAGGTTGATGTACTTCCTCACCGGCGCCAGTACGGAACGACAAGCGGTGCTCGCCTACAACCAGATCAACCGCGGGATGCAGGAGCTCGACGAGACAGCGATTTCGGAAACGATCATCACCCCCATCAAGCAGCAGGAGCCGGGACATTTCGCGTTCTATCAAATGTCAGCAACAGCGATGATCCAGGACAAGGTGCTCAGGCCCTGGCAGCTCTTCCTGACCCGAGTCATGCGCGAGAAGTCATACCACCTCGTCGGTACGAACCAGATGAGGCACCTCAAGGCCGACATGGGCGGGGTAATGGTTGACCTCGGCATTGATCTCGATCTTGAGGGGTATGCGCGCGAGATTGGGCGAGTCGAGAACCGGCTGTTGTGGGCTCACAAGCAGGGCATGGAGTTTCCTCCGTACATACTGAAGGCTCTGCGCGAGAGCGTCGACCTATACCGGGAGCGACTTGAGCGCGGACTCAAATTGGCCTAGCCCTAGCAGGGGTCCAGTTACTTCCCCTTAGCGTGAATCTCCAAGGGTCGTGGGGATTTGGGTACAGCGGAGTCCTGGCGTAAACTCATCGGCTGGCCAACTTTGGCCGGTCGATGAGGCGTACGCGGAATCAAGTTAGAGAGTTTATGGCGAAGAAAGAGGGCGCACTCGAGCTGGAGGGCACTGTGGTCGAGGCCTTGCCCAATGCGATGTTTCGCGTTGAGCTGGCCAACGGTCACAAGGTCCTAGCCACCATCAGTGGCAAGATGCGGCAGCATTACATCCGCATCCTTCCGGCCGATCGAGTGGTCGTCGAACTTTCCGCCTATGACTTGACCCGCGGCCGCATTGTCTACCGGCACAAGTAGCCACCTCGCAACCCATCCACATCGTCTGGCTTGCTCGCGCTTGCCTGACGTGAGTTCAGAAAGAAGCTCGATGAAGGTCCAGCCGAGCGTCAAGAAGATCTGCGACAAGTGCAAGGTGATTCGCCGGCACGGTCGCGTGATGGTGATTTGCGAGAATCCGCGGCACAAGCAGCGACAGGGCTAGCCGCACAGCAAGACCTACAAAAAGTGTGATTGCACATCCGGGAGGGACTTCCGGATCCACCCTCGGTCGGAGGCCGAGGCCCTGGCGATCAGGATGCTAAATCTGATCAAAGGCAGCCGGGGACGCATCACGCCAGACACCTCCGCGACGGCCTTACGGCTTTGGCCCTTCGCAGGCTCAGGGCGCATGACCGTCGACCAGACGAAAGGTAGTACCGCCTGATGGCACGCCTTATTGGGGTTGACCTGCCGCGTGAGAAGCGTCTCGAGATCGCCCTCACCTACATTTACGGCATCGGCAAAACCCGCGCCCTGCAAACCCTGGAGGCCACCCAGATCAGTGGCGACCTCCGAGTCCACCAGCTGACCGATGAGCACCTGGTCGCGCTGCGCGACTGGATCGAAGCGAACTACCAGATCGAAGGTGATCTTCGTCGGGAAGTCGCCTCCGACATCAGACGCAAGGTCGAGATCGGTTCCTACCAGGGCCGTCGTCACCGCAGTGGCTTGCCCGTACGTGGCCAGCGCACCCGCACCAATGCCCGCTCCCGCAAGGGTGCGCGCAAACCCGTCGCCGGCAAGAAGAAGGCCAAGTAACGCCACCCGGCGTTCTTACTCAGGCCAAGATCAGGAGAAACTGAGAGTTTATGGCTACTGCAGGCCGCGGCAGCGCCGCCAAGAAGGTGCGCCGCAAAGAAAAGAAGAACGTGGTGGCTGGCCACGCCCATATCAAGAGCACCTTCAATAACACCGTCATTTCGATCACTGACCCTAGCGGCGCGGTGATCGCCTGGGCATCAGCAGGCACCGTCGGGTTCAAGGGCTCGCGCAAGTCGACCCCGTACGCCGCACAGATGGCCGCTGAGGCTGCCGGACGCCGCGCCATGGAACACGGCATGAAGCGGGTCGACGTGTTCGTCAAGGGCCCTGGCTCGGGCCGCGAGACCGCGATTCGCTCACTCGGGGCAGTCGGCCTCGAGGTTGGCGCCATCTCCGATGTGACCCCTATCCCGCACAACGGCTGCCGCCCGCCCAAGCGGCGCCGCGTCTAGTAACCCCCAAGAGACCAAGGACTTATCGAACATGGCTCGCTATACAGGTCCCATGACCAAGAAGTCACGTCGGCTGGGTGTTGATCTAGTCGGTGCAGACAAGGCGTTCGAGCGCCGCCCCTATCCGCCAGGTGTGCACGGCAAAGGACGCACCAAGGAGTCGGAATACTCGCTGCAGCTCCGTGAGAAGCAGAAGGCCCGCTTTTCCTATGGCGTGCTTGAGAAGCAGTTCCGCCGCTACTACGAGCAGGCCAACCGGCTGCAGGGCAAGACCGGCGACAACCTGCTCCAGATCCTGGAGTCCCGCCTCGACAATGTCGTCTATCGTGCCGGGCTCGCCCGTACTCGCCGGCAAGCCCGCCAGTTTGTGGTGCATGGACACTTCCTGGTCAATGGCCAGAAGGTCGACATTCCCTCTTACCGAGTGACTCCGCATGACATCATCGACCTCGCCGAGAAGGTGAAGGACCAGACTCCTCACATCATCAACCGCGAGACGCACGGTGAGCGCGATGTACCTGGCTGGATGCAGGTCTTTCCTGAGCGCGGCCGGATCCTGATTCATCAGCTTCCAACGCGGGAGCAGATCGTCATAGATGTCACCGAGCAGTTGATTGTTGAGCTCTATTCGAAGTAAACCGTCGGACTTTGTCCGACCGAGCGAGAGGCTTCCCTCTGGGGAGTAGCGCCGAACCCGTCGGATACGGGTGAGGAGCCGCGCTTTCAAATAGCGGGAGGTGCGGAGGAAGGAAGAGAAATGCTGATCGCACAGCGCCCGTCCTTGTCGGAAGAGAACGTCTCCGACAGTCGCTCCCGGTTCACCATCGAGCCGCTGGAGCCGGGCTTCGGTTACACACTCGGCAACTCGCTGCGTCGTACGCTGCTGTCGTCCATCCCGGGCGCGGCCGTGACGAGCATCAAGATCGATGGCAACCTGCACGAGTTCTCCACGATCGAGGGCGTCGTGGAGGACGTCACCGAGGTCATTTTGAATCTCAAGGGCCTGGTCGTGTCCTCCGAGGAGGACGAGCCGGTCACGATGTACCTGCGTAAGGCTGGCGCTGGCGCGGTGACTGCTGCGGACATCGCTCCGCCCGCAGGGGTAGAGGTGCACAACCCTGACCTGCACATCGCCACGCTCAACGACTCCGGCAGGCTGGAGATGGAGCTCGTGGTGGAGCGCGGCCGCGGATACGTCTCGGCTGTTCAGAACAAGGCGGCTGACGCTGAGATCGGCCGTATCCCTGTCGATTCGATCTACTCGCCGGTACTCAAGGTCACCTACAAGGTCGAGGCCACCCGCGTCGAGCAGCGCACCGACTTCGACAAGTTGATCTTGGACGTCGAGACCAAGCAGGCAATCCGACCGCGCGATGCGGTTGCCTCCGCTGGCCGCACGCTCGTAGAGCTGTTCGGTCTGGCTCGCGAGCTGAACGTGGAGGCCGAAGGCATCGAGATAGGGCCGTCGCCGATCGACGAGCAGCTGGCGGCGGACCTCGCGCTGCCGGTCGAGGACCTGAACCTGACTGTCCGGTCGTACAACTGCCTCAAGCGTGAGGGCATTCACACGGTGTCTGAGTTGGTGTCGCGCAGTGAGCAGGATCTGCTGGACATCCGCAACTTCGGCTCGAAGTCGATTGACGAGGTGAAGCTCAAGCTGCATGAGATGGGCTTGTCTCTGAAGGACAGCGCGCCAGGCTTCGACCCGCTGAGCGCCATCAGCCGCTACGACGAGCTCGACGAGGACGAGGTCGACTTCAGCGAGACCGAACAGTATTAAGCAAGGGGGGCGACCCCCAATGAACCACCGCAGTAATTCGCTGATATAGAGCTCAGGAGGGAACATGCCCGCACCCACCAAGGGCGCACGCCTCGGCGGCAGTGCTGCGCACCAGCGGTTGATTCTGGCAAATTTGGCCAGTCAGCTATTCGAACATGGCCGGATCGTCACCACCGAAGCCAAGGCGAAGCGGCTGCGTCCGCTGGCGGAGAAGTTGATCACCAAGGCCAAGCGCGGTGACATCCACTCGCGGCGTCTGGTGCTCACGACCGTACGGGACAAGGGTGTGGTGCACACGCTCTTCACCGAGATCGCACCCACCCTGGCCGACCGCGAGGGCGGGTACACCCGGATCACCAAGGTTGGTCCGCGTAAGGGCGACAACGCTCCCATGGCACTGATCGAACTGGTCACAGAGTCGGTCGAGGAGAGCAGGAAGGCCAACGCCAAGAGCGTTGCTCCGGCGAAGAAGACTGCTGCCAAGAAGACCGCCGCCAAGTCAGCTCCGGCCGCTGCTGCTACTGAACCCGCTGCGGCCGCGCCTGCTGCCGAGCCGCCTGCTGAGCCGAGCCCGGCAGAGAAGCTGGTGGAGGAAACGAGCGAGCTCGAGGACGCGACCACAGAGCAGCAGCAACCGAGCGACGAGTCCTCTGCGGAGGAATCTGAGGTGGTTGAGGAACCGGAAGCGAACGGCGGAACCGACGAGAAGGCCTAGCTAGTTACGGCCAAGAACGGCGCTCCCTCAGGGGGCGCCGTTTCTGTTTGGCAACTGGTCATGAACAACAAGGATTTCGCCGCAGAAGCTGTTGTCTGTGACCACTTTCGCCATGATCAGAGGGAGAATCACCAGCATGCTGCTGAGCCGACTCGCCGAGACGCGAATCGCGCTCACCGCCACCCGCTCGCGGAATGCCAAGCGTGACCTTATCGCCGCAGTGCTTCGGGAGGCTTCCCGTGATGACGTCGAGATCGTCGTCAGCTATCTGTCCGGGAGTCTGCGCCAGCGGCGTACCGGGGTGGGCTGGAAGTCACTGCAGTGCATACCTCCGCCTGCGGGCGAAGCGTCACTGACCGTGAGTGAAGTCGACGCGGTTTTCGAGCACGTCGCGGGCCTCAGCGGAGCAGGATCGACGGCTGCCCGGACAGCAGCCATGGACGCGTTGCTGGCGCGGGCGACTGCCGAGGAACAGGATTTGCTGCGCGGTCTGGTATTCGGTGAGTTGCGACAGGGCGCGATGGAGGCGGCGGTCCAAGAAGGCCTGGCCGCTGCTTTCGACGTTCCGATTGCTGCGGTACGCCGAGCGGCCATGTTGATGTCCTCTACCACGGCCGCCGCCGCCGTGGTGTTGACCGGCGGGCTGGAAGCACTCCAGGCGGTTGGCCTCCAGGTCGGTGTGGCGATCCAGCCGATGCTGGCGGCAAGCGCTCCAGGTCCTGACGCCGCCCTGGACAAGACCGGCCTGCCGGTGGTCGTCGACTACAAGTTGGACGGCATACGCGTGCAGGTGCATCGCCGTGGTGAGCAGGTGCGGATCTTCACCCGCAGCCTGGACAACATCACCGCTCGGCTGCCCGAGGTCGTGGCGGTGACACGATCACTTCCTCATGATCAGCTTGTGCTCGATGGCGAGGTGCTCTCTTTGCGCAGCGACGGACGACCCGAGGCCTTCCAGGTCGTGGCGTCCCGCACCATGAGCAGCGCCGATGCGGCGGCGCTCGCGCAGACGGGGCCGCTCCAGGTCTTCTTCTTTGACTTGTTGCATGTCGATGGACGAGACCTGCTGGACGTTCCGCTGTCGGAGCGCATGGAACTGATGCGCCAGCTGCTGCCGGGCGCGGTTACCGTCCCGCGCGAAATCTGTACCACCGCCGAGGAGGCCGCGGACACCTTCGGGGATGCGGTGAGCCGTGGCTACGAAGGCGTTGTGATCAAGAACCTGCACGCGGCGTACGCGGCTGGTCGTCGAGATTCGGCCTGGGTCAAGGTCAAGCCGCGACACACGTTCGACCTCATCGTTACCGCCGCCGAGTGGGGCCACGGTCGCAGGCAAGGTTGGCTCTCCAACCTTCATCTGGCGGCACGTGATCCGGGGTCGGGGGAGTTGATCATGCTCGGCAAGACGTTCAAGGGCCTCACCGACGAGCTGCTGACCTGGCAGACCGCCCGATTCCTGGAGCTGGAGCTACGGCGTACCGCGGGCACGGTTTACGTCGAGCCTTCAACGGTGGTGGAGATCGCCTGCGACGGACTGCAGGTATCGACTCGATACCCCGGTGGTGTCGCCCTGCGGTTTGCCCGCGTGCTGCGCTACCGACCGGACAAATCGGCGGCGGAGGCCGACACGATTGACACGGTGAAGGCCCTCAGCCCGATCATCGACGGCCCCTAAGTTCTCCGAACCCCAGACATGGACAAACCCGCGAGCTTAGCAACGCGCACTCTGCGACAGACCCTTTCTAGCGGGTCAGGTTGATGCAAGGAGCGTGTTGGCCGGGTGGACAAATTCGGCACTCGCGGGTTCGGGTGGTGGCTGTGGATTAGCCGGCCGCAGGCGACCAGTTTCAACACAGTCGGGAGCGGCTAGCTGGCCGTCACCTCACATGTCCAAGAGTCATTCATTCTTTGGACCACCTCCTTTCCGTGTCCCACTAACGTATGCGCGCTCCGGACTCGGGTCAACGGACTTTGCACAAGTGGTCCAAGCAAGATGCGAGAGCAGCTATCGAGCTGATCAGCGCGCTTCAGGCTGCGGTACCGGTGCCCTGGTTTTGCACGGCTCCTCCGGTGTGCCAGACCGCCCGGCTCGTGACGCCGTGGCCCCCGAAGCAGCACGGTTGCTGCGCCTTTCAGAGATCTCTGACAACGGCGTAGCGGTCTAGTGCCTCTTTGCGCTCGACGGCGTGAACCACAATCGGCTCGGGATAGCCGTTTGGCGTGCCTTGGTGCGCGGTCCAGGGCTGGTGCACGTGTTCGTTCGGCACCTCGGCGAGCTCGGGTACATAGCGTCTGATATAGCTGCCGTCGGGGTCGAACTTCTCGGACTGAGTGGTGGGATTGAAGATCCTGAAATAAGGTGCCGCATCGGTGCCGCAGCCGGCCACCCATTGCCAGTTGAGCTGGTTCTGCGCGATGTCTCCGTCGCGCAGATGCTCCATGAACCAGCGAGCGCCATGCCACCATCCGACGTGCAAATCCTTGATCAGGAATGAGGCAACGACCATCCGCACTCGATTGTGCATCCAGCCCTCCGCGAGGAGCTGACGCATGCCAGCGTCGACGAGGGGGTAGCCAGTCTTACCTTCCTGCCAGGCCCTGAGCCGCTGAGCAGCGGTCTCAAGCCGATGCGGATCATCGGACGGCATTTTGCTGAACTCATGACGGATGGGCTCACTGACCGCCTCGGGCCGCTGGAACAAGACATCAGCGAAGAAATCGCGCCACGCAATTTGCCGCGCCAGGGCCGCCGCGCCCTTGGAACGGATCCCAGCGAGGTCGTGCAGCACCGTTCGCGGATGCAGGTGCCCCCAGCGCAGCGCGATAGAGAGGTGCGAAGTGGCATCAGCCCCTGGAAAGTCATGGAGCTGGTCATAGTCGGCAAGTCCGTTGGAGTCCCTGCGCATCCAGTTACGCCACGCCGCCCTCGCTGGCCTTTCTCCGGCGAGCGAAACTAGGGCCTCGTTCGGAGTGTCCAAGCGCACTCGGTCGTCGGCCTGCAGCCACTGCACTGTGCTTGCGGCAATCTCTGGAGCTGGTTCGTGGATTCCGTGCGCTATCCACGCACGATGGAACGCGCCGAACACTTGGAAGGACCTGCCGGAGCCGTTCTTCAATGTGCCGGGTGCGACGGCGTACGGTGACCCGGTCCGGACCAGTTCGACTCCGTGTGCGCCGAGCTTTTCGGCTACGCGGTGGTCGCGTGACCGCCCGTACGGGCCGAAGTCGGAGCTGATGTGTACCCGCTCGGCCTCGTGGATCTTCGCCAGGTGTGGAATCACGGCAGCGGGGCTACCGCTCATCACGCTAATTCCGGGCCCGCCGGCGCCACGCAGATCGCGATCCAGTGCGTACAGCGCAGCCATCAGCCAGTCTCGCCGAACCTGGCCGGCCGAGGCCAAGAGTTGTGGGTCGAGCACAAAGAGCGGCAGTACGGCATCACCGTCGTCAATCGCCGAACGAAGGGCAGGATTGTCAGCCAGTCGGAAGTCGCGTCGTACCCACCAGATCGCCACCTGTCCCTCCGAGCCCATCGTCTAATCTTGCCTGGGGCATCATGTGTTTTTCGCAAGCGTCGGCACTCAGCGCCTGCAGGGTTCAAGCGCGATGCACGGGCGAAGACAATAGGAGAGACGTGAGCGACCTGATCGACACCACTGAGATGTACCTCCGCACCATCTATGAGCTGGAGGAGGAGGGGATTGTTCCCCTTCGGGCGCGCATCGCCGAGCGCCTGCATCAAAGTGGCCCGACCGTGTCGCAGACCGTTGCCCGGATGGAGCGTGACAACCTCGTGCACGTTCTGGGTGACCGTCATCTGCAGCTGACTGACGAGGGTCGGATGCGTGCGACCCGAGTGATGCGGAAGCATCGCCTGGCCGAGCGGCTTCTCATTGACGTCATCGGGCTGGATTGGGAGAAGGTGCACGACGAGGCTTGCCGATGGGAGCACGTCATTTCTGAAGACGTGGAGCGCAGACTCGTGGACCTGCTCAACACGCCAACTCTGTCGCCGTACGGCAATCCCATTCCCGGGCTCGAGGAGCTCGGAGTGAGGAGTGCCACCGAGCCGTTCCGGGACGGGAATGAGCAGCTGCAGGACGTTGTCAGCAACGCCACCTCTCCGATCAGAGTCGTCATCGAGAGGATTAGCGAGGAGATCCAAAAGGACGTTGAGATGATGGGCACGCTGCGACAGGCAGGCATTCAGCCGGGTGCTGTGGTCAGCGCCGAATCTGGGGGATTGGGTGTTCGGCTTACTGCCGACGGTTCGCCCAGCTGTGAGATCGACCGAGAGGCATCCACTCACCTGTTTGTGTCGCGCGTGTAATGGCGCCGCGAGACGATTTCGCGGTGAACAGCGACGAGGTGAACTGGCGGGCGTACCTTGCGGAATTCCACCGCGAACGCGCAGGGATCGCCGAGGCTGTGATCTCCCGGGCTCTTGCTGGGGACCATTCGCCGTACCGCTGGCTGGCCCGAGCGGTATCCGCGAACGCGAGCACCGTGCTTGATCTCGCGTGTGGCTCTGGTCCCATGTCGCGCGAGCTGGCCCTCCCGGGACGTACAGTCATCGGCCTGGATCTATCTGAGTATGAACTGGCGTTGGCGGCAGATCGGGGCCCCGGACCGTGGATCCGGGCCGATGGTTTGCAGCTCCCTATCAAAGATGAGTGCATCGACGTCGTTACCAGTTCAATGGGATTGGTAGTAGTCCAACCGCTGTCTCGAGTTGTCGAGGAGGTGGCGCGCGTGCTGCGCCCGGGCGGCGTGTTGGCCGCGATTGCCCCTGGAATCCGGCCGCTCGGCCCGCGCGACCTCCGGGTGCTGACCCGGATCAATGGACGGTTGAGAACGAAGCCTCAGTTTCCGGGGCCGGTGGAATTGACCGGTTTTGCCAAAACTCTGACTCAGCACGGCATGCGGACGGTTGAGGATGCCCGCGAACGGTACCGCTTCAGCATTCGCTCCCGCGCCGACGCCGAACTGATGATGTCAGCGTTGTACCTGCCGAACACGCGCTGGTCGCGAGTGGAGAGCGCGATCGAGTACCTCGAGGACCGCCTGAAGCGGCGCGAGGTGGTCGAGGTGGCGATCCCGATGCGTCGGCTCGTTGCGATCAAATAGTGGGGCTCGACGGAATAGGCGTGAGTCGCGGACGGTTGAGACAGTGGCTGCCGCAAACGCCCCTATCAGCAGCCCATTCGTCACGAGGAGCAGATGCATGGCAACGCTTGAAATCTCGGCCGATACTTTCGAGGAGACCATCACTGACAACGACATTGTCTTGGTGGACTTCTGGGCCGATTGGTGCGGACCGTGTAAGCGATTCGGGCCTATCTATGAGAAGGCCTCCGAAGAGTACGACGGGATCGTCTTCGCCAAGCTCGATACCGACGCGAACCCTGAGCTGACCGGCATGTTGGGCATTGAGGGCATTCCGACGCTAATGGCCTTCCGTGAAGGTGTGCTGGTCTTCAATCAGGCTGGCGCGTTGCCCGGTCACGCCCTGAAGCAGGTCTTGGACGCCGTCAAGGACCTCGACATGGTCGAGGTGCATGCTCAGGTCGCCAAGCTTCAGGCCGAGCACAGTCACGAGGCGTAAGCCTCGATCGCCTTGACGAACGTGGCCGCGGCCTGCGCAACGTCTAGATCAACAACAACCGCGATCCTGGGCCAGAGATCGGGTTCATAAGTGACCTGTACCGCAGCGCGCTGATCGACAATTGTCTGGCCGCGGCCGATACCGTTGAGGTTAACCCGCACGGCGAACTCCCTGGTGAAGAAGAGCTCTGGGTTGGTGAGCAGAACCAGGGCACCGGCGTCGCCGAGCAAGCCCACGTAGTCACGATTCGACTCATCCGACCTTGGCCGACGTCGATAAAGAAGCTCGCCAGCCAGCCGGATGGCTGAATGATCATGGGCGCGGAAGCGGTCGGCATCGGCTTGGTCCACGGTAAGACGGCTGAAGGCGTCGAGTCCGTACAGAGTGATCGGGACGGATGACTGGATGACGCACTGCGCCGCCTCGGGGTCCTGCCAGACGTTGAACTCTGCAAGAGCGGTCACGTTGCCTGCGCTGGCGGCGCCACCCATGAAGATGATCTGGTGAAGTCGAGTCGCCACCTCCGGATACATGGTGAGCAGCAGTGCGACGTTCGTCTTGGGGGCCAGCGTGACCAGAGTCACCCGCTCCGCGGACGCCATGATCAACTGATGTAGCAGCTCCACCGCATGCAGAGGTGATCGCTGCCGGGAGGTCTCCGGTAGCCGAATCCCGCCCAGTCCATCGACCCCGTGAGGGCTCGCGTTTCGCCGGGCGCGCTCGAGGAGTGGTTGCAGGGCGCCCGCCGCGACTGGGATGCGTCCAGCGTCCGCAGCGTCCAGCACCTTGCAGGTGTTGATCACGACCTGGTCGAGAGGGACGTTCCCGGCGAGGCAGCTGATGCCGAGCACTTCGAGTTCGGGGTGGCGTAGGGCGTAGAGGATCGCAAGAGCGTCGTCCGTGCCGGTGTCGACGTCCATCAGAATGCGTCTCGGCACACCAGACCTGCTCCCAGACATCTCATGCATCTACCGAGCACCTGTCGCTTAGCCGGACGGCTCGACGAGGTAGATCCGGCGCCCTTCCGACAGTCCCTTCAGCTCGTGCAGGCCGCGATCAGTGAAGACGATCGGCGAGCCCGCCAGGAGCTCTCGGGTCGCCCACGAGGCGTAGACCTTGCCAGGCTCAGCCAGGTCTACGATCCGCGCTGCAATGTGCATCGCTGCGCCGCGGACGTTACCGCCCTCCAACTCGATCTCGCCGGTGTGGACCGCGGCCCGGACCTCGAGGCCGATGCCGGACGCCGCGCGACCGATCTCTCCAGCGGCGTGGATGGCTCGCTCAGCGCCGTCGAACACAGCCACAAACCCGTCGCCAGTCGTCGCGACCTCACGGCCCCGAAATCGGTCGAGCACCGCCCTCACCGCCTGGTCGTGCCGGGCCAGCAGGTCCCGCCACGGGCCGTCGCCGAGCTCGAGGGCCCGGGCGGTGGAGCCCACGATGTCGGTTACCAGCAGCGTCGCCACCACTCGATCGAAGCCACCGCCCTCCGTACGCGCAAACGCGGTACTCGGCTGCCAGTCGATGGTGATCCACGGCTCATCACCCACCACCCAGGCGTCGTGGCCGGGCGGAACCTCATAGAACTGGCCGGTCTCGATCAGTAGCTCCGCACCCTCACGCATCCGGATCCGTGCGCTGCCGGAGACGCAGATCCCGATGTGGTGGGACTCGCACATCTCGGTTTGCGCGATCGGCTTGATCGACTCGCTCCAGCGCCAGCCGGGCTGGAGGACCGAGCGGCCGATGCGGATATCGCCCATGTCGTACGTCTCGAGACGGCCGTAGGCGACCTCGCGGATATCGTCCGGCTCACCGAAAGGCCGCCGCTGAAGCTTCACCATCGGCACCGCACCATAGCGCCTTCACCTCCGCTTACGCAGTTGGCCTGGCCTTTCCCCGGCATCCGGCAAGTCCAACTAGCTGCGCAGCAACGTGCGGGCGTCGACGGTCCGGAGTTCCACTGACGATCCACCTTGTACGTCGACGCGGCAATGCTGTCCCGGCCTGATCGGATGTATGCCGGTGATGGCACCCGTGGCGAAGACCATGCCCGCTCGCACCGGTCGACCCCGGCTGGTGAGGATATTCAGGGCCGTCGCCAGACCATGGTGGATTCCTCCGGGCAGGTTCCCGGCAGATCCTTCTCCTATGAGTTGCTCGTCGATATAACAGGCAAGCTGGACCGGAGCTCCACCGGGCCGGTCTGCAAGGATCGGGCCGAGCACCAGCCCGTTGTTGTTCCCGAAGTCGGCGGCGATCACTGTTGGGCCGAGTGAGTTGATGTCAGGGATCGGGCTGCTGGCCACCTCGATGCCGACCAGCAGATGCTGCTCGAGGGCCGCCGCCTCTTCGGCCGTCCAGCCGTCTCCTTCGTGGGTGGGCAGATCCTGCCCGAGCCGAATGACCAGCTCTGCTTCCACGGCAGCGAACCCGGAGGCGAAGATACCGACCTCGACTGCGGAGACATGCTCATCGCTCAGGTGATATTGCTGGCGCCAGATGGGCCCGACCAGCCGGTCCGGGTCACCGCCGGTACGCCGGTCCGCCGAGATGTAGCCAATCTTCCAGCCGACCAGCGAGTCCTGCCATTGCGATATCGCCAGCTCCTGAATCTGATAGGCCTCGGCCATGCTGGCGGGGACCACCCCCGGGAACCGGGTCAGACTCCGCCCCTCCCTTCGGGCAGCCACCAACTCGTTGGCGACTAACTCCTCAGCTGCCGGTGTGCTCATCTCGACCTCTCCGATCTTGCCGTGAGTTGCCCACCCAGCTCCCGGACCACGTCAATGAAGAAGTCCACGTCTCGCTCGCTGGTGCGCCAGTTGGTCATCGCCGGACGCAGCGCCACCCGACCGCCGTAGACGGTGGTACCCGCATACACGCGGCCGTCGGCAAGCAGCTCCTCGCCCAGCCGCTGGTTGAGTGCATTCAGAAGCGCCTCGTCCTCCAGATCAGGTGGTCGATAGCGCAGACAGACGATGCACAGCGGTACGTCGGCCAGCCTCTCCAAGTCGGGAGCGGCATCGACGAGCTCGGCCATTCGCTGGGCCAAGTCCAGATGCCGCTCGACCATCGCCTGGTAGCCGCCCCTGCCGTACGCGCGCAACGTCGCCCAGATGGGAAGGGCGCGCGCCCGGCGCGACGACTCTGGGCCGAAGAGGCCGTATCCCGCGCCAGGGCTGTCCGGGCCCGGCAGGTACGGCGCGCCCGGCATGCCGAATGCACGGCCCAAACGTTGCGGCTGGGCAAGCAGCGCAAAACCGCTTTCGTATGGCACATTGAGCCACTTGTGCGCGTCTGCGGCAATCGATTGAGCGCGTTCCATGCCCCGGACCAGATGAGCCGACCGCGGGGAGATCGCAGCGAACACACCGAAAGAACCGTCAAGGTGGAGCCAGGCGCCGTGGCGTTCGGCGATGTCGGCCAGGTCGGCGATCGGGTCGAAGTCACCGGCGTTGACCTCACCGGCGTTGCCGATGATGACCGCCGGCTCACCTAACTCGGCCAATCGCCCGTCCAGCGTGGACAGGTCGACTCTGCCGATGGTGTCTGCAGCGCACACCTGCACGGCATCCCGCCCATGACCAAGCATCTGCAGGGCTTTCCGGGCGCTCGGATGGACGTACCCTCCGGAGAAAACGGGCATCGGGCGGCCCACCGCCGCCAGGCCGTGGGCTGTGACATCGACGCTGTGCTGCTCACCCCACCAGTGGGTCGCGCACGCCAAACCGGTGAAGTTAGCGAAGGTGGCGCTGCCCACGAGTGCTCCACCCCACGTGGTGGGCAGCCCGACGAGATCGCACAACCAGCGCAGAGCGACGTCCTCCACCGCCGACGCGAAGTCGGAGGAGGCGCGCGAGAAGGCGTTCTGGTCCAGCAGCGAGGTGAGCCAGTCCGCAGCCATCGCGGCCGGTGTGGACCCGCCGATGACGAAGTGGAAGAAGCGCGGACCGCTGGATTGCGTCGCGGCGGCCATACCTATGTCCAGAAGTTCGGCGACCGCATTGCGGCCTCCTACACCGTCCCTGGACAGCGCCGTCTGCAAGTCGGTCAGTCGTTCCAATGCTGCGAGATCGCGTACCTTCCGATCGGCCAGCGAAGATAGGTAACCGGGCGCGGCCCCGTGGACGATGTTCAGTGGCTCGATCGCAGTATCCATATCCAGGATCGGGTCCGGCATACTCGCAAGTCTGACAGTTAGCCACCGTGCTCTAGCGATTGCTCAATATGGCGGCCGAATTGCGTGCGCACGGTCAGTCCCTAGTCCGGCGAGCCTGCTTCACCTGGCGGGCAATCGCCCAGGCGTCCGCCACGGGACCTACGTGCCCGAGCTTGTCGGGGTTGACCACCGAGCGGATCGTCTGGATCCGCCCGTCGAGCACGTCGAGCGCCACCGTCCCGACCACCTTGCCGTCCCGGTCGCGCACGATCGCGCCAGGCTGGCCATTCACCTCGTGCGGCTCCAGTCGCGCGTCGATTCGGGTGAGCAGCGGGACGTTCGCGGCGAGCACGCGGGCCACGTTGTCGGCGCCGAACACGCTCCTGGCCAGCGCGGGTCCCTTGCCTCCCCCGTCCGCGACCATCTCGACGTCGGCAGCGAGCAGCTCCCTCAGTCCCTCGATGTCGCCATCCCTGAGCGCATCGAAGAACCGCGCGGCCAGTTCCTCCCGTTCCCGTCGGTCCGCCTCGAACCGAGGGCGCCCGACATCCATATGGCGTCGCGCCCGGGCCGCGAGCTGGCGGCACGCCGCCTCCGAGCGCCCGACGGCAACTGCGACCTCGGAAAAGCCGAATCCGAACACCTCGCGCAGCACAAAGACCGCCCGTTCGAGCGGGGTCAGCCGCTCAAGTAGCAATAGGGCCGCCATCGACAACGAGTCGGCCAGCTCCGCTGACCGCGCCGGATCTTCGTAGGGATCGGTGAGCAGCGGCTCGGGGAACCATGGCCCGACGTACGCCTCCCGTCGGATGCGCGCCGAGCGCAGTACGTCGATCGAGACTCGGGTGACCACTGCTGAGAGGAAGGCCTTGGTTGACCTGGGCTGTGTCGGGGAGGGCTCGTAGCGCAGCCACGCCTCCTGGACCGCATCCTCGGCCTCGGCCACGCTGCCGAGGATCCGGTAGGCGATCGCGAACAGGAGTGGCCGCAGCTCCTCGAACTCCTCGCCTCGAGTCATGCAAGTTCTTCCTTGAAACCCTGCCGCCACGACGGATAGCGCAGCTCCCAGCCGAGCTCCCGCTTGGCCTTGGCGTTGGAGAAGCCACGCCCCTCGGTCATCATGCCCACCGCCATCTCGCCGGCCAGCAGCCGGGCCAGCCACCTAGGGATCCGCCGCGGCGGTTTGGCCCCCGCGCACTCCGCGAGATAGGGCAGCCACTCGCTAGCCGGTGCCGGCTCATCATCGACGATGTTGAACACGCCCTTCGCCCTCTGCTCCACCGCGAGGACAGTAGCGCTCGCCGCGTCGTCGACATGCACCCACGAGACGTAGCCGGTGCCTCTGCCGACGAGCGGGAGCAGCCGCTTTCCTACGAGCTTGACCTGATCGTCGTTGGCGCCCGGCCCGTAGAACCCGCCGTAGCGCAGGACCGCGCCGCCTGCTTTGACGACCACATCCTCGAGGTGCTTGATCGCCTTCGTCCCCTCCAGAACCTCCAGCGGATCCTCCTCGGTCTTGACCCATCCACCCTGGCGGATTCCGTTCATGCTGGCGTGGCCCTGTGCGACGACGTGGGAGACCTCAGTCGCCTCTGCCGCGGCCAGCAGGTGGTCGACCCCCTCGCTGCGGAGCCGGTTGGTGATCGCGAAGAACCGGTCGGCCCTCCTCAGGTTGGGCTTGCCGGCGTGCGCCACGGAAAGGCCCGTCATCTGATTCACGATCGCGTCCGGCCGCGCTGCGGCCACCGCCTCGCCCACCGACACCGCATCCAGGCCGTCCATCACGACGCCCTCGGCGCCCAACTGCTCCAGCAGCGTCAACTTGCCTGCGCTCGTCGTCGTAGCCGTCACCTGATGCCCGCGGGCCACCAGCTGCGGAACCAGACGACGCCCGATAACCCCGCTCCCGCCTGCCACGAACACTCGCACAACGTCACCCTCCATATCTGGTACTGGCTCTCGTCACTGAGACGAGACAGCCCGCCAGCCTGTGACATCGGAGGCGGCAGAGTTGCGTCGGCAGCGTCGGAACATCAACGGACTGGCGCTGACCTACCGTGGGGATCGTGTCAACGGTCGAGTGGGTCGAGGTCGCCCGAGACATATTCGTCGGTGCCTACGAACCACTCACGATCAACATTTGCGTGATCCGCGATCGCGACCGTCTCGTCGTGGTGGACAGCCGGGCCTCCGCGACCGAAGGGGCCCAACTCGCGGCCGACCTGACCTGGTTCGCGCCGGCCCGGGTGCAGGCGTTGATCAACACGCACGCGCACTTCGACCACACGTTCGGCAACCAGCACTTCGGCAACGGCTCGGCTAGGGCGGTGCCGATATACGGCCATCACCTGTTACCAGCGCATCTCGACCAGTACGAGGGTCCTCGACTAGAGGCCTGGCGCAGTGGAAGCGGGAACGAGCCGACCAGGGACTGGGACGACGTTGTGATCACTCCGCCGACGCACCTGGTGAGGGCCCGTCAGCAGTATCAACTCGGCGCCCGCCGCCTCGAGCTTCTTCCGCTCCCCCCGGGGCACACTGACACAGACCTCGTAGTGCACGTGCCCGATGCCGACACGTGGGTCGTGGGCGATGTGATCGAGGCCTCCGGCCCACCCATGTTCGGTTCGGGGTGCTACCCGTTGGAATTCCCCGGCAGCCTGCGGGGGCTGCTCTCCGAGATCAGTTCGGACGATGCGATCGTCCCGGGCCACGGTCCTGTCGTGGACCGCAGCTTCGCCGTTGCCCAGCTGAGAGACATCACAGACCTGGCCGCACGCCTCCGAGCACTGCACAAAGCCAAGGCCACTCAGCAGCAGGCTTTCACCGCGATACAAGCCGTTCCATCACTGCGGGTTGATGGCCTGGGGTTGGCTGTCGACCGGGCCTACTCGAGCTTGGCCGGCAGTCGCGACTGAGCCGCATTACCGAGACGCAGGATCTACCCGAAGGAAGCGTGTGAGCGCCTCCGCAAGCTCGATTGGTGCCAACTCAGCCATGTGGTGGCCAGAGTCGATGCCGTGCCCGTCGACCTTGGTGGCCCAGTTCCGCCAGATCAGGAGTGGGTCACCGTAGAGGGCTTCTAAATCGTCGCGTGTCGACCACAGCACCAACAGCGGCGGCTGCACCCGACGTCCCAGCGCCCGATCGGCTACTTCGTCTCGATAGTCCACGGTCAATCCGGCGCGGTAGTCCTCCAACATGCCCCGGACCACCGCTGGGTCGCGCAGCACGGCGCGCCACTCCTCATAGTTCGCCTGGCCCATCAGATTCGGATCGCCGCGGTACCAGCTCTCGAGGTCGGCGTTGATGACCCGTTCGGGTATCTCCGGCTGGGCGAAGAAGAACCAGTGCCACCAGGCCGTGGCGAAGCGAGCGTTGATGCGATCAAGGTGTTCGCTGACGGGCAGGCAGTCGAGCAGCGCGACTTTAGTGATGGTGGTCGGATTGTCCAGGGCCAGCCGAAATGCATAAAGGCTGCCCCGATCATGCCCGACCACGGAAAACCGTTCGTGTCCGAGGGAGGCCATTGCGGCGAGGAGGTGGCCAGCACCGACTCGTTTCGAATGCGGGACATGATCGTCGGTCGGGATGGGCTTGTCTGATCGGCCATAGCCGGGCAGGTCCAGGCACACCACGGTGAACCCAGACTTCACCAGCTGAGGGGCGACCCGGTGCCAGGTCGCCGAGGTGCGCGGGTGGCCATGGAGCAACAGGACCGCCGGCCCAGACCCGCCCCACCGCCCGAACAGTTGCAGAGCACCGCCGCGAACCATGCCCTCCGCGAATCCCTCGAACACGCTGACAGTCTCGCCGACCCAACTCTCGGATCGGCGAACCGCCAGGGGCGCATCTGGCAATGAGGAGCTCTACGGCTCCTCGGCTACAAGCGCGTTGAGGGCGAATGGCGAGATCCTCGGAGCGACTGGGCGGACGCGGGCATACCAGCGCTTGCGGCTACCCTGTGTGGCGCGCTACTGCGCGCAGCCCCCATAGCTCAGGGGATAGAGCAAAGGTTTCCTAAGACGTAGATCGGGCGGCCCGCTTCCCCGCTGAATCCGGCTCTGACAAGGCGCGCCACCCGGTTCGGCGGTGGTCGTCGGTAGGCAGTGGTGAGCGTTATTTGGCATCCGATCTGGCGCATATCTGGCGCGACGATAGTCCTACGTCGTGACCTCGACGAAGACTTGCAATCGCTGCGGCAATCGACCTGTGGGCACACAGGGGCTTCGGGCGCTCGCGCATACCCGCGTCGACGAGCGGGCCGGTCTCCCGAAGGGCTCGACCTCCAACTACTTCCGGACAGACCAGGCGCTGTTGTCCGGCATAGTCAACACGCTGGAAGAGCTTGACACGCTGGCGGCTGGCGCCGCGTTTCGGCTGACTTCAGGCGTGACTGCGCCCATGAAAGAAGGTTTGGCGCGGGTATGTCTCAAGCGGCCTGTACGCACGTTCGGCTGCGGAGCAGCTTGGGCACGCGAAACGCTCGCTGACCGCCGACATCCGCATGGGCCGCAAGAAGCGCGCGCCCGGGGCGGCCGAGGTGCTCGGAGGCCTCTTCCCGCCCTAATTGGCTCGGCTCTCGGTCCACTGTCTCCCGGACCGCCAGAGACTGATTGTGCGCTGGGCTCTCTAGCGCTGGTCGGCCCGCTGCTCCAGCCAGGCCTCGACGGCTTCCCGGCGGTATCGCACGTGCCGGCCCACTCGATAGCCGACCGGACCGTCGCCCATGTACCGCCAGCGATACAGGGTGTGGACCGGGATGCCTAGCATTTCCGAGACATCGGTGAGTGACATCAGCTTGTCACCGGCCTGCAGCGTCATGATCATCTTCCTTCTCGAGTGGTACTGGGAGGCATAACGGTCCTTCGAATCAGCATTGCTGCCGAGCGGTGGCGCCCGCACGACGCGGTGGTCGTCTCGACAACTTCGGCCTCGGTTGACCGTCGATCCATCTGCGCTTTCACTCTCCCTCTGTTGCTCGCTCGGGCAGATAGCGCGTCCGCAGTGCAATTCGCCGCCAACTCAGGATGGACCTCCGGTCAGACCTGTCCGTCAAAGGCCCTAAGTCGCGAAGCGGCCGCGGGCGGTCGTTAGTGCCTGAATGACCAATGGCGGAACGGTCGCGGTCGGGGCGCGCACAGGGATACAACTCGTTGTTTACCGTGCAATCCATCCACCTTACGGGCCGCCGCCTACTCGGTGCCGATTCCACCGGCCAGTCCCAGGCGGGCGCAAGGGGCCAGTCAGAGCCTTTGACCTGCCGTTTCTCTGCGGGCAATCTTGGAGCGCTCTGGCCGGACGCCGCGTCTGGCGTCGGGCCTGGGGAGACCCAGGATGAATACCGATCATCTTCGATCACTTAGCGATCGCGAGTCCGAAAGTGTGGGGGCCTGAGGCGGCCCGATCGTTTATGCGTCAATCACGTTCGGGCCTGAATGACAGCCCGCTCGGAGTGTTGGGATTCATCCCAGGCGTCACCACGGACCCCCGCGTGATGACCTTGTTGGTGACCGCTTCGGTGCATTCCTGTTCGGCGTTTTCAAGTGTCGATACTGCTCAACGTAGTGCACCTTCGGTGTGGCTGGTATGTGGCTGGCGCGAACTTGAGCGGGGCTCGCCGTCATCTCCTGCTCGTGGTCGCGTCTACGTGGTGCTGTTCGTGTTCGGCATGATCGCAGGGCTCGGAGGCCAAATTTGTCCCCGTTAACCCCGCGGACGACATCCTGCATCTGTGCTTGGGCCTCGCGATGGTGCTGCTGGGCACCACCTTGAGCCGCCGTGTGCAGACCTCTCCGCGAAGGCGGCTCTGACTTCGCCGCTTCTCACATGCTCGTGGAAGCGGGCGTGCTCTCGAGATCTTGAACCCCTAACCTGCGGAGCCGTGCCGAGCCGCTGCCTAACGCCGCCGTCAGCCGGTACGATGTGCCAGATGCCCGTCGTCGTCGGATACAACGGCAAGAAGCATGCCAGCGAGGCGCTTGACTGGGCGGCCGAAGAGGCGCTCCACCGCGCCGCTGCGTTGATCGTTCTCTTCGCGGCCAACTACCCCGGGATGACGCTCCCCCCAGGGCCCGGACTTTTCGAACTCGAACCCGGTGCGCTGGACGCGGCAACAGAGGTCACCGATATCGGAGTCGCTCAGGTAAGGGCCGCATACCCGGACCTGATAGCGATCGGGCGGACAGTCGTAACCAGTCCGACTGAGGCGCTGGTTGAAGAATCCGCAGAGGCGTCTCTGCTGGTGGTGGGCTCACGGGGCCGAGGTTCGGTTCTTGCCACCCTCCTGGGTTCGATCTCTTTCGCCGTGGGCAGCACCGCACAGTGCCCAGTGGTCGTAGTGAAAGAGGGTTGCGCGGCCACGACGGCCGGCCCCCGGAAGCGTGTCGTCGCTGGGGCGGACGGGTCGGAACGAGCAGCGTCTGCTGTGGCATTCGCCGCCGATTTCGCAGCGAGCCGCTCTGCATCAATGGAGGTGATCTGCTGCACCGGCGAACTCTCGGTGCCGGTTGTCAGCCAAGAAGCGCTACGACGCACGGCTGCGGACATCCTGGAGCGCACCTGTGCGTCGTTGAAAGAAACGCATCCGCGACTGACCGTCACGACCCGCCTAGAGAACGGCGTGCCGGAACTGACTCTGATAGACGCTTCGACCGACGCCGGTCTCATGGTTGTCGGGTCAAGTGGCAGAGGCCACCCTCGAATGATGATTTCCGGCTCGACAGCATTCGCAGTCGTCCACGGCGCCCAGTGCCCGGTGGCAGTCGTCTGAGGGGGCGTAGGTGATCAAACCCGTGCTCGCGGTATCTAGGAAGCCTGATCATCGCTTGCTCTCTCGACTGCTTCGGCGAGCTCATCGCGGTACAGGCGCTCCTGCTCCAGTTGCCTGGTGCGGTAGGCCGCGCGGCCGATCATGTGCGCGGCGACCGGGAGGGTAAGCACCTGGAAAGCGGCGATCAGTACCAGGGTGCTGATCGTGCCCCACGAGGGAACGCGCAGACCGACTGCGGCAAGCATCAGCATCAGCCCGAGCACCTGAGGCTTGGTTGCGGCATGCAGCTTGGAAAACACATCTGGGAACCGCACAATTCCGAGCGCCCCGGACACGGCTAGCACGGCGCCGAGCAGCAGGCAGATCGCGGCCAGCGCGTCGAGTACGTCACGTCCGGTCATCACTCCGGCCTCCGCGACACGAAGCGGGCCACGCTCACCGAGCCCACGAAGCCAAGCAGCGCGAGGCAGAGCACAAGCGACAATGCGTACGTGTCTCGTTCGTAGGCCATCTCGACAAGCAGTCCACACATCACCGTGACGAGGAAGACCTCCGAAGCGACCATGCGATCCAAGATGGTCGGACCCGTCACGACACGGAACACCGCCATTAGGGCCGCCGCCCCGAGCAGCACGATAACGACGGCGAAGACGAGGTTCATCATCTTGGCCCCTTCCGGGCGTCCAGCCGCGCGCACTCTTCTCGCGTACCCATGGTCCTGATCAGGCGCTCCTCGTCTTGATAGATGCGGTGGCGGGCTGACTCAAGATCCTCGTCGGAGTCGACGTCGAGGACGTGCACGTAGAGGGTGGTGTTGGCCCGGTCGACCTCAACGATCAGGCTGCCAGGAATCAAGGTCAGTGCGTGACCCGTCATAGTCATGATCAGATCGGAGCTCGTCGTGAGGTCGAGCGCGATCACGGCGTTTCGCGGGACTCCCGGTGTGAAGGCCTGCTTGGCGACCTGCCAGCTGGACCGGAAGAGGTCCGTCACGAAGTGCACGAGAAAGACGCCTGCCCAGTAGATGTTGAACCTTCCGGACAGCTCGACCGGCGGAAGGTAGAACACTCTGGTCACCACCAACGCCAGTACCGTGCCGGCAATGATGTTGCCCAAGGAGAGCGTTTCCCAGAGGAAAACCCAGACAAGGACCAGCCAGACCAGCAGCGGCGCCTGGTGGCGAAGGGCGACATGGGGACGAGGAGGTCGAGCGCTCACTGCAGCACCGTCCTTATGTATGCGTTTCGGTCGACGAGGTCTTCAGTCGCGCGCGTGCACAGTGACCACAGCGGCCCGGCAGCCACCGCGAGCAGTACGCCGACGGCGACCATGGCGGCGGTAGCTGCCACCATCGTCGGGGGCATCACGCCTTTCGGGGACGGGTCCAGGAGGACCGGCTCCGGATTTTCAGCCTCCAGCGGCGAGCGCCAGAATGCGACATTCCAGATCCGCGCCACGGCGTACAACGTGAGTAATGACGTCAGTGCGCCGGCTGCGACCACGGTGTAGACCAGCCAGCCACCCTCGGCGACGCCGGCACGGAAGAGGCCGAGCTTGCCCACGAAGCCCGATAGCGGCGGGATGCCCGCCAGGTTCATCGCCGGGACGAAGTAGAGCACGCCGAGCATGGGGGCGAGGTGCGCCAGGCCCCCCAACCGGCGACTCGAGGTTGAACCGCCACGGCGCTCCACGAGACCCGAGGCCAGGAAGAGGGTGGTCTGGATGGTGATGTGGTGCACGGCGTAGAAGATGGCGGCGGCCAGGCCTGCGACAGAGCCGAGTGCGATACCGAACATCATGTAGCCGATGTGGCTGACCAGGGTGAACGACAGCACCCGTTTCAGGTCGCTCTGCACTATCGCGCCAAGAATCGCGACGGTAAGGGTCAGCAGGGCGCCGACTAGGAGCACGTTGGTGAGTTCCTCGCCCGGAAAGAGCAGCGTCTCGGTGCGGATAATTGCGTAAACACCGATCTTGGTGAGCAAGCCCGCAAAGACCGCCGTCACCGGTGCCGGTGCGGTGGGGTAGCTGTCCGGAAGCCAGAACGCCAGCGGGAATACTGCAGCCTTGATGCCAAAGCCCAGCAGCAGGGCGACGTGCAACACAAGCCGGGTGTCAGCGGGCAGCGCGTCCAGCCTTTCCGCCAGCTGGGCGAGGTTGACCGTGCCGGTCGCGCCGTACACGAGGCCGATCGCGCTGAGGAAGAGCACCGACGACACCAGGCTGACAATTACATATGTGACGCCGGCCCGGAGGCGGGCCTCGGTGCCGCCGAGGGTGAGCAGGACGTAGCTGGCGGTGAGGAGGATCTCGAAGCCGACATAGAGGTTGAACAGGTCGCCGGTTAGGAAGGCGTTCGCCACACCAGCGATAAGGATCAGGTACGTCGGGTGGAAGATCGACACCGGTGTTCGCTGTCGTCACCGTCCGCCATACCCTGGCCGACGGCGTAGATCAGTACGGCCAGCGCGACGGTGGCCGAGGTGACCAGCAGCAGCGCCGAGAGCCGGTCGACCACTAAGACAATGCCCAACGGCGGCCGCCATCCGCCGATCACCACCGACTGGGCGCCGGCCTCATCAACCAGCAGGAGCAGGACGACAGCTACCGCTAGGACGACAGTGAGAACAGTGATGCTGACGAGGCGTTGCGCGGCTGCCCGACCCGTCATGGTTAGCGCCAACCCCGCGCCGAGCAGCGGCAGTACGACTGGCAGCGGTCCAAGAATCGCGACCGCCTCGGCCGGCGTCATCTCAAGCCCTCGAACTCGGTGTCGGCTGGTTCGGCCTCCACCTCCTCGTCGGCTTCTTCGGGTGATCCGGCACCGCTGGCCACCCGCCGGTCGTCGACGTCGTCCACGACGAGATCGCCCTGTGCAAGCCGCCACGAGCGGTAGATCATCGCGAGGATGAACGCGGTGACGCCAAAAGTGATCACGATCGCGGTTAGGATCAGAGCTTGCGGAAGCGGGTCGTTCATCTCTGAGACGGCGACTCCGTCCGCGATGATCGGTGCCTTGCCGGCCGGCCCACCCATGTGCAGGATCAGCAGGTTGACGCCATTACCTACCAGCACGAAGCCGAGCAGAACCCGGGTCAGGCTGCGCTCCATGAGCAGGTAGACACCGGTGCCGAAGAGAACCCCGACAGCCACGATGAGGACGACGTTGACGCTCACTGTTGGTCCGTCTCGATCCGCTGGCGGTCGACCCCCTGGCGGTCGACTTCGGCGCCAAGACTGCGGAGCACATCCAGCAGTAAGCCGACCACCACCAGATAGACGCCGATGTCGAAGAACAGCGACGTGACGAGCTTCACTTCACCGAACACTGGAAGGCTCCACTGCCAGATCACGCTCTGCAGCACCTCACCCCCGAGGACGAGCCCAGCCACACCGGTTCCGACCGCGATCATGAGGCCGAGACCGAGCACCACGCCGGCATCGACCGGCAGCGCTTCGCCGAGTTCGTAGCGTCCGCCAGCCAGGTAGCGGCCAATGAGCGCGAGTCCGACCACCAGCCCTCCGGCGAACCCACCGCCGGGACGGTTGTGCCCGGCAAAGAGCAGATACAGCGACACGATGATGGCGGTGTGGAACAGCAGCCGCACGACGACCTCGAGGATGATCGACCGGTTCTCCGGCGGGAGTGTGCGCCCGGCCAGGAGCCAGGCCCGTGGGCCGAGTGGCCGGTCGTCGTTGCTCGGGTCGTCATCGCGAGGGTCGGCGGCGTAGACGTCGACGGGTATCCGGGGTGGCGCGCCGGTGCGGCGACGGATGAAGATCAGGCTGGCCACACCAGTAGCCGCGGCGATGAGGACCGAGATCTCGCCCATGGTGTCCCAGGCGCGGATGTCGACAAGGGCCACGTTGACGATGTTCTTGCCACCGCCGAACGAGTAGGCCAGATCTGCCCAGCCGGCCGATACCGGAGCCGCCGCACGGACACCCACCACCGCAGCAGCCACGCCCATCATCACCACGCCCACCAGGACCGCAAGCACCGCGCGGGCGCGGCGATGGGTTGACCCGTGCAGCGCGCCCATCCGGGCGGGCAGCCGGCGGAGCACCAGGACAAAAACCACGAGCGTGATCGACTCCACCAGCATCTGGGTTAAGGCCAGGTCAGGAGCGCCCTGCATGGCGAAGATCAGCCCGATCGAGTATCCGACTACCCCGACGATGACCACCGCTGCGAACCGCTTGGTTGCCCGGGTAGCGGCGATCGCCGCAATGGCGATGAGAATCACCGGGATCGCCTGAGCCGGCTGATCCCACAGTCGCACCTTCGGCCAGAACTCGTTGAGCGCCAGCGTCGTACCCAACCCGGCCACCAGTGCGCAGAGGATGACCGCCAGGTAGACCGGCAGCGAGCCGACCTGGGTCCGGCCGGTCACTGCCAAGGCGAGCGTGTCGAGACCTCTCATCAGTCCGCGGTAGCCGTGCCCTGCATCGGCAAAGACCGGAAGCCTTGCCTGCAGCCGTTCGAAGCGGTCGCGCACGAGGAAGAGGATCGCGCCCACCCCCAGAGCGAGAGCCGACAGCCACAGCGCCGGCTGGAGGCCGTGCCACAGTGCCAAGTGATACGGCTCGGCTGCTGTCGGCGGAAGCGTGTCGGCGTACGGCACGAGCCAGGGGTCGACCAACCCAGCCGCCAGCCCGGTCACCAGGCCAGCCACGGCCAGCAACGAGGAAGGAAGCAGGAAGCTTGCCCGCTCCCCACGGGCCTCCGCCTCGGGCACCCCGGCTTTGCGGGCGAACGCCCCCCACACGAACCGAGCGCTGTACGCCGCGGTCAGCGCAGAGCCGACGACGACACCGGCCAGCACCAGCAGGCCGGTGGTCGAACCCAGCTCCAGCAGCGCGGTGAAGCCAGCCTCCTTGGCTACAAAGCCAGCGAGCGGCGGGACACCGGCCATCGACAACGCCGCCAGCGTGCCGCCGACGGCGAGCACGGGTCGGGCGCGGCCGAGGCCGCTCAGTTTGCGTATGTCGCGGGTGCCGGTGCAGTGGTCGATCACGCCTACCGTGAGGAACAAGGCCGCCTTGAAGAGCCCATGTGCCAGCAGCATGGCCAGCCCAGCCAGCGCCGCTTCACGGGTGCCGATCGACAGCAGCAACGTGAGGAACCCAAGCTGGCTGACGGTGCCATAGGCCAGCAGCAACTTCAGGTCGTGCTGCCGCAGCGCTCGCCAGGCACCCACCCACATAGTGAGCAGGCCAGCGGTCACCAGCAGCGGACGCCAACCGGGGGTGCCGGCAAACCCGGGCGCCAGCAGGGCCACCAGGTACACGCCGGCCTTGACCATCGCCGCGGCGTGCAGGTACGCGCTGACCGGCGTCGGTGCCGCCATCGCGGCAGGCAGCCAGAAGTGAAACGGGACCAGAGCGGATTTGGTGAGGGCGCCGGCCAGCAGCAGATAAACCGCGACGTTGACCAGAGATCCAGACGGCGGGTCGGCGACTATCTCGGAGATCCGGTCAGTCCCGGCCTGCGCACCCAGGATGACCAGGCCCACCAACATCGCGAGACCCCCTGCGGTGGTGACGACCAGCGCCTCGATCGCGGCCCGCCGGCTGGTCGGACGGGTCGTGAGGTGGCCGATCAGCAGGTAGGAGAAGATGGTGGTGAGCTCCCAGAACACGTAGAGCAGGATGAGGTCGTCGGCCACCACCAGCCCGTTCATAGCTCCGGCGAATGCCGTCAGCGTGGCCGCGAACCTGCCCAGCCCCGGCTCGTCGTCGCTGAAGTAACCCCAGCAATAAAACAACACCAGCGCGCCGACACCGGTGACGAGCAGCGACATCGCCCACGACAGGGTGTCCAGCTGGAACGCGAGGTCGACGTCCAGCCCGGGGATCCACCTGACGCTCTCTGTGTAGGGCGCACCGTCCCGTGCGTCGCGACTGGTGCTGAGAGTGGCTACGAAGGCCGCTGCCGGTACCGCGGACAAGACGACGAACGCGCGGGTGCCGAGCCGGCCGACCAACCACGGAGCAGCCGCCGCCGCCAGGCCATAGACGGCAAGCATCAACAACATGCGACCCTCCGTGGTGGGCTGAGGCGCCAACTCTATCGACCGATGAACCAGGCCCAGGTCGACGAGGATCTACCCTGGCGCGACCGGCTGTGCACTGCGGTTCGGCGCCACCTGTTGACTCACGGCTCCAGCAGGCCGGTAAAGCCGCCGACGCCACGCGAAGCACAACTAGCAAGTCGGCGCTGCCGGAATCAGGATCTTCGCCGGGCTGCTGTCTGCCCCCCACGCAACTCCGGAGTACCGCGGCCCAGCGAGTAACTCGTCAGTGTCACCGCGTCGTCACCGCGTCACCTGTGGCCGTCCGCCGCTACTGTGAGCCGGCACGCTTCGACCCACGCGGCGTCGTCGACCTCGACAATGGATGTTCCCGTCCTCGTCCATGCCGCGCAGATGTCGATTGACTCGACGAGCATCCTGCGCAGCATGCCATCGGGATCCGGGACCAGCGCGTGTGCGGCAGTTTCCACCGCGCAGCGGACAGCGTACGGTGCGGCCTGTCGACGAAAGGCTGCCAGCTCGGTATGGACGTTAGTGGTGAAGCAGTCAGCCCATTGCCTCGCTTGAGCTATCGCGGCAAGCAGGCGCTCACTGTCTGGGGAGAGACTGCCCGCTCGGCGTCCGTCGAGTTCTGCCAACACCCTCTCGCAGACCAGAACTGAGACTGTGAGGACCCGCTGTCGCTCGGCTCTTGCCACGGGCAGCGCGATCGTCGCGCAGCGGAGGGTGATCAAGGCATCGATGTGCGGGTCGTCGCCGGTGAGGCCGATCACCGATGGAATCAACTCGGTGAGGCGCGGCCGCCCCTTGTCGGAGGTGTGGTCATTGACCAGACGTGCGATTGCTGCCAGCAATGGGTGTGTGCACGCCGGATGATCACTCCATCGCTCACCGGCAAGGTAGGACGCCAACTCCATAAAACAGGCGCCCTTACGGGGATTGCGGTGCTTCCCTCGCGAGAGCACCGGAAGCATGTCGGGCAAATCTGGCTGCGGTTTCGACATGGCAGATCTCCTGGGATTGTCAAACTGTTACGAACAGTGTGCGTCGATACGGGCCCTGGCCGCCGCATGCGTTGACGGGCGTCGTCGTCGTCGCATCCGGCAAGACCTAGTTCTCACGCGTTGTTCGTAATCGGATTGGTAGCGGCAACGTTGCCGTGAGGCAGTGCTCCGCGGGACGTCACTCGCATGGCCAAGTGCGGGAGAAGCCCCCGCGTGCTTGGTTCTTAGCTACTTAGGTACGCCTTGAAGAAACCCAGAAGCAGTCCGAGTATCGCCGAGGCGCCGCCGATGGCCAGACTGAGGACTGCCAGCGCGGAGTTTCCTCCTTGGCGGTCGAAGGCGATGAAACCGACGATCGAGGTAATGACCATGGCTACCACAAGTACAGCCAGGAGCCGAGCAGTGACCACCCCAGCCGTCGGCCGTTTCGTCTTTTGTCCACCGGCGGAGTCGGCTAGGGACGGCCGGGTCGTTCGGGAAGTAGGGTTGAGCTTCTCCATCGTTCCTCTCCGAGAATTTGTCGATGTTGCGCGGATCGCCAGGGTCAGTGGTGAGCCATGCTGCTCGAGATGGTAGGCAGGCGGCGGTCGCGGTCATTCAGCATTGACATTGCTCTCTCTTACGGGTGTGGGTGCGGCTTTCAGCGCCGCAGTCGCCCTCGAAGCTGCTGCTGTTTACCCCGCTGCGGCGACGGACACTTCGTGGTAATGGGCGTTATCGCCGGACAGGTCGTGTTCAGGGTTAAGCCATGGTTCGGGAACGGTAACGACAGGACAGCTGGCGTGGCTGATGCAGTAGTGGCTGACCGATCCGGCTAGGTAGGGGCGCCCTCGGACTGGTTCGCGGGTCCCCACTACGAGCACGTCGGCCAGAGTGCTGAGGCGCACCAAGATATCGCCGACGTCTCCTTGGGCGAACTGGAGCACCGACCCGGACGCCGAGTTGGTGTCGTCGAAGACGCCCTGTATCCCTCGCCGGTACGGCTCGGCGATCTCCTGCTTTGGAACGCATAGCCGGATTCCTGACTTAAACGCCGAGGCGTCAAGCCCGATCGGCCAGTCCAAGACATGGACCGCGCGTAGGTCTTTCCCGGTGGTGTCCGCGTATGCTGCCGCCCACCGGTGGGCGGCCCGGGAGGCTGCCGAGTCGTCCAGTCCGACGATGACGTGGTTCTTGATCATGAACTGCTCTCCTGTCACCGGATCCCTCTGAGGGACCGGGCATGGCCACGGCGCACGCGGTTGGGCCGGCCAAACTCGGCGAGGTACTGGCAGGGGGTGCACAGTCTGGTCATCGGCAGCACCTCCAGCCGCTCCCATGGGATCGAGTCGGCGCAGCGCTCGCAAACTCCGTACGAGCCGTCCGCCAGCCGCTGCAACGCGGTGTCGATGTCCGACAGGGCCGACTCTGCGGCCAATGTGAGGACGCGGGCGACCTGGAGCCGGTTCTGATCCCCACTCGCCACCGCTTCGGCGGCCTCCACCGCGAGTTCCTGAAGCTGTTCGGTGCGGAAGTGTCGCTGCTGGTCCAACTCCGCGCGAAGGGTGGGTAGCTGACGCTCAAACTTAGGAGCCGACCTAGTAGTGGTCGGCACCGCGTCGATCTTTTGGCGCATGGTCTTTCCTTTCCTTGAAGGCACGGATTAATGGCCGGTTCGGCTGCCGGCGGGAATAAGTGGCGGCCGCTAGCTCAGTAGGGCACCAGCCAGGCGCTCATCGTCCTGCCGCTGGTCCTGCAGCTGACAAGGGCCACGGTGCTGGTGCGGTAGCAGGCAGACCCGGCCGGTGTCGAGATGGGTGAAACCGCAGCGCCCGGCACTGGCGGCAGCGAAGTCGATGCTGGTGTTGTGCAGGTCCAGGCGCCGCTGGACATCGGTTCGGTCGTCCACCCGGCACCTCCTCTGATCGAAAGCTCGACTGCACTGTGTCGGGGTCTAATCCATCGTGACCCACAAGAGCGCTGCGAGTCATGGGCAAGGTCGGCGACATTCAGACCGAGTTGTTTGCCGAGTGTCGGCAACGTAATGATGGTGTCTGGCGCACGAGAGGAGACTGTCGATCATGATCAGCGATCGCCGCGGGAGGGGCGCCCAGACTCCACCGGTCGATGCGGAGAACATCGCTGGTCAATCAGATGGGAATCTTCCCGAGCATCGGGTCGAGGGCGACGCACAACGCGTTAGTGAACCTGATGATTGGCTGACAGTGGTGGCCCGTGCGGCGGCGGCTGATGCCAACGCGCCGATCGAGTTGTTGGGTGAGTATCTGAACATTCTTGCTGATGCCGCCCTTTCTGGGCGACGGCCGGAGAAGCGGGAGCTGGCGGCGGTTCGGAAACTTGGTCGACGTGCAGCTGTGCAAGGCGTCGACGCCAATCAGGCGGTCGACTTGTACCTCTCGGCGGCTTGGCGGCTGTGGCAGGAGATACCGATGATCGTGCGGTCTCGGGACCGCGAGAAGGTGCGGGCAGCTGCGGAAGCTGTGTTGCGGGTGATCAACGACGCCGTGGAAGCATTGGTCGAGGGCCATCAGGCAGCGCGGCGGCAGATGATTCGACAAGAGGAGTCGGCGCGGCGGGAGTTCGTCGACGATCTGTTGCGCGGCGACACCGACGTCTCGCGCCTGGTTGAGCGGGCGGAACCTTTTGGGCTGGACCTGGGCCGGAGCCACCAGGTGCTGCTCGCTGCGTCGGTCAGGTCGCCTGCCAGTGTGGAAAATGCCGTGGTGGTCATGGAACGCGCCATCGTCGAGCGGTTCGGTGATCGAGACGTCTTGATCGCCAGCAAGGACGACCTTCTGGTGATGCTCATCCCAGGTGAACTGCGGGACGTCGTGTCGGGCACCGACGTCACTGATCCGTCAGGTTTTGCTTACAGCCGGTTGCGGCAGTCCGCGCGGCACGACCAATGGCAGGTCGCAGCTGGTCGCCCGTATCCGGGAGCGTACGGGATCGCACGTTCCTACGAGGAGGCTCGCGAGACCCTCCTGCTGGCCCGACGGCTTCACCTCGACGACAACGTCGTACAGGCCCGCCACTTGCTTATGTTTCGGGTGTTGGCCCGTGATCAGGCGGCCTTGGTCGACCTGGTGCACGCCCTGCTTGAGCCGCTCACCCGGTCCCGAGGCGGTGCCGAACCGCTGCTGCAGACCTTGGAGACCTATTTCGCCACCGGAGGCGTCGCCACCGAAACCGCGCGTCGACTCCACATGTCGGTGCGCACCGTTACCTATCGACTTGCCAAAGTGAAGACTTTGACCGGGACCGACCCCGCCGATCCAGCCCAACGCTTGGCACTGCACATGGCGGTTGTGGGAGCCCGGCTCCTCGACTGGCCCGCCTCCAACTTGCCCCGCCAGTCGCTCACGTAGCGCTGGTGTGGCCTTTAATTCAAGGTCGCGATGTCCTCTCCACGACAGCGAAAGAGTTGGCGCAATTGAATTTCGCTGTTGTTGTTGAGGTTCTATATGCGAGCGATTGAGGAGATTTCTGTCACTCAATTTGAGGGCTTGAGAGCGCAGCCATTAGCCCGTGTCAGATCACCATGTCATTCGATTGCCTAAGGCGCCGTCAACGTCTCCGCCGTACCGGGACCGAAGTAGATGACTGCGTGTGCGCCATGGGGGAGCATCACCCGACCCAAACGGCGGCTATCCGCCGGGGCACACGGCACCGTGACAAGCGCCTCGCCCTTATCGAGCCCTTCCTCATAAACGTCAAGAAAGTTCCGGTCGTAGCCCCGAGTCTGCAGCCAGCGGACAACCCGTGTGGCGAAGCCGTGTTCAGCGCCGGTTGGATCAAGAATGTCGGCACCCTCATCGCCGTGCAAAACGCGTACGGCCGAGATGTCGACGTTGGCAGTCTGCAAATCCTCGATTGCGGCTTTGGCGGCTTGCTTGTCCGGCAGGAGTGCTGCAAGCTCATTGACGGGTCGATGGCGGAACTCGTCAACGTTGATCATCGGACCCTCGGTCACGTGTACTCCTCCAGCGGCCGTTGCTTCCAAGACACTCTAGGCCGGTGCAAATCTGATCAGAGCCTGGGTCCACGGGCTGCTCCCGGCACTACCGTCACCTAGGCGGCTCCGCCGCCATGGACGAATCCATGATCACTCGAGTGCACAAAGAAGAAGACCGGGTTGTTGTGATCATGGACCGAAGACTTCGCGGAGCAGCGAGAGGTTGGGGCCGACCTTTTGGGTTGGACGTTATCTGACCTTTGTGAACTTCCCAATTAGCGTGGCAGTAGCAAGCGATTCTGGTTGGGCTGCCTGCTTGAATTCCTGCAAGCTGGCACCGTGCGGGACGCCAAGGCTGTCGGTGCGGAGGGCGTACACCCTGAACTCGTAATCATGTGTCCCGAACGGCGGGAGCGGGCCTACGTAGGGCTTGACCTCATCGAATCCTGACGTTCTGAAGCCGGACACCGCTTCTGGCAACGAGCTGATCTTTGGATTGATATCGGCAACCAGCCAATGCACGTAGTCTCTGGCGATTGGATGGATGTCGACCAACGTGAGCGCGAATGAGCTTGTCCCCTGGGGCGCGTCGTCCCACTCCAACGGAGGTGAGACGTTCCCAGCTGTCTGCCCGTACCTCTGAGGCATCTCCTGACCATCGTCGAACGCCGACGACTTCAACCTGAACACAGGCAATATCTTGCTCCATCTCTTCTTTACTTTCAGCAGGACCTGCTGTCGTGAGACCGGCTATCGGCGCTGTGCTATAGGACGGCAGTCCTACGCGACGAGCGCCGTCACGGCTTCACGAAGTGGCCGCGCGCTAGCGGGATCGATGAAGCTCCCCCTCGTCCCTTCCTCAGTGAGTCAGGCCTGAGCCCTTCGAAGGTCTTTCATATCTTTGCGTTGGCGTGTTCGCAGCCTAGGCGATCGTCAACTACTTCCAAGCTGGGTCGCGGCCGCCTGGATGTCCAGGTCGCTCTGCTCCGCCCTCGTTGACAGGTCGATGGCGGAACTCATCAACGTTGTTCATCGGGCACCAGTCACCGTCTTCTCCTTCCGCGGCCGGTGCTTCCAAGACACTCTAGGCCGGAGCGAACTGGTCGCGAATGAGATCGGCATTGATGAGGCGTTCGCCAGCGGTGCTTCCGGAAGACAAGGATTCGACCGTTTCGTCCGACACTTCCATCTAGCGAAGGGTTATCAACGTCATCGACGTCGGATTAAGTTCGGAACCTCCACACGATGGAGCGGGTCTGCCAAACTGTGCGATCTGGTTTACAGCGGCCGTAGAGCCACAGTACGTTGATCATCTTCTGCGGCGCCACTCACGGAGGCTCGAATGCCATTATTCAGATGGAGCATCCCCAGAGATCGAGCCCGACGCTGATACTCCGGAGACACCTACTCCGCCGACTCGTTAGGGGGTAGACCGTGGCCAGCCGCGTTGTGATTGGGTACGACGGCTCGGAGGGCAGCGAGGACGCACTCGCGTTCGGGCTGACCTGGAGCCGGTCCACCGGCGACGTGCCCATCATCGCCACTGTGTACCCCGAAGAGCGCCCATTCAGTCTCGGAGCCCGGCGCGTCGACATCCACTTTGACACCTATGTCCGGGAACAAGCCGAAATCGTCCAGGACAAAGCCCGGGTCGCCGTGGGGGACGCGGCGCTATACCGCAATGTCGCCTCGACATCAGCGTCGCATGGCTTGGCCGATCTTGCCGAGGACGTCGAGGCGGTCATGGTGATTGTAGGCACGACGCAGGAGAGCGGTCTTACCCGAGCACTGCTCGGCAGCACCACTGAGCGGCTGCTGTACGGCGCCACGGCACCGGTTACGGTCGTGCCGCCGGGATGGCGGCAGTCAGTACCGGATCGGATCTCCGGCATCGGCGTGGCCTACCTGGACACCCGGGAGGGCCGCGAAGCGTTACGGATGGCGGTACGGGCTGCCCAGCGAATCCCAGCCCAGCTGACGCTCTACTCGGTTCTCGACCAGCTGTCGGAGGGCTATTCCTACCTGGTCGGAAGGACCGACGAGCAGGCATTCCTGGACAGAATGCGCGACTCGTTCGGCAAAGCGCTGGACCTTGCTGCGGCGGACGTGGCGCCTGAGCTGGAGCCGCGTACGGTCCTGCTCGAGGGATCGGTCGTTGAATCGCTGGCCGGGTTGGGCCAGGACGATGTCGACCTGATCGTCTGTGGCTCCCGAGGCTATGGCCCAACCCGCCGGGTCCTGCTCGGTGGCGTTTCGTCGCGGCTGATCCGACGCGCCCAGCTGCCGGTAGCTGTCGTGCCGCGGGCCACTACCACATTCGAGGAGTAGCTGCCGGTTCGATAGGCCTTAGGTCGCGTCTTCTCCTCCAGCGGCGTTGGTTCCAAGACACTGTGAGCGGCGCACATCTCATCAGAAGCTGGGTCCCGCTGGCTACAAGGAGGATCCGAGGGTCGCGGAGCCGCAGGCGCGCGTGGACACCAGGTCGCGGTGGTAGGCGACGGCGTCAACGACGCACCGGCATTGGCGCTGGCACTGACGTGACCATTGAATCCGCAGGAGTTGTGTTGGCTTCTGATGAACCCGTGCGGTGCTCTCAGTAATCGAGCTGTCGCGGGCGGCGTACCGCAAGATGTGGAACCTCGCGGCCAAGCAACGTCTTGATTACAGCTTCATCGACGATGGGATGACGTTGCAGCAGCTATTCGACACCGACATCTCCGGCCGAGATTTCCGCGCCGCAAGCCGGACCCAACGATCTTCCTCACGGCCGCTCCGAGCTCGGCCTCTCCCCTGAGACCTGCTTCGTTGTTGAGGACGCCACCAGCGGGGTCCAAGCCGCCAGAACCGGAGGCATTGCCGCGATTGGGTGGCCCGCCTCGGCGACCAAGACTTGCTAGCGGAGGCGAACGCCGATCTGGTCGTGACCCCGCTTGAGGACGTCTCCGCTGCGAGCGCTAGCAGCAGGCCAGCTGGCGGGCGGAACGGCGGGCGGCGGAGAAGATTCGGCGCCGGTACGCGGAACGGCCGCCGATCATCTGGACCCTCGTCTACGACGGCTTCGATCCAGCGCGACAACGGCTGCGCGAGGCGCTTTGCGCCTTAGGGAACGGGGACTTGGTCACCGTGGCGCCCTACCTGAGGCTGATGCCGACGGCGTCCAGTACCCGGGGACTTACATTGCGGGTCTCGACAACTGGCGCCGCCGAACCGGGACGGGAGCTGTGCACCGAGGCGTTGAAGGTGGCCGTGTGATCGGCAGAGGCACCTGCGGAGTTGCTCGCGGCCGCGGACCTGATCGTCGATAGGCCAACAGGGTTACGCGAATTCCTCCAGCTGTTGCTCGCCTGACCACCCCGGCGCTCCCCAAGTACTCGTCCGCGGCGGGAAACTTCACTGCAGATGAAGTTGAGTGCCGAATACGGCCGCAGACCGAGTATCTAGGGTGAGGCTTCCAGCGCGGCGGAAGCCGCCGGTCGAGGTCTGACGACCCCTCGACGGCACATACGCAGAAGGGCCTACCTATGCCGCCCGGGGTCCAGTGTCGGATGAGCCTCCGCACTCCAGGTCGGCGACGAAAGCGCGGCTCCGTCGCCGTGGCCTGGCGCTGCGCGTCGGAGAAGTAGACCAGCCCACTCGGATCCAACACAGACACCGGGGCCGGCTTCGGGTTGCCGGTAGTGGCCTTTGATCTCGAAGAGACCCGGGTGTCAGCCGGAGCGGAACGACAGCAGCTGGAGGTGGTGGTGGTCAACAAGTGCCTGACCTGATGGAGGCGAGGAAGGCGATTGGCGCGCTCGACCTCCTCTGGGGGTGGTAATTGGGGAACCAGGCGTCGCCGAACCCCAGCACCCGACCTGCGGGGATGACGAGTCGACGACCGCTTGAATCCGCCCGTCACACACGTTGCAACGTGGTTGACGAGCGGGACGTGCGGATCGTGCTCTACTCGTTTCAAGGCTTCGTGGTCGTACCACGCACCACATCACCGACCGGGTCCGGGTGCATGCTCCTCGTGGCCCAGCAGCCGCCGCAGAATCCGGGCAACACGCCCTTGCTGATACTGCGGGTGCCGCAGGTAGAGAGGGCCACCCTGGTAATTCAGAAGCGCGGAATGCCGTTCGATTGCCCTACGATTGGGAGAGACTCGTCGTCTATGCCGGTGCGGCGATACCGGCACCGAACCAGCCCGGCATTAAGTGTTCTGGGTCGGTTGCGCCGACAATTGACGATCACTGGAGATCGGGGGTCGCACGGAAAGTGTCGCTGCTGTCAATCCCGAGCACAGTGGTGCTCGACGGCAGGGAAGAGCAAGACGCTTACTTGATGCGAACAGCAATCGGAGGAGTTGCCTGCCCGCGTCTTACCCTGAAATCATCGTCTCCGGTCAAACTACGAAGGAGTTGCCATGGCTACCTACCAAGTCGGCTATTTCGTCGGGAGTCTCTCGTCGAAGTCCATCAACCGCATACTGTCAAAAGCGCTCATCCGCCTGGCGCCAAAAGATCTCGAGTTCAGCGAGCTACCGATCAACAACTTGCCGCTGTACAGCCAGGACTACGACGAGAGCTACCCACCTGAGGCGATTGCCTTGAAGGAAGCGATCGGGAAATCAGATGCTGTGCTCTTCGTCACTCCCGAGTTCAATCGATCCATTCCCGGGGCCTTGAAAAATGCGATCGACTGGGCATCGCGGCCGTGGGGTCAAAACTCCTTCGATCACATTCCTGCCGCGGTCATCGGCGCCTCGATCGGCCAGATCGGCACAGCCGTTGCTCAGCAGAGTCTCCGCGGAGTTCTTAGCTTTTGCAACGCCCGGCAGATGACCGCACCGGAGGCCTATATCCACTACTCACCTGAGGTCTTCACCAATGATGGTGAGGTCACTAACGACGCGACTGCAGCCTTCCTAAGCGACTTTATGAGCGAATTTCGTACCCATATCGAGCGAGTGCTCACGGTTATCCCACGACAGTAGTCAGGATACTGAAACCGCTCGATGTCAATACGACGATACAGGATTAGCAAGCTACGATTTTCTCGTCTAGCACAGCCGGGGAAGAAGAAGCGCCATGGCGACTAGGGTCTTGACGACTCTTCAGGACGACATCGATGGCTCAGACGCGACGCAGACCATTCGATTCGCCCTTGATGGCATCGAATACGAGATCGACGTGTCCGACCGCAATGCCAATCGGCTCCGCAACAGCCTAGGGCACTTCATTACCCATGGCCGCAAGGTAGGCGGCAGGCGCGCGCGTAAGTCGGCGTCATCCGGCAAGGTTGATACCAAGGCCATCAGGAAGTGGGCCACAGCCAATGGCATTGACGTCAATAGCCGTGGACGCATCTCGACTGAAGTAGTTGAGCGCTATAAGGCCGCCGGCAACTGAATGGTCAGCGGCGGATCGAGCGGGCGACCAGCTTCCGGAGCTCACTGAACCAGAGCACTACGCTGCCCATCGCGATGCAGACGAGCCACTGGTCCCAACTCAGCGGCACGGTGCCGAAGGCGGTGTTGAGGAACCCAATGTGGACTACCGCAAGCTGGAGGACCGTGGAGAGTGCGATGGCGCCCCACAGCCAACGGTTGACGAATAGGTGGCGGAACGCGCTGACGGTTCCGGAGCGTGCGTTGAAGCAGTTGAACAGCTGGCAGAAGACCAGCACGGTGAAGCCGGCGGTGCGGGCTTGGTTGAGGTTGTGACTGCCTTCGATGAGCCCGCCGGGTAGATAGATGTCGATGGTTAGCAGGGTGACTACTGCCATGACTGCACCGATCTCTAGCACGTTGGCCCACATCTGTGCGTCGATCACCCGGTCGGTGAGTTTCCGTGGTGGGCGGGCCATCACGTCCTCGGTTTCTGGGTCGACGCCCATCGCCAGGGCTGGGCCGGAGTCGGTGATGAGGTTGATCCACAGGATTTGAGTTGCCAGTAGCGGCAGTACCACCGCCTCACCGGTGCCGGTCAGTCCGATCACGCCGGCGAAGATCACGCCGAGAAACACCGTAAGAACCTCACCCATATTGGAGGAGAGCAGGTACCGGAGAAACTTCTTGATGTCGTCGAAGATCCCCCGGCCCTCGCGAACTGCCTCCACGATGGTGGCGAAATTGTCATCAGCCAAAATCATGTTGGCCGCTTCTTTAGTGACCTCGGTGCCGGTCATTCCCATGGCGATCCCGATATCGGCAGACTTCAAGGCCGGCGCGTCGTTGACGCCGTCTCCGGTCATGGCCACGATCTTCCCGTCGGCCTGCAGCGCGTCGATGATCAGCAGCTTGTGCTTGGGCGCCACCCGGGCATAGACCGCGGTTTCCCGTACCGCTTCAGCGAAGGCACGCTCGTCAAGACGGTCGAGTTCTTGGCCCGTCAAGGCGGAGGCGCCATGTTGAACGATGCCCAGGTCTGCCGCGATCCGGGCCGCGGTCTGCGGATGGTCCCCGGTGATCATCATCACCCGGATCCCGGCACGATGCGCCTCTTCGATCGCCACCGCAGCTTCTGGGCGGGGTGGGTCGATAATCCCCACCGTGCCGACGAAGATCAGGTCATGCTCCAGATCCTCCGACGGCTCGGCGGTCTTCTCGCCGTCGACAAGCGGTCGATAGGCCACCGCCAGCGTACGGAGCGCATCCGCGGAGAGTTCGGCGACATCGGCCAAAATTTGCTGTCGGATCTGCTCGGTCAGCTCGACAACGTCATCTCCTATTCGGGCCCGGGTGCAGCGTCCTAGCAGCACATCCGGGGCGCCTTTGGTGATCAGCACCAGCTGGTCGCCGTGCTCATGATCTTTTTCGATCGTGGACATGCGCTTGCGCTCGGAGGTGAACGGAATCTCGGCAACCCGTTCGAACCGCCGCGCGCGCATTTCGCTGACGCCAAGCTTCCGCTCGGCGACCAGGAAGGCAGCCTCGGTCGGGTCGCCTTGGATCTGCCAGTCACCGTCTCGTTGCTGCAGGTCGGCGTTGCTGGCCAGGCTGCCGCCGCTGAGCACCACGATGTTTTCTGCCAACTGGGGACCATCAGTCAGCTCTGCCCCATGCTCGGTAATCACACTGCCTTCCGGCGCGTAACCAACCCCGGTGACCCGAGCCTGTCCGGAGGCGGTCATCACCCGCTGGACGGTCATCTCCGACTTGGTCAATGTTCCGGTCTTGTCCGATGCGATCACCGAGGCAGAGCCCAGAGTCTCCACCGATGACAGCTTCTTGACGATGGCGCGGTGGCTGGCCATTCGTTGCACACCCAACGCCAACACCACCGACAAGATCGCCGGTAACCCCTCAGGTACAGCGGCCACGGCGAGCGAGACACCGAGCAGCAGAATGGTGATCGCATCGCTGGCGGTTCGCACGTCGGAGATGACAAACACCGTCACCACGACGACCACAGCGATGATGATCACCGCGATGCCCAGCATCCGCCCGATCCGGCCGACCTCGGTCTGCAGTGGTGTCGGCTCCTCCTCGGTGGCTTCCAACATGTCGGCGATGGAACCCATTTCGGTCGCCATCCCGGTGGCAGTCACGATGGCGCGTCCGGTGCCTTGGGCGACGGCGGTGCCCTTGAAGGCCATGCACCGTCGGTCACCGAGCGCAACCGGTCCCGGCAGCGCTGAGACGTTCTTCTCCACCGCCTGGCTCTCCCCGGTGAGCGAGGCCTCCAGAACTCGCAGCGCCGCCGCCTCGGTGAGCCGTCCGTCGGCGCCGACGGCATCACCCTCAGCCAGAACCAGCAGGTCCCCGCGTACCAGCTGCTCACTCGGTATCCGCAGCATCCGGCCATCGCGCAGCACTGCCGAGGTGACCGCGGTCATCTCCTGCAGGGCGGCCACCGCACTCTCCGCGCGGGCCTCCTGCACATAGCCCAAGACCGCATTCAGCAGCACCACCACCGAAATCACGATCGCGTCCACCGGCCAGCCGTGCCCGCCCCCAAGTACCCACGCCAGAAGTGAGATGGCCACCGCGGCCAAGAGGAGATAGATCAGCGGATCGCGGAACTGGGCCAGAATCTTGCGCCAGGTCGGCACCGGCGGTGCCGACCGAAGCTCATTGGGCCCATCCGCCGCGAGCCGGCGTGCCGCCTCCGCCGACGACAACCCGGTGTCCAGGTCAACCGCCAGCGCCTCCGCCACCTCCGCGATGTGGAGCACGGAGGGATCGTCTCGCAGTGCGGTTGCTGCCACACCTCATTCTGGCGCTGTCGCTCGGCTTGGCCAGATTCACGACACGATAGGTCCAATGACTGGTCCGTACCTGGGCCCTCTCGCCGAAGTCTTGGGGAATCTTTGTCTTCTTGGGTTTGTATCGGCCGCCGAGTGCTATCCCCACCAATCCGGGGGCAGGTCGGCGATCTTGATGCGTCTGCCGATGACTTGACTCGGGTTGATTTGTATATAGCGAGGTTTGGCTCGGGGATGCCAGGCCAGTAGTGGCGTTTGGCGGAGTTCGGCGAGTTTGTCTTCGTCGGTTATTTCCTCGGCGCGACCGCGCACCACGACGCTCCAGCCGACTTGGCGGTTTTGGTCCACGCCGTCCACCTCGAACGCGACTGGGGCACCGCGGAGAGCGGCGGCGAGTTTGCTGCCCGCATCGGTCCGAATCACGATCCTGTCGTTGTCGAGAAGGTAGTTGACCGGAACGATGGACGGCAGCACGCCCACAGCGTCCATGAAGCCAAAACGGCCGAAGTGATGACGGGTTAGTAGTTCTCGGCATTCGGCCACGGTTAACGTCTTAACGCGTTCGTTCGACATTGGGTATCTCTTTTCGTTGCAATGTGTGTCGTCAGGTTCGGTGGCTTCATTGGAGTCCGTGGGGCTGTGGCCGCGCGGAAAGGTTGGAATTGTGGCCAATAGAGAGCAGGTGCAGGTACGCCGGGTGTACGACGAACCCGAAGAGAGCGACGGTGCACGGGTTCTGGTCGACCGGATCTGGCCCCGTGGCATGACCAAGGTGAGGGCAGCACTCACCGAATGGTGCAAGGATGTGGCCCCGTCCACGGAGCTGCGTAAGTGGTACAGCCACGACCCTGCAAAGTTTGTGGAGTTCGCACGCCGTTATGGCGCCGAGCTGGAACAAGCCGAGCGAGTTCAAGCCCTGCAACACTTGCGAGATCTGGCCGCTAACGGTCGTCTTACCTTGTTGACTGGCAGTAAAGCTGTCGACATCAGTGAGGCAGCTGTGCTCGCCGCCATCTTGAATCGGTGATTGCCGGCCCGGCCGACAGACGGCCTTGATGTGAGCCGTTGGCCAACGCCCCATATGAATGGTGAAGGCCGTCCACCGGCCACGCCGAGTGATCACATCCTGATCCTGTGGCGGCGGTGAGGAGCTCGCCCGCGTGGTTGAGTCGGCCTCGGGCCTAATGGCGCAACGTCGGGGATGAGACAGGTTGCCGGTTGATCCGCGGACACATCGACCGGCTGGCCGTAGTGGAGGAGCTGCAGGGGCTTGCCGTTATCGATGGAGTAAGTGGCTTCCGCGCCGCTGACCTCAACGCGCAGCGTTCGCCCGGCTAAGTGCAACCCGAACGCGAGTCGGGTCAGGGCGGGCGGCAGCCGCGGTGTGAAGCTGAGCGCGGCGTCGGTGTGCCGCATCCCGCCGTAGCCGGCTACCAGAGCGGTCCAGATCCCGCCCAGCGAGGCCAGGTGCAAGCCGTTGGCGGTGTTGTGTTCCAGGTCGTCGAGGTCCATCAGGGCGGCCTCGGCGAGGTAATCCTCGGCCAGGTCGAGGTGTCCGATCTCGGCCGCAATGACCGCTT
Organism: uncultured Actinomycetota bacterium; assembly: GCA_963730505.1. Taxonomy (GTDB): domain Bacteria; phylum Actinomycetota; class Actinomycetes; order Propionibacteriales; family Propionibacteriaceae; genus Microlunatus. The sequence goes on from CAVSSB010000028.1 coordinate 130,967, forward strand.
GCACACTCGCGGACAACGAGGAGTCGCGGACCGTCAGCCGCTCGTAGTAGGCGAAGTTGCGGGCCTTCTGTTCCGGGGTGAACGCGTCCGGGCGCAGCTGCATCGCCAGCACCAGATCCGCCTGTTTGACCACCTGTTTGCGGTAAAGGTCGAAGTAGGGGAAGTGCAGCAGCAGCGGGTACTGCTCGGCCGTGGTGTTGGCGAAATCCCAGATCTCGTGGCAGGTGAATCCGTCGGCCTGGGGATGGACTCCCAGCGTCTGGTCGTACGGAATGACCATGCTGGCGGCCGCCTCCCGCCAGCTGGTCATCTCTTCGTCGTCGACGCCGAGTTCCGTGGCACAGTCGCGGTGCCGCGCTGCCGCGTCGGCGGCCGCGGACAGGTTTTCTTGCGCCATCAGGTTTGTATACACATTGTTGTCGGCAACGGCACTGTACTCGTCGGGGCCGGTGACTCCGTCGATTCGGAATCGGCCGTTGCCGTCGTGGTGGCCGAGCGAACGCCACAGCCGGGCCGTGTGGACGAGCACGTCCAAGCCGATCGTCTGCTCGAAGGTGGTGTCGTCGGTGGCGCGAACGTACCGGCGCGCGGCACAGGCGATATCTGCGTTGACATGGAAAGCGGCCGATCCTGCCGGCCAGTACCCGGAGCACTCCTCCCCGCGGATGGTGCGCCACGGGAACGCCGCACCGTTGAGCCTCAGCTGCCGGGCGCGCTCAATCGCCAGCGGCAGCGTGCTATGGCGCCAGCGGAGGGCGTGGGCGGCAGCATCCGGTGCGGTGTAAGTCAACACAGGCAACACGAAGGTCTCGGTGTCCCAAAACGCGTGCCCGTCATACCCGCTCCCGGTCAGCCCTTTCGCCGCGATCGCCTGGCCTTCTGCGCGCGCGCCAGCCTGCAAGATGTGAAACAAACCAAAACGCACGGCCTGCTGAATTGCGCTATCGCCGGCAAGCTCGACGTCGGCGCATGCCCAGAACCGGTCGAGGTAGCCGCGTTGCTCGGCCAGTAGCCCTTCCCAACCGGTCTGCATGGCAGCGGCCAACGCCGCATCGGCCTGGTCGCGAACTGCCGGCAACGACCGGGACCCGGACCACCCGTACGCGACGACCTTGACGAGCCGCAGCCGCTGCCCGGGTTCCAGGGTGGTGGACACCATCGTCCGACCAAGGTGGGGGAAACTTTCGGACTGCACCAGCGTGCCGGGCGGCCCCTCGACGACGTGGTCCATCACCACGGCCACGATCAGGGCACTTTCTCGCGTGGCATGCACCAAACCAGCGCGAGCGCCCCGAGAGGCATCGGCCTGTTCGACCAAGGGCTCCGTCAACGCCGCGGTCCCTCTCGGATCCCGGCCGGGCACGGGAAGCTGCTCGTTGGCGATCAGCTCGGACTGCACCACGATCCGCGTCGTCTGGTTGCCCGGCTCCACCTCATAGCAAATCGCCGCGATCGAGCGTTGCGTCAAAGACACCATTCGGGTGGAGCTGACCTTGACCGCAGATCCTGCCGGCGAGACCCACTCGGCCTGACGGCCCAATACCCCGGCCCGGAAATCGAGGCAGCGTTCATGAGAACGCAATTCGCCGTAGCGGACATCGAACGGTTCGTCGTTGACCAGTAGCCGGATGACCTTGCCGTTGGTCACATTGATGATCGTCTGTCCGGATTCGGGATTGCCGTAGCCGCGTTCCGCGTACGGTAACGGCCGGATTTCGAAGACCCCATTGAGATAGCAGCCTGGCAAGCCGTACGGCTCACCCTCGTCCAGGTTTCCTCGCCACCCGATGTGTCCGTTGGACAGTGCGAACACGGATTCCGTTTGAGCCAGCGTGTCCAAGTCAAGACCAGTCTCTCGAAGGGACCACGGCTCGGTTACAAATGCGTGATGCCCGATCATGTCGCGGCCGCCTGAGCAAAGCGATCCAGCGGGATACCGGGGTCGGCGAGATCGTCAGTGTTGACCGGACGTGCTGATTCGATGAGTCGTTCGATGTTGTCGGCTACGTCCCAGATGTTGATGTTCATGCCGGCCTGGACTCGTTGCTCGGAGAGCCAGAAGACGATGAGCTGGCGGGGGTCAGGGTATCGGCGGAAGATGACCTGGTCGTAGCCGGAGGGGCCGATGTCGCCGGTGTATTCCATGCTGAGGTCGTACTGGTCGGAGAAGAAGTACGACGGTCGTGTGTCGACCGCATCTTGTCCGAGCATCGCTTTGCCGGCGGTGGCGCCTTGGCGTCGGGCGTTGGCCCAGTGCTCGACACGAATGTGGCGATCTAGGCGCGGGTTGTAGGCGTTGGCGACGTCGCCGGCGGCGAAGATGTTCACATCGGAGGTGCGGAGGTGCTCATCGACGAGTATCCCGTTGTTGATCTCGAGGCCGGCCTCGGCAGCGAGCTGGGTGTTGGGGGTGATTCCGACTCCGACGAGGACCATGTCGGCGTCGATCCGGCTTCCGTCGCTGAGAATGACACCGGTCAGGGCCCCATCCTTGCCGGTGGGTTCGGCCACCGCCACATGGCTGCGCAGGTCCACGCCGTGGTCACGATGCAGGTCGGCAAAGATGGGTGCGGCCTCGGGTCCGAGGACGCGCAATAGCGGCAGCTCGGCGTGCTCGAGCAGAGTGACGTCAAGCCCCGCATTGCGGGCGGCGGCCGCCGTCTCCAGCCCGATCCATCCGGCGCCGATGATGGCGACCCGGTGCGCCTGGGCGAAACCGGCCTTGATGCGCTCACTGTCATCGACGCTGCGCAGGTAATGCACGGCGTCGAGGTCGGTACCTGGCACGTTGAGGCGTCGCGGTGTCGACCCGGTCGTCAGCAGCAACTTGTCGTAGCCCAGCTGCACACCGGTGGCGGTGGTGACGGTCCGCAGAGCCGGATCGAGCGAGGTCACGGCAGTGCCTAGGAGCAGCTCGACTGCGTGGTCGGCATACCAGGGCTGCGGGTGGGCGAAGATGCTGTCGCGGTCAGTCTTGCCCTGGAGGTAGTCCTTGGACAGGGGAGGGCGTTCGTAAGGACGGTGCGGTTCCTCGCCGAGCAGAGTGATCCTCCCGTCGAACCCTTCCTCGCGCAGGGTCTGTGCCGCGAGGGCGCCGGCCAGGCCACCGCCGACGATGATGAAGTTGGATTGGGTTTTCATGGGTGATCCTTGTCAGAGGGCGGCGGACTGGCTGCGTTGGGATGTTTGGGGTGTGGCGCGGAGACGGTCGCTGAGCTGGGCGGTGACCAGGTCCCACGATGCCTCAAACTTCGCGATGCCCTCGTCTTCAAGCAGGTCAACAACGTCGTCGTAGTCGACCCCGATGGCAGCGATGTCGTGGAGGACCTGATGCGCGTCTGTGTAGAACGGCCGGATGGTGTCGCCGCGGATGGTGCCGTGTTCGGCTACCGCCGCCAGGGTGGCCTGCGGCATGGTGTTGACCACGCCACGGGTGACCAGGTCGACGACATATCTGGTATCGGCATAGGCCGGGTCCTTGACACCGGTGGAGGCCCACAATGGCCGCTGCGGATGCGCACCGGCCGCCAGTAGCGCGCCCCAGCGGTCACCGGCGAAAACCCGCTCGTAGTGTTTGTACGCCAGCCGGGCGTTCGCGATTGCAGCTTTCCCTTTCAGTGCTCGTGCCTGCGGGGTACCTATCTGGTCCAGGCGCTTGTCGATTTCGGTGTCGACTCGGCTGACGAAGAACGATGCCACAGAGGTGAGGGTGGACAGGTTGCGTCCGGCGGTGAGGGCGCGTTCCATGCCGTCGAGAAACGCCTCGATCACCGCGGCGTAGCGCTGCAGGGAGAAGATCAAGGTGACGTTGATGCTGATCCCTTCCGCCAGACATTGTGCGATGGCAGGCAGACCGGCATGGGTAGCCGGGATTTTGACAAATAAGTTGGGGCGGTCGACGAGCCGCCACAGCTCACCTGCTTCGGCGATCGCCTGATCAGTGTCATGGGCGAGGCGCGGGTCGACCTCGATGGACACCCGGCCGTCGACGCTGTCGGTGGCGTCGTAGACCGGCCGGAGCACGTCGCAGGCTCCGCGTATATCGGCCACGGTGAGCAGCCGCAACACTTCAGCGGTGGGGGTTCCTCGCTGGCCGAGTTCTCGGATTTGGTCGGCGTAGTCGTCGCCGCCGCCGATAGCGTTCGCGAAGATCGTCGGGTTGGACGTGATCCCGACGACGTGGCGATCTTCGACCAGTCGACGCAGCGCGCCGGTGGTAAGTAGTTGTCGGCTTAGGTCGTCTAGCCAGATTGAGACCCCAGCTGCGGTCAGGTCTTGGAGTGGCTCAGGCATGGTGGTGGACCGCCCCTTCTTGGTTGGCGCTGATGAGGGTGAAGAACTCAGCTCGGGAGGCGGCGTCGCTGCGAAGCTGGCCATGTAGCGCCGAGGTGACGGTGGTGGCCCCAAAGGCTCCAACGCCACGCATGGTCATGCATAGATGTTCGGCTTCCACGACGACACCTACACCGCGCGGCGCTACGTGGTCTTGGAGCCAGTCTGCGACTTGTTGGGTTAGCCGTTCTTGCACCTGGGGCCGGCGTGCGAACAGCTCGACCACCCGCGCCAGCTTCGACAGGCCAAGAATCCGCTCCCCGGGTAGGTAGCCGACATGAGCGACCCCGATGAACGGCAGCAGGTGATGCTCACACACCGAGTGCACCGGGACGGAGCGGGCGATGATCAGCTCGTCATATGCTGCGTCGTTGCCGAACGTGGTCAGGTCGAACGAGCGTGGAGTGAACATCTCGGCGTAAGCGCGGGCCATCCGAGCCGGCGTAGCGGCCAGACTTTCGGTGTCGAGGTCGACACCGAGCGCCACCAAAAACGCAGCTGCAGCCTGTTCTGCGGCGGCCAGGTCAAATTCGCTCGGCGGTTTGACCACTCGTAGTGCCGGCCGTGGCACAGCTTGACCTGGGCGGTCACCGTTGGAACGGTGGACGGCTAGCGGGGCTGCGGTCACGACGCCAACTCTTCTAGTGCAACAGCGCGCTGGGGTGGAAGCCAGCTGTAACGGAGTCGTTCCCGCCGGATGCATTGCGCGGGTGACCCGAGCCACGTCATCGGAAGCTCGCCGACCCTACGTGACGAAGCTGTCGACTTTCTCAGGCTGCGAAGTAGCGCTGCAGCGGGCAATGTCTGTGATGACATAACTAAACCCTTCTAAAAGATACTAATATGTACGTTAGACCACCCAGCCTCTTTCATCAAGAGACCTGTTCTTTAGAAACGCCGCGTTCATAGGACGGCGCTGCTGCCGTCGCGAGACAGAAGACTTCATCCTTCTTGCTGTGCAAGTCGATGGATGGCTGGGCCTGAACACCGGCAGCGCATGCTGAATTAGCTCACTTGGTGAGCCTCGCGGAAACCGAAGATCAGGCCAAGTACGGCCGCGGAGCCGCCGATGGCCAGGCTCACCAGTGCCGTGGCGGAGGTACCTCCCTGGCGGTCGAAAAGTGTGAAGCCGAGGATCGAGGCGGCGACCATGCCTACCACAAGCACAGCCAGGAGGCGAGTAATGATCACTCCAGCCGTTGACCCAATTTTCTTGCGTCCTCGGGTGGACTCATCTAGGGACGGTCGGGCCGAGGCGGGGATGGGTAAGTGGTGGCTGGACTGACGGTCGGGGAAGCCTGTCCGCGACTCGCCGAAGTACGTTGGCGGGCCGTCTCGATTGTGTACGAGGTGGGTCAGGGTCTGGTAGCGGGGCGTGTTCATGTTTCCTTCCAAGAAATGCTGTTGATGAGGGTGCTGGGATTACCGGTGGCGCGATGACGATTTTGCTGTCGCGGGATTGGTTGGGAAGCTGCTGCAGACGTGGCGCCCCCGAGTGGCCGAACCCCTCCCAACTCCGCTGGTTGGCCCAGAGCGCTACCCGTGGTAGTAGACGTAGGCGAAGACCATGGCGGCGCTGCCGAAGGTCACCGCTTCCACGTGGATGGGTGACACCGCATCGTCCGCGAGCGGCGGCAGCGAGTTGATGTTGATGTTGTGCAGGGTCGAAAGCGGCGCCGGACATCGGTTCGATCCTCCATCTGGCACCTCCGCTGCTGGTTGTTCCCTCCATGGTGCCCCACAAAGGCGTTGCCGATCAGGGGCAGGATGGGCCATGTTCAGCCCCAATTGCTTGCTGAGCATCGGCAATCTTGTACTGGTGAGTACCACACCAAGAGGGGACAAGATCGTGACCAGCGAGCAGCCCTTGGCTCTGGCGTGCTGTCTGCCGCGCTCGAACCCGCACCAGATCGATGCTCTGTGGTCCTCGATGCTGGGTTAGCACCGAAAACGGGCACGCCAGTCGCCATCTCATTGTGTTGTCAGGACCGAAGGGTCGGCGGTCGGGTTCTGTCCTCCGGACCTGGAGATTACGGTGTGCGGCGTGCCAGAGTGGGAACCCATAGGTATCTACAGTCGTGGCCTTAAGCCTCGACTGGTTGTTAGCCCGTCGAGGCGGCCGCACTACTGCAAACGAAACTCCACAAGAGGTGATTTGAGATGCCAAACATGGCCATCAACGGACTGGGCCGCATCGGCCGGGCGGCATTGAAGATCCTGCTGGATACCGACGGGCTCGATCTCATCGCGGTCAACGACATCGCCGACGTCGACAACCTGGCCTACCTCCTCAAATACGACACCGTCTACGGGCGCTACCACCGTGCGGTCACCGCCGCCGACGGGGCGCTAATGGTCGACGGTCGGCGGATCGCGGTGTTCGCCGAACGTGACCCGGCGGACCTGCCGTGGGCCGACCTCGGCGTTGACTTGGTGCTGGAATGCACCGGTGTCTTCAAAACCGAGGACGATCTGAAGAGGCACATTCAGGCCGGTGCCTCGTTCGTGATTCTTTCTGCGCCGACGACGTCGGAGACAGTGCCCACCGTGGTACACGGCGTGAACCATCCCGACGGTGCGGCACAGATCATTTCCTGCGCCAGCTGCACCACCAACTGCATCACCCCGGTTGTCGAAATCGCCCACCGCCACATCGGTGTGCAGCGGGCGGTGATGACGACCATCCACGCCTACACCGGCGGCCAACGGCTCGTCGATAGTCCCAGCAAGAACTTCCTGCGCGGCCGCGCCGGTGCCGTCAACCTCGTGCCCACCTCAACCGGAGCGGCACGAGCGACCACCCTTGCGGTGCCCGAGCTGGTCGGCAGGTTCGACGGGATCGCGGTGCGTGCCCCGATCCCGGTTGGGTCGATTGCCGACATCGTGTTCGTCGCGAACCGGCCGACCACCGTGCAGGAGGTCAACGACGCATTCCGGCAGGAGGCTTCATCAGAGCAATACCAAGGGATTCTCGGTGTATCGGAGGATCCGCTGGTCTCAGCCGACATTGTTGGCGACCCGCGCGCCGCCGTCATCGACTTGGACCTGACCCGGGTCGTGGATGCCACGTTGGTCAAGGTGATGGCCTGGTACGACAACGAATGGGGCTTCACTGAACAGATGATCCGCGAGGCGCGCAGCACGCTCGGCGTGGCCGGCACCTGATGCCGCCCTGCCGGATGCTAGCGGCACGCGAGCGCGGCAACCGACGCGGCGAGACGGGCCGCCGCCAGAGACGTCGACGACCGGCCTGCCATATTCGGGGACGGTCAAGGGAGCGCGGCGATCTTGGAAACGCTGGGACCATGCCCAACCGGGTGCCCCGGTTGCTGGCGGTGGCCGACGGACAGTGATGGCGTGCAGCCTCGCTCGCAGCAACTCCAAGAGACCGGGCTCACGGGGCGGCTCGAACCCGCTTAGTGCCGGGCTGATATCCCGAGCTTTGCGAGCGAAGCCGGTCAATGTCGACTAGCTAATGCGCGTCAGCGATGGCTTGGTGAAGCCGTCCGTGCCGTGCGAGCATGGGGGATGAGTGACATCTCTGTACGAGTGCTACAAGAAGACGATTGGCACGCCTACCGCGACGTCCGGCTGGCCGCGCTTCGAGAATCCCCTAAAGCCTTCCTCGCGACCTACGCTGAAGAAGCGAAGCAGCCGGAGCGGTACTGGCGAAACTGTATGGTGCAGGCCCATCGGTTGCTGGCGGTACGCGACGACGGGCCGGTAGGAGTCGCCTCGGTCGAAATGATCGAGGGAACTCCACAATCTGCCGACTTCCACGATCTTTGGGTAACACCTGAGGCGCGCAATACCGGGGTGGCGTCCCGCCTGGTCCAAATCGCGGCAGATCGAGCGATTCAGGACGGTTGCACCAAGCTGTACTACTGGGCCAGCACCGAAAACGGGCGCGCAATCGGGTTCGCCATCAATGCCGGATTCCGTTTGACCTCACAACGTCGGACCACACCTATCAAGAACAGCGAATTCGGTGACCAGGAAATCGCGCTAGTGCTATCCCTCGCCAACGACCCCGCTGCGGTGGCCACCTCGACACCATCTCGGCTCACCTCGAAGCCAGGCCCCCACTGACCAAGCCCACGGGCGCGTACGGAGATGCGGGTTGATGAGTTGTCACCAGTTCGACGGCGGATCGCTTGCCGGGAAGGACTGCCTTCCCCACTCGTCGACGATGTCATCAATGATGTCCACCGGCTCGGCAGCTCGCTGGTCCGCGGTTACGGGCCTTGACGGGACTAGGTCATCCCTCTGGCCAGCGGTGCTCGCGAGGGAGCCATGACCAAGGGCCATCTCCACTTCCATCGTTTCGTCGCCCCAGCCCGCATGATCAACCACCGTCGCACTCCTCCCGTTTCATCGTCCGTGGCAAGCGCGGTGCGAACTCAAGATCGGCCACCGTTGGGCCCGGGCGTCGTGCGGTCTCTCAACGCCGACACTCATTCAAGGATGGCTCAGAGCCCCCGAAATTGGCAGGTTTGCCGGCAGCCGACCAGCGAATTGGGTGGGCGGCTGCTATCGGTGAACAAGGTCGCCTGACTGTCCCTGAAGCGTGGTCAGAGCCGCCAGAGCGGCGCCCCGGGCCCCAGCCATGTCAAGGTCCGGTACAACTGCGAAGCTGGCCAGGCGCGTCTGTTCATCGCGTAACACGGTGTGCTCGCGGACCTTGCCCATGAACCATTCCCGAAACGCGGGTGTGCTTTCCACGACACCGCCGCCGAGGAAGTACACACTCGGGTCGGTGTAGTTCGCCGCAATTGTGAACAGCCGGCCGAGCGCCATTGCCTGCTGCTCGAAGATCCTCAGTGCCATCTCGTCGCCGGCCTCGCCGTAGGCACGAACCTGTCGCCCCGCCTCATCCGGCACCACAATTGCTCCCAGCGGATGGTCAGGGAACTGGGTGAGCCAATACGGCAACAGGTTGTTCTCGATGCCGGTCAGGGACGCAACACTTTCTGCGTCGCCTACGAAACCACAGTTGCACCCCGGGATTGGTTGGTCGTCGGCGAGCAGTCCCGCCATGGGAATGTGTACGTGGCCAAGCTCACCCGCCATGCCGGACGCTCCCTTGACGACTAGCCCGGCCTCGATGACGCCGCCGCCCAGACCCGTCCCCACAATTGCTGCGATCGAAGAGTGCTCGCTGCCCGCAGACCCAAAATGCATCCGGTGGGCATAAAGCGCAGCCGCGTTGCCGTCGTTGTTATAGATGACGGGTAGCTGCAACCGATTTTCCAGGCCACTGCGGATATCGAAACTGCGCCAGGCCGGGTGGGAGAAGTTCGTTGAGCCCCTCGACGAGATCACTCCCTCCGCGCTGGCTGGTCCTGGCGTATCCAGCCCAACCGCGAGGACAGCGGCCTTTGCCGTGCCAGTAAGTGCCAAGACGTCATCGAATGTCCGCGCCAGAGCATCAATCGCAGTATCCGGACCCTCCCGAACGCGGCTGGGGGATTCGACGAGCCCGTCTACGAGGAACCGACCCGAGGTTTCCAGTACCGTCGCGTTGTTCACCTTTCCCCCATTGTCTAGGCCCACAACGACGCGATTGGTAGATGTGCGCATCTTCTCCTCCTGTCCTGCAACAGTGCCGAATGCGTGTCGCCGCCGCCTGTTCAAGTGGGCGTCTCAGCCATTGCCGGTTACCGTCCCTGCGGCACACCGGAAGGCTCCACACGGATAAAACAGACATACGCCTGCAGTCAACCGTCTGGTGTGATTCGTCCGCCAATGCGAGGAGGATGGCACCATTCTTGTGCCGGCGCACATTAGAGCAACGGGTTCAATCCAGTTCCGTCAAGGCGAGTTGACAAGCCATTCCGCGGACCGCCGCTGACGAATGGTCCACTCCATTCTCCCCCGCGCCCACTCAGCGAGGTTGCCGTCAAATACCACTACATCGACCTCGATAGTGCTTACTCCGTTGGACCGCAGTGCCTTGAGCAAGCGCCGCGGTTCGGTGGCGAGGAAAACATGGACCATGATGGGGTTCCGGTCGGGAATCGCTACGTCGAGGTAGCTGTTTGTGGGACCGATGTCTAGCCCAAGTACGCGCTCGGCCAAGAGCTGGCCCATCAAGGCATTCACCGCAAGCCTGGCCGCGCTCACAACCGGAGCAGTCGCTTCCGTGACCTCACTGAGATTCACTCTCACCGTCGCCGTACCAAGCTCGGGATTGACGTCCAACAGCTGTGTGACTGATCTCGAACCGCGGCCAGTCCCTGCGGGTAGTCGCAATATTGTCGAAGTCATTCCATCGTCCTCTTCCAGTGAATGAAGCCGCTTCAAACCCAATCGCCCTTAAGTCGGCGTGGCGGTTCCGGGAAGACGCTCGCCCATACGCGAGAGCCGCAATTACTAGACTGCCCGAGCAACGCGACGCAATCATCTGCTGCGGCTCGCAAACTTCAACCGCGCCGGCTTGCCGACCCTCGGCAAACAGGTCGGCGTATTGGACTTGCGGGCGTAAAGGGCTCCGCCGCCGAGACCGTACGGGGGCGCCCTCAGCCGGCAAATAGGCGGACCGGAAGGCCTTTGACCCCGACGTTGGCGCGGAAGAGAGACCCGGCCAGCGGGTCCTCGCGGGTGTTGATGTTCTCCTGCGAGGTGGTGATGAATAACTGGTCGAGGTGCTCGCCGCCGAAGGTGCAGGCGGTCACCTTGCGCGCGGGCACCGCAAGCTTTTCCTCTAGCACGCCGTCGGCGCGGTAGCGGTAGACGGCACGACCGTTGGACACCGCCGTCCACACGCCTCCCTCTGCGTCGACGGTCAGTCCGTCCGGGCGGCCGCCGTCAGGCAACTCGGCAAACATGCGCCGGTTGGTCAGACCGGCAGCGGTGTCGTAGTCGAACACGGAGATGGTGAAAGTGGCGGTGTCGTTGTAGTAAACCTGTGATCCGTCGGGGCTCCACTCCAACCCGTTAGACACGGTGACCTGGTTCAACACCACCTCGACGGAACCGTCCGGGTCGAGCCGGTACAGGGATGCCGCGCCAACTGACTGGTCATAGGCCATCGACCCACAGTAGAAGCGGCCATCCGGGTCGCAGCCGCCCTCGTTCATCCGTACGCCGGGGTCGCTCCACAACTCCGGCAGCGCTGTCAGAGTCCCGTCGGCGTCCTCTAGGGCAAAGCCGCGTTCCACACCGATTACGGCACCACCGCCTCGGCGTGGCCGGACGGCCGCGGCTACCGATCCGACGTGGCGACGTTCGAGGGAGCCATCGACCGCCAGAGTGATGACATCCCCCGCCAGCATGTCTACGAACCTCAGTCCGCCCCAGCCGGCGTACCATACCGGGCCTTCGCCGTGGTAGACCTCCGGGCCGGTCACCTGCTCCACGCTCATCCCGGTCCTCCTGACCTCGGATCCTCGCTCGTCCCCACCATGTCGCAAGGGTCTCACTTCCAGGATCTTGGCCTTCGTTCCATTTCGTCCTTGACGGGCTGACAGTGGAGGCTGACACAGTGGGCCGGTGACCTCGACCCAGCAACCTACGACCGCAGCAGAAGCCGTTGACGCCGATACGGGTCCTTCGCCGACGCTGGTGGTGCTGGGCGCCGCCGGTGACCTCACCGGACGGCTGCTGCTGCCGGGACTGGCCGGACTGGTCAATCGCCGAAAGGTGGGCCTCTCGCTGATCGGCAGCGACCGCATCGACTGGGACGATAATCAATGGCGGGACCGGGTGCAGCACGCCTTCGCCAGCCAAGTCGAGGCGGCGCCCGAGGTGGCCGAGGTCGTCCGTACCACCCGATACATGCGGGCGGACGTCACCGATCCGAGGGATCTCGACCGCCTCTTACGTGCGTGCTCGTCGGGGCCGGTGATCCTGTATTTTGCGCTGCCGCCTCCGGTTATCGAGCATGCCTGCCGGGGCCTGACAGGGCTCACCGTGCCCCCCGACACTCGCTTTGTGATGGAAAAGCCGTTCGGTAGCGACACGGCGAGCGCGGACAAGCTCAACCGGGTCCTGACCCGCCTAGTGCCGGAGGACCAGATACACCGTGTGGACCACTACCTCGGCATGTCCACCGTGCTCAACATCCTCGGATTGCGCTACACCAACCGCATGCTCGAGTCGGTCCTGGATTCCACCCACGTCGCGAGCGTTGACATCCTCCTTGATGAGAGCCTGGCGCTCGAGGGCCGGGCCGGGTACTACGACCACGCGGGCGCTCTGGTCGACATGCTGCAGAGCCACGCCCTTCACGTCCTGTCCTTTCTGGCAATGGAGCCGCCGAGCACTATCGGCCCGCGGGACGTACGCGACGGCGCAGCCGCGGTGCTGCGGGCCACCCAGGTGTGGGGGAACGACCCAGTCGGCAGTAGTCGACGGGCCCGCTACACCGCAGGAATGGTAGGTGGCCGGATGCAGTCGTCCTACGTGGACGAGGAGGGCGTTGATTCCGCCCGACGCACCGAGACCCTTGCGGAGGTGGTGGTGGAAGTGAACAACTGGCGGTGGGCCGGCGTGCCGTTCAAGTTGCGCGCTGGGAAGGCCCTTCGGAAACTGGACAAACGCGTGGTCATCACATTTAAGGAGCCCAACTGGGTCCCCGAGGGCCTCGTCGGCTACGAGCGGCCCGACCGGATGCACATCGGTCTGGACCCCGAAATGCTGCGATTTGACTTCAACATCAACGGCGTCGCGGATCCACGCACCGTCGAGCGGGTCGGGATGGGAGTGAACCTCGGGCCGGGCGACTTGCCGGCCTACGGGCAGGTACTCGCCGGGGTGCTCGCTGGCGATCCGACGCTCTCGGTCCGGGGCGACCAGGCTGTGGAGACCTGGCGGATCGTGGAACCAGTGTTGCGGGCCTGGCGCGACAATGCGGTGCCGCTCGAGGACTACGAGGCCGGCAGCGACGGCCCGACAATCCCGCTTGGGGCCGGGTAACAGCGCCTCGGCACGAATCCTGGTGCCGAATCGTCCAAGGAGACTCCCGTCACACATCTGCGGCGGCGGGAATTGGTCCGATCGCCCACGCTGCGCTGCCTTTAGGTGCCTAGCTTCAGCCGTCGGCTTTAGCCGAGCCCACGCCGTAGCCCGCGGCGACCCGCTGCTCCTTCACGGTGTGGGCGCGATGGAGTAGGTCGATGAGTTCGTGCTCGTCGCGGATGCGGCGGCGGTACTTCTCGGGCAGGCCACGGATGATCTGTTCCTCTTGCAGCAGCGCCTCGAATGTCTTCTCCCGAAGCCGCTGATCGGCTTCGTAGCTCAGGTCCAGGTACTGTCTCGCGTGCCGGCGGGCGTTAGCGACTGCGTTTTGGGCGCGACCCTTCGGACTGATCAGGGAGGCGACCACCGTGACCACCAGAACCCCGATGATGACACTGAGGGAGAGCCCGGTGCTGATCTCAACCACGTCGACTGGTTCGCCGCCATTGATGAACGGCACGTTGTTCTCGTGCAGGGCGTGCAGGATGAGCTTGATTCCGATGAACGCGAGGATCGCGGCAAGCCCGTAGCTCAGGTAGATGAGTCGGTCCAGCAGGCCGTCGATGAGGAAGTACAGCTGCCGCAAGCCGAGCAGAGAGAACGCCGTGGCGGTGAAGACGATGTACACGTTCTCGGTGAGGCCGTAGATGGCGGGGACTGAGTCGAGCGCGAACAAGATGTCGGTGCCGCCGATAGCGGCCATCACTAGCACCATCGGGGTGAGTACCTTTTTTCCGTTCTCGACCGTTACGAGCTTGTCGCCGTCGTAATAGTCGGTGGTATGGAAGAGCTTCTGGGCGATCCGGACCATGATGTTGTCGGCGCTGTGGCTCTCCTCACCTTCGGGTTTGAGCATGTTGCCGGCTGTGAGAAGAAGGATCAGGCCGAACAGGTAGAACACCCAGGCGAACCGGTTGATGAGAGCGGCGCCGAGGAAGATGAACCCGGTCCGGGCGATCAGGGCAAACACGATCCCGAACAGCAGCACCTTTTGTTGGTCGGCTCGCGGCACGGCGAAGCTGCTCATGATGATGAGGAAGACGAACAGGTTGTCGACTGACAATGCCTTCTCGGTCACGTAGCCGGCGAAGTACTCCGCTCCCATCGTCTGGCCACCGAGTATCAATACCCCCACTCCGAAGAGGATCGCGATCCCGACGTAGAGCGAGGACCAAATGGCTGCCTCTTTCAACGTGGGGGAGTGAGCCTTGCGGACGTGGAAAATGAAGTCGAACAGCAACATTGCGACGATGCCGATCACGGTCAGCAGCCATACGTACCCGGGAACGTCCATTGCTCCTCAGCTCTTCTCGGCGACGACAGACCAATGGGTTTGCGGCGAGGAGCCGCCGGCCCGCACAGTGTGGGTCCTTCCTGCCCATGATGGAAACTAGTGGTGCAGGACGAACCGTCCGGGGCTCACAGCCGTCCTTAGGGCGCCGACTGCGCCTCGGCGATCGCGTCGGCTGCCCGGACTAGGCCGAGGTGGCTGAACGCCTGCGGGAAGTTACCAGCTAGCCGGCCGGTGGCGGGGTCGTACTCTCGCTCAGCAGGCCCAGGTCAGTGGCGCAGTTACACAGTTGGTCCATCAGTCGGCGGGCATCGACGACGCGGCCGCTGCGGGCGTACTGCTCGACAAGCCAGAACGAGCAGAGCAGGAACGGGTACTCATCGCCGGTGAGCCCGTCGAGCTTTGCGCCGGTGCGGTAGCGGTGCACTAACCCGGTCTCGTCTTCCAGCTCCTGCTCGATTCGCGCCACGGTCCCGAGCATCCGTGGGTCGTCGTAGGCAATGAATCCGGTGTGCGGCTGATGCAGGAGAGAGGCATCGACCTCTGTGTTGTCGTAGGTCTGTGTGAACGTGTTCAGGGTGGTGGCGAACCCATGTTCGTGGATCTCGACCCGCAGCTGTTCCCGGAGCGCACGCCACCTCTCGATCGGTCCGGGCAGCCCATACACCTCGAGCGCGCGGATGCCTTCGTTGAACGCTGCCCAGATCATGACCCGGCCGTGGGTGAAGAAGTGTGGGTCGCCTCGCATCTCCCAGATGCCGTGGTCTTTGCGGTCAAGGTTGGCCTCGCAGTACCGCAGCAAGTGCTTCTGCAGACCCCATGAGTACCTGGTCTCCTTCACCCCGGCGTCCCGAAGTGCTGCCAGAGCCAACATGACCTCACCCACAACGTCGGCCTGGTACTGCTTGGCGGCCTCGTTGCCAATCCGTACCGGCCGGGATCCCTCATAGCCGGCGAGGTGGGGAAGTTCGGACTCCCGCAGATCCCGTTCCCCGGCCAATCCATACATGATCTGGATGTTGTCGGCATCGCCGGCCACCGCCCGGAGTAGCCAGTTACGCCACAATGTGGCGCCCTCAGTCAAGCCGTGGGCAACTGACCTCGATAGTCAATGCGGCATCGCGGAGCCAGGTGTAGCGGTAATCCCAGTTGCGGCTTCCCCCGAACTCCTCGGGCAGCGACGTAGTCGGGGCGGCGACAATGCCGCCGGTGTCGGCGTGGGTGAGCGCCCGCAGCACCAGCAGCGAACGGGCAGCCAATGGATCATGATCCTGAACCGTCCGCTGGGAAGACCAGGCGGTCCAGAACGCCACAGTCCCGCCGAGTGCTTCATCCGCATCGACTGGTTCCGGGGGCGCCTCATACGAGGGGAACCAGGTGAGATCCCAGGTTACGTCCTGGCCCTGGCTGAGGGGGAAGGAGCCAGCCAGCCGCGGCATCGTGTCACCTTCCTCCTGGTCGCTGATCTCGAGGTCGGCTGGGACCCGGTCCAGCAGCGGTCCGGTGATCTTGAGGCCCTCGGGTCCGGCGAGGGAGAGCAGCGCCGGCCCGTTGTCGGCGCTCTCGATCCGTCGGATCGATGGCGTGGCGCGGGCATAGTCGAAGCGGATCCGCAGGTCACAGTTCACCTCGACACGGCCGTCGAGGCACTCCACCCGGCGGATCAGGTCGGCCCGGGTCGTGCTCGGCGTCATGAAGTCGGTAATGAGGGCACGGCCGGTAGGGCTTTTCCAGGTGGTCTCCAGCACAAAGGTGTCCAGCCGGTACCGCCAGTCGACCACCCCGCCGTCATCCACGGTTAGCTGCCAGCGGCCGTCGTCAGGCCCTCCGAGAAGAGCGCAGAAGATGGCCGGCGAGTCGAACCGCGGAAGGCAGAGCCAGTCGATGCTGCCTCCCCGTGACACCAGCGGCCCGGTGCGCAGGTCCGACAACAGTGCGTAGTCCTCCAGCGGGATGCTCACCACACGGTTATACGTGATCAGCTCCAGGCGCCGGCCGTCGCCGCCCTCGCCTGGCTCGCAGGCTAACCACCGTCATTGCCTGATGCTCCGGACCCCTCGTGCTCAATCCCAGGGGGTTTCGGTGCATCGATCTCGAAATGCAGACCGACCATACGGATCAGGAAGCACACAACGGCCGCACCAAGCGCTACCGGTACGCCGAGCAGGGTGGAGATACCGCCGCTTTCGGCCGCCACGACTAGCGCAGCGCCGACCAGCGCCGGGATGGCGTACAGTCCGCTGCTCAACACGCTCGGAACCCGCTGGATCAGCACGTCGCGGACCGTTCCGCCACCCACACCTGTCACCGCCCCAAGGATGATTGCCTGCGCCGGGCCGACCCCTAGCTCGAGCGCCTTGCCCGCTCCGGTGACTGCGAACAGGCTCAACCCGGCGGCGTCCAGCAGGTCGATTAGGCGGGTGAACCGATCCAGCCAGCGGCTGAACAAGAACGCGATCAGTCCGCCGCAAGCGGCCACGGCCAGGTAGCGCCAGTCGACGAACGTGGCCGGCGGCAGGGCGCCGAGCAAGACGTCCCGAATGATGCCACCACCAACTGCGGTGATCATGCCTAGGGTGATGACCCCGACAATGTCCAGGTGCGCGGTACGGACGGCGGTCAACGCGCCGTTCAACGCGAACGCGAATGTTCCGGCGAGGTCAAAGACCAACAGCACAGGCGGATCTGACATAGCAAGGGTCTACCGCATCGCCCACCGAGGACCCGAGCCAGACCGTCATCGTGGGTCCCATCTCATCGACAAGCGTGGGGGCGTACGAGCCCTGACCTAGATTGGACGCTCCGCACGTCTTGTTGACTCGGATCTAAAGTTAGGCCCATTTCTGCGACGGTTGCCGCTACATGTGTGCTTGTTTGACGGCGAGGTCTCAGCCAGGCTCTCCGCGTCGTTTGCGGCGGACGATGACCGCTAAGTCGATGACGGCGAAAGCTGCCAGCGCGAGCAGCACGACTACGAAGCCGATAGGCGCTTTGATCAAGTACAACCAAATCCCGAAGGCTGTGCAAATGACCAAACCAAAGACAGCAAGCCATAGCCGCAATGTAAGAGCGCTGGTAGCTGGCGCTGCGCCGCCGATCCCGGCCGTGGGGTCGTGGTAGCCGGGCAGCCCTTTGTCATACCGGCCCTTTCGGTCGGATCGCTTGCCCCGTCGCTTATCGGCGACCACTCCTTGAAAATACTCCGAAGTCAGACTGGCGTACCGCCGAGGCTTATCCAGCGGTGAGCGTCACCGTGTGCGGAGTGTTATCAGCCGAGTTGCCTACATAGATGGTGTATTCCCCCGGCTTGGTGACGAAGGCTTGGGTGCAGTCGTCCCAGATGCCGAACGGGTGGTTTGTCGCCGCGGGGTCGATGATGATCGTCACCGGCTTGGACTCTCCCGGCTCGACGAACACTTTCTGGAACCCGACAAGTCGCTTGGGGGGTTGCCCCTCGATTGGCATCCCGAGGTAGACCTGCACGACTTCGGCGCCGGCCACGGCGCCAGTATTCGTCACCGACGCGGTCACGGTGACCGACGCACTGGCACCGTCCGGCGCGTTCACTGACACGTCGGCGATGTCGAAAGTGGTGTAGGAGAGGCCGAAACCGAAGCCGAACAGCGGCTTGATGCCTTGGCTTTGGAACCAGCGGTACCCCATTGCCAACCCTTCGGTGTAACGGATCACCGGGTAGCCGTCGCCCTCGTCGGTGCCCGGATATCGCTCGGGTTTCCCGGCGTACAGAGTGTCATCCTCCGACCTGGGGTAGGAGGTCGGCACCTTGCCGGAGGGGTTGACCACCCCGAACAGCAGGTCAGCGACGACGTGTCCGTCCTCGGCGCCCTGGTTCCACGCCTCCAGGACCGCCGAAGCCTTGTCGATCCAGGGCATCAGCACCGGGTTGCTGTCCTTCATCACTACGACGGTGTTCGGGTTGATGCCCAGCAGTTCGTCCAGCATCCGGTTCTGGTCATTGAGCATGTTGGCGTCGGGCTGGTCAGCGCCTTCGGTGGCCACCAGGCCTGCCATCAGCACCACAACGTCGGCCTCGCTGGCCGCATTCTTGGCCTTGTCCAGATTGGACAAGTCGTCGCTGACGGTCACCTTGGTCACCATCGCGGACGAGCCAAGGTCACCCAGCACGTGCTGCATGCCTTCCAGCGGCGGGACGGTGTACAAGGGGATGACTTTGGAGGAGCCGCCGCCCCCGAGGCAAGCCTCGTCCACGAATTTGGATTGGCCGATGATCACGATGGAACCGGTGTTGGGATCCAGGGGCAGCAATTTGCCTTCGTTCTTAAGCAGAACGGCGATCTGAGAGCCGATGGTTCGGGCGATGGCGCCGTGGGCCTGGGCGTCAATCTCGCCTGGATCGTATGGGCGTTCGAACTGCCCGAACCGGAACATCTGGGTGTAGCGGCGGACCAGGGCCCGGTCGATGGCCTTGATCTCGAGGCTGGTGTCGGAGAGGGCGGCCTTGACGTTGGTCTCGTTGAGCCATTTGGCGTCCGGCATTTCGTGGTCCATGCCGGCATTGAGCGAGGGGGCACAGGAGCGGCAGGACCAGAAGTCGGACTGGACGTAACCGTCAAAGCCCCACTCCGTACGCAGGATGTCGGTGAGCGTGTACCGGAATTCGGTCGCGTACACACCCCGCACCCGGTTGTAGGAACTCATCATGGCGGCGATTCCGGCGTCCTTGACCAGCATCTCGAACGGCAACAAATACAGCTCTCGCAGAACGTGCTCGTCGACTTCGACACTGGTCCGGAACCGTTCGTACTCTTGATCGTTGACCACGTAATGCTTGCCCATAGCGATGACGTCGTGAGCTTGGATGGCATTGGTCACCGCGACTCCCATCACTCCGGAGAGGTACGGGTCTTCGGAGAAGTACTCGAAGTTGCGGCCGGCGATCGTGGTCCGATGCAAGCACACGCCGGGCCCCTCGAGGACGTGCTGGCCCAGCGTCGCCGTTTCCGACCCGATGATGTCTCCGTAGGAGTACGCCAGATCGGGGTCGAAGCCAGCGGCGAGGCCGATGGTCATGGGCAGGGACGTGGCCGGCGGGCTCGGAGTGCCGTCACCCATGCCGACACCCACAGGGCCGTTGGTAATCCGGAACCGAGGAATCCCCAGCTCGTCAATCGCCTTCACGTGCCGCTCGACCCGGATTTGGGCGGCAAGCTGGTCCATGTCGGCCCCGGACTCCGCGGCCTGTGCGGTGATGGCGTAGATGTCAATGGTCTCCATTGCACCGTGCAACTGGGCGATCTTCTGCTCCAGCGACATGGCCTCGACAAGCTTCTCGGCCCGTTCACGAGGTGACAGAGACGTGTTCTGCCAAGCAATTGCAGTTTCGGGCATGAACGGACCTCCTCATTAGACGTGCGGCATGACGTGGCTATTGCGCCAAAAGTAAATCGGCTGCTTGACTATCGAAAATCACCTCATTTTTTGCGCTAGATGACAAGGGGCAACATGACTGCACCCGTCGTGACATTGTTTGAGAAGTACGGTGCGGGCGCCCGATACATCGGTCCTAGGGTTGCCAACGCACTTGGCGTTGAGTGGATGGATCAGGCATTCTCCTCCGCCGACATTGAGAGTGCTAAGTATCCGGGCGGAGGGAGGGCCGGTGATCAAGGAAGCGGCCTGGCGCGGTTCCTAGGCCGCTTCGCGCCCAGTGCCACGGTTCTCGACGACGCCAGCATCCCTTTGGCTCAGGAGCAGGATGCGGAGATGGTTGAGGAGAACACCCGCCTCGTGAAGGAAGCTGGCGCTCGGGGCGTGGTGATGCTTGGCCGTAACGGTGCCCTCATCCTCGGTGATATCCCAGCCGCCTTGCATGTACAGATCGATGCTCCGGTTGAGGCCCGTATCGCCCGCGCCGCACAAGAGGAAGGACTCGACTTGGCACAGGCAGCACGGCGGCAGCGCAACGAGGATTGGGTACGGGCCGAGATGTCGGAGAGGTTTTACTACTGGAATCCCATGAGCATTGATCGCTATGACCTCGTCGTCAATACAGGGATGCTCGACCTCGATACAGCGGTCGATGTCATTGTTGCGGCGTACCGGGCGAAGGCGGCGCGGGCCATCCAACCCATTGGATGATGATGCCTGCTCTGAGCTAATGAACTAGCCAGCATTCCCCACCAGCGAAGGAGCTTCAGTGAAGAAGCTAACTCTCCGGAACTATATTGGCTACGCCTCCGGTGACCTGGCGAACAACCTGGCCTTCTCCCTGCAGGCGCTGTTCCTGCTCATCTATTACACGAACGTCGTGGGGCTGAATCCAGCGCCCATTGCGACGATGTTCCTTGTCGTAAGAGTCTGGGATGCCTTCGCTGATCTCGCGGCCGGGCGCCTGGTCGATATCACCAGGTCGCGGTGGGGGAAGTTCAGGCCATATCTGCTGTTTGCCTCGCTGCCGCTCCTGTTGTCCAGTGTGGCCTTGTTCAGCGTCCCGAACTTCGACAGCACGACCGCCAAATACGTCTACGCCTATGTCACCTACGCCTTGCTGGGCTTCCTGTACTCCCTGACCAATATCCCGTACGGTTCCCTGGCGACCGCAATGACGCAGGATCCGGTGGAGCGCTCCCGCCTTGGGATTTGGCGCAGTGTGGGACCGATCTTCGGCATTTTGGTT
This sequence comes from uncultured Actinomycetota bacterium, assembly GCA_963730505.1. Taxonomy (GTDB): domain Bacteria; phylum Actinomycetota; class Actinomycetes; order Propionibacteriales; family Propionibacteriaceae; genus Microlunatus. The sequence goes on from CAVSSB010000028.1 coordinate 152,206, forward strand.
CTCGTCGTAGTGATCGCTCCTCAAATCACGCGGTACAAGACCCAGCCCGATCAGCTTCAAAGCTTCCTGACAATAGTGACCCTCATCTTCGCCGTCATCGGATATGCCCTCTACCTGTTCTGCTTTTTCAACACCAAGGAGCAGGTAGTCCACGAGTCAAAACCGGTGACGATCAAGGAAACCATTGACACTGTCAGGCAAAACCGGCCGTTGCTGATCTTGTGTGTTTCCAACCTGGTTTTTCTCACCGGGGTCTTCGGACTCCAGGCGTCCCAGGCCTACTACGCGGCCTACATCCTCGGCAACTCGAGCCAGCTGATCTGGATGGTTGTGGCTACGTCGCTGTCCACTTTCGTGGCAGTGCCTATTGTGCCCAGGTTCGTTGCCCGGATCGGCAAGAAGAAGACGTTTCTGATCGGGGCGCTCGGTCTTGTCGTGATGGGCACTTGGATTTTCTTCATGCCGGCGGGCCTGCCGATCGTGGTTGTGTCATTCTTCGTCTTCGGCCTTTTCCAGAATCTGTCGATGTCTTTGCTTTTCGCCTTTGAGGCCGACGCGGTCGAGTACGGCGAGTACAAAACCGGCAAACGGACCGAGGGCGCCACCTACGCGATCTACTCCTTCTTCCGCAAGGTCTCCCAGGCCGTCGCCGGGGCAGTCGCCGGCTACGCACTCGCATTCGGCGGTTTCGTCGCCAGGGCGCCGGAACAGCCTGATTCCGCCCTCCTTACGATTCGGGGGCTGGTGGGTCTCGGCCCGGCAATCTTTGCACTGCTCGGCGCCCTCATCTTCCTGGCATATCCGTTAACCGACACGCGCTTCCGGGAAATCGTCAAGGAGCTTCACGCCCGCCAGGGCATCAAGGACGACCGTAGCGACGCGGCCGTGGAATCCGTCGATGCCACAGCCCCGCTTCGGGAGTCGTGATCACCCCGCGTCAAAGGAGAATCATGAGCATCCAGCAGCCTGGTCAGGGTGCAGAGTCGGCTGAAGCGCAGCCGCGAGCCGACGAGGAACACGACAAGGACCAGCGTGCTGCCGCCGAGACCGAGGTCGCAGCGTACGACACCAACAAGGGAAGTGCGCGGTCCGCCGAAGCGGACCGTAGGCCGGCACAACAAACAGGCTTCGCTGAGGTCGGCGTCGTTGGCATGGCCGTGATGGGCAGCAGCCTTGCCCGCAACATGGCGCGCCACGAATATCGGGTCGCACTGTTCAACCGCACTTATGGCAGGACTCGGCAGGTCGTATCGCGGTGAGTCGTGACCGCTCGTACGCTTCACGAACCCGACGTACCTAGCAATCGGTCATTCGCTTGGTGTCTGGACCGGGGAGGTCTTGCCGTGACCCTGCCGCCGCTGATCATCGAGCGCATCAAAGAGCAGATTGAGCCCTTCCCCCATGGTCGGATGGGTGAACGCGGCGTCGCGGACCTGTTGGTACGGAAGTCCGCCGAGCATTGCCATCTGCAGGGTGGAAATGACCTCGCCGGCGTTGTGCCCCAGCAGGGCGCCACCGAGAATCAAGTCGGTGTCTGCATCCACGACGGCCTTCCAAGTGCCCGTCGTGTCGTGAAGTGTCTTGGTCCTCGGAATTGCTGAAACGGGGATCTTGCCAATTGCCACGTTGCGTCCTTGATCACGGGCTTGGGCCTCGGTCATACCCACCCGCGCCAGTTCAGGGGTAATAAAGATCGTGTAAGGCACGATGCGACCCCTGGTGACCGCATCACCGTGGTCGAGGTTTGCCTTGAGGATGCGGAAGTCGTTCCATGAAGCATGGGTGAACTGCGGACTGCCGGCGACGTCACCGGCAGACCAGACATGATCAGCCGTGGTGTGAAGGTGGTCGTCCACCCAGATGAACCCGCGATCGGTGAGATCAACACCGGCCGACGCCAGCCCGAGCTCAGTGGTCACCGGAGCGCGCCCAGTCGCGACGAGCAACTCCTCGCCACGCACCTGGGAGCCGTCTTCAAGGACCACGACAACCTCGCCGTTATTGGCATCACGACGGACAGCCTGGGCTCGGGTGCCCAGTCGTAGGCCGACCCCTTGATTGGCAAGGATGGCCGCCACTTCGCCGGCGACATCGGAATCCTCACGTGGAAGCAGCTGGTCCGGTCCCTGCAGCAATGTCACCTGACTGCCGAAGAGCGCGAACATCGAAGCAAACTCGCAGCCGACGTATCCACCACCCAGAACGATCAGTCGCTGCGGCAACCGTTCCAACTGCAAGATCGTCTCCGACGTCCAGACCCTCGATTCGGAGATGCCAGCCAGATCGGGGATGGCCGGCGCCGTCCCAGTGTTGATCACGACATCGGTTCCTCGGAGCAACCGGATGGGCTCGTTGCGAGTTTCGACCTGGACGGTACGGGGCGCGATGAAGCGGGCGGTACCCAAGATGAAGTCCATGCCAGAGTCGGCGAACATCCTTTGGTGAGCGGCCACCATTCCGTCCACAACGGAACTCTTGTGCCGACGCAGCCCATCGAGTGAGACCAACGGTTGGTCGTCAAGCTCAACGCCCATCACCTTGGCGTGGCGGCCCATGAGTACAGTGCGGGCGCTACCGACCAGCGCTTTCGTGGGGATGCACGCCACGTTGATACATGTCCCACCGATCTTGTCCCGCTCGACCATGGCGACTTTCCAGCCTGCCTGGGCGCGGTCCATCGCCAAGGACTTCCCCGCCTTGCCGCCACCAATGACCAGAAGATCGACATCCTCAACACCGCGATCACTCATCGAACCCTCCCTTGGTTCCGCACTGGGCCCTTCGGCTGTGCGTTCAGGTCCTCGAAACATTTGGAGCTGACGCGCTTACGGTGTTGTATCCACCTGGATGTTGTACTCTTCCATCTCGGTGATCAGGTCATCTTGGACGACATACTTATGTACCCATTCGTTCCGGAAAGGGTGACCTGTGGCCGTTACGGTCCCTGATTCAAAACCGATCACCACGACGGTGTCGTTTTCCGTCACGAATTCCCTCGGATGGAATGTTGTGATAGTCAAGTTTTGAATGATTTTGCCGAAGAATTTCCTGACATCTTTCCGGCCGACGTAGACACGTTTTGATATCCGTGGATTCGCGCCAACATAGGTCCAGCGCGAATCGGGATGAACGGTCTCAAGCAGCCGATCCATGTCACCCTTCGCGAACGCCTCGAACATGCGTTGCACGGTTGTTAGCGGATTGTTGGTAGTCATGAAAGCCCTTCCCCGTGGCGTAACCAGCCAGCGAGACTCCTTGGGTTAGCCGTCTAGACCGGCGGGGGAGGGTTGCCGGCCGTCCGGTTCGCCTCTTCTGGTTCCGAACCCGGAGGTCCGCAGGCGGTAGAGGACCTCCCCTGCGTGGGGTTCAACGAAGGTATCCGGGTCAGCCTCGTATGCAGCGATGTCGACCGTGGCCGGGTCGAGATAGTTGAGATTGACCGACCGAACGATCTCCTCAGGAATGCCCGTTGCCAAGGTGACCGTTACCCGATTCCGCTCACCGTGCTCCAGGTCCCAGGTGCCCTGCCCCCGGAGGTGGGTGGAGTGCGCCAGGTCTCCCCACGGCTGGTCCTTAAAGCGGTCCCACTGGCCGAGGAAGTAGTCCCGGCAGTGATAGCCGATCTCGGTTATGTGGGGGTGCATCACCGACACATCGGTGATGTGTGGAGCGTAAATGATCACCTCGCCGCCGTCGGCGACGATCGGCTCCAGCTTGTAGAACCCCTTGGCAGCGGTCCAGATGTCCTCGTACTTGCTCGGCATGATCGATAGCACGCGTCTGACGGGAGTGTTGAGGTAGGTGATGTGGGTTTCGGCTGAGATCTCCGCGCACGCAGCCCAGGCGTCCTCTGGTGTGCCGAAGGCGGCGGCATGCAGCGTGTCGGTGCCGGATGCGACCACCAGACACAGCGCCAGCCGATCCGCCGGAATGAGGGTGGCGGCCTCATTGATGAGAGCGCGTACCGGGGTAACGCCGCGCGTTCCGATCATCTTTGCGCTCGTGATCAAGGCGCCGACCCAATGCGACAGATCGATCAGCTCCTGGCCGGACACCCCAGGAAAGAAGTACTTGTTGCCCCCAGAGAACCCGACCACCTCGTGCGGAAACACTGGCCCAACCACGATCGCTACGTCGGCCTCAGCGACATGCCGGTTGATCCGCACGTCCACCGAGACGTCGCGCATCAAGCCACCAGTGAGCTCCGTCAGCCGCTCCGAGCCAATCGTGCCGAGCGTGGTGAACGTCTCCGGTACCCAGGATTCGTGATTGAGGATGGTCCAGCCGGGATAGGTTTCCTCCGCGGCGCCCGCCGAGTAGCCCAGATGGCGCGCCAGATGATCTTCACTCATCCCCTGATGGGTACCGAGGGCGATCATCACCGTGACCTCCTTCGCCCTACCTTCAAGAGCGGAGTGCGCAGCCCGCATCAGCAGCGGCAACGGACAGGTCCGAGTGCCATCCGGTACAACCAGGCACACCCGTTTGTCCTCAAGGTCGGCGCGGGCGAGCGCCTGCGTTACGAAAGCGGTGACTTCATCGCTGGAGAGTTCCTGGTCGACACCGCCCACGGTGTCCGCCCGAGACGGGTCGCCAGGATCCGTGCCGTAGTTCGTCGAGGTTTCTGCCGGTGCCGTGGCTGCGATGCTTGCATTCTTTACCTCAGCGCTGGTCATACCAGCACTGTGGCATCCACTGCAGCAGCAGGACAAGATCGCCTCGTTACGCCCGAGGGTGATTGTGACGGGTTGATCCCGTTGCTGCCCTGGTGCACGGCTCCCTGGTCGTCAGATCCGCTGAGGCGAGGAACGGCTCGCTCGTCATAGGCTGAGATGGCGTGTTGGACGTGGACTGGAGAAGGAGTCCTTTGTGGAGCGGACCGGACTGCGCCTCATCTTGATCAGGCACGGTGAAACCGAATGGGCTCGTGACGGCCGGCACACCGGGCATACGGATATCCCGCTGACTGAACTGGGCCGACTACAGGCGATGGTGCTCGGAGACCGGCTTCGTGGCCGCACTTTCATCCGAGTGATGACCAGCCCCTTAGCCCGCGCATTCGAGACGTGCCGCCTGGCAGGTGTGGCCGAGGAAGCTGAAATCAGCGACGATCTCATGGAATGGGACTACGGCGCATACGAAGGGCGCCGAACCGCTGAGATTCGTGAAGAGGTGCCGGGCTGGTCAATCTGGCGCGACGGGGCACCGAAGGGTGAGACCGCAGCGGAGGTCGGTGCACGGGCGGACAAGGTAATTGCGCAGGCGCTCACAGCTGCGGGTGACACAGTCCTGTTCGCCCATGGCCACTACTTGCGGGTGCTCACCGCGCGCTGGCTAGGCCTACCCCCGGAGGCTGGCAGGCTCTTCGCGCTCGCCCCGGCAACGATCGGCATCCTCGGTTACGAGCGGGAGCAACGGGTGATCATTCGCTGGAACGATCGTTGCCATCTTGTGCTGCCGTCCCATATATGGGCAGAGCAGGGCGACCTGGACGTCCGAGTGGGTGATCCCAGTATTGGAAGCGGCGACGATCGGTCTGGGCCCGGACGCGGCAAAGCCCGAGATCAACAGACCTCGAGCGGCGGAGACCTAACGGCGCCTTGATCGGACAGCGGCGGCCAGCGATGCCGAACAAGACCCGGAGTACTTACGCTCAAGGCGGGGCGGGATGACGTCGATGCGGCGGATTGTTGTTGGTATAGACGGCTCGGAATACAGCTTGCGGGCCCTACGGTGGGCCGTCGTCGAGGCCGGTCGGCATGGCGCCGAGCTCTTGGCTCTGACCACCTGGACCGCATTACCGCCACCGATCGTGTCCCCCTATGTTGATGTCAACAAGGCCGTCGATCGCCATGACGGGGCTTCGGCGGCCGAGCAGGCGCTGCAAACCGTTGTCGGGAACGCAATGGCCGGCAACCCTCCGATGGTCGTTGAGATCGTTGCGACCGAGGGACATCCCGCAAAACTTCTGGCAGAGCAGTCCCGGCATGCTGATCTTGTCGTCGTGGGTGCCCGGGGGCGAGGCGGCATAGCGGGCTGGCTGCTGGGGTCGGTTAGCCAAGAACTGCTCCGACACTCGTCCTGTCCCGTGGCAGTCGTTCGATCACCGGACGAGGACGAGGTCGCCGCGGCTGAAGAGACCCTTAGGAGTGAGTGGACCCGCGTTGTGGTGGGTGTCGATGGTTCGGATTACAGCAAGTCGGCGCTGCGATGGGCCGCTGGAGAGGCCAAGACGCACAACGCCGAGCTGACCGTTGCGTCCGTTTGGACTCCGCCGCCAACCGTTGACCCACCGTACGGCAACATCGCATGGGGCACTGACCTCGACCCACAACTGCAGGCCACGGCCATACTGCAAACAACAGTGGAAGAAGTCCTCGGTGAAGATCCAGGACTGGCCGTTCGGCGGGAGGTTCGCGGCGGTAATCCGGCGAGGGTGTTGATCGACCTCTCCGAAGGCGCCGATGCCTTAGTCGTTGGTTCCCGCGGGCATGGAGGATTCGTGGGGATGGTCCTTGGATCGGTCAGTCAGCACGTTGCGGCTCACGCCGCCACCACGGTGATCGTAATCCGTTGACCTGTACCGCAGAGCCCAGGCCCAATGACGAGATCGGTCTGGTCTCCGACGATGGCGTTATGCAACAGCGATTGAAGTGCAGCTGACTGCGACTGCTATTGAGAGCCGGATTTTGGCTGCGACGTCAGCAATGGCTGGCAAGAGCCAGCAAGTGGAGGAATCTTCGCAGATCCCGATTGAATGGGGATAGCACGCCAGCGGCCAACGTAAAGGAGCAATCATGCTGCGACCTCAAGACACCAGTACCAGCGAACGGAAGAGCCTGAATGGCCTTTGGGAGTTCAGGCTGGACCCCGAAGGCGAGGGCCAGTCGGCGGGTTGGTTCAGCCGGCCGTTACCGGACTCTCGGCAGATGGCTGTGCCGGCCAGCTTCAACGACATCGCAGCCGATGCGACGGTTCGCGACTACTTCGGCGACATTTGGTACCAGACAAGTGTCTGGGTGCCTCGGAGCTGGCAGGGACGACGCATCGTGCTGCACTTTGAGTCGGCAACCCACCGAGCCACGGTCTGGGTCAATGATGTCGAGGTGATGTCGCATGAGGGCGGGTACACCCCGTTCGAGGCCGATATCACCAACCACGTCGCTGGGGGGGAGCAGCTGCGCATCACGGCGTTGATCAATAACACGCTGCATTGGCAATCCATCCCACCAGGTGTTATTGAAGACACCCCGGCCGGTAACCGGCAGCGGTACTGGCATGACTTCTTCAACTACGCAGGAATCCACCGAAATGTTTGGCTCTATTCCACCGATCCGACCCACATCACAGATATCACGATCACTACTGATCTTGACGGCGAGAACGGCGCGATCGAGTACGCGGTCGAGGCGGAGGGAGCCGAGGATGTTGAGACCAGAGTGATCTTGCGGGATGCCGAGGGAACCGACGTCGCCACCAGGACCGGAGCGAGCGGCACGTTGCGTGTGCCAAACGTCCACAAGTGGGCGCCGGGAGACGGTTACCTCTATGACCTGGAGGTTCAGCTGGTACGCGGGGACACCGTCGTGGACAGCTATCACCAAAGTGTCGGCGTACGCACCGTCCGCGTGGATGGGATTCGGTTCTTGATTAACGGTGAGCCGGTCTATTTCACCGGCTTCGGCAAACATGAGGACCTGCCGGTGATCGGCAAGGGCCACAACGACGCCTACCTCGTACACGACTTCGACCTGCTGAAATGGATTGGCGCCAACTCGTTCCGAACCTCGCACTATCCGTACGCCGAAGACGTTTTGGACTACGCCGACCGGCAGGGCATCGTGATCATCGACGAGACAGCTGCCGTCGGCTTGAACATGGGGCTGGGCGGCGGAATCTTCGGCGGACAGGGCTATCAAACGTTCTCGCCGGAGACCGCCAACGACGCAACCCGGGAGGTGCATGCGCAGGCCATCAGGGAGCTGATCGCCCGGGACAAGAATCATCCAAGCGTGGTCTTGTGGAGCATCGCGAACGAGCCGGAATCCGATACAGAGGGAGCGGAGAAGTATTTCCAGCCGCTGTTCGATGTGGCCCGCCAGGCAGATTCGACCCGACCCGTCGGTTTTGTCAACGTGATGCTGGCACCCCATGGGAAATGCCGAGTTTCCCAGTTCGGTGATGTTTTGATGTTGAACCGCTATTACGGCTGGTATGTCAACACTGGTGATCTCGCGGCCGCGGAGCTGGCTTGGGAGGAGGAGCTCAAGGGCTGGGCAAGTGAAGGCAAGCCGATCATCATCACCGAGTACGGTGCCGACACCTATCCCGGACTGCACTCTCTCGATGCCAGCCCATGGACCGAGGAGTACCAAGTTGAGTACCTCGATATGAACCATCGCGTCTTCGACCGCATCGATGCCGTAGTCGGTGAGCAGGTGTGGAACTTCGCCGACTTCACTACGACCTCCGGAATCATGCGGGTCGGCGGAAACAAGAAGGGCGTCTTCACCCGCGATCGGCAGCCGAAGGCCGCCGCTTACGCGCTGCGCCGACGCTGGCGCAAGGACCTCTGAACGGCAAGATTTCATGGCGGACCTCGAACCGGGTCTGCGATCAGCCCGGGTCGGTTTGGGGTCAAGGTGCGGTCGAGCGCCGAACCGCGGGCTCACAACCGCTTGCCAGCGAAGACCTGGTGGGCGGTGTAGTCGCGGTGTCTCGTCTCGCTCAGCCAGACTCCTTTGCGCTCTTGTCTCTTAGACCAGGCTGACCGGTCGTCCGGTACGCGCTGACTCGTAGGCGCCGACGATGACGCTGAGAGTCTGGCGATGCTCGGCGAGGCCCACTCGGATCTCTTCGGTTCCCCGCAGCGCTGCCAGGAAGTTCTCATATTGGTAGCGGTGGGCGTCCGACCGGCTCGGGTCACCGCCGGTTTCGGCTGAGCTACCCCCCGGTAATGCGTACTCGGCGACTTGGTTGTTGGCGTCGTCCTTCAACCCGAAGAACTTTTCGTCGCGAGCGGCATCCTTGCGGGTGAGGTGGATGAAACCGAGCTCGTCGTTCTCGATCACGATTGATCCCTTGTCACCGTGTAGCTGAAGGCGTGCGCTTAGACCTGGGAAGGCGGCTGTCGTGGCGTGCAGTACACCCAGCGCGCCGCTCTCGAACCTCACTACGCCGACCGCGACATCCTCGGTTTCAATCCGCTCGTGAGCCAAGATGGCGGTGTACGCGAAGACCTCCACTGGCGTGCCCAGCATGGCTACCAGCAGGTCGACAGTGTGCACACCCTGGTTCATCAGGGCGCCGCCACCGTCGACTTTCCAAGTCGCACGCCAGCCTGCTGAATCGTAGTAACTCTGTCCCCGCCACCAGTCGATTGAGGCGATGCCTGATGTGAGGCGGCCTAGCTCGCCGTCTTTGATCGCCGCTAGAGCAACCTCGCTGGCGGGGTCGAATCGGTGCTGGGAAATGACCGTCACTTGAGTGCCGGCCTTCTGTTGGGCGGCGATGATGTCGTCAATCTTGGTGACACTGACCTCCGCTGGCTTCTCGATGATCAAGTGCTTGCCAGCTTCCAGGGCCTCAATCGCCACCTCAGCGCGGCCGCCGGCAGGCGTGCAGATGACGACGACGTCGATGTCAGTAGCAGCCATCGCCTCGGTCAATGAGGTGAACGCTGTTCCACCGCGCACTGCCGTGATCTTCTCCGCCTTCTCCAGAGTGCGATTCACTACGGCGACGAGCTCGACCTGATCGTTCAACTCGCTGATCACTTTGCCGTGATGAGTGCCGATGATGCCGGCACCCACCAGCGCGAACCGGAATTTGTCCGAGTTCAAGGCATTCCTCATCCGTACAGGATCTCTCAGCGTGCCATGTCTCCGTGAACCGCCTGGAGGAGAGGAGCGCCAGGAGTTCTTGAATGTGATGCAGGCATAGGTCTTTCTCTACGTGCGATCTTCGTGCCACGCGAGCTCGGCGACCGTCAGCGGTTGCGCATGCTGACTGCAAAGGTCGGTTCGCTGAAGGATCTGGTCAAGCTCAACCGATTGGGTTGTAACGGTAAAGCGCCCGAGACGTTTGCCCGTCTGGCATCATCCCCGGCTGGGCGGTTAATAAGGGTCGTCAGCGTACGACGCCGAAGCCTCCCGCCCAGCCGACCTGCTCACTTGACGCGAGCTTGATCTGTAGGAAGCCCATCGCCTCAAGTTCGCGGGCACGGTTGAGCCCGCCGGCGTCGATGGCCTCAACACCGCCAGCTTTAACAGCGTCGATGAGAGCCGTTTTTGCATCGGCGTCATCGCCCGCTACAAGCACTGTGGTTGTTATCGGGCCCACCTTCCTTGCGCTGAGTGTGCCCGCGAGAGTCGTGTTGAACGCTTTGATCACTGAGAGGAGGGCAGCGCGGCCGCAAGTTCTGCAGCGGAGGAGCTTTCGGGTGGCGGAAGTAGCGAGTCGAAGGTCTCGAGGTTTACCGGATTGGTGATGTCGACGACGGTTTTGCCGGCGAACTTGTCCGCATACTCCCCGAGGATGTCCTTCAAAGCCGCATAGTAGACGGCCAAGATCACGATGTCGCCGTTTACCGGTCCCGCGGGTCAGCGTGCCCAATGTGATCGACCGTGGAACCACCGGCAGTCAGCACGTCAGCGATCGCGGTGCCCATGTTGCCCGTGCCGAAGATCGTGACATTTGTCAGGTGAGTTTATGGGGCGCCGCTGCGCATGCTTTGCGAGGGTCGAAGGCCTCCCTTGCGAATACCCAACTGTCAATGCAACGCCGGGGTGGACAAGCGTCGACAGCGCCTGCAGCGTCGCCAACCGATAGCCATATGTCAGCGTGCGCGCGGCCGCCACATCTGTAATTTGCGAACACTTTCTTCGGAAACCCCATCGAGACGGGCCCGCGCAGGGCAGCACCCGCTGGCGCGAGCCCCGAGGATGTTTCAGCGATCTATTGTCTGCCCGGCTTCGTTTTCAGCAGGATGGGGTTATGTCCTTCCCTCCTCCACTGCTTCTACATTCGGATCGCCTGCTGCCGGGCGAGCCTGCGGTCCGTTCCATCGCCCGGCAGCTGTATGAGAGTGTCAAGGATCTGCCGATTATCTCGCCGCACGGCCACGTGCCGCCGCAGTGGTTAGCGGAGGACATTCCATTCGGCGACCCCACGTCTTTGCTGATCACCCCGGATCACTACGTCAACCGGCTGCTGCACGCCCATGGAGTGGAGCTATCCGCGCTTGGGGTGGCTCAGCCCAGCATGACGGAGCAACAATCACGCGACGCGTTCCGCACCTTGTGTTCGCACTGGAGCGCCTATCACGGCACTCCTGTGCGGCTCTGGCTTGAGGCGCAGCTGGGTGAGACCTTCGGGGTCACGGTGCGGCCGAGCGCCGAAACCGCTGACCAGATCTATGACCAGATCTCCAGCTGTCTCGCTTCGCCGGAGTTCAAGCCGCGGGCACTGTACGACAGGTTCAAGATTGAGCTGCTCGCCACCACCGACGACCCGTGCGACGACCTGGCCGCCCACCAGTTCCTTCGCGATGACGAGAGCTGGCAGGGTCGAGTTATCCCGACCTTCCGCCCCGACAAGTACCTCGAGCCTGGTCAGGCCAACTGGAACGCCGATGTTGACCGGTTGGCTGAGGTATCCGGAATTGATACCGGTGACTACGACGGCTATATCGCCGCCATGGAGAACCGTCGCCAATTCTTCAAGGACAACGGTGCAGTCTCCTCCGACCACAGCCACCTCGACGCTCGTACCGACTTGCTGGAGGTGGCTGAGGCGGAGCGCATTTATGCATCTGCTCGTAAAGGCGAAGCCTTGGAGGTGGAGGCTATTGCGCTGCGACGCCATCTTGTTTCAGAGATGGCACGGATGGCCTGTGATGATGGTTTGGTGATGACGCTGCACCCTGGCGTGCGGCGCAACCACCACTTGCCGACGTTCGAGAAGTACGGCGCCGATGTTGGGACCGACATTCCGGTGCAGATGGAGTTCACCGAGGCCCTGCGCCCGATGTTGAACCGCTACGGCACCCATCCGAACTTCCAGCTGGTCATCTTCACTCTCGACGAGACCGTGTTTTCCAGGGAGATCGGCCCGCTCGCTGGCTTCTACCCCTCCGTCTTTGCTGGTGTCCCTTGGTGGTTTATCGACGCACCAGAGGCTATCCGCCGCTTCCGGGCGGCAATCACTGAGTCCGCCGGCTTCGCCAAGACCTCCGGCTTCATCGACGACACCAGGGCCTTCTGCTCGATTCCGGCTCGGCACGACATGTCCCGCCGGCTTGACGCAGGGTTTGTCGCGCAGCTGGTTGACGAGCACCGCCTCGGCATGGACGAGGCCTTCGATGTCATGCATGACCTCGTGGCCACGAACCCAAGAAAGGCCTTCAAACTGTGACAGCGACCCGAGAAGTTCCTCCTCTGTCCCGTTCGCTGCCCGACACGCCGCCGACGGCCCCGGTCCGAATGGTCCACCTCGGTGTCGGCAACTTCCACCGGGCCCATCAAGCCTGGTACACCGCCCACAGCCCCAATGCGAGTGAATGGGGTATCGCGGCTTTCACGGGTCGCCGGACCGACATGGCTGAGGCATTGACGCCCCAGGACGGCCTTTACACCTTGATCACCCGCAGCGCCGAAGAAGACACCTTCGAGCTGATCGGCTCTCTCTCAGCAGTTCATCCCGCTGCCGAGCACCAAACGTATCTCGACTATTTGAGCCGGCCGGATGTTGGGCTGGTCACGATCACTGTGACCGAGGCTGGCTATCTCCGTGGAGTCAATGGCCATCTGGATGCAGACCGGGACGTCGTTGTTGCTGATCTGGAAGTCCTACGTTCGGGTTCCCACGACCAGGTCACTTCACTCCCGGGCCGACTCGTGGCAGGGTTGCTGGCCCGGCGCGCTGCCGGCGCAGCGGCTCTCACAATTTTGTCTTGCGACAATCTGCCTGACAACGGTGCCGTCACCGAGATTGTGGTCAAAGACCTTGCAGCGCTGGTGGATGAGACGTTGCCTGACTGGATCGACTCCCATATCGATTTCGCCACCTCAATGGTGGACCGGATCACACCAGCCACCACGGATGAGGACCGAGCGCTAGTCGAGGAATCGTGCGGATACGTTGACGCATCCCCAGTGCCGACCGAACCATTCAGTGAGTGGGTGATATCAGGCGGCTTTCCGGCCGGTCGCCCGCGTTGGGAGGAAGCCGGCGCCACGCTGGTCGATGATGTGGAACCGTACGAGCAACGCAAACTCTGGCTGTTGAACGGGGCACACTCAATGCTGGCGTACGCCGGCAGCGTCCGGGGGCATTCAACGATCGATGAAGCTATCGCCGATCCGCAGTGCAGGTCCTGGGTGGAGATGTTTTGGGATGAGGCCGCCCGCCACCTCATGCTCCCCGCCGCAGACATCGCTCAGTACCGGGCAGCCCTCTTGACGCGCTTCTCCAACCCTCGAGCCGGCGATCAGCTGGCTCGGATCGCAGCGGACGGCTTCACCAAGCTGCCCGTGCGTACGCTGCCGACGCTCCGCGCGGAGCGGTCGGCGGGCCGGGTGCCCGCTGGCAGCGCCACCACCATCGCCGCATGGATCCTGCATCTGCGCGGGCTGGGCGCTCCGATCAAGGACGCCGGAGCCGGTCCCACTCGGGAGGCAGCCAATTCTGGTGAGCTTCCGGATGCCGTACCGGCAGTGTTGGATGCTCTCGAACCTGGCCTCGGGGGAGACGGCGAGCTGGTCGATGCCGTCCTTCGTCAGGCGGATGCAATTACGGCCCCGTGACATGACCGACCGTACGACTGAGGTCATCATCGGCCTCGATGTCGGGACGACAGCAGTCAAAGTGGTCGCTTTTGGCGTCGATGGCGCCCAACGCGAGCTGGCCAGCGGCCTCCGGGAGTATCGACTGGAGCAACCCCAAGCTGGTTGGCAGGTGCACGATCCGACGAGGGTGCTCTCCAGCATCGACAGCGCCTTTGCGGAGTGTGTAGCCGGGCTAGGCCACGCAGAAGTCGTGGCCATCTCGATTTCAACTGCCATGCATGGTCTGCTAGGGCTGGATGCGCAGTATCGACCACTCACACCGTTAGTGACATGGGCCGACTCGCGTGCTCGCGACGAGGCACGCCAGTTGCGTCAACAGGGGCTGGCCCGCGAGCTGTTGCACCGGAGCGGCACACCAGTGCATCCGATGAGTCCGCTGGTCAAGCTGGTCTGGTTCTCTCGGCATGAACCCGAGCTGACCGGCCAGGTGCGGTGGTGGGTCGGTCTCAAGGACTACGTGCTGCACCACCTCACCGGCGAGCTTGTCACCGAGCTCTCGAGTGCTTCGGGGACTGGGCTACTCAATCTGAAGAGCCGCAGCTGGGACTCCCAATCGCTGGAGCTGGCCGGTGTCACGGCCGACCAGCTGCCGTCAGTGCTGCCAACGACCGCAGTGCGCAAGTTGACCGCCCAGGCCGCACGAGAGTTCGGCCTGCCTGCAGGTTTGCCCGTCGTCGTAGGTGCTGCTGACGGTCCGCTGGGCAATCTGGGCACTGGCGCCATTACCTCCGGTGTCGCGGGCCTTTCCCTCGGCACCAGTGGGGCTGTGCGGATGGTCCTCTCCGAGCCAGGGTTCGATGACCACGGCCGGCTGTTCTGCTATGCCCTCACTGATGAGATCTGGGTGATCGGCGGAGCCATCAGTAACGGAGGCATCATATTGCGTTGGGCCGGGAAGACCTTCGCACCTGACCTGGTCGGCGAAGGTCCCGCCGACGTCGCTGTCCTTCAGCTCGCGGCACAGGCCCCCGCCGGCAGTGACGGCCTGCTGATGTTGCCGTATGTCCTCAGCGAACGAGCACCGCTGTGGGACCCGGATATCGCCGGCGCCTATCTGGGAATACGAGCCCACCACACTCGAAGCCATTTCATCCGGGCCGCCATCGAGGGCGTCTGCCTCCAACTTTCTACAATCGTGGATTCCCTTGACACCGTTGCTCCGGTGCAATCCATTCGAGCGACTGGTCGCCCGTTCCGCTCCGATCTGTGGCGTGAGGTCATGGCGGCGACTCTCGCGCGGCCGATGTCGGTTCAAGCCGAGGCAGGTGGTACCGCGTTGGGGGCAGCAGCCCTTGGCTGGTATGCCCTCGGTGGAGCCGCCACCTTGACCGACGCCCTCGTCGCCGTCGGCGGACCAGGCCCGGATGATGACGGCGGGACGGTGGCTGTGACATCGTCGGCCGTCTCCGTCTATGCGCAACTTCGAGCTAGCGTGCACGCGCTGATTGATGACTACGACGAGGTTGCCGCCATATTCGCCTCTTCCGTCAGCTCAATGGGCTGATTCCACATCATCCTCTAGACCTAGAAGTGGACGGGAATTCTGATGAGGGTAAAGACCAATGGCCAGATCGATCCTTACCGCAACCTCGCCCTCTAGTTGGTGCGGGCAACTGAGGCGGCTGCGATGGCCTGCGCGCGACACCTAGGTTTGGCGACAAGGAACAGGTCGACCAGATCGCTGTAGATGCCATGCGCCCAGTGCTCGGATCGGTCCGGATGAACGGTGTGGTGGTGATCGGGGAGGGATGAAGCACGACGGGAATGCTTGATCGGTGTGCTGGTGAGTGGGATCTGGAGCTGCTGGATGTCTGCGGGGTTCGGATGGAGCAGATGTCTGAGGTTCGCGATCCTGACCAGCCATTCATCGAAGTCGATGCTGCCGAATGCAGCAGATGGTCGGCCTGGCTGGCGCCAGCCGGTTCCCGGTGGTTCTGATCGATTTCTCAAGCAACATCGGTGCCGGCGCGCGTGGTGAGTCGACCCTCGCCGCATCCGTGACTACCAGTGGTGCTATGCGGGTTCTTGTAGACGGCATTCCTGAGGAGATCCCGTCGGGTCTGTGGTGTTATCGCATCGATCGGTCGCGCTCGCTGTTAGGGCGAGCGGTGAACGACGTCGGCCGGGTCGTCAACTGGCTGGAGTCCAGGTGCGATTGTCGCCTGTGGATGACGGCAACCTGATTCTGGCCGCGGCGCCACAGCCCGGCGGCCAACGCACGGGGCAAAGCTCTTGCGTGGAGCGATGGAAGGCGTCGCGATCTCTTACGCCCGGATCGGCGATCAGCTTCAATCGGTGGCCGGCCAGCCGCAACGGATCCTGGCGAGCGGGTGGGTAACCCAAGACTTGCCGGCCTGGCTGCAGATACTCGCTGACGTACTTGAGGCAACTGTCATTCCAGTGACGATCAAACGTTCCAAGCTGCGGGGTACCGCCCTGATTGCGCTCGACGTCCCCGCCAGCGGAGGCGTTGGCACAGCCAGATCACGCGTCGGCGAAGCTGTGATCATGATGGCGATCAGCTACACGGGAACAACGGAAAAGATGATCTTGTGGCACTCGCTGAACATCTAGGTTCAACCGCGACAACCACGGTCAGGCCAGCGCCAGCGGCGACGGTGATCAACACGAGCTACTTCCCGGGCACGAGCTCGATGATCTGCAGGGGCTGCCGCGCCGGATGCGGCGGCCACTCATGATCGTCTACACGAATCCGGTACCGCGCGGCCGGTCGCCCAAGGTAACGAGATGTCGCGGGCGCATCGGCGCCGCCGCCGAGGGTAGCGGTGAGCATCACGATCAGCGGCGGCCATCTCGGGCGAACCTTCCTCCTGTCTTGATCATCTTGGTGGTGACGACGGCAGTTGCTGAGGCTGCCAGGAAGCGTTTGGTCAACGAGGGGGCGTCCGCGGCCTTGCCAGGAAGGACGGGGCGGCTTGCCGGCGCGATCCCGCAGGTGTCGTGCTCTTGGCTGTCGAGGTGTGGACCGGGGGCCGTTGCAGGTTGACGCTGAGGTTGAGGTGCGCGGCGAGTCGGTATCGCAGATCCTGGGCGGGGAGGTCGTTCAGCGGTGTGGTGGTTACGGCTCGTGTGAGCGCAGCGACATCGTGTCCTTGATCATCGACTCTCTGCATCAGCTGCGCCAATGCGGGCCAGTCGCCCTGTCGGAGGAGTCTCTGGTCGAGCTGGCCGGCCAGGGTGGCCCACCGCTGCTCCGGCCCGATCGCAGCCGCTTCGGCCAGCCGTTTCTTGACGTCGTTGACGCTGTGCAGGGGATTGGCGGCGGCCCGCCGGGGATCGAGGTTCCACTCCTTGACATGGGCGAGAAGGATCTGCCGCACCGCGTCAGCCGGCAGGTTGAGGCGGGAGCTGATGGTGCTGCTGCCTTGGTCCCAACATTCCGGGGGGCGGGCGGCGACGATTCGCGCCGCCTCGTGCCGGGCCTGATCGGGTGGCAGGCTGGTGAGCCGTTCGTTAATGAGTTCATCGCCGAGCGGCCGCGCGTGGTCCAGCACGGCGGTGAGCGCCGCCGGACCGTTGAGGGCCAACAGATCGGCCGGGTCAGTGCACTCAGGGAGCCGGGCGTACCGGGCGTCGAGGTGGTAGGCGGCGAGGATCCAGAAGTCGCGTTCGGCGGCGACCCGTCCGGCGATGTCGGCGTCGGTGGCCACGATCGGGTGCTTGCCGAGGCCGGCAAGCTGGCTGGCCTGCTCATCGGTCATGGAGGTACCCAGTGGTGCGACACCGATGTAGCGGCCGCCGCCGGCCAAGGTGACGGCGATGGCGTCCATCGGTCCTTCCACGATCACCGGTACGCCGCCGTTGGTCATGTGTTCTTCGACGGCGCCGAAGAGTTGGGCGCCCTTGTGGAATAGCGGGGTGTCGGCGGTGTTGAGGTACTTCGGTCCGCCGCGGTGCGCGTCGGTGAGATCGGGGTGCCGGCGGCCAACGAAGCCGAGAACCTCCCCGTTGTGGATGATCGGGAAGACCACCCTGTCGCGGAACCGGTCGATGAGACGGCCGGTGCTGGCAACGGTGGCCACCCCGGCGGCGGTCATCTCTTCGCCGGTGACTCCGCGGCTGCGGAGATGGCTGACCAGTCCGGTCCAGCCCGCCGGGGCTTGGCCGGGCCGGAAGCGCAAGTCGTCGGTCAGGTCCTGACCGAACCGGTCGGCCAAGTATTGGTGTCCCCAGGAGGACGGGAACTGGCTGCGGAAGTAGGCGAGCGCTAGCTGGTTGATCTCGATCATCCGGTCGCGACTGATCGGGCATTCCTGCCATGCGATCGCGCGGGTGAACATGCGGTTGACGTCCGCGTCGCTCTGCTCCGGGGGCCCGGCGACGCCCCGGCCCAGGGCTGCGACCGCCAGGTCCGGCTCCACCCAGTCCCGATCCGCCGGACCGCTCAACACCGCATCGGTCGTAGTGGCGGGTGCGGTGGGGATGTCGTCCCGGGCGCCGAAAGCGATCTCCACGAACGGCGGCTCGGTGTTGGGCGCCAGCTCGGGCGGCGCGGCGCTGAAGGGCGTCTCGCTCGGCTCGTCGGTCGGCATTGGGTTGGCCAGCAGCGAGATGCGCCAGAGCAGCGCTTGGCCCTGATCAACAGACCCAATGCCTGGGACGGGGGTTCTGAGGAGGTCGTCGAGCCGCCAGCCGCGCTGCACCGCGTGGTCGACCGCAGCAACGAGCGCTGGCCACCACCCGGCTGGCCTGGAGCGTGTGGGATTGGGCCTTACCGACGAGTTCAGCCAGCCGTGAGGTCCAAGCCGTAGTGAAGGTGTGGTCGGTGTCGGCCTGGGCGGCGACCGCTGGGGTGAGATGCCGGCTGATCCGCCACCACACCGCGGCTGCGGCATGATCATCGGGCAGCGGACCAGCAATGCGGTGTGCACCATATGCTTCACCGCCTGTGGGCCGCCGAGGACCTCGCTGGCCTGGGCCAGCCAGGCGTGTCTTTGTTCGGTGAGGCTGCGGGGTACGTGTTTGGCGTCGCGAGTTTCCAACGTTGCTTGCTGGGCCAGCTTCAGCGACTCGACGGTGGTGAGAGGGCGGCCGTGGACACGTTGGAAGCCGGCGGCGAGTTCGCCGCGGCGGGTTTCGATGGCGGCCCGGCGGGTCGACCAGCGGGCGTTCAAAGCGGAGTCGATGCCGACGATTTCTCGGACCGGCCGCAACCGCAGGTCCGGGTTGGGACGTTCGGCGAACCGGATCCCGAGGCCTGCCCGGAGGTGGTTTTCCAGTGTGGTGTTGTAGGTTTCCGACGCCGCCACCGTGGCCTTAAACAGGATCCGTCCGTCGATGGACAGCCAGCGTCCGTCGAGGGTCTGCACTTTGTTGGCGACCGCGACATGGGTGTGCAGGTCCGGGTCGCCGGCGCGGCTGTCCCGGTGGGTGAACGCGGCCGCCACCAAGCCCCGCACCTCAACCTGCCGGACCCCGTTGGTGCCTAGCCGGGTGTAGAGGGCGTGTTGTTCGATGAACCGCAAAGCATCCGCGACGGCGGCGCGGTGGGCCTGTTCGATCGCCGCGGCCGTGGACTGGTCGGCGACCGCCCACAGCGCCGACACGCTCTTCACCGGGGAAAAGGTCAGGTCATAGCCGGCGACCGCCTGGGTCCGCGGCCGGGAATGCTTGGCGATCGTGGCGGCCAGCTCCCGGGCATCCTCCGGCCGGCGCCCGTGCTCGGCAACGAAGAATTCCCGGGCCACCTCGGTGCGGATCCGGGCCCGATCCGCACGCCGGCACAGCCCAGTCCCCGGGCAGCCCGGCGGCCTGGTTGAAGGCGGCGATCCGTTTCGCCACCTCGACCCGGAACGGCGAGATATCCGGCTGGTAGATCTTGAACGGCGCGCCCAGCCGGGTCACTGATTGGTAGTCCCGCTCGGTCAGGTCCGGGCCCTGCAGCTGACGCTGGCGTTGGGCGGCGAGGGGATGCAGCCCGGCCCCGAACAGCGCCCGCATCTGCTCGGTGGTCACCACGTCGCCGGGGCTGAGGCCGTCGATACCGGTCATCCCGGAGCCCATCCAGACCCCGGGGGTCTCGCCGCGTTCGGTGTAGTAGGACGCCAACCCGAGATGGCCCTTCTCGGTGGCGTCCAAGGCGGCGACCTGCCGGGTCAGATAGTCGTACCCCGACCCGGCGGTGAGCTTGTGGATGCTCATCGTCACAACCCCTGAAGCCGTCCAGCGTCGTTGCGGCGGTCAGTTCGGCGGCGAAGAAACCGGAAATGCAAAGAGGTGTGTGGCACATCGGATTTTGAAATCGGCTGGGGGTACGTGAATCAGGTCGAGATCGTCGTGATGACCGCTCAAGCCCTCGGAACGGCTTAGGACTGAGTGAAAGGCCGGTGTCGATAAAGGACCGGTGTCGATAGCCAATATCAGCGTGATGTGCAACATCATCTGGAAGTTGGTGCGCGGCGACGCCAACCCTTCGTTGAGCGACCGATCGCGCTGGAGGTCGACTCCGCCGCGGGCATGATTGCCCGATTCGACGCCATCGAGCAGCTCGCCACCGGTTCCCTGGCGGCGCGGCGGATCAACCCAGCCGACGAACCGGCAACCGGTCGGCACGGCCAGCCATGCGCCTCGCAGCCGCATTGGCCGCCTGGGAGATCCAGGCCCACCGGACACTCGCCAACCAGCCGGAACCGGCCGATCTACTCGGCGAACACGCCGATCTACTCGGCGTGTTCGCCGAGCCACCCGGGAGCGCGAGATTCCGGTCCATCATCCGAATCGAGGAGGTCGATCACGATGAGCCGAACACATCGGCAGCCGCCCGACAGTGGACGGCGTGCACCTCCACCGAGCTTGCCCAGCCGGACCTTGGCGCGTCGTCGGCTGTCGACCCAGGAGTCCCCGCCTCAACACCATGGACGGCATTGGAGTTGATCATGAAGACGATCAGAGGTGATGGACTGCCCAAGATCAACTACGCTGGTTGGAACTGCTGCAGTCATCATCATCGGCGTTGCCACGATCGTTGCAGTCTTCATCTCACTCATGGAACACAAGGCTGGAGTTCTAACCCCCCGCCGACCAAGCAGAATCCAGTACCGTTCGTCGCAGGAGGACCGCTAGTCAGGGAGCGGTCCTCTTTCATCCGTCTCTGCGATAAGCGCATCCAACCGCTTTGCAAGGTCAGCCGACCGTTCCGGGCGAACCCTCGCGTACAGCCGCAGAGTCGTTAATTCGTCCTGATGGCCAAGGTGATGCTGCACGTCCTTCACACTCGCGCCGGCGTCTATGAGCAGGCTCGCACAAGTCGCGCGTAGATCATGTGGGCGGGCCTTCACGCCGGATCGCTTCACGGCAGGATTCCAGCAGTCCCGCCGCCAGTTTCCGTAACGCAGGTATCCGCCGGCACGGTTCGCGAACACCAACCCATCCGTCTCGAGCCGGGCGAGATCAGCGACCAGCGCTGTCGGCAGGGTGATGGTTCTCGTCGCGTACGTCTTGGTCGGCCCAATAGTCAGAGGCCCTGTCGAATCCTCCACGCTCTGGCGGACCGTGAGCATTCCACGGGGCAGGTCAACATCGGACCAGCGCAAGGCCAGGGCCTCGCCAACTCTCAAACCGCCGTAGGCGAGCAGACGCACCAGGACATGGTCCCTTTCATGCGTCATCGCACACGCCAAGGCTTCGACCTCGGCGGGGGTGAGGACCGGACGTTCAGTCTGGAGCCGCTTGGGCAGGTTCCCCGATCGCATGGTGCAGGGGTTCTGAGCGATCGCCTTGTCCCTTACCGCCCGGTCCAGGACACGTCTCAGCACGCCGACAGCCTCGATCACCTTCGTCGGCGATACACCGTCCTGGTTCATGTCGGCGATCCAGTCGTCGATGTGGCTCGGCTTGATCCGTCGTACCGGCAAAGTGCCGAACCGCGGCTCGATTCTCAACCGCCAGGCCGTCGAATAATTGACCCGAGTGGTGGGCTTGCGAGACTGCAATGAGCGCCAATAGCCCGGCCACCAATGGCTAAGCGGTTCCGATCCTGCCTTCTCGTCGATCGCCGTCCCCGCGTCGAGCTCAGCCCGCTTGCGATTAAGCCACCGATCCGCCGCGCCCTTGGTGGCAAACGTCTGTGGCGCTGGGGTGAAACGATGGGTCTCAGGGTCGAGGTAGCGAGCCTGGTAACGGCCCGACGGAAACCGTCGCACCGATCCCCAGCCTCGCTTACCCCGAGTCACTAGAGTCGTCCCTAATAAGCGTTGTCAGCCGTTGTCACTCGTAGTATATGGCGCATATCTGGCGAAGCACTCGAAGCAGGGACACGAAAGTCCTAGTCAGCCCCCATAGCTCAGGGGATAGAGCAAAGGTTTCCTAAACCTTGTGTCGTAGGTTCGAATCCTACTGGGGGCGCGGATGGCTTTGGCCTAATCAGGGCGTTGTTCGGGCCGTGCGTTCGAGAGAAACCACTCATTTCACTACCAGTCGCGCTTTGGTGTCGTCGATCCAGCAGCGGATGACTCAAATGGCGGACCGGGTCAAAGCTCGACCACGGCCGCCGGTGGCGGTGCTGGAGTGGACCGACCCATCGTTCGCGCCCGGGCATTGGATCCCGGAGGTGGTCTGGTTGGCCGGGGGCGATCCGGTGATCGGCGCCCCTGGCGCGGCGTCTCGGCGGATCTCGTGGGACGACGTTAAGCTGCGGAGCCAGGTGTGGTGGTGGTTGCTGCGTGCGGCTACGACCGGCAGGGTACGACAGTTTCGGCCCACGGACTGGCCAGTCGCGGTGTTTACGCCCTACGGTTCGGGTCGTTGCGGTGGATGCGAACGCGTCGTCCGGGCACCCGGTTGGTTGACGGTATTGAGGAGCTTGCCGATTTCCTCCACCCGGCGAGGGACCAGGCCGTGGCCTAGCGCGAATGCGACAGGCGCGCCGACGCCCGCCGCCATCGACGACGCACTCGTTCGGCAGGACTAGGCGCTGCATCCTCAGCCGGCGGAGGGCGTGCGGCCGGCCGGATGGCTGCTCAGCCACTGCTCGGCACGGTGCCGCGACGCCCTCGCGAGCCACGCGTCCTGGACGATTTCCTCCAGCTCCGCCAAGGACAGCTCACCCAAGCGGCTAGCTTGCACGAGCACCGACGGATGCCCGTCGAAATGGGTGGTGGAGAAGAACGGTGTCGACTCGTCTTGGACCAGCGCCTGCTTCTCGGCCTCGTCCGCAACCCAGAACACGATGACGTCGCGGTATCGCTCGCCACTGTCGGGGTCGACGGCGTCGGGTCGAGGATTCCTGAAGAAGACGAAGGACTTACCGCCCACCTGGTAAACCGGGTTTTCCTTCGTACCGCCGATGACTGTCACGTGCGGCATCGCCAAGGCGATCCTGTGTACGTCCTCGACGCGCGCGGCACGAGTTCGGTCTGGCATCCCAGCAGCGTATGTCGATGAGAATTGCCGGCGGCTGAGGTCTGCCTAGATCAAGAGAGTGACGACATGGACGGGAGAGAACTGCGATGAGGTTGGGCGTACACCTTCCGGTGGCTGGCAAACGCGCCTCACCGAGCATCATCCTGCAGGTAGCGGTTGAGGCCGAACGCATCGGATTGGACTCGGTATGGTCGTAGGAGCGGCTGATGCGGCCTACGGTGCCGATTGCTCTGGGCGGAGCCGGCGGCCCGGTTATGGATGCGCCCGAAGCGTTCGGCATTGTGTATGACCCGATCGAGACGCTTGCCTACGTTGCCGCCCAAACCAGCCGGATCACCTTAGGTACCAGCGTGCTCGATGCACTCTTCCAAAGCCCGATCATTCTCGCGCGCAGGCTCGCGACGCTCGACCGGCTCAGCGACGGTCGGCTCGTCGTCGGGGTCGGCCAGGGCTGGATGGAGCAGGAATTCCAGGCCGCGGGCGTCTCGATGAAGCGGCGCGGCGCAGGGTTCGAGGAACACATACTGGCCATGCGAGCCGTCTGGGGTCCCGACCCTGTGAGCTTCAACGGCCGTTTCTACCGCATCCCCGAGGCTGACATCGGCCCGAAACCAGTACGGCCGGGCGGCCCCCGGCTGATGGCGGGCGCCGGCTCAACTGCCGCGGCTGAACGCGCTGGACGGCTCGGTGTCGGACTGACCTTAGTGATCTTCGATTGGGACACGATCCGTGAGACCATCGAGACCTTCCGCACGGCAGCCGGAGCCGCCGGACACGACCCCGACACGCTGCCGATCATGCTTCAGGTGAACGGCAACGTCACTGCCGAGCCCCTGGACGAGCGCGGCGGCCCGCTGCTCGGCTCGCCCGAACAGGTAGCAGCCGACCTCGACCAGGCCGCCAAGCTCGGCATCGAGCACGTCTACTGGAACTCTGACGATGACCCGCTCAGTCAGCTCCCGCTACTGGAACAGCTGCGACACGGCTGATCGATCATGCGGCTCCCAGACACCGATGCACGTCGACTGATCTCGACCCGATCGAGGCTCCGGCAGAGCCAAAGAGCGTCCCGCTCAGCGATCGCCTGCCG
Organism: uncultured Actinomycetota bacterium; assembly: GCA_963730505.1. Classification (GTDB taxonomy): domain Bacteria; phylum Actinomycetota; class Actinomycetes; order Propionibacteriales; family Propionibacteriaceae; genus Microlunatus. The sequence goes on from CAVSSB010000028.1 coordinate 176,524, forward strand.
GCGGTCGAGGGCCGCGGGATCACGACGACTGCGCCAGCCGAGATGGAGTCCGGCGTCATCTCCTCATCGGTCAACTGGGCCGGCGATGAGCAAATCTGATCCTCTCGGAGATCGCTCGGGTTGAATGGGTGCCATGACCATCATGCTTCCTGCTCCGCGACTGCTGGCCGAGGGCTTCACGATGGTCGAGTCGGCCCGTTGGCATGACGGCCGCCTGTGGTTCGCGCACTGGGGTAGCGGCGAAGTGGTGGCCGTCGACATGGATGGTCGAAGCGAGGTGGTCGCTGCTGGCCGCACCGGCATGGGTTGGGCCATCGACTGGCTGCCCGACGGCCGGCTCTTGGTCTCCGGCGAGGAACTCACTCGGATCGAGCCGGACGGCTCCGCCGCACGTCATAGCTCCCAAGGGGGGAACGAGCTCGTCGTCGACCCGGTCGGCCACGTCTACCTCGACGGCGCCGACTTCGACTTTCTCGGGGGCGGTGCCCCCGAGCCTGGATGGATCCGGCTGATCGATGCCGACGGCACGGCCCACGACGTCGCCGGCGACATCGACTTTCCCAACGGCATGGTGATCACTCCAGACGGCACGACCCTGGTGATCGCTGAGTCCTTCGCCGGGCGGCTATCGGCCTTCGACATCGCCAGCGATGGGTCACTGTCCAACCGGCGCATCTGGGCCGGCGGGTTAGGACCGGACGGCATCTGCATCGACTCAGGCGCTGGGATCTGGGCCCAGACCGCCGACACCTTCGCTCACACACAGGATCCAGGCGCTCCGGCGGGAGCGGTGGTCCGGGTGCTCGAGGGCGGTGAGATCACCCACCGAGTGGAGACGGCCCTGCCCTGCTTCGCCTGCGGGCTCGGCGGGCCGGAGGGTCGACACCTGTTCCTGCTGTGCAACGAGTTCGAAGGCGTCGACCAGCTCCAAGCGGTGCTCTCCCGCCGCAGCGCGCGGATCTATGTCACCGAGGTGCCGATCTAGCGATCCTCGGTCACAAGCCCGTATCCGGTTCGGCTATCGGGCCAGTCCGACGGAACCTGGTGCGTGATTGCTACCCGGTGCGACCCGGCTCGTGGCCCGCGGCTGGCGGGCCGAGCACTTCTCGGGCGACCCGCTGCGGCACGACCATCCGCCACGCGTCTAGCACCAACTCGCGCATCTCGTCCGCGTCGAGCGCATCGAGCCACGCCTCAATCCAGTGGAAGCGCAGCTCCGACTCGCGCGGGAGGAAGAACACGTCGGGCCGCGCCGCCACCAGTGCGGCGCGTTCCTCCTTCGGGAAGGCGAACCCGATCTCGGTCTCGTCCTGGCTGAACGCGACGTACACAATCTGACCGACACGGAACTTCACACGATCGCGCACCAGCACCTCGTTGCTGCGCGGCAACCGCGCGAGCACCGCTCGGACGTCGTCGACCGTGACCACGCATACATCCTGGCCTGTCGCCGCAACCGCGCTGAATCAGCGCCCAACAGCAAACCGCGAGACCTATTTCGTACTGTCCCGATGAGCGGTCCGGTTGTGGCACCGCGAAGCGACTCGCAGAGCGGACGCTCTACGGCGAAGAGAACGACGGCAGCCATCCGATTCACCCGGCCCGATGGCCGATCCAGCCTACGAGCAGGCTGCGGATGGCCTGGGCGCCAAGCTGATCACTGGGCAGCGCGAGGACGAGGGTGCCGGCGATATTCCCGAGTCCAGCGCAGGCCATGGACAAGAGCGCACAGTGATGTGGAGTGCGCAGGTCTTGAACAGAGGGTTCGCCCGCAGGAACTGCGTCGGCCACAAGCGATCTCCCTTCAGCGAAGCGCTGCTGGCGTCTCACTCTGCTCTGCCGCCTGACCTGGGCAGATGGGAGAAACCCGGCCTATCTGTTGACGGGTCAGCCACAATGCGCAGCGGCGCCTCGGCCGCCAGGGTGGAGGGAACGGTCAATTCGTCGAGGGAGTGCGTCATGGCTTTCATCAGGCGGCTCCGGATAGGGGTCGTCTTCGTCCTCGCCTACGCCCTGGCGTGGGGGGCGACCCTATGGAACGGCTTCTTCGCGCCGGGCGTCCTGCTGGCTGCGCTGATCGTGGTGATGCTAACCGAGGGCCTGGGCGGGCTCATGGCGCCGGCCGGAATGGCTGCCCGAAGCGACACCGAGCTGAGCGGGAGGAACTGCGATGAACAACGACGTTCCGTCGCCGGAGCATGTCCGGCCTACCCCCGCGCCGGCCACCGATGATCTCGCCGGCGCGCCAGGGCCAGCATCGGGCCTCGCCCGCCACCCACTGCTGACGTTCACCGTCTTGACCCTGGTCATTTCCTGGCTTCCTGTCATTCCCTATGCGCTGGGTTTGTTCCCGGCGCCGCTGCTGGCCTCCGGCCCCTTCCTGGCGGCGATCGTCACCGTAGCCGTGGTCGGAGGAAGGAAAGGGTTGCGCGCCTATTTTCGCCGCCTGATCCGGTGGCGGGTGGGTGTGGGCTGGTACGTCGTTGCGTTTCTCGCTCCGGTGGCCGGTTGGGCGATCGTCGCGTACGTGAATGTCCAGCTCGGGGCGGCGCCACCCACCCCGGCCCAGCTTGCAGGCTGGTCGTTGATCGTGACCGCCACACTGGGCTTCCTGATCAATCCCCTTTCAGGCGCCTGGGAGGAACCTGGCTGGCGCGGGTATGCGCTGCCCCTGTTGCTGCGCCGCCACTCCGCACTGGTGGCCAGCGCCGTGCTGGGCGTGATGTGGGCGCTCTGGCACCTTCCGATGTTCCTAACCGGCCTCCTTCCCTGGCCGGATGCTGCACTGGTCTTCGCCCTGAGCTTCGTGTTCACCGCGATCTACCTCCGCACGGCAGGCAGCGTCCTGATCGCCCTTCTCCTCCACGCCTCAATCAATGGCGCGGGCGAGTTCTTCCTCGGGCTGTTCGCCGCAGGTGATCGGGTTCGGATGTACTGGATCATGGCTGCCCTGTGCGCGGTGGTCGTCATCGCCGCCATCGTGGTCAGCCGGGATCGGTGGCGCCGCGTGCCGGCCGTTCGCGACAACGACGATGCCGCGATCGGCCCGCCGCTAGTACCAGAGGCCACAGCGACCAAGAGTGACCAAACGTCCACAGCCCCGATGCTGCGGCTGCACCGCTCACAGCGCTCCTCGTCCTAACATTCGCGATCTGGAGGGACGCCACGCCTCCAGGTAAGTGGCCATCTGATCGTCGTAGAACGGTCCCTAACGGAACGCTCGGCGAGCCGCTGCTGAGGAATCCGACACGATAGCGAGAATTCCACAGCGGCGGTTCTTGTCGCCCTCCGAGTCAACGGCCTTTGCCGACGGCAACATCGGCGAGAATCTACAGACCGGCGAGGCGGCGGGCTGCTTGGGCTACAGGCCGATGTCGCGGCGGATGGCTTCCAGGTCGCTGCGGAGGGCGCGTGTCCGATCCGCGCCGATCACGCTTTGAATCCGGGCCTCGATCTCTGGGACGAGTTCTTGAGCGATCTTGAACACTTCGTGCCCGCGTTCAGTTGGTTGCACGAGCTTTGAACGCCGGTCACTCGGATCGGGCACCCGGACGACATAACCGTGAGTTTCGAGGCGCCCGACGAGTTCGGCCATGGCCTGCTTGGTCATTTGGGCACGCTCGGCGAGGACGCTGACGGTCGTCCCGGTGTCATCAAGGTATTGAAAGACTGCTCCGTGCGAAGGGCGCACCCCGCCATGCCCACGCTCGGCCAGCCGGATGATGACCAGATCATTGAGAGCGACGAACGTCTCCCGCAGCAGCGAGACGAGGTTGAGGGATCGCTCCCGACCCTCGCGCATTGGAATACGTCTTGACATCGACAAGTAACCTGTCTACCTTTCAGATATGGACATGCTACCTGTCGATCGCTCGGCGGCCGAACGCTTCCAGCTAGGGACCGACGAAATCACCGTTCTGGCCACCAGCGCGCAGACGCGCGGCGACCTGTTCGCCGTCGAGGTCCGGATGCCGCCTGGCGGCGGTCCACCCGTTATCCATCAACATGAGCCCAGCGAGATCTACTACGTCCTCGAAGGCGAGTTCACCTTTTACGTCGGCGACGCGGACATCACGCCGCGGCGGGTGACTGCCGGTCGGGGTGATGTGGTTCCACTGCCCGGCGGTACGCCGCACACCGTGCGCAACCAGTCCAACGCAGACGCGGTCGCATTCGTGGTGCACACACCAGGGCAGGTCATGGAGGGCTTCTCACGAGCTGCCGCAGCTATTGCCACCGGAGGCGGCACGAGTATTGAGGATGTGCTGTCTCTGGCCGAGCGACACGGGATCGAGATGCTCGGCCCGATCCCAGCCTGATGAGATGGCCGTCTCGGATGGTCCAGTGCCGTACCAGCGCGGCGACTCCGTCCGATTGCCCGTAAGACGGTCGATGCTTACGGACCTCTACGCCGTCTGTGGCATGGTGCTGTCTCCTTCAGCTGTCCTTGCCGGCTGGCAGTGCCGTCAGGGCGTCGAGCTGGGCCTGGTCCAAGGTGACGTCGGCCGCGGTGGCGTTGGCGGTGACCTCCTCTGCAGTTTCGGCGCCGACGATCGCCGAGGCGACCGCCGGGCGGGATAGTAGCCAGGCCAGCGACAGCTGGTACGGCTGCAAGCCCCACTCCTGGCTCAGTCGCTCTACGGCATGGCCGATCTCCAGCTCGGTGTCGGTGAAGCCGAACCCACCGAATCTCTTGTCACCGGAGAACTCCCGTTCCTCGACCTGCATGCTGGCCAGCAGCCCGCCGTGCAGCGGGCCGAACGGCACGATGGACAGTCCGAACTGCTGACAGGCTGGGGCGAGCTCGTCCTCGGCGGCGCGGTCGATGAGGTTGTACTTGACCTGCGCGCAGACCGGCGCGGCGGCCAGGTGGGTCTTGCAGTGGAACGGCACCGAATGGAACGCCCAGGACTCCCAGAGCATCTGCGGCACCGCATCGGCGGGCCTGCCCCAGTCGCTCCTGTCCTACTGCAAGGCGGGCCCTCCTCGTCAACGTCGCCGGCCACCGCGGCTTGCACGTCCGAGGCGATTCCTGCCGCGCTCCCGCCCGGCGCCACGATGCAGGAGTGCACCTGCGCCGACGTCAGTGGCAAGCTGTGGGCGGCTGCGCGTGTTAGCCCTGGCGACACTGTCTTCTTCTTGCAGTGGAACGGCACCAAATGGAACGCCGAGGACTCCGACAGCGTCTGCGGCAATGCGTCGGCGGGCCTGCCCGAGTCGCTCCTGTCCTATTGCAGGTAGCCCTGGTGAGCGGATGGTCCTCCGACACACTTTGCGGTGCTTGGTTACCTCATGGACCATCCGACCCCGGTCTGTCGTCATCGGCGAGGCAGCTGGACAGAGCTGATGCCCGGCCCTTGGTGCTCGACTGCCGGCGCGGGTGTCGGGTCAACACCTATGAGCGATGACGTCGGGTCAGCGCGAGGAGGGATCATGTGGGCTGAGACGATTCCATGACGATGTTGGTGGTTCTACCTGACTGGAGGTGCAGGGGATGGGCGAGGGCGGACCGGAGCGGTTCCTACGGGGGCGTGCCGCCGGGGAACCGGGGCCCGCTGTTGACCGGACGGAGGCGTTGCGGGAGCGGCTGTTCGGCAACGCTGTAGGCGCGTTGGAGCTCTACACCATTTATCTTGGTGAACGGCTCGGGCTGTATCGGGCACTCGCAGAAAACGGTGCGGCCACCTCGTCGCAGCTGGCCGTACGCACTGGAACCACCGAACGGTACGTGCGGGAGTGGCTTGAGCACCACGCCGCGAGTGAGCTGCTCGTGGTCGATGACCCGCGGGCTGAACCGCTTGCTCGCCGGTACTGGTTGCCGCCGGAGCACATCCCCGTCTTGGCAAATCGGGACGATGTCCGATACGAGGCTTACACGGGCGTCGACATCGTCCGCGCCGGTCGCGGGCTTCCACAGCTAGTGGAGGCGTTTCGGGTTGGGAACGCGCCGCCGCCCCTGCCATGGGAGCCCGAGGGCCGGGCGGAGCCCAACCGGGCCAGGTTCATCAATTTGCTTGGCACCGAATGGCTTCCGGCGATTGTCGACGTCGACCTGCGGCTTCGAGCCGAACCACCAGCGCGGGTCCTCGACGTGGCCTGCGGCACCGGCTGGTCGAGCATCGCTATGGCCCAGGCGTATCCCAACATCAACGTGGATGGCCTCGATCTCGACCAGGATGCCATCAGCGCCGCTCGCCGGAACGCCGAGCGAGCCGGCGTCACTGATCGAGTGAGGTTCTCCATCGCCGACGCGGCCGACCTCGGCGGAGCGGGCGGGTATGACCTGGTGACGATCTTCGAGGCCCTGCATGACATGGCGCGACCCGTTGACGCACTCAGCGCAGCCCGCCAGGTGCTCGCCGAGGACGGGACCGTGCTGGTCGTCGATGGGCTGGTCGCCGAGGAGTTCACAGTGCCCGCGTCACCACGGGAACGAACTGAGTACGGCTGGAGCGTTGTCTCCTGCCTGCCCGGCGCCATGGGAGACCCGCAGACCGCAGCCACCGGAGCCGTCATGCGTCCCTCGATGCTTCATCAGTACGCCCTCCAGGCGGGCTTCGGCGCGGTAGAGGTTCTCCCGATCCACACCGACTACTGGCGCTTCTACCGACTGCTCCGGTGAGGCCGGCCGGTCCGCCCGGGTCTAAGGCCTTGACCGCCCCGCGTGTGACCTCAAATAGACAGGCTGAGCTCCGAAGACGATTGACGCCTTTCGGAGGTCGGGTCAGGTGATATCGATGCCGGGGATGTGAAAGCCCAGGAGGCGGCAGAGGGCTGCGCCGAGTATGAACGGCCACATGAGTACCGCCAGTATCGATAAGAGAATGCCTGAGAGGCTGGAGAGGTGAATGTTGTTGGTGAGCAACGCCACGATGATGCCAACAACGATGTACCCCGAGGGCCAATACCAGTGCCTGCGAAACCACATGCGATCAAGCGCCTTTCGGAGGACTAGGGAACGGTCGCACTAATAGTGGCGTGAGCGACCGATCTATATGTATGTATCGCTGAAAGTTTTGGCTGCCCGGTAGACCGAGTACTTCACGGCATCAGCCACTGGTCTGCTGCATGCGATCTCGACAACCTGCTGAATGAGCGCCAGGAGTGGTGGGCCGGGTACGGCGTCCAGGCCGGCATCGCGTGTAGATCGTATGGTTGCTTAGACCAGCCGCCGGAGCGAGAGCTTTCGTTCGCCATCAGTCACCACAGCGAGTCCACCGGGGGCGCCTTGAGGCGGCACTCAGAACGACGTTGGAGGGCCGACCGTGCAGCCGAACGAGATTAGTGAGGTTTTGAACCGACCGATGAGCCAGGAGCTTCTGGCCCGTGACCTGACCCGCCTGGCCTACGTCGCCAAGGACGGGACGCCCCGGACCATTCCGATCGGGTTCACCTGGAACGGCTTCCAGATCGTCATGTGCACCGCGAAGAACGCCGCGAAGCTCACAGCCCTCCGCCACAACCCGGCGGTCGCCCTGACGATAGACACCGAGGTGCACCCGCCCAAGATCCTGCTCATCCGCGGTCGGGCCGACCTGGACGTCGTCGAGGGCATTCCAGCCGAGTATCTCGAGATGAACGGCACCTATCAGATGACGCCTGATCAAAGGGCCGAGTGGGAGGCCGAGATCCACTCGCTATACGACGGCATGGTCCGCATCGTCGTGACCCCGACGTGGGCGAAGCTGATCGACTTCGAGACGACCCTCCCGAGCGCGGTCGAGGAACTGATCCGGCAGCGGGACGAACGTCAGCGCAGCTGAGCGCCATCACCCACCATCGAACGACTCACGGGCCTCAGCAACGAATAGCTCGGCGCGAGCGTCCGTAGGACGCCCGAGATGGCCCCCGCGAGACGTCAGTGTCCGGTTGTGCGGCGTACCGCTTCGGCGACGACGTCGATGAGTTGGCCAGTTTTTGTGTAGGTGCGGCGCTGGGCGGTGGCACCGGTGCCAACCCGCCTCAACCGGTCGATCCCGACCTTGACCCGCTCCAGGTCGCCGAACTCCTCGAGGGAGTCGTGCACATGGCTGACCAGATCACCCATCACCTCGATCCAGGGTCGGGGTCGTCTGGACACCGGGTCGATCAGGACCCCGCTGGTGCCGTCGTGGGCGGCCCGCCACACCGCCAGCCGCAGCAGCGACGTCGGCAGCTGCGGCACCGGATCACCGCGGGCCGCCTCAACTGCAGCCGTGTCCACCAGCGCCCGGCACAACGCCGCCACCAGGAGGGTGTCTTCGAGATCAACGCACACATCGGCGACTCGGATCTCCACGGTGGGATAGTGCCGCGACAAGCGTGCGTCGAAGTAAATCATCCCCTCATCAACCAGCACCCCGGACTCCACCATCGAACCCACCAGTTCGTGGTAGGCGTTAGCGGTGCCGAACGTGTCGGTAGGGCCCGCCGAAGGCCAACGCATCCACAGCTGCGACCGATAGCTGGCATAGCCAGTGTCTTGACCGTGGTAAAACGGCGAATTCGCACTCACCGCAAGAATGACCGGCAGCCACACCCGAATCCGATCAATGCGGCGACACCCTCCTCATCTGAGGCCACCCCGACATGCACATGACAACCGCAGGTCAACACCTGCTGCGCAATCGGACCAAACCGCTCCGCCATCTGCTGATAGCGCTGGCCCGGTGAAATCAAACCGGCACCAGCCAACGGGGCGGTGCCGATAGCTGCCACCCCAGCACCAGCCTCCCGGGCAGCACCAGCCACCACCCCCCGCCGGCTACGCAACTGCCCCTCAACCTCACCAAGCTCACCCGCCGCCAACGATTGGGTCTCCACCATGTAGCGCTGCAACTCAGCCTCCACACCACCCCCACCGCCCCCGCCCCCGCCGGCCCCGTGCGCACTGTCATCGCCCGCGGCGGCGATCACCTGGCTAGCAACCGAACGCGGCATCCCGGTATGCACATCAACCAGCAACAACTCCTCCTCCACACCCACCGTCCGCATGGCCGAAGTCTGCCCGAACACCCCCACAACACAGCGGCAAGGCCGCCACCCATCGCTTGAACCGACGGCAAACCGGGAAATGTGTGGCCGTACGATCGCCTGGACCGCCCACGACGATGAGTTCGTCTCGCGATCGGTCACGAGCTGTGGCAGAGCAGCCTGCAGAGTGAAGGGAGCCTGATGTCAAGCTCAATGGTGAACCCCATCGCGGTCATCGTCCGTCGCTCCGGTGCGATGAGCTTGAAGCCATGCTGATCTACTCGATGAGCGTTTCGGTGGACAACTTTATCGCCGACCGTGAGGGCGCGTTCGATTGGACGGCCCCTAGCGAGGAGCTGTTTCGTTTCCACACCGCGCTGGTAAGCGAGCTCGGCGGCTATCTGTGCGGCCGCAGGCTCTACGAGACGATGCTGGTGTGGGAGACGGACCCGTCGCTGCGCGAGAACGAGCCCGGGGCCGCGTTCGCCGACGTCTGGTGCGCGATCCCGAAGGTCGTCTTCAGCCACACGCTCGACAGCGTCCAGGGCAACGCCCGGCTCGCCGAGGCGTCACTGGCCGAGGAGGCCGCCGCGGCGCTCGACGCGACTGACAAGGACGTCGCGATCGGCGGCGCCGGCCTGGCCGCGCGGGCGATCGAACTCAACCTCGTCGACGAGCTGCGCATGTTCCGCTATGACACCACCGTCAGGCCGGAGGAGGGCCGGGAGGCCGAGGAGTACCCGGCCGAGCTACTCGAGCGCCTGGCCGGATAAAGGGTCGACTTACAGGTCGCTGTCGATCCGCTGACTCACTCGATGACGGCGGCTCGAAAGCAGTGAGTTCGGTATGGGAGATCAACGGTGCTGGCGTCTGGGAACTGCGCAGCGATGAAGGCGGTGACCTGGTCCCTGATCTGTTGCTGCTTCTGCTCTGATGCGTTCAGGTAGTAGCTGCGTGTCGTGACCAACTCGGCCAGATCGACCACCGGCATCGTGTCCGCCCAGTCGAACGTGATCGCGTCCACCGGCCCGAAGGCCGAGCCGAGCACGGGCGCATGTCGAGTCGCATCGACCGCTTCCTCACCCGCCACGGTGTGCCAGATCTCGGCCAGCTCGGCGACCCACGCCACTCGGACGTCGAGGAAGTTCCACACCCATCCGGCCCTGCCGCTCGGTTTGAGAATGCGCGCGGTCTCGGTCGAGCCGGCGCTCGGTTCGACCCAGTGCCAGGATTGGGCGAAGGTGATCAGGTCAGCCGTGTGATCAGGCAACCCGGCGGCCTCGCCGGTCCCGACCTGTATTTGGACAGTCGGCAGTTGGCGGCTCAACTGCGCGAGCATGTCGTGCGACGGATCGACGGCTATAACTGCGAACCCGTGTGCTAGCAGCGCGGCGGTGAGCTTCCCGGTGCCCGCCCCGACGTCGACAACCACGCCTGCTGCGGGCGTCCCCTCTACTAGCCAGGTCACCGCCTGATCGGGATACCCCGGTCGCAGTCGGTCATAACGCTCACCACCAGCGGCGAATGCAGCGCCCAGACGCCGGAACGATTCAGGTCGTTCCTTGGTCATCGGGTCGTCCCCTCCACTGCGTTGATCAGCCACGGGGCACTCCCTACAGCGCGCCACCCGAAAGCGGCCCGCCACTACCAAAGTCTCGGTGACGGACGTCGACTCGCCAATGCGTTCGCTCAAGGTTCGGCTTACGACGCGGGCCTGCCGGGCGGGCGTACGCTCGGGTCGGTGAGCGTGCGGTTCGACTTCGACGAGGTCTTCGATGCGGACTATCTCTTCTTCTACGAGCCGCTGTTCGCGGACGTCACCGAGGCAGACGTCGACGCGATATGGCGCCTGCTGAAGCTCGAGCCGGACATGGCCGTCCTTGACCTCGCGTGCGGACACGGCCGGATAGCTAACGGGCTCGCCGAGCGGGGCGCACGGGTGACCGGGCTCGACGCCACGGCGCTGTTTCTCGACCGCGCGCGGCGCGATGCGGCGTCGCGCGGCGTCGACGTCGATTACGTCGAAGGTGACATGCGCCTGCTGCCTTGGACGGAGGAGCGCTTCGATCGCGTGGTGAGCTGGTTTACCTCCTTCGGGTACTTCGACGACCAAGACAACCGGCGCGTGCTCCATGAGGCCCACCGCGTGCTGCGTCCGGGCGGCAGACTCCTCATTGAGAACAACAACCTTGTGGAATTGCTGCCTCGATGGCAGCCGGCGCTTGTTACCGAGCGCGACGGCCACTTCGCAATCGACCGTTCATGCTTCGACCCCACGACCGGTAGAGCGACGACCGAGCGCGTGATCATCCGGGATGGCCACAGCCGCCGCTTCGTGTTCTCCGTTCGCATGTTCGTGGCCGCGGAGCTACGGGACTGGCTGCTCGGCACCGGATTCACCAGCGTCAATCTCGTCGACCCGACCGGCGACCCGCTTACCGTAGAGAGCCGCCGCATGATCTCCATCGCGTACCGGTAGAGGCCACCGTTCGGCGATCACGCTATGTGGGCTCGTCCGTCCCAGGCATGGTTCCGCGTGTGACACACAGGTGCCGCGGAACGCATTCCGGTAGGCGTTCCCTTACGGCACACCGCTAGATTCGGCTTCCGGCACAGCCGAATCGTCACGCCGACCAACCTGCCGGTCCCGCAGCCAAGAAACGGCTCACCCGTGGACGCATGCATACGGTCAGTCCGGTTAGGGTCCTCCGCGCCAGTGTTCGATGCGGTGGTGGTCGGGTGTGAAGCCGTGGTGGACGCCCCATAGCACGGCTTGGGTGCGGCTGGTGACTTCGATTTTGCGGTAGATGGTTCGGATGTAGGACTTTACGGTATTGGGGCTGAGGTGGGTCAGGGTTGCTACTTCGGCGTTGCTTTTGCCTTGGGTGATGAGTGCCAGGATTTCTGATTCGCGGTCGGTGAGTCCTTCGCTTCGTCCTGGCCAGTTCAGCCCGCCGATGCTGCGGGTCCGAAACGGTGGGTCGCTGATCACAATGTCGCCGGCATGGATGGCTTCTAGGGCGTCGACCAGGTCGCGGGCCGGTAGGGCTTTGGATAAGTAGCCGTGGACGCCTTGTTTGCGGGCGCTCTCGATCAGGTGCGGATGGAAGTTCCAGGTGTAGACCGCCACTTTGCGGGCGCGCGGATTTCGGATCAACACACTGATCTCGTCGTGGTCGGATTCGGGCTGCCCGAAAGTGTCGTATAAGACGATGTCGACTAGGTCGGATACGGAAACGTTGGTGTCCAGCTCGGCGATCACCACCCGATCTTGGTATTGGCTGAGGATGTGGGCGATGCCCATCACCACAATGTCGTAGTCGTTGACCAGCGCAATGGTGACCGGCGTGTTCACCGTGGCTTCCATACCCTGACTTTAACCTCCTTAGGGGTGTAATGCATCCGCCCTTGGGGTGGTTTAGTTGTGGATGGAGCGGGACCAGGCCAACCTATGGCACTCGCTTCCCGCAGCTCAGGCCTCGACGTCAACGACAGGTTCGTGTACAACGGCCAGATTCTGAAGTTGCGGGTCAGCACGGGTATCGAGGAGGCGAAATGAACCGAGGAATCATCGGGCTCATCATCGGAGTCTTAGTCATCATCATCTTGGTGATCGTGATCCTGCAGATGACCTAGCCCGGCCGCACCGCGAGGCCGAGGGGACAGCACGTACGCCGGCACCAGCACAGGCCAGTGTGCGCTCGCAGACCCCACTGGAAAGCCAGACTTTCGGCCTCGCGGTGCGCTCCGGCGTCACCACCCGGCGTGGCTGGACTGACTCTCGGCTGTGAGATCGGCTGATCATGCGCCCGTGGACCGATTCGGTGCACGCCCTGCTGCGCTTCTTGGAGCAGGCCAGCTTCGTCCGTTCTGCCTCGTCCGCAGGGTTTCGATGACCAAGGGCGGGAAGTGCTCTCCTACCTGCCGGGCAACACCATTGGCGGTCAGCGGCCGTGGCCGAAGTGGGTCCACTCCGACGAGGCACTCGTGCAGGTGGCGCACTGGTTGCGCAGTTATCACCAACGACATGGACTCCTTCCACAGCAATGGAGGTCTCAATAGACGCTCATCTTGCGGACCCGACAGATCTGCTCCGCAGCCTGATCGTCGTCCCGCTGCGCCTGTTGCGGCCGAACCTTACGAGATCGGCGTGCCGTTCTGGTCCGACTCCAATGCGTTGGAAGTGTGGCCCTACTAGCTTGCGCTTGAGCGGGCTTGAGGAGGTAAATTGTCGACCTACAAGCGCGCACCACGAGCCCCTACGGAGAACGCCCTTGTTGTCCACCACTGCCCTGTCTCGCCGCATTTGCAGTGCCCGTAACAGGCGCATCCTCCTTAATCTCACCGTGGTCCCCGTTCTCGGACTCGTCCTCGCCTTTTCGGCTTGCGGGTCCTCTTCATCGAACTCAAGCGACACTCCCAGCAGCAGCCCCACGACCAGCTCGACGGACTCCAATATCAAGGCCGACTGCTCCTCGCAGGCGATCCTGTCGGCCCTGCCGGGCGGTGCGACGATGCAGGAGTTCACCTGCGCAAAGGTCGGCGACATCGAGTGGGCGGCTGCGCGTGTTAGCCCGGGCGACACTGTCTTCTTCTTGCAGTGGAACGGCACCGAATGGAACGCCGAGGACTCCGACAGCGTCTGCGGCACCGCATCGGCGGGCCTGCCCCAGTCGCTGCTGTCCTATTGCAAGGCGGGCCCGTCCTCGTCAACGTCGCCGGCCACCGCGGCTTGCACGTCCGAGGCGATTCTTGCCGCGCTCCCTGGCGGTGCGACCATGCAGGAGTTCACCTGCGCGGACGTCAGTGGCGAGTTGTGGGCGGCTGCGCGTGTTAGCCCGGGCGATACTGTCTTCTTCTTGCGGTGGAACGGCACCAAATGGAACGCCGAGGACTCCCAGAGCGTCTGCGGCACCGCATCGGCGGGCCTGCCCCAGTCGCTCCTGTCCTACTGCAAGTAGCCCTGGTGAGCGAATGGTCCTCCGACAACGCCCGATTCGCTAGGCTCCTCGAAACCCATCAATCGCTCACGTGTTGCGACCACCGTTAGAACCTGCCCGAGCCGGGCGCCCAGCGGGATCTGTGGCCTGGCTCAGCTCGCCGCTCCCGTGGTACTCGGAGGACCGTCGAGCACTGTGGGGACGTACTCCAACAGTTGGAGCCCTCCCTCGAAGGTGCGGCTCTCGACCAGGTCGAGCCTGATGTCGGGATATCCGTCGTAGATCCGATCTTGGCCGGTCGCACCGGTGACGACCGGGAAGACGACAACCCGGAAGCGATCCACCAGCTCGGCCGTGATCAGCGATCGGCACAAACTCACACTGCCTAGCGTGTGCAGCTCGATGCGGCTGTCTTCCTTCATCGCTCGCACGGCTTTCACGGCGTCCCCGGTGACCAGTCGGGTGTTGGCCCAATCCAGCGGCTCGGTCAGCGTCGAGGAGAAGACCACCTTCGACATACCGGTGAGCTCATCGACCCCTTCTTCGCCGCTCGCGGCAAAAGCTGACATCAGCCGGTAGGTCGTCGCACCCATCAAGATGGTGTGCTCTGGCTGTTCGCCCAGCCAGCCGAGATACTCGGGGCTTTCCATGCCCCACCAACCCGGCCAGCCCTCAGCGGCCCCGTAGCCGTCGAGCGAGGTAATGAAGTCGACCATGAGTGATCCCATCAGATTCCTTCCGTCTAAGTGCGGGCCGTTTCCCCACGTTAGAACGTGATGGCCAGGGGCTCCAGCGCCAATCGCCGCAGTGCGACCAGACAAAGCAACTGAGCAGCCCCCGGTAGCCGTCACTGGGGGTACGTCACTTCAGCGGAGATGTTTACCCGCTGCTACGTCGCGTCCCGCGCCACTAGCCGATCCCCCTCTGGGACGCGATGACCAGCTGATCGCTAGGGCAGGATCTCGACGTACCCGTCCGTTCCATTCACGCGGATCCGCTGCCCATCCCGGATCAGCCGGGTGGCGTGCTCCACCCCGACGACGGCCGGCAGGCCGTACTCCCGGGCGATCACTGCGCCATGGGTCATCAGGCCTCCCACCTGTGTCACCAGGCCTTTGATGGTGACGAATAGGGGCGACCAGCTGGGATCCGTGTAGGCGGTGACCAGGATGTCGCCCGTGTCGAGATCGGCCTCCGCCATGTCCAGGATGACGCGGGCGCGCCCCTCGACGGTGCCGGCTGAAACCGGTAGTCCGACCAGCGCGCCGGCCGGCACGTCGTCGCGTCGGTACGCCCCGGCGATGACCTCGCCATCCGAGGTGAGCACCCGGGGCGGTGTGAGCGCTTGATACGACCTAAATGCGTCCTTGCGCTGGCGGAGGAGCTGGTCATCCACCTGGTTCGTGCGCGCGATGTCGTGGAGCTCGGTGAACGTGAGGTAGAAGATGTCTTCCGTCTCACGAAGTACGTGGGCCTGCACGAGGCGCTCGGCTTCTTCCAACAAGGCCTGCTTGTAGACGAAGTAGCGGCTGACCATGCCGTACTTCGGATACTCCCGGTACCCGATGAAGGTCCGGACCCGGTCGATCATCCGCTTCGTCTCGTCGGCCTTGCGCTCCCCGTCCGGCAGGGCCCGCAAGCGCTCCAGCAGCTCCTGCTCCTTCTTCCAGGCTTCCTGCTGCCCTTGCTCGAAGCGCCGTTTGCCGGCTCCCGGCTCGAAGTTCTTGATGTTGCCGAGGACCAGGGGCACGAGCGTGGAGGGCCGTTCACTCCAACGCGGCCGCGTGATATCGATCTCGCCGACGCAGCGCATGCCGTACTTGTCGAGCCACGCCTCGATGGCGTCTCGCGCCGCCCCCCCGCCCGCGAGCCTGGGCAGTTCGTCCAGGAAACCCTCATCCTCGACATGCTGCAGAAACGCCACCACCTCCGGATGCGGGCGGATCACGTCAGCGACGTCCAGCAGCGCCAGCCCCATCTCCGACGTGACGTTGTGGGGCACGGACTGCGTGAGCGTGTCCGCCGCATTCTTCTCGCCCAGCCACGCCTCCAGCTGGTCGTTGAGCCACCAAGCGGCCTCCATCGCCGACATAAACACCTGGTGGCTCCGCGGATCGAACAAGATCCGCCTCAGCTCCTGGATGTCCGCCCGGATGAAGTCAAGCAGCGCTTCTCCGGACTTCGTCCGGATGTCGCGTTCCGAGGCGGCGATGGATGCTTGGCTGCGCCCGATCAGCTCGGTAACGATGGCCGGATCGGTCTCGATCGGAGCTGGCGTGCCGCCAAACAGTGGCCCGGGGGGACCCTCGCCAGGGAGAGGCCGGATGAAGTCGTCGCGCTCGAGGATGGTCTGCAGCGCGTCCCCGGTCAGCGGATCGGATCTCCCGAGGGCCTCCAGGATGCCGGCGCGGCTCGCCGGCGAGGCCAGCCTTTGGGTGACGTCGACGAACAGGCGGCCGCCGGCCTCGGCCATGGGCGCGGGGGTCGTCATCTGCCAGAAAGAGAGCCCGAGGGGCTTCATGGGGTCGGTCATCATCTGCTGATGACCGACGGAGACGTAGACGTGGTTCTCCCGGTCGCTGACCGCCGGGATGGGGAAAAGCGTGGTGATTGGCCTGCTCTGGACGATCTGGAAGCCGTCGTCGACCAGGCACCATTCGATGTCCTGCGGAAGACCAAAGTGCGCTTCGATCCGCCGGCCGAGGTGCGCCAGTTGCACGACCTGCGTATCCGTCAGCGCTGGTTGCTCCTGCCGCGCCGGGTCGATCGTCTGTTCCAGCGTTCCGCCAGCCGGCAGGGCGTGGATAGCAAGCTGCTTGGTGGCGACCGCCTTGGCGACGACCTCGCCGTCGCGCACCTGGTAGGCGTCTGCGTTCACCAGGCCTGAGACCAGGGCCTCGCCGAGGCCGAAGCTGGCCTCCACGACGGCAACCTTCCGGTTGCCCGTGACGGGGTCGGCCGTGAACAGGATGCCGGCAGCCGCCGGGAAGACCATCTGCTGCACGACCACGGCCATGTGGACCTTCCGGTGATCGAAGCCGTTCCGCAGGCGGTAGGTTACGGCCCGCTCGGTGAACAGCGATGCCCAGCACCGGCTGATGTGC
Source organism: uncultured Actinomycetota bacterium (assembly GCA_963730505.1). Classification (GTDB taxonomy): domain Bacteria; phylum Actinomycetota; class Actinomycetes; order Propionibacteriales; family Propionibacteriaceae; genus Microlunatus. Next base: position 193,520 of record CAVSSB010000028.1, read on the forward strand.
TGGAGGATCGCCGCCGGCCCCACGATGTTCAGGTATGTGTCCTGCTGGCCTGCGAAGGAGGCCGTCGGCAAGTCCTCCGCCGTCGCGCTGGAGCGGACGGCGTAGGCGGCTTGCTCGCCGAGCCGGGCGAGCGCGCGGGTGATCGCCGCCGCCAGATCGTCTGGGATGGCGATACCTTCCAGGGTCCGACGGATCTCCGCGCTGAGCCTCCGGACCGCCTCCCGGTCATCCGGGGTCAGGCGCGACAGCCGATCGAGCCGATCGTCGATCGACGGCGCGTCCGCCATGACCCGCCGGAAGGCGTCCGTCGTCACGCAGAAGCCAGCCGGCACGCGGATGCCCTCAATCCGCGAAAGCTCCCCCAGTTGCGCGCCCTTGCCCCCAACGACCGCAACCTGCGTCTGGTCGATCTCCTCTAAACCCATCACGTAGCCGTCGGGCGGGGAGGATATCGCCACACTCCTGTCAATATCAATCATTCGCCACCCCTATATATGCGTCGGTTCTGGCCGTAAACGGCTCGGGTAGATGTGAGCATTCTCAACACCTCGGGGGTTCTTGCGGCAAGCACCCTCCTCGAGGGACTGCAAATCACGTTCGAGCCTGCCGGAGCAATGTAGCTGTCCATTGTCTCTCTGCGTTTGGTACTGCGTGAGCGACGTGGTGTCTTTCGATGGGTCAGTCGCGGATGCTGATATCGGCCGAGGTGACCACCGCCGATGGGCCGACACCCTCGACGGTGAGGATGGCTTTCCAGGTACCGGGGAAGGGGAAGCGGTAGTCCGCGACCCAAGCGCCGTCGCGCACGCTCATCGGTACGGGTATAGGTGCGATGTCGCGGCCAGGATTGGCGACCTTCATGGTGACTTGGCTGGCGGGTAGCGGCCGGCCGTTGCTGTCGGTGAGGACTAGGTGCACGTGACTACCGGTGGTCGTGGCGGGCGAGACCGTAAGCGCGGCCTGACCTTGTTCGCCGAGGGACATCTGGACTGGGTTGGCGACGGGTGCGCCATGATGACCGCTGTGGGTCGCGGTCGCGACTACTTGGGGCGGGGGTGCGGTCGTACTGAGCAGTGCGGTGACGGCGAGAACGGCCACCGTCAGGGCTGCTTCTACGCGTACGGACCCTAGCGGAATCCGTTTCTGACGCAAACGCCATCGTGAGACCACGGCCGCGGTGAGGGTGCCTGCAACCAGGAGGATCTTGAGCACCAGGGTGAGCCCGTAGTCGGACAACAGCTGTTCGGGGCCGGTCAAGTGGCGCAGCGAGTTGAGGATGCCGGTAATGATCAGGGTGAGCACTGAGGCCATAGCGAGCGTCGAGAATCGGTGCAGCGCGCGCGGTTCGACGGATCGGCGGAGAGCGACGAGGACGACCAGACCACCGACCCATAGTCCGGCCGCGAGCGCATGGAGCGCGTGGACGCCAAGGCCTAGCGGGCCAGTAGAGCCGCCGTGGCCGGCTGCAGCAATAGTCACCGCTGTGCTGGCAACACCGACGGGCACGAGCCAGCTCGCGAGCCCGGTGGTCATCCCGGATAGCCGCCAGGCGAGCAGACCGATGACGCCGTAGAGTGCGAGCCGCCACATCATCGCAGTGCCGAACGGGGTCGCCAAGGTGCCCTCGAGGAGCTCCAGGTCCGCGACATGGCTCATCGAGACGCCGGCCGTGTACGGGCCCTGAACGAGGAGCCCGGCGACCGTCGCCAGCGCGCCGCCGATCAGCCCGATGCGGGCCAGGAGCTGCAAGGTGGGGTTTTTGCTGGTGTCCGGTGCGCACAACAGCACGAACGCAGCCACGCCAGCGAACAGCGCGAACCCGACATAGCCGGCCAGACGGCTGGTAACCACCGGCCACGGCGCGGTCGTCGCCGCATCGCTGACGGTCCCAGCAGTCTCTCCGGCGGTGGCCGAGTTAGGTACTCCAGTTGCGGCGGTACCGACCCCGAAGGAAAACGCCCCGCTGATCGGGTGTCCGTCAGCGGACACCACTCGAAAAGTGACCACGTAGGCTCCGTCAGGCAGGCCGGCCGGCATCGGCCAGATGACGGTACCGCCCTCCACGGTCGGGTCGGGAGTAGGCACGACACCACCCGCGCCGTCGACCAGCCGGATGCCGTCCTGCAGAAGGTTGACCGACTCGGTGAACGTCATCTGGACCTCGGTCGGCGGCCTGGTCAGTTGCGTTCCGTTCGCCGGTGTGGTGTTGACCAGCTCAGCGTGCGCCGCAGCCGGGGAGGCGAACAGCAGCGACAACAAGACGGCAAGCGTCGCGGCGAGAGCCACGCGGCGCGCTGCGGTGATCAGCAGTGCCATCACGGTGCTCCTGAGCTCAAGGAAATGGATGCCGGGAACGACCGTGCATTCCCGGCATCCGGGACGTCAGACGTTGACGTCCTCACGGGTGGGCACGGACGCTGCCTCCGCCGCAGGGGCGGGTCGCCGGTTCCGACGCCGTGCGAGCACTAGGGCGACCAGAGAAAGCACCAGTGCGGCGCCCGAAACGACGAGCGGCAAGGTTGAATCCCACACAGTGTCGCTCTGGGACGCGACCTGCTCGTCCTGGCTACCCGTGTCGGTCGGCGCAGCGCCCTCGTCAGGCGCGGCCGGCGCAATGGTGAGGATGGGGGCCGGGTGCTCCGGCTCGACCGAAGGGTCAGCCGAGACCTGATTCCAGTTCACCTTCTCGCCGCTGGAATAGGTCTGGAGAGTGTTGAACACCAGCTTGCCGGACTCGGGAAGCTGGCCGAGGCTCAGGTCGAAGTCCTGGAACTGACCCGGACGGATGCCGCCATCAGTGGCGGTCCAGGTGACCTCTGAGACCACTGTGTCCAGCTGCTCGCCGAACATTTCGATGGGCTTGTCGAGTTGACGGGTCGCGGTGGTGATTCTCCACCCGGGCACCGGTGTCGTCTGGACCGACCCGATCGGCTGGTCCTGGGGCAGGGTGACCCGCAGCTGAGTGGTGCTGGCATCGTCGCGCTCGTTCGGCACCCGGAACGAGACCACCGAGAACCCGCCGCCTTCGGCGGATCCAGGCTGGACAGTGACGTGTGCTTGGGCGATGCCCGGCAGCGCTAAGAGTGCCGCGGCAGTGGCGCCGATGCCGACGCCTACCCGGGCTAGGATGCGACGCCGTAAAGAACTGTTTTGAAACATGAGGATGTCTCGATTCTTTGAAGAGTGGCAGCAATACAGGCCGTGGCCGCAGAAGTGCTGCCGAATGTCTGGTGATGATTCGACGACGGTCCGCAGATGGCTTGCTCGCAAGCCAGGTGTGTCCGCCGTCAGACCGTCAAGACGGCGGCGTACGCGGGAAGTTCAGACGATGCACTGCCGGGGGGACCACGCCGCGGTACGACACCAGTGACCCACACCGACCTACGAACCACCCACCGCAGGCCCCAGCCAATCTGAAGCAGTGGACAGCTGACGACAACGGCGCCGACGCCGCGGGCCACGGCCGCGACCGTCCTCCACGCGTCGACGACCCGTCGCGCACTGAGGGCCAGCAATATCCACAAAGCCCGCTCTCCAGCCACCAGCCACAGCCCGACTGCGACCGCGGCGGCCAGATGGGCGAGCACCATGACCAGGTGCCCGCCACTCATCAGCGACATCCCAGAACTATGCGATATCGCGGCGTCCGAGTGATGTGTCATCAGATGAGAGCTGGTCGGTGACGACGCCAGCACGCCGGTGCCCGCGCCAGGCATCGTTGTCGTGGCCGTAACGGCCGCCCCGCTGAGCAGCTGGAGCGCCGCGTGCAGCACCCCCTGCCCGCCGACCAGCAACGCCATCGACCATGCCGGGCTGATAGGGGTGTCCGCAAATGAGGCGACCGCAAACACCGTGAGCACGAACAACGGAACGAGCAGCGAGGGGGTGGGCATAACACCACCGGCCGTCGCGTGGCCCGCGAGGCCACTGGCGAACAGCACCGACGGGAGGGTCAATACGCGCACCCCGCGCAGCACCGCGTCACTCGCCATAACCCAATCACCCCCGAATGCCAGCAAACTTAGCCGCCAACAGGGGGACCAACGCGGCTTGCACAGAACTCGAGACCCGGCGATGCCTGTGCCAGTCGGCACGACGTCGCGGACGCGGCATGCAGCCCATGGGCTGCATGCGACAGAGTGGATGATCGTGAGCGATGAGCTGGCAGCGGGCGTACGACGCATGCTGGCTGATGCTGATCAGCGCGGACTGGCGGTTGAGTTGCGCCGCCGGCCAGTTGCCCGCAGTCTCGAGGAGGCAGCCGGGCTGCTGGGTATCGCGCCGTCGGACATAGCCAAGACGATCGTGGTTCGCCGCTCGAGCGGGAATTACCTATTTGCTGTCATCCCTGGTGGTACGCAGATTGCCTGGCCCAAGCTGAGGCTGCTTCTGGGTGTCAGCAAGATGAAACTTCCCGATGCAGCTGAGGCTCTGGAGGCGACTGGGTATGAGCGCGGCACAATCACCCCGATCGGCAGCGACCCGAGCTGGCCGGTGATCATCGACCAGCAGCTGATCGGCCACCGTGCCGCACTCGGCGCTGGTGGACACGGCTACAGCGCATTCGTGGAGATCGACGATCTTGTCCGTGCCTACGACGCAACGGTTGCCGACATCGTCAGCTAGTCGTGCGTAGGCCGTCGTCAAGTTCAGAGTTAGCTGGAAACCGGCTCCTACACTCTGGCTATGTGGCAGCCAGGAGCGCTCAGCCGAACCGTGCTGGCTCTCATCTGGTTGGTGCTCGGGATCACCATGGTGGCGGTGCCGGTATGGCTTGGATGGACGCGTTGGCCAGCCATCTTGAATGGCCATCCAGCGATGTTGATCGCGGGCATCGGCTGCGGTGTGCTGGGGCTCATCGCGATTACTTGGTCGATTGGATCCCTTGCGATTGGCGGCAGGCTGGATCGCGAGGGCGACCCGGAGCATCCGGCGCACCGAACGTCCAGGCAGGTATTGCGCCGCGCGCATTGGCGGATCGTTCTTGCGGTTCCGTTGTTAGTCCTTGCCATTCTGTTAGTCGCGTTCCTTGCCTACGCACGGCCCCTTGTGGCGACACCGACGGCTACCGCGGCCCTTCGGTCTGAGAACGACGTGCGGATCGCCGACCGGCCCGGCTGGTATGAGCTGATCCCCGTACGAGAAGACCCATCAGGTGAGAACATCAAGCCGACGACTGGCCTGATGTTCACGCCCGGCGCTCGTGTCGACTCCCGCGCGTATGCCCATGTGCTCCGCCCCGTGGCCGAAGCTGGCTACCTGGTCGTGGTCCTGAAAGAGCCGTTCGGCTTTCCACTGTTCGATGCCGATCACGGCAAGAAGGTGCTCGACGTTCATCCTGAGATCACCACTTGGGTAATCGGGGGTCACTCGCTAGGTGGCGTCACCGCCGCCACACTTGCTGACCAAGATGAACGGGTCAAAGGTTTGGTGCTCTTTGCCTCCTACCCGGCAGACAATGTGGTTCGGACCGATCTGAAGGCGGTCTCCATCTCCGGAACCGCGGACGGATTGACCACACCGGACGACATTGAGGCCTCCAAAGGGAAACTCCCGCCAGAGACGTCATACGTCGTGATCAATGGGGCAGTCCATAGTTCATTCGGAGACTACGGGGACCAGCCGGGCGACGGCACAGCGACGATCGATCGATCCGCAGCGCAGAACGAGATCACCAAAGCGACGCTGATGCTGTTGGCGTCACTGGCCCCTGCTCCGCCGTCACCACCGAGGAAGAAGTAGTCGCAGATTCGAACACCGCATCCGGCACGGGTCGCACTCTCCCTAGTGACACGTCACTACGATCTGGGCATGAGCGAGACGGGTCTGAAACTTGCCCAGGACAAGATGGCGGCTGCTGGTATCCCTCAGCAGGCCATCGATGTCTTCACTCACTATTACCGCCAGCTGGAGGAGGGTGTCAGCGGGTTCATTCCCGAGGACACCATTGAGCCTCTTCTCGATCCGAGCATGCTCAGCGATGCCGCCGTCAACGAGCAGGATGCTGCCGAAGCTCTCGAGAAGACCGTGATCATCAAGCTCAATGGGGGTCTTGGTACGTCGATGGGGATGGACAAGGCCAAGTCCCTGCTCCCGGTACGGAAGGGTATGAGCTTCCTCGACATCATTGTTGATCAAGTACGCCATGCGCGGGCGGCGTACGGGGTTCAGCTGCCGCTGCTCTTCATGAACAGCTTCCGTACTCACGACGACACCCTCGCTGCATTGGCTTCGCACGGTGATCTTGCCGTCGCTGGACTTGATCTGGGGTTCGTGCAGAATCAGGAGCCCAAGCTCAGAGCTGATGACCTGACACCGATCACATGGCCGGATGACCCGAGTCTGGAATGGTGTCCGCCCGGGCACGGTGATCTCTACACCGCACTCACCACATCGGGGATGCTGGATCGCCTTTTGTCACTGGGATACCGCTATGCCTCGGTGTCGAACTCTGACAACCTCGGCGCCGCGCCGAACGCCACAATCGCCGGCTGGTTCGCGACCACTGGTGCACCGTACGCCGCGGAAATCTGTCGCCGCACCGCGGCCGATCGGAAGGGTGGACATCTAGCGATCCGCAAGTCCGACCGGCGGCTGATCTTGCGCGACACTGCGCAGACACCGAAGGAGGAGATGGGCTACTTCACCGATGAGTTCCGGCATCCGTTCTTCCATACCAACAATCTGTGGTTCGATCTCGAGGCACTTGCCAGAACCCTGCGCGAACGGAGGTCAGTGCTCGGACTGCCGTTGATCAAGAACGAGAAGACTGTCGACCCGGCTGACTCGTCCTCGCCCAAGGTCATCCAGATCGAGACCGCTATGGGTGCCGCCATCGAAGTGTTCGAGGGCGCGACGGCCATCGGCGTTGGTCGCGATCGCTTCCTCCCGGTCAAGACCACCAGTGATCTGCTGGTGTTGCGCTCCGATGCCTATGACTTGCAACCCGACGGGCGCCTGACCACGGTGGCCGATCCGACGCCCGTCGTCGATCTTGACAACAACTACTACAAGATCATCGGTGACTTTGATCAACGATTCCCGGCTGGCGTGCCCTCGCTCAAGGAAGCGCGCTCCCTCGGCATCAAGGGTGATTGGACCTTCGAGGCCGGGATTCGCGTGATCGGTGATGTGACTCTCGAAGATCGCGGAGCACCACAGATCATTGCGGCGGGTGCGACTCTCACCGACGTACTTCCGAGCGGCGCCGGCGCTGGGTCATAACTGACGAGCGCGCAGCAGGTCGGCCGTTCACCGCCAGATGATGCTGAGCGTCGCAGACGCGGCGGCGTGCGCCACGACTGACGCCGTATGGGCATCCACATCGATGAGCACCAGCGCACCTTCTGGACCAGAGCCGGCGCGGTCTTCCGGCGCTTGCGGGACGGTGACGACGCGCGCACCAGTCGCGACGACGGTCGCCTGCCCGGCCTGCGCGTCGGCGGCGATCACGTCGACCAGGTCGCCAGGCCTTAGTAGGGCCGCCAGTGTCGTGTCGGTCAGCCTCAGTGGCGCGATCACGTGACCTCGCGGAACGCTGGTACGCGCATCGGTGGCGGCCAGCGGCGTCATCATCTGGTTTTCGGCCACTGCCGCTGCCAGCGTCTTGCCGACCAGAGCGACCGGGTCGGTGAGCACCCCTTCAGGTACATCGGAAGCGGCAACCCGGTCGAGCACCAGATCTGAGGTGGAGACGACCGTCCCAGAGGGCAGTTGGGACCTTGCTTTGACGACGCTGATCATGGCCGGGCCCTCCGGAGCGGCGGCGGAGACTCCAGTCAGCACTGCCGCAACGGTGGCCAGCACTGCCAGCTTTCTTCGATGCCAGGATGCGGCCCGGGCAAGTGCCTGCAGTGGCCGACGCCGAGTGGGCGCTACCGATGGCATGAGCGTGGCGGTGAGGAGGCTTCTGGTGTTTGGGTGGTCACGCCTGAACGCTAAGGACGCGCAACCAGATCGTGCGTGTCGTCCACAAGGCTAACTTTCCGCGGGTTTCGACCCTGTGGATGATGCTCCGCTGGAGGCCGGCTGCTTGCCACTGCTTGAGCCGCTGGACGCCGAGCCCGCCGCGGCTGGCTCCTTGTCGGCCGACTTCGTCTCGGCCTTCTTGTCTGAGCCAGATTTTTCTGCGCCTGACTTGCCTGGGCCCGAGTCACCATCTACACCGCTCCTGGACCCGTTGCGGCTATCGGTGCGGTAAAAGCCAGAGCCCTTGAAGACAACGCCGACCGCATTGAAGACCTTACGCAGCTGACCGTCGCACGTGGGACAGGTCGTGAGAGCTGGATCGCTGAACTTCTGCACGGCCTCAAGGTCCTCGCCACACTCGGTGCAGCGGTACTGATAGGTGGGCATCGGTCTCTTTCTCCTCGAGCGGCGGCTCTGCCGGTCACGGCGGCGGCTGCAGCTAGCACTCAAGCATACCGACTGCTAACCGTTGCTGCTCAGGACTTGGTAGGCGTGCAGATTGGCGAGCTGGTTACTCCCAGCGAGGGTGCCGGTCGGTTGGCGCGATGGCCTCACCCGGTGAGCGTTGTGCCGGTAGTCCCTCAGGTTCGGACACTAGAGTTTGACGGTGCGTCGCATCAGTCGCTGGCCGATCTTCACTGCGGTAGTGCTGGTCCTCGCACTAGGTGGCCTAGCCAGCCTGGCAATTGCCACCGTACGGACCTCATTCCCCGACACCTCCGGCCGCCTGATGGTGTCCGGGCTCAAAGGCCAGGTTGAGGTGCTGCGGGACTCGTACGGAGTGCCGCACATCTACGCCGACAACCCCGAAGACCTGTTCGAGGCGCAGGGGTATGTGCACGCGCAGGACCGCTTTTTCGAGATGGATTTCCGCCGCCACCTCGCCGCCGGGCGACTCTCTGAGCTCTTTGGCATATCCCAGCTGGAAACTGATGCCTACATCCGCACGCTGGGCTGGCGGCGGGTAGCCGAGCAGGAGCTGTCACTGCTTGCTCCGTCGACTCGGCGCTATCTCGATGCGTACGCGGCTGGCGTCAACGCCTACCTCGCAGGCCGATCAGCTACCGACCTCTCCCTGGAATATTCGCTGCTGAGGCTGCAAGGCCTGCGCTATAGCCCGGCGGCGTGGACGGCCGTCGATTCGGTGGCCTGGCTCAAGGTCATGGCGTGGGATCTGAGTTCGAACCTTGCTCAGGAGGCCGATCGCGCGATCATCACCGGCAAAATAGGTGCCGGTCGTGCCGAAAATCTCTTTCCGACATACCCGCTGGAGGATGACTTCGCACCGATTGTCAGGCGGGGAGACGTTGTGGGTCAGGCCTTCGACCCCACGGCCCGCCGGTCATCGGCCCGACCTCTTGCTGGCGGACTGAGCAATGATCAACTACGCCGGGCCAGGAAGGCTCTGGAGAGCGCCGCCAAGATCAACGAGGTGATTCCGCACGTTCTCGGCTCGAGCTCCGTTGAATCCGGGATTGGTTCCAACTCCTGGGCGGTAGCCGGGTCCCTGACCGAAAGCGGCGAGGCGATCTTGTCCAACGACCCGCACTTGGCGACATCCATTCCGTCCGCGTTTGCCCAAGTCGGCCTGCATTGCCGTACGGTCTCCGAAGCCTGCCCCTTCGACGTCTCTGGATTCAGCATGGCAGCCATGCCTGGCGTCGTCATCGGCAAGAACAACAAGATCGCATGGGGCCTGACCACCAGCTACGTCGATTCCCAGGACCTGTACCTGGAGGATGTGCGCGGCGACACGGTCCGCCAGGGCGACAGGTACGTGCCGCTTCAGGTGATCACTGAGGAGATCCACGTGCGGGGGGAGGACCAGCCGAGAACCATTCGCATTCGCTCCTCCCGGCATGGACCGCTGCTCTCCGACATTGACCAACGATTGCAGCAGGTCTCCGCGAGCAGATCTGACCCGAACCCGGCTCATTACGCGGTCTCGCTGAGCTGGACCGCGCTTCAGCCCGGCCGCAGCATGGATGCGCTGATGGCTATTGACCGCGCGCAGAACTTCGGTGAGTTTCGCGAGGCGGCTGCGCTGCTCAGCGCACCCTCACAAAACCTCATCTATGCCGATACCGATGGCAACATTGGTTACCAGTTGTCCGGCACGGTTCCCCATCGCCGCACGGGGAACGGCACGCAGCCCTCACCGGGTTGGGACACCGACCATGACTGGCGCGGCACCATCCCGTTCGCCAAGCTGCCCTACGTGTACAACCCGCCCAGCGGCTTTCTGGTTGCCGCCAATCAGCAGGTGATCGGAGCGCAATACCCATATCCACTGGGCTCCACTTTCTCGTACGGGTGGCGTAGCCAGGAGATCATCGACCGGTTGCGTGATGCGCCGCCGCTGACCTTGGACAGTGCCGAAACGATCTTCTACGACGACACAATCCGATTTGCCGCCGAGCTGGCACCGGTCCTGCTCAAGATCAAGGTTCCCGATCCGTGGGTGGTCGAGGGGCAACGGACACTAGTTGGCTGGGACTACTCGGCGACCAAGGACTCAGCGGCCGCGGCGTACTTCAATGTCGTCTGCCACAACATTTTCAAGCTCACCTTCCGTGACGAGCTGCCAGAGGAAGACCTGTGGCCGACAGGCGGCGATCGCTGGTACGCGGTGTTGACGATCTTGATCAACGAGGCCGAGAATCCGTGGTGGGATGACGTGAGGACCCCCGACAAGATCGAAACTCGGGACGAGATCTTGCTTGCCGCCATGACCAATGCCCGCAAGGAGATCACGTCACTGATGGCCCGGGACACCGACCAGTGGCAGTGGGGCAAGGTGCATAGGGTGGAGCTGCAGAATCCGACGCTCGGCAAGAGCGGGATCAAGCCCATCGAGCGTCTGTTCAACCGCGGTGGATATCCGATTGACGGTGGCCCAGCAGTGGTCAATGCCATGGCGTACGACGACCAGAAGGGGTATGGCGTAACGTCCGGTCCGGCGATGCGCATGCTTATCGATCTTGGTGACCTCGACGCATCGCGCTGGGTGAACCAGAGCGGCGTATCCGGCCACGCATTCCATCGTCATTACGATGATCAAACCGAACTGTGGGCCAATCAACGACTCTGGCCGTTTGTCTCGTCCCGAGGAGCGGTCGAGGCCCGTTCCAGCTCTCGCCAGGAGCTGTTGCCCAGCGGCTGAGGAGACACCTGTGTCAACCCTTTGGCGAAAGTGGTCAGAGAGAGCACTGAGATCGCCCATCTTTCTGTCGTTGGTGACCACTTTCCGTAGGGCCCGGAGGCGCATGATCCAAACTGGTGCGGTGATCCGTCGCCGAGTGGTGGCCCATGGACGTGTACAGGGTGTGTTCTTCCGCGACACCTGCCGACGTCAGGCGTGGACGCGTGGGGTGTCCGGTTGGGTGACCAACCGTGAAGACGGCGCGGTTGAGGCTGTCTTCGAGGGCGAGCCTTCCGACGTGCAGGCGATGGTCGACTGGGCACGCAGGGGCCCAGCTCATGCAGAGGTGGCCAAGCTGGAGGTTATCGAGGAGGAGCCAAGCGGCGAGCGGGGTTTCTCGGTCCGCTGATGACGATCTCGCAAGTCACAAATTGCAGAGGACAGAGGGCTCGCAGGTGATCATGCGTGTCGATGTCACGATGACGTCGACACGACGGTCCCAGGCATGCACGGGGATCGTTTTCAGCACCTCATCGTCGTTGAGCAGCACCCAAATCGGCGCGCTTTGGGAGGCGTGGCGCAGAGCCCGGTCGTACCAACCAGCGCCTCGTCCCAGACGGTCGCCGTGAAGATTTGCCGCCAGTCCCGGGCAGATGATCAGCTCTGCCTCGGGCAGCTGTTCGCTCGGCACCGGCTCACCTGTCGGTTCCAAGATTGAGTACGCCCCAATACGCAGTGCATCGGGCCCCTCGTACGGCGCCCAGGCCGGTTTGTTAAGACGGCCGCCAATCGGGTGGGAGAGCACCGGTAGCAGCACGCGGACGCTGTTGGCCGCCAGCCAAGCGACCAGCTGAAGTGTGCCCGGCTCCGAGCCGCTGGAAAGATACGCTGCGACGGTGTCCGGAATCCGGTCCTCCAAGGAGGACTCGATCATCGCCATCCGTGACTCGTCGTCATGGTCTCGCTGCTCGTTGGTACGCGCGTCGCGACGGAACAGGATGGCCTTCCGAAGGGTTTGCTTTGCCCCAGCGATCGCTGCGGCATCGATCGCCGCCATCGCCGCGAGGTCGACCGCCTGATCCGGCTGGGTTTGCACGGACCCCAGCCTAGTCGCGCTGAGGTCTTAAACGGCTGCCCTCGCGCCAGCGTGTCTTGCGGCATGATCATCTTTTGACGTGCTTTTGCGGGGGCTGACCCAGCGCGACGTCCGAGCCATCGCATCGAGGCAGCACTACTGTGTGGGGCATGCCCTTGTTCACCCGCAAGAGAGTTCACGAATCACAGCATGGCGGGACACAGTTTGAGCCACTTCCCGAGCCGCCAGAGCCGGATCGTGGCCAGTTGCGATCGATGCAGGCTCACCGTCAGTATCTGCTCAGCTGCGTGAACCCACTCCGGCCCTTCCGCCAGCAGATTCTCGACGCGGTTGGCCTGAACATCTGCGAAGACATTGCCTCGACGATCGACCTGCCGCGATTCGACAATTCCGCTATGGACGGCTACGCGGTGCGTGCCGAGGACGTAGCGGAAGCCAGCCAAGACGCACCGCTCAGCCTGCCCGTTGTCGGTGAGATCGCTGCCGGCAAAGCCGCAACCCATCGGCTGTCGCCGGGGACCGCGATGAAGATCATGACCGGAGCGCCGGTGCCACTCGATGCGGACACCATCGTTCCGTATGAGAACACCGATCGTGGTGAGACCGACGTCAAGGTCTTCGCGCCCAGCGTGGTAGGGCTGCACATCCGCCGGATTGGCGAGGACATCAAGGCCGGGACTCAACTGTTCCGGATGGGCGATCATCTCGGCCCGCGCGATATTGGGGTGCTGGCGGGCATCGGTCTGGACAAGGTGATGGTCCGACCGCGGCCGCGTGTGGTGGCGATTTCTACAGGATCTGAGCTCGTGGAGCCAGGCCTCATGCTCAGCAATGAGCAGCAGATCTTCGATTCGAACTCCTACCTGCTGGCCGCTGCCGTCAAAGCCACCGGTGCCCAGGTTTTCCGAGCTGGACAAGTCAGTGATGATCCGGACGCGCTCAAGCGGTTGATTGCTGATCAACTGCTACGTGCCGACTTGATCTTGACCACAGGCGGAGTGAGTCAGGGCGACTTCGACATTGTGAAGGCGGTGATGCCTGAGATGGGGCCGTGTGACTTTGCCCAGGTCGCCATGCAGCCTGGCAAACCGCAGGGCTTCGGATTGATCGGCTATGACCGAGTCCCAATGATCATGCTCCCTGGCAACCCGGTGAGTGCTTTCGTTTCCTTTGAAGCGTTCGTGCGTCCGGTGATCCGGAAGCTGATGGGGGCGCGCCCCTACGTGCGGACCGTCGTGAAGTGCCAAGCGGCGCATGACATCAAGTCGATTTCAGGTCGCCTGCAGCTAGCGCGCGGGATCGTTACCATGGATCGTTCGGGAAGCCGGCTGGTGGAACTCGCCGGGGGACACGGCTCGCATCTGCTGGCCGACCTTGCCCGCTGCAATGCCCTGTTGATCTTGCCTGAAGACGTCGAATTCGTGGCTGCTGGGCTCGACGTCGACGCGTGGCTGCTTGAAGAATCACCGGGATGACTCAGGGGTAGCGGTGAGCGAGAGTCGTTTTCCGCATCTCGGCGCCACAGGTGACGCCAGGATGGTTGACGTTTCCGGCAAGGCCGTGACTGCTCGCTCGGCAACAGCTGCGGGGCGGGTGTTACTCAGCACTGAGTGTGTTGCAGCGCTTCGAGACGGGACGGTGCCCAAAGGCGATGCGCTGGCCGTGGCCAGGATCGCGGGCATTCAAGCGGCAAAGAAAACCTCTGATCTCATCCCACTGTGTCACCCTCTTTTCATCAGTGGCGTCGATGTCGCAGCGGAAGTGATCGACGAGGGCGTCGAGATCACTGCAACGGTGAGGACAACGGATCGGACTGGCGTGGAGATGGAGGCACTGACTGCGGTCGCTGTTGCCGGGCTCGCAGTGATCGACATGATCAAAGCCATCGATCGTGCCGCGGTGATCAGCGACGTACGCGTGCTCACCAAGTCAGGGGGGCGTCGCGGCGATTGGTCTCGCGAGGAAGATTCATGATCGAGACTGCGCTGGTGATCACTATCTCGACCCGTGCGGCTGCCGGCGTCTACCCTGACAAATCGGGGCCGATCATAGCGTCGGTTCTTGATGATCTTGGGTTCGCGGTTGCCGGTCCAGTTGTGGTGCCCGACGGAGAAGCGGTCGGCGCTACGCTGCGCGACGCTGTTGCGGCCGGCCATGCGGTGGTGATCACCACCGGGGGTACGGGGCTGACTCCTGGTGACCACACGCCAGAGCAGACCAGAAGCGTTGTCCAGCGGGAGGTGCCACAGCTCGCAGCGGCAATCGCCCGGTATGGCGCTGATCATGGTGTGCCGACAGCGGTGCTGAGCCGGGGTGTCGCCGGCGTCGCGGATCGTACCTTGATCGTGAATCTGCCTGGGTCGAGCGGTGGTGCGCGGGATGGGATGGCGGTGCTCGCGCCGGTGCTGAGACACGCGGTCAGCCAGCTGCGAGGTGGAGACCACTGAGATGGCCAGCCGGGAGCAGCCGTCGCAGGGAATGACCGGGCTGGGCGGCGGCCGTCACCACTGGCCGGTCACTCTGCAACACGGCCCCGTCATCCTCGCGCCGTTGCGCCATCGGGATCGGGCAGCCTGGGAGCGCGTACGGCGCGAGAATGCCAGTTGGTTGCGACCCTGGGAGGCAACCCTTCCTCCGGGCTCACAGATCGGGCCATCGACGTACGCAGGGCTGGTCCGTTCGGTAAGTCGTCAGGCCCGAGAGGGGCGGATGCTGCCCTGGCTGGTCTACTACGACGAGGAGTCGAACCGCTCGAAACCGCGCCTGGCGGGCCAGCTGACCGTCAGCGGAATCGTTGGCGGCTCCGCATCCTGGGGCCAGATTGGTTATTGGATCGACCAGCGATTCGCAGGACGCGGCATCATCCCGACGGCTGTGGCGCTAGCCGTGGACTACTGCTTCAAGGTGATGTCATTGCACCGGATCGAGATCGCGATCAGACCCGAAAACGCCAAAAGCCTTCGCGTGGTGGCCAAGCTGGGCTTCCGGCCGGAGGGGCTTCGTCCACGCTATCTGCACATCGATGGCGACTGGCGCGATCACCTGGTCTTTGCACTGAACGCCGAGGAGGTTCCGGAGGGCCTCTTGCAGCGATGGGAGAACCTTCGCCAGCGGTGATCAACGAAACAAGATCATCGGCGCGCATGATCCCTTTGAACTTCATTGCTGGAGAGGCGCGTGCCTAGGTCCGCAACATCCGTAACATTCGTTTCTTGCGACACACCGCTCAAGATCACCTGCAGAACCCGGTTGGCCTCGTACCGTCTGGGTGTGGGAACGAGCGGCGTAATTTTTGCTGCCATTGCGGTTGCGTGGCTGGCGTATCTCGTCCCGCATTTTGTACGCGGTCGCGATTCCGACGAGGAGCTGATGGAAGACTCCGATCCGGCGGATCGCTTCTCTGACTCGATGCGCATCGTCCGTTACGGCACTGCACCGCTTCTTGATCAGGACCTCGAAGAGATCGAATCCTTCGACGTGTCCACACCGCAGACCCGGCGGGCAGCGGTCAATGATCTTCGCCGGCTAGAACGGCTTGCCGCATCGCGGCGGCGCCGCGTGCTGCTCGGGCTGATGGCGGCGCTGAGTGTCGTGGTTGGCTTGTGTGCGGCGCATCTCATCCCGTGGTGGAGTACCGCCATCCCGGGCGGACTGCTGATGATCTTCCTTATCGTGGCGCGGATCAGCGTTCGGCTCATGCGGAGAGGGCTCGATGCTCGTTATCGCGAGATTCGCCATGGCAGTACCGAATCGACCATTTTCCTCAGCCGGAAGGACTTCGCCGCCAGCGGCGAAGATGCGCACCACGGGAGTGGAAACGCCGCGGATTTGGCAACAAGCCCTGGCACCCTCTGGGACTCCATTCCGATCACTATGCCGACCTACGTTTCCAAGCCACTGGCGCCCCGAACGGTTCGTACGATCGACCTGTCAGGCGCAGAAATGTCGTCTTCGGCCCGCCATGATGGGCCGGTCACAGCTGATGCGCTGAACTCCGCATCTGACTCATCTTCAGCAGATCCAGGCGGCGAATCGCGCCAGATAGCCTCCGCCTGACGGTGGTAAAGTCTCGGTGCTGATCGGCCCACCCCGATCCGCGGGGCTATGGCGCAGCTGGTAGCGCGTCTCGTTCGCAACGAGAAGGTCAGGGGTTCGAGTCCCCTTAGCTCCACAGATCGACACCTAAGGGCCGTCTATTCGAAACCTGTTCGAGACCGCCAGATTCGCGTGTGGGTGGGCGTGAAACGGGAGCCAGTCGCCAGCCGGGAGCGCCAGGGGGAACTTCGGTGGGAATTCTTGGTCAGAACGCTCAGTGCCCGGCGAAGTCGTCGATGCGCCGGGTTGTCGCTTCTCGACATTGGCCACCGCTGTCACAGGTCAGCTCGCCGAGGCCCAGGTTGTCCACCTGAGAAAACAAGATGTTCGGCCGATCGACTACCTCATCTCGTGACCGACTTCTGGACAGTATGGGGCGAGCTTTCCACGCCGCGATGTATGTCACCGTCGAGGCTCCTGTCGTTGGGTGATTCGAGCGTTCGCCTTTGCGATCGGCTCGGCACGATCCGCACCTGGATCGCCTCTTCCAGCAATCGGGCTGCTGGACTCTCGTCGAGTTTTGGCCCGGCTTTCTGGACGTCCTCCAGCCTGCATGTTCTGGCGGCTGCGCTTGTGGCTGCCGACCTTCGCGAATCCTCAGTGGATCGCCCAGGCGCCGCAAGCTATTTAGTTAAACTCCACGCGGCGCGGCCAGCAAGCAGCGAAATGTCAGTCGCCTTCTGTGAAGCACGGGAGGATTTCGTCCGTTCACCGATGCGCCCTGAGCGTCATCGGCGTAACGTGAGATCGCCATCGAAATCGCCACTCTGGCTCCGGTGGATGACGTGGACGCAACTCGGCGAGTACTCATTCGCTGGGCGTGAGGGAGTACCTGAGGAAGACAGGAGAAGTCATGGGCAAGCCCACAATCGAGCGGCTTCGGGAACAGGTACGCGGTGCGGTGATCACCGCAGACGATGCGAGCTATGACGAGGCGCGCCGCGTCCACAACGCCATGATCGACAAGCGGCCTCGCGTTGCCGTTCGGCCCGCCAACGCTGGCGACGTCGGCGCCGCGGTCGACTTCGCTCGGGAGAACGAGCTGGACTTGGCCGTGCGCGGCGGAGGTCATAGCGTTCCCGGCTTCGGCACGTGCGACGACGGCGTGGTGGTGGATCTGTCGTCGATGCGGAGCGTGACGGTCAATCCGGAAACTCAGACAGCGCGCGCAGAGGGTGGCGCAACGTGGGGCGACTTCAACGACGCAACGTACCCCCACGGACTTGCCACGACGGGCGGCATCATCTCGACGACAGGTGTCGGCGGGCTCACGCTGGGCGGTGGGATTGGGTATCTGGCGCGTGGGTTAGGCCTGTCCTGTGACAATCTGATCTCGGCCGAGGTGGTGACGGCGGACGGCCGGCTGCTTGTCGCCAACGACCGGGAGAACGAGGACCTGTTCTGGGCTCTTCGCGGTGGCAGTGGCAACTTCGGAGTGGTTACGTCCTTTGAGTTTCGCCTCAGCCCGGTGAAGGACATCTACGGGGGTCCAATCTTCTTCGAGCTGGATCGTGCCGGCGATGTGCTGCGCTTCTTCCGCGAGTTCATCGTTGATGCCCCCGAGCAGCTGGGCGGGTTCCCGGCATTTCAGATCGCCCCGCCGCTGCCGTTCATCCCCGAGAATCGCCATGGGGAACCGTTTGTGGCGATCGTGGCCTGCTGGGCCGGTCCACTCGATGACGGAGAGCGGGCCGTCCAGCCGTTCCGAGACGTCGCTCCGATCGTCGCCGAGCTCGTCGGCCCCATGCCCTATCCGGCGCTCAACAGTGCGTTCGACGGCCTCGTGCCACCGGGTCTGCAGCACTACTGGAAGGCCAACTTCAACAAGGAGTTGACGGACGCTGCTATTGAGGGTCACTTGCAGCACGCACCGAGGCTGCCCGCGGTGAACTCGACGGTCCATCTCTATCCGATCAACGGCGCCTGCCATCGCGTCGGCCCGGATGAGACCGCCTTTGCCTACCGGGACGCCACCTTCGCCACCGTGATCGCCGGCATGTGGCCCGACCCTGCCCAAAACGAGGCCAACATCCAGTGGGTACGCGACTACTACCAGGCGACCGCACCACACTCGGAGGCGGGCGGCTACATCAACTTCATGTCCGAAGACGACCAAGATCGGATCGAGGCCAACTACCGGGACAACTACGACCGCCTCGTGGAAACCAAACGGAAGTACGACCCGGACAACCTGTTCCACGTGAACCAGAACATAACCCCGTAACGACGAACCGCGTCCGAGTCAGGGAGTGTCCGGCGAACGGTGTATGTGGCCCAGCACGCTGAGCCGCAGCTTGGCGAGGAAGGGTCGCTATGACCCAAACACTGGTGGGGTGAGTCCACCGTCATCGAGATCCTCGATGCCGGTTAACACGACAATGTTGGTGCGGAACCGGCGAGCCTCGAAGTGGGTAGTGGCCTTCAGCTGAACCGGAATCAAATCAACTGCCACGATCCCGCCGCTTGCACACGCTCTCAGCCCAGCGGACGCCATCCACCATGTCGCCGAACGACTACTCCGTGCTCTCGAAGCAACCGTAGGAGCGTCCCCTTGCCAACGCCATATCGTGTGGCCAGCCGAGTGGATGACGCGCCGCGCACGTACTCTGTCATGATCCGTTCGATCATCAGTGGCCCCAGCCGGCGGTCCACCCGTTGCGGAACCAGGGTGCGATCAGGTCTGCGGCGTGGTTGCGACACCGCATTGAGCCGAAGCTGCGCTAGCCCCACCTTGGCCTCCGGGAGGTTCGAATAGAGGCGCATAACCTCCACCGGTGTGATGACTCGTGACATCGTCCATATCTGAGTCGAGACATCGTTCATATTGGTTGTGGCCGTTGGCCGAGTGGTGTGTCGGTTGCGCCAAAGCTACGGGGGAGTCTCAAGCCGATTGTTGATCTTGTGGTTGGCAGCGGTGTTCCTCCGGCTTGGATGGTGCGCCGGTGCTCGCCGCAGTCAAGCTTGGCCCAGCCACGCTCGGTTCGTAGGTAGGTTGACCGCGGCTGCGCGCCGACAAGTTGGCCTGGATGGAGGAACCCGCCGCATGAGCCTCCCAGATCATGGCCCCGCGGCGATTACCAGACCCACTCCAGCGGCCAGGAATGGCGAGGCGTCGAAGCCGATCCGCTATGAAGGATGTCTCGACTCACCTATGAACGATGTCATGAACCACGACACCCTTAGCTCCACCGGGCGTTCTGCGGTCGGAGGCTCGTTCCTAGCAGTTCCTCCTGCGCCTGGGTGAACAGCTGCACGCTGGTGATAGCGCTGAGGCCGATGAGGGTCCGCTCCTGCTCGGTCAACGGCAGGGAATCCAGCAGGTCGTCAAGATCGTTCCTGTGGTGCGGGTCCAGGTCGGCGTGCAGCCGCAGGGTGCGGAATGCCGCAGGTCCGTACCCCGTGGCTGCCTGCACCCGGTCGATGTCCTGCGGTGAAGGCGGGTAACCCTCGAGCAAGGCCATGTAACCGAGAAGGCCGACGGGGTGAACATGCTGCATCCAGTAGTACTGGGCCCCGACGAGGGCGGCGATCGTGGGTGAGGGCACCCGCCCGAGCACCCGGTCCCGGGGCACGCCGAGGGATTCGAGGTCCTCCAGGAGCCAGTCGTCGTGGCCGCGTTCCTCGGGGATGTGGTGCTCCAGGTAGTCCGTCAACAGCACCGCGACCGGGTCATCCCGGAGCGTCCGGGCCGTCGCGAGCGCTGTTTCCATCAGTGGCACGCTGGCCCGGATGACGCCGTGCGTCATGACCAGGTACTCGGGATACAGCGCGCGAAGTCCTGGGTGGCCCAGGAGTCGTCGATCGGTTGCCAGCAACGCGGGCAGCACGAGTTCGAGCTTGCCGCGGAGCCGGCGGCTCTCGGTCCTCACCGCGGATGTGGCGTCTTGCACCATGCCCGACTCAGTAGAACCTGAGTCCGCCCGGACCGCCTTCGAGGTAGAAGTGGTTCGCCGCCAGGCTCTCGAACACGTTCTTGACGACGCGCAGCTCATCCGGGGTGAGGTTCTCGAGCGTCTCCCGGACGCCCTCCGGGATCAGGTGGTAGTTCTGCACACCCTGGAGGTCCTCAGCGGTAACCGTCTCGCCCCAGCCGGGCTCGGTGTACGACCCGAGCTTCTCCCGGATCAGGTCGGCCACCCGTCCCAGCGCGATGCGGGCCTCGTCCCAGGTCTCCACGTCCGGATTCATGCCGCCATCGGCTGTCATTGGACGTCTCCCTCAACTCGAACGGCAGGGTGTAGTTAGTAGAGCGCGGCGGGCAACGCCTGTCAACCAGGCCGGTCACGCTCGTCGTCCGGACGACTGTGCCGGCGTCAGAGGTGGGCGGACCATTACCGATAGGTCCCGCAGAGGTAGCCCTTTGCCTGGAGGCGTTTCCCAGGTCCGGCGATCACCTTGATGTGGTGGACATAGAGGGCCATTCGGTCGAATCCTTTCGGACCGAGGATCCTCGCCATCCGGCGCAGCCCCTCGGGCCATCCTTTGTCGAACGTCCGGTGCGAGATGTCCGTGGCGTCGAGGAGGGCGTCCCGCTTGGGACCGGTGCAGACGCCCTGGTCGACGAGATGGTCCAGCAGGCCCGCCCATGTCCGGCCGTTGGGACCGTCGCCGTCGCAGTAGCAGTCAAGACCGACGCGGGGTCCCACTCCCTCAACGTCGACGTCCATGGCGAGCCACAGCTCGTCGGCCACTCGGGCAATGTCGGCGAGACGTACGAGATGTTCCTCCGCTCTCCGGAGCCCGAGCTGCTGCAGAAGCCCCACCATGTCCGCCAGGCCCATTCCGGACGTGACCACCCGGACGGCGTCGCTCCGCCGGGAGAGCATCGCGCCGACGAAGAGGATCCGGGCGCGGGCGGGCAGGAGAGCGAAGCACTCGGTGAGGTTTCTGAGGGTCCCGGGAGGCAACGGCCTGCCCTGGAGTAGAACGAGGCACTCCCGCGCGACGCGGATGACGTGCTCCCGCGACAGATCCGGGGCGGGTCCATCGAGTCCGACGAACACGCTGGGGGTCGTGCAGGGGGCGGCCCCCGTCAGGCCGACGTCGAACTCCAACCAGGCTTCGTCGACCGGACCGCTCAGCGCGGACGAGGGGTCCGCCCACGACCGGGCGTAGCGCCGTATCCGGCTCCAGGCAGCAGCGTCGGTCGGCACCGTCGTGCCAGGACGGGACAGCGCAGCATGGTCGCCACGCGAGGCGACGACCGCCACGGAGAAGTCGGCCGCAGGCCGGGCGTCCAGCCCGCACTCGAACATGAAGGGGCCGACCCCGAGCTCTTCGGGCAGGTGCTGCGTGACAGATTCGATCTGGTCCAGGCAGTCGGCGGAGATCAGGCCCGACGGAAAATAGGGGAAGAAGGGCCGCAGCTGCTCCGCGAAGGAGTTCACGGCGTCTCACGCGGTCGAGTGCCGTCGCCGACGGCCTGGAGCACGTACTGCGTGAGCGGGTTGTCCAGCCCGAGCACTCGCCGAGTGCGTTGCAGGGTGTCCTGGCCCAGGGGACCCGCGAGATCCGCCTCGCCCAACTGGTTCAGCGCCTGGGTGAGCGTGGCGGCCGAGGTGAGGGTGGTGCTGTGGTCGGGGCCGAGCGCTCGACGGCTGCGTTCCAGCGTGTCCTCGGCGAGGGCACGGGTCGGCTCGGCCTCGCCCAGACCGGCCAGCGCGAGGGCCAGCGCGGCCGCCGCCCAGAGAGTGGTCGGGTGATCGGCACCCAGCACCCGGCGGCAGCGCTCGAGGGTGTCCTCGCCGAGGACCCGAGCCGCCTCTGCGTCGCCCACCCAGACGTGGGCGACGGTAAGGTCGACCGCCGTCCAGAGCGTGGTGGCGTGGTCGGGCCCGAGAACCCGGCGGGAGCGTTCCAGCGTGTCCTCGCCCAGGGTGCGGGTCTCCTCCGCCTGACCGAGGCCGACCAGTGCGTTGGTCAGGGCAGCCGCCGCCCACAGCGTGCTCGGGTCGTCGGGGCCGAGAACCCGGCGGCAGCGTTCCAGGGTGTCTGCGCCGAGGCTGCGCGCCTGCTCCGCGTCGCCGATCCCGTTCAGGGCCACGGTCAGGATGCTCGCGGCGGCCAGGGTGTCCGGATGGTCGGGGCCGAGGACCGACCGCCAGCGCTCGAGCAGCGGTTCGCCCACCGCCCGGCTGCTGTCGCTGTCACCGTGGGCGTGCAGATAGCGGGCGGTGTCCAGCACCAGTTGACGGCCGGCGGGGGAGTGGTCACCAAGCTGTGCGGTGGCGAGCACGTGCGACGTGAGCTCGGTGTAGCCGGCCCAGCTCAGCGGATCCTCCGGGTCGCCGGGGGAGGCGGCGGCGAGCAGCGCCACCACCTGGTCGGCAGCGGCCTGCTGCCCGTCGGGGGGCAGCTGGTTGCGGATCACCGCCTGCACTAGCCGGTGCACCTGGAAGGCGCTGGGGTTGCGGCGGGCCAGCGAGTATCCGACCAGAGCGCCGACGGTGTCGGCGAGGGCGTCGGGGTCGGCTGCCGCGTCGCGTAGGGGTTCGGCGAGCAGCTCGGGATGTCCGCTGAGCAGGGAGAGCGGGATGGGTTCGGGTGCGAGGAAGGCGGCGATCTCAAGCAGCTGCACCGCGGCCGGGTCCTCGGCGCGCAGGCGCTCGACCGACAGGGCCCAGGCGGTGTCGACCCGCCCGTGGTAGCCGAGCACGTCACCGCGGGCCAGCAGGATTGCGCGTCGCGTGCGGAACCGGCGGAGGTAGTCCTCCGGTGACAGGTCCGTCTGCTCCAGGTACGCGGCGGCCTGCGCAGCGGCCAGCGGCAGGTCGCCGAGCTCGGCGGCGAGATCGTCGGCCAACTCCTCGTGGAGGGTGGCGATGCGGTCGCGTAGCAGAGCGATGGTCTCCGGGCGGGGAAGCACGTCGACGTCCAGCCGGCCGCCGACGGCTCCCCAGGCGGGGTAGCGCGAGGTGATGAGCACGTGCCCGGTTCCGCCCGGTAGATAGGCGGCGATGTCCGCGGGCCGCTCGGCGTTGTCGAAGATCAGCAGCCAGCCCTCCCGGCTACGCAACTCCGCCAGCACCCGGTCGACGCTGTCGGCGACCGTGAGCCCGACCGGCGCACCGAGCTTGGCTGCAAGGGCGGCCATCTGGTCGGGGATGAGCACCGGCTGCTCGGCGTCGACCCACCAGACGACGTCGTAGTCCGCGGCGAAGCGATGGGCGTACTCGAGCGCGAGCTGGGTCTTGCCCACTCCGCCGAGCCCGTACAGGGCTTCGACGACCAGGGTCGCCTCCCCGCCCCGCAGCCGGCGCCGCAGCTCGGCGAGCAGGTCGTCGCGCCCAGTGAAGTGCGGGTTGCGGGCCGGCGTGTTCCACACCCTCCTCGACCGGCCGCCCGACGGAACGGTGGAATCCTGGTCCGACGTCCGCAGCGGCGGGAAATCAGTGGGTAGGCCCGCGATGTCCAGCTGGTAGAGCGGGGCGGGCTGCGGGAAGTCCTTGAGCCGGTGCTCGCCGACACTGCGCAGTGCGAGGCTGCTCGGCAGCTCGTCACCGATCAGCGCCGCGACGGCGTCCGACATCAGGACCTGGCCGCCGGAGGCGGCCGCGGCGATGCGGGCCGCGTGGTGCACGGCCAAGCCCACGTAATTACCGGCGACAAGGGCAGCTTCGCCGGTGTGCAGTCCCATGCGCACACGGACATGCAGCCGGTCGGGCCACGAGTGGGCGGCCAGGGAACGCTGCGCCTCGGCCGCGGCGGCCACCGCCTGGCCCGCGGTCGGGAACGCCACGAAGAAGGAGTCGCCCTGCGTGCCGACCTCGCCGCCGCCATGGGCTGCGAATGCCGACCGCAGCAGATCCCGGTGGACAGCGAGCGCGGCGGGGTAGCCCTTTGGATCCGCGCGCAACAGCTGCGTCGACCCCGCGATGTCGGTGAACAGGAAGGTAACCGTGCCGCTGGGCAAGATCGTCGCGCTTGCAAAGCTCTCGCTCAGCAAGACAGCAAGGTCGTCGATTAGCAGCCGTTCCAGCTCCCTCGCCGTGGCAAAGTGGCGGTAGGGAACCGTGCCCGCCGAACGGATACCCTCGATCATCGCGGTTAGTCCCGGCTCCTGGTCCGGGGCCGGATGCTTCAGGTACAACAGCATCGGTTTCCCAGCGGCCAGCCGGAACTCATCCTCCAAGCCCGAGATCTCCATGCCCGACCCGACCCAGCCGTACCGTTGCCAATAGATGCCGACGAAAATCTGGCTCTGCTTCAGGTAGGCCCGATACATGCTTTGCGGCGGATGAGGTCGGGCGCCGGATTCAGACCACACCGGAACCAGATGCAGCCGCCGGATCGCCCGCCGCGCCGCCGCCCGCTCCTCAGCCAACTCCTCCAACGTCGAGGAAATGAACACCCGGACCCGCTGGTCAGGGGTGAGGATCACCGCTGCCCGATCCTGAGCCGAGTCCTCGCCAGGCAAAACGGTCATACCCGACTTCCGCGTATGCCCATTGCCCCAGTCTCCCGCTGAACTCCGCACTGGAGGAAGAGTCATCCGGAACGGCGAGCACAAACGACACTGACCGGCCGCAGCACGCCGCAGCCGGCTTCCCTGAGCGCCGCCACGCCAACGCTGCATTGCAAGGTATCGATCATCAAGGCCATCTTCACGCCTGGCTCAGCCCCGAAATAGACATCGACACTTCAGGGATGTCAGCGCGCCATGAGCCTGCGCGGCTTCGTGCCAGACCCACCCTGGGAAACGGCGATCAATCAATCAGGGCAGTACCTACGCGTGCCGGATGACGGCGGGACCCTCTCGCAACTGGCACGGCTCGAGTCTCAGTCGCCGGGGAGGCTGAGCCTTAGCCGTGTGCCCCATGTGTGCCCCCCGCGGTGCAACCAGGGGGCGCCTGCTGCTGCAACCTGCACGTCAATCACGCCATGCTGGCACCTGATCAGATCGACGCCATGCCTTCGCAACGAGAAGGTCAGGGTTCGAGTCCCCTTAGCTCCACCGACTGTAAGTGTCATCTGACCAGGAGCGACGCACCCAGCCCCTTACGACTCACCACTATCACGTAGAAGTCGCCCGGGCGTTGTACTTGGTGCCGGAGCATCTGCTCGGCTCGAGCCTGGACGCCCGCGTCGACAGCCGGCGCGGGTCCTTTCCTCCTCTTCGCGCCGTCCTCACGTCACAAGGAGGGCGATGATCAGCAGAACCCAGGTCAGGTCAGCCAGACCGCCATGCGTCTGCACCGTGCGCATCCGGAAGTGGTCCTCGGCGGGGTAGAAGCCGGCCGGGTCGTTGTCCCCATACAGCCCCTTGTGGCCCCGCTTCCACCACGGCAGGAACATAGTCGCCCCAAGAAGGCCGGCGGTCAGGAGCACCACCACCGCGGTCCAGCCCCACCGCGGATCCCGGCCGGCTGTGAGATGGACGACCACCAGGACCACGCCGAGTATCCCGACCGCCGCATGACCCAGGATCTGAATGCGCCTGAAATGTGAGGTGCCGGAGGCGCCGCCATGGCGGAGCCATGTCCTCAGCAGGAGGGAGCCGACGAAGACCGCCGATACTCCAGTGACCAAGGCAATCGCGCTGACCATGCAGACGATCGTACTACGTTCGTAGTGTACTTTAACTAGGTTTGTAGTAATGGCAGTCCCCATCTATAGTCCTGGCGTGACGCCAACCAAAGTCCGGGTGCTGGAGGCAGCGGTCGAGCTGCTGGGCACCGAGGGTCTGCGCTCGCTTACCCACGCGCGGGTCGACGAGCAGGCCGGCCTGCCGAAGGGCTCGACCTCCAACTACTTCCGCACCCGGGCCCAGCTGCTGATCGGCGTCAACGACTGGATCTCTGAGCGCGATCTGGCCAGTGCCGACGACATCGCGACGGCCCCCCACACCGCCGCGGACCTGGTGGAGGGCTTGGCCATCGGGATCGAGATGCTGACCGGTCCACATCGAATCGTCACCGCGGCCCGGTTGACGCTGTTCATGGAGGCCAACCACAACCCCGAGATCCGGGCCGCCGTGTCCCAGACCCGCATCGTGATGGAGCGGTCGATCGTGGCTGTCATGGCGCGCCTGGGCGCCACCGACCCATACTCCGCCGCCCTCGCCCTGATGGCATGTAGCGAGGGCATCATCCTGCACCGCATCGCCCGCCACGACACCACCGACCCCCGCCCCCTGCTGCGGGTCGTCGTCAACGCCGCCCTCCCTGACTGACAGCCGGGCCGGCATGGTCACCGGTTCGACCAGCCCAGGGTTGCCGGCTCGATCGCGGCTAGATCACAATGTCGCCGCGGGGAATGACGATGCCGCGCACCTCGAAGACTTCCGTCGACTGCCCGGTCGATGGTTGCGGTAAATCCCCGGCCAGATCTCGCATCAGGGAAACGGCAATCTCCATCGCGCGGTCGTAGTGCTCCTTGGACTCCCATACCTCGAACCGCTCGAAGCCATCGGCCGTAGCGCGCCCGACGTGCACCAGCAAG
The DNA here is from genome assembly GCA_963730505.1 of uncultured Actinomycetota bacterium. Classification (GTDB taxonomy): domain Bacteria; phylum Actinomycetota; class Actinomycetes; order Propionibacteriales; family Propionibacteriaceae; genus Microlunatus. Next base: position 220,261 of record CAVSSB010000028.1, read on the forward strand.
CCGAAACCGTCGACGGACGTACCGACCCGCTTGATGAGCTCGGCGTGCATTCGGTCGTACATCTCGACGGGCGCTGGGACAGTGGTGACAACTCCATACATCTGCAAGCTCCTTCGTTCTGGGTCGACGATCCCGTGGGCACCTACGGCACGGATCGTCAGTCGTGGTCCGTCGTATCGCGGCATTGAAGAATACTACACTCGTAGTGCTCTGTCACTAGGTTCATAGTGGAATGCCGTGACGCCGATACGCAGGTCCGCCTTGCTAACGAATCCCGTTGCAGTCAGGGGCCGCCATCGGTCGCTGCCATCCTTCCCCCACACCCCCGGCACCGGTCGCTCCTCCCACACTGGCGATCTCGCTGGGCAGGCACCGCCGATCGGGCGGACGAGTCGCGTGCCGTCTTTGCCACTTCGGTGTTGTTGCAACGATCAGTATTGGGTCGGGCGCCTCAGTGCTTCGGATGCTGGTGTGCCCAATCAGTCATGCCGCCGCCCACCGGACGCTGAGGATCCTGACCTTTGTCATGCTGAACCGGCGTCCGAGATGGCTGCTCAGTCTGGCTGCCATGAGGCGTGTGCCACCTGTGCGCCAAGGACAGCGACGATGACTCGCTATGCATCTTGTGCACCGCGACAGACGCTGGCGGACTCTCATGGCAATTGCAGGAGGAGCCTTCGCAACGAGAAGGTCAGGGGTTCGGAGTCCCCTTAGCTCACCATCTTTAATATGGCTTTCACTAGGTCATTCGGTTTCCTGGTAGGCGAGCAGGGCTGCCCTGCCTTTCTTGCGTGTTCCCCCGGGTGCTGCCGTCGTTGAGCTTCTCGGCCGAGGGCCACCGCGTCTGAGAAGGTCAGCGTTGATTCACTTGGTGCGAGGGCCATGACTGGGCCTGCGGCGTTACCGCGCCAGCGGCCGGATCAAGGCGGTCCACGACGGCGTGTTTTCGCGGGTGGTGTTCATGACAACCACCCTTCGAGCGCGAAGCCGTGCTGCACGACCTGCTGGGCTATGCGCCGACCGTGGCTTTGATCAATCCTTTTCTGGCCGTCCGGTTTAGAGGAGGTTGAGAGCCTGAAAAGAGACGTCAGTGAGAAGCTGGTGAGCGCAGGTGTCCTTGATGATCTCTGCCCGCCGGAAAAACGGACGTTCCGACAGCGGAGCGAGCCAGTTGCGGAGGGCAGAGCATTCAGTGGTCAGCGCTGGCCCGCGCGGCGGCCGGCGGTGACGCCCCGCCAGTACTCCTCGACCTGCGGGTCGGCCGCCGACGCCGCTCCGCCCGCCGGCCACAGGGCGGCGACACGCTCGTAGATCGCGGTGCCGTGCTCGGCGACTATCGAGAGTATTCGTTGGGGTGAGGTCGAGCGCATCATTTCCTGCCACCAGGGGGGCTGGAAGACGGGCACCGGCTCATCCTCGCCAGCCGCGGTGACCTCCACGACCTCGGTGAGCAGGGCGCCCTTGGTCTTGAACGTGTAGTAGACCGTCTGCACGGCGAGCCCTGCCTTGTCGCAGCGAACAGCTCGACCTTGCTCCGGGGCATGCTGCCATTCCCTCAGACAAGCAGCACAGGAATCGCGCTCACCGCCTCGTCTGGTACCTGGTCAGGACCACATCGCCGGGAAATGTCCGCGTCTCCACCAGGTTCAGGTTCACCCAGCTGTCCAGCGCGGTGAAGAACGGTGTGCCGCCGCCCACCAGCACCGGATGGGTGACGATCTCGTACTCGTCGACCAGCCCGGCCCGCATGGCCGCCCCAGCGAGCGTTGCGCCACCGACCCTCATCGGCTCGCCGTCGTCGGCCTTGAGTCGGGTGATCTCCGCTACCGCGTCGCCGGTGACCAGGCGGGTGTTCCAGTCGACCTTGTCGATCGTCGAGGAGAACACCACCTTCGGCGTGTCCCGCCAGTTCCGCGCGAACTCGATCTGCGCCGGGGTGGCGTCGGGCTGCTGGTCGCCGGTCGGCCAGTGGGAACTCATCGCCTCCCACAGCTTGCGCCCGTACATCAACAGCCCGATCGCCAACTCCTGGTCGAGCCACCACTGAAACAGCTCGTCGCTCGGGTCGCTCCAGCCGAGGTCGTCGCCGGGCGCGGCGATGTAGCCGTCCAGGGTCAGGTTCATGCCGTAGATCAGTTTCCGCATGGCGCCATGCCTTTCTGTCAGTCGGTCGGTCTCGGGAGTCTAGATCGGCTCGGCGCAGGAAACTGATCAATGCGCGGTCTGAGTTCGGCGGTACTCATTCGTGTTCGGTGCGCGCAGCGTCGCCCAGTCGGCCGCCCAGGGCAACCCGCCTAATCTCAACCCCGCCCGCGCACAGCAAGCAGCGCACCCACTCCACACGCGAACAGACTGCTCAGCCCGGTAGGTGCCGTGCAATTAACGTGCAATTAGATGAGGTCAACGACGGTTACTCGGCGGGCCGAGACAGACCACCGATCGTGCTCGGGCGGGCGGCTCCTGGTCCTGGCTCAATGCTTCCAAGCCAGTTATGAAGGTCACGGGTCACCCGCTCCCAGTTCGCCCCCGAACTGTGGCCGCAAGTGTCAGCGCCAGTTGACGGCGGGCTCCTTGCCTAACGATCAGCCGATCCCTGGAGGCGCGTGCTGGCCGGGCACGACTAAGCCGCACTCATAGGCGCGAACGACCGCCTGAACGCGGCTTTCCAGGTGGAGCTTGGCGAAAATCCGATTGATGTGGGTTTTCACCGTCGTCAGCGAGAGGACCAGCTGGTCCGCAATATCGCTGTTGGAGAGGCCCTGCGCGACGAGGCGGAGCACCACCTGCTCGCGGTTTGTGAGTTCGTCGAGCATCGTATTTGGCTGGCCGGGCGGCGGGCGGCTGATGTATTGCTCAATCAGCCGCCGGGTCAGCACCGGCGACAACAGGGACTCCCCGGCGGCCACCTGCTCGACTCCCTGAGCGAGCCGGTCGGCCGGCGTGCTCTTGAGAAGGAAGCCGGCCGCCCCGCTGCGCAGCGCACGATAGACGAGCTCGTCGAGGTCGTACGTTGTCACAATGAGGACCTTGCAAGACAGGCCCTCCGTGACGATTGCCTCGGTAGCGGCGATGCCGTCCAGGACCGGCATTCGCACGTCCATGAGCACCACATCGGGACGGTGCCGACGTACCACTGCGAGCACCTCGCGGCCGTCGCGGCCCTCGCCGACCACTTCGATACCGCGGGTGTCGAGCATCACCTTGAGCCCGACCCGAATCATCTCCTGGTCGTCGGCGATCACCACCGTTGTCACGGTCACACCAGCAATGGCAAGTGAGCGCGTACGCGGTAGTCGCCGTCATCCGTTGGGCCGGCGTCGAGGTCGCCACCGAACACAGCGACGCGCTCTCGCATGCCAATCAACCCACGCCCGGACGGCGTCGATACGTCGGTGCCGCGCCCCCCGGCATTTCGCAGCTCGATATCCACTCCGTGAGGGCCGCGACGCAGCGCGACACGTACGCGGCCGCCTGGCGCATGCTTGAGCGCATTGGTCAGGCCCTCCTGGACGATCCGGAAGATTGAGAGGTCGACACTGGCGGGTAACCCGTCTGTGGACCCGTCGACCACCAGGTCGACATCGAGGCCGGCGGAACGGAACACCTCCACCAGCCTGGTCAGATCGGCCGCAGTCGGCTGCGGGTCGAGTTCACTCCCGCTGTCCTCTCTCAGCAGTTGGAGCAGTCGCCCGGTCTCTCCGAGTGCCGAGCGGCCGGCCCGCTGGATTTCGGTGAGTGCGCGCTCCGCGGTGTTGGGGTCGGTCCGCAACAGGTCGGCGGCGGCACCGGCCTGCACCACCATCACGCTCAGGGAATGGGCGATGATGTCGTGGAGCTCTCGGGCGATCCGTCGTCGTTCGTCAGCCACCAGTCGCTCGCTGAGCTGGCGCTGCTCGATGACGAGCTGCCGCGCCTGCTCAGCGAGGGCGGCGTTGGACCTCGCGTGCATGAGCACAAGCCGCCCAAACAGCCATGGTCCAGCGGTCAGGGTTAGCACCCACAAGACGTCGTCCACGCTCGGCAGCGCCGGCAGCCCCGAGAGATGCACGACACTGTCGAAAGCGGCCAAGCCCAGCAGACCCGGCACAAGCCCCGCGTGTCGGCCCAACGCATAGCACGCGGTGAAGATCATCGCCAACCCTACGACGCTCTGGTCATCGGGAACACCCAGCCGATCGCGAAGTACGAGCACAAGGCAGGTCGCGATCGCGCAGACCACCGGCAGGCGGCGGCGACCCACCAGCAGTGCGCCGAGGAGCAGGTTAGTCACGACCGCTACCAGCTTGTCGACGTCAGTGAACACAGCCTCGACGCAGCCTGCGAGCGCCAGCATCGCGGGTAGGAGAACGTCGGTCCACGTCAAACCAAGCGGCGGGCGTGGCTGCTTCATGACGACACGCTACGCCGATCAGACATCCACAAAGTCATACCTGGGGTGGAGGAAACGCGGCCCCAACGCCGACGCCGGCATAGTTGCTCGGCCCTAGCGTCGAAGCGTCCGACCAAGCTTCAGGGAGCAACATGAACAATTTCCTCCTACGAGCCGCGGGCCTGACCGCAACGATCTTCGCTGGCCTCAGCGTGGTGATGGCGCCGCTCAATGCCCTGGCCCGGATGCGCACGACCGACGGTCTCAGCGACTTCGAGAACCCACTGGCATCCTGGTGGGCCCGGCCGGCGATGCGGGCTGCCAGCCCGCTTGTGGAGTGGGGGTACCCCGACAAGGTCTACGAGACCTACGGCAAGTTCTACGTCTTCGCGCTGCTCGCCGTGCTTGCGTGCGCGATCGCGGTGCGCAGCCGCCGCGGCACGGCGGGAATGGGCCTTGCGGAACGGTGGGGCTGGCGAATCTCACTGCCGTCCTACGCGCTGCTGGCTACCTCGTTGTTCATTACTTACTGGGTCGCGAACCTGGACGTGGTATTCCTGCTGGTGACTTTGCCCACAATGTTGCTCAACACGATCGGCGAGCTTCTGCTCGGCATCGGGCTGATCCGCAGTAAATTCCGGCCTCGGCTCACGGGCTGGCTGCTCGCCCTGGGCTTCCCGCTGTCCCAGGGCCTAATCGCGATCTCGACCCAGGCGCTGGGTATGTGGCCCACCATGTTCGCTTGGGGTCTGGCGGGCTGGTCACTGTGGCGGTCCTCGCCCCGCCAGAGCGTGCAGGTGCCGCGGGCCACCCTCGCGACGTGAGGTGGCACGGTCCGGAACTCCGGGAAGCCGTTTGGTCCGCGTATATCTGCGGCTGCTTGTCCAACGGCGGCCGACAAGAAAGATGGAGAAGCTGCTTAACGACAACTACCACACTTGACGTACGGCGCCGCTCGTCACCGACTGCGATAGTGCAGACCTCGCGTCGCCCGACTGGTCATCCACGTGCCGCGGCTCGCAGCCCGACGACGTTGCTTACTCAGGCGGTGACGAGCAGGCCAGTGAGATACATGACGGCCACGCCGATGGCCAGCCCGCCGATCACGGTGGGATCGAGCAGACGGCCGGCGTGATCGCGAAGCGTCGGCAAGATCTGGGTGATGACCTGGATGATCGCGCCAACGCCGACGCCGAGCAGCACCGCGGACAGTGCGGCGTTGTCGACGGCAGCGCCGATGACCGCGCCGAGGATCGCGGGCGCTCCGGCGATGGCGCCGAGGCCGATCAGGGTCCTTAATGGCGGACGTTGGTCGGTGAGGGGCGCGACAATGGCCAGCCCTTCCGTCGTGTTGTGCACGGCGAAGCCGACGACGAGCGTCGCACCGACAGCCAGCGCGCCCACGGCGTAGGCGGACCCGATAGCCAGTCCTTCACCGAGGTTGTGCAGGCCGATGCCGATGGCGATCATCAGGGCCAATCGCGGCCCGTTGGTGGCTGCTTCTTGACTTCGCTTGTGGCGGTCGAGTAAGCGATCGATCGCGGTCAGGATGAGGAACGCGAAAGCGGCTCCGAGCAATACCAGCCACGGCCCGCCGAACGCGACGCCGGAGCGCTCGGCGAGGGCGAAGCCTTCGAACGCGGCGTCGACGGCGAGGAACCCGAGCAGGCCGACTGTAAGGGCCAGCAACATCCTGACCACGGCTCGGCTGGCACGCCGGAGGACAGGGAGCAGGAGCATACCCAGCGCGACCGGGATGATGCCGACGTAGGTTCCGAGTAGGGCCATCAATCCGACCAGCCCGGCACCCTGCTCCGGCGTGGCTACGGCGGACGGGATGGTGTGTTCGATGACCAGTCCCGTCGAGGTGAGTATCGAGACGGTGTAGGGCTGCCCGGAGATCCACGGGAACCGAAGCTGCAGGGTATCGGATCCGAGTCGGGCGATCGGCTCCGCGCTCCCAGTGAAGTCGACGTAGGTGTCGTTGACGAAAACCTGCGCAATGTGTACGGGGTCAGGCCCAGCGTTGCGGACGGTGATCTCAATGGAACCCGGAGCCAGCGTCGTTCGCTCGATCGATAGCTCCTCGATCGGCGGTCCAGAGCGATCCGGGAGCAAGGCGCCACCGAATACGGCGAAGGCCGCGAATACCAGAGCGATGACAGCGAGCACGCTCAGCACCAGCGACCACAGCGGGATGCGGCCGGTGATGGATGGTTGGTCAACCGCGGTCACGGCACCCCGTCCTCGACGACATCGAAGAACCCCATCCATCCGAGATCGGCGAACTCCGTCTTGTGGGCGTGGAACATGAACTGTCCCAGGTTGGGGAAGCGCAGCTCGCAGATGCCCCGCTGCCCCTGGCCTTGGATGATGGTGTCGGTGAATTCCGTCGGCTCGAGGCGGGTGCCAGTCGGGTAGTAGTCGAAGAAGTTGCCGTGCAGGTGGAAGCTGTTGATCGGGTCGTATTCGAGGATGTTGACCAGATAAATACGCACCAGCTTGCCGCGAGGAACCCGAATCGGGTCGTTCATGTAGACGAATGGGATGCCGTTGACTGCGTACAGCTGATTGCCCTGCCCATCGAAGGTGGTGTTGTAGCCGTGTTGCACCAGCACCAATTCGTCAGCCGGCGGGCGGCCGGCCTTCGGATCGACGATGAACGTGCCGTACATGCCGCGGGCGATGTGCTCAGCCAAGGGCCCCACGTGGCAGTGGTAGAGATGCAGCCCAAAGGGTTCGGCGTCGAAGGTGTAAGTGAATTCCTCGCCGGGGGAGATGATCCCGCGGCCGAGCATCGGTACGCCGTCCATCTCGGCGGTATGGATGCCGTGGAAATGCATGGTGTGCTGGTGCTCGGAGCGGTTGATGAACCGCACGCGCAGCAGATCGCCCTCCGTGCATCGCAGTGTCGGTCCGGGGATCCGGCCGTTGAAGGTCCACGCCTGGAACCGAACGCCCGGCGCGACCTCGATCTCCCGATCCTCTGCGATGACCTCCCACTCCCGCACCGTCCGCCCGTCGGCTCCGATCGAGGTGCGGCCGTAGTCGAAGTCGCGCAGAAGTATCCGCGGGTCGAAACCGTTGGCGGCGTGGTCGACGCTCCCGCCCGAGCGGAAGGTTGCGCCGCGCACCCCGCTCATCGGTCCGTGGCCGCCCGACGTCTCGACCGGGCCCGGCGAGTGCTCGCTGTGGTCCTGCGCCTTACAGGCCCCTAGCAGGGGCGCGGCAAGCACTGTGCCGCCCGCGGCAGCCAGGAACTTGCGTCGCGAGCTCATGCCGGCCTGCCGAACACAATTTCGGTGAGCTCGGATCCCATCGCATGCCGGCGGCCACCGATCTTCACCCACAGCGGCCCGCCGAATGGAGCCTGCTCAACCACATCCAGCACTACCCCAGGGCGAACCCCGAGCTCGCCGAGGTAGCGCAATGCCTCGCGGTCCCGATCCCGGACTCGCTCCACGCGGAACGTCTCACCGAGCGCTGCCTGGGACAGCGGGGTGGTCCAGCGTTCCACATGCGCACCGTCGGAGGACGGGATCGGATCACCATGCGGATCGTGGGTCGGGTGGCCCAGGAACGCGTCGATGCGCTCGAGCAGCCGATCGCTGACTGCATGTTCAAGAACCTCGGCCTCCGCATGTACGTCCTCCCAGGGGACATCGAGCGCTCTTACCAGGAACTCCTCGATCAGCCGGTGCCGTCGGACGACGGCCAAGGCGTGCCCCATCCCGTGCTCGGTCAGCGCCACGCGATGTGCACCCTGACGGGTTACCAGCTCGTCCGGGGCGAGGCGCTTCAGCATCGCCGACACTGTGGGAGGCGCCACGCCGAGACTTCCGGCGAGCGTAGACGTCGTTGCCCCACCGCTCCTGGTGGCCAGTTCGAAGATCGCTTTGAGGTAGTCCTCAACGGTCTCGGTGTGCACCACCGAGCAGCACGGGTGATGCCCACGCCACCGCGATGTGACGAACATAAGCGCCAATGTAAGAGCAGTCTTCGCTCAGTGGTGAGAGTCGTCTCATCCTGAGACGCAATGGTGAGAGTCGTCTCATCCTGAGACGAAACCGCTGTCAAGGCGGGAGGTTAAAACGTGAGCCGCTGACGTGGCCGCGCGTGAGGCCGGGATCTGGTCTGCGGCTTAGATGACGATCCCGAACTCGTGGATCTTGCGGTAGATCGTGGCCCGGGACATGCCCAGCGCCTTCGCAGCCTTCGCCTTGTTGCCGTGGGCGTCCAGCAGGCTTTGCGTGATGGCGTCGCGCTCGATCGACTCCAGCGGGCTGAGCAGCCGGCGGCTGAGGGCCCCGGTCTCGGGGGGTAGGTCCCGCGGCCGGATTATTCCGGTGCGTCGGCGGCGCACGACTTTGCGCATGGTCTGGAAAAGCTGCTCGACGTTGCCGGGCCAGTTGGAGCGCATCAACATCTGCAGTACTTCCGGCGAGAAGGTCAGCTGGCCCTGGTAGCCGAGCCGAGCGATGAAGAATGGCGCGAGTTGCTCGACGTCCTCGATATGGTGGCGCAGCGGTGGGACCTCCACCGTGCTCGGGAAAAGTCGCAGCAGGCGAGCCAGATCCCTGCTCTGCGCGCCGGTGCCCAGCGTGACGGCGACCCAGATGGCGCGCTTACCATCGACGTTTGTGGGCTCCTGCAGGGCGGCTGTCAGAGAGCGTAGCTGCACACCATCAAGTTGGTCGGGGTGCCGAATGACCACGCTGCTGCCGTGCTCGTCGCCGCTCCCATCCACCAGAGTCCGGCGAGCGGATGCCAGCCAACGTGGATCGGTCGCGTCTGCCGCGTCTAGCACAGTGAAGCGCTCGCCGGGATTCCGGCGCTGGTGCACTGCACGCAGGATGGCCAGCTTGCCAACCCCAGGCTCGCCAGCGAGGGCCACCCACTCACCAGCACGGTAGGCGTTCTCCACCGCGTCGCAGGCCCGACGCCACAGCGCGCCGGATCCGATCAGACCCGGTAGGAGCATCTTCGCCGCCGTACCGCCGTCCCGGCTCTTCGGTGTGCTGAGCTGGGCCACCTTTGCGTGGATGACGCCCCCGGCCGGCAGCGGCGCGCCCAGTGACCGGGTGTACATCCGAAGCCTGGTTCCGGTCGGAAGATCGACCAAAACTGACCTGCGACGCCCGGCGAGCGCTTCGGTGGCCTGTTGGAGCAGCGCGGCCTGGTCGGACGGGGCGAGCACCGTCCGTGCGTAGTCGTTCATCATCACTACTTCGTTGTTCAGCGCGATGACGATGCCGGGGACACGACGACAGACGCGCAGGTATTCCTGGAGCAGCTCGATCTCCTGGGCCGCGGCGTCGGCAAGCAGCGCCTGTCGGATCTGAACGGCGGTGCTCTTGGCGAGTGTCATCAACAAAGGACCGGCGTCGGAACGCCAGCAGGTCAAATCCACG
>CAVSSB010000029.1:0-160131 GCA_963730505.1 uncultured Actinomycetota bacterium
CGATGTCTGGCAGCAGATCGGGGGTGAGGAGTCGCCTCAGATTGAGGGTCAAACGCCAGTAGTAAGTCAACGCAAACGCCCACGGCCGCCGGCTCCAGAGCGCGTAGCCGGTGATCACCCGCAGCACATCGGACAGGTGCAATGGGAGGGACTGGCGCAAGTCGAACAGCGGCGGAATCAGCCAAAGAATCATGAAGCCGAAAGTCACCGAGAACTGAACAATGGCGAAGACCCGCGTGAATGTCTCCTCCTTCGGTGTGCCGCGGTTGCGGCGCCCGAACCGCACCAGCAACACCGCGCCGACCACGGTCCCGACGAGCATGGCCCAGTGCATGAGGCCGTACGGCGTGAAGGTCGGAGCGGCCGTCGGCGAGTCCACGTCAGCAACGCTAGGGGGTTAGGCCCGGGTCAGCGCGGCAGATGGCCCTTCGGGTAGCCACCGTTGCCGTACAGCGGTTGCGCGTCACTACGCCATCGTTGCCTGGACCGTACGACCGCCGTCAGCAGAATGAGCGAATCGCCCCTGTCATGGACGAATTCTCCGCCACCACGGCAGCGACTCGAGGCTGACCTGGAGGCCGAGGTTGGCCGGGCCCTCGAGGATCGAGCCATCGCCACTCTGCCAGCGGCCGGGCGGGAGGGCGACGTGACGGGTGGTAGCGCCGGATTCCAGGACTGGGGCGCAGAGCATCTCCTCGCCGAGCAGAAATTGATCTTGAACGTGTTCGTAGCCGGGGAAGTGGTACGCCATTGGTCGCAGGATCGGTTCCCCCGTCCGGGCGGCGTGGTTGAACAGTGCCCGCAGGTCGGGCAACACGGCTTGCCGGGTGCGTACCGCAGCCAGCACAGCGGCCAGATGTCGATCGTCGAGCACCCGCCAGGGAGCCAGTGAGAACTGCATCATCGGGAACAGGGCAGAGCACTGGGCGAACCGTACGAACAGCTCTTGATCCAGGGGCGCGCCATCGGTGAAATACGCCAGGTCGCCACCGCCGATCATGTCCGGGCAGTTGAAGGGATGGCCGATCAAGCCCTGGGCAATCGCCTCGGGAATCAGCGATCCCAGTCCGCCGTAACCCCAGACCTGCCGGCTTGTCGTGCAGCCGCTGTGCTAGCGGCTGACCGCCCATCTTCCAGCACGCCCTGCATCTCGTTGAAGCCGAACTCGGTGCCCAAGCGCGCCCATGCCTCGCACTGACCAACGGCGCCGTCCCCGGCCACCGTCGCGTCGTCGGGGCGGTAGTCCCGGAGGTCGCCGGCGTCGAACTTGAAGCCGTCCACACCATCGGCGGCCCTCAGATCGGCAAGCACCCGGCGCAGCCAGGCGCCTGCTTCGGGATGGGTCAGGTCGAGGACAGTGCTGTAGCCGTTCCACCACTCGCGTACAACTGGCGGCGGTCCGGGCCCGTGATCAACCATCCATTTCTCGCCGCCATGCGGGAGTTCTCACTGTCCGGGCTCAGGAACGGCACCAGCCAGAGCATGATCGAGAAGCCCATCTCATGGAGCTGCCGGGTCATCTCGGCTGGCTGAGGGAAGCGCGCACGGTCGAATGCCCAGGTGCCGTAGTCGACCGACCAGCGATCGTCGATCATGATCAACCCGGGCGGAAAGCCGGCGTCGATCACGCCACGGGCGTAATCGAGCACAGCCTGCTGGGTCGGATGGAACGGCATCTCGATCCAGGTGTTGTATTGCGGAGCGGTGAACATCTGCTCCGCGGGAGTCCGGCCGGACGCCGGGAAGTGTCTGCTCGCCGCTGCCCGGAAGGCGGACGCCAACGTAGTGCCCTCCTGACCCAAAACGACGTCTTGGCCGTCGACTTCGAGCCCTCCGTCGCCGTCGAAGGCGAAGGTGAACGGCCGTTCCGACCACACATATCGGCCTGCGCTCGACACCAGGCACGGCGCCGACTGGTTGGCGCCTTCGGTGTCGTCATCGACACGTCCAGCCGAGGTGGCGAGATTGCGCCAGTGCGGAGCTCGACCAAAAGGCATCGACTGGCCATCGGCCACGGCACCGCCCCACCACCATTCGCCAGGCGGGATCGACAAGCGATGGCGGAGCGACTCGGTGGACACGCCTACCTTTCGAGCCATGGCGATGTCAGGTGTGTTGTCGAGCACCCAGGCAACTGCGTCGATGATCGTCTGCCGCGGGCGTCCCGCGGAAGGCAGCACGGCTAGTTCCAACAGCAATTGTTGGATGGCGGCGGACGCTGTAACGACCTTGCCTAGAGTCTCGCTGTCGCTCGTCTGAAGCCTCAGCAGCTCCTGGCGCAGCTCAACGACCTGATGGTTCCAGTCGTCATCGCGGTAGGCGTCCAGATCATGAAGGCTTCGGAGCAGCAACTCTGCGACGGTGAGCGTGGCCTGCTGCGTCATGGGGTCTCCTGCCTAGGGAGTGGAGCGGCACGAATCTATACGATTAGATAAGTACTCCGCAAGAGGATGGGTTCTCGAAGTTCCCAGACATTGCCTGACCCAACACACGGATCTAATCGTGTAGAGTTGCGGCACATCTCTTTGCACATCCATTCCGAGGAGAAGCTCTTATGGCTGGGCCTCCGGCCTCCACTCGCGCCCGCAACGTCACTGTGGCCGACGTCGCCCGTTATGCCGGTGTGAGCCCAGCTGTGGTCAGCTACGTGATCAACGATGGTCCGCGACGGGTGGCTCCGGCGACGGCTGACCGGGTACGAAACGCCATCGACGTGCTGGGTTATCGGCCCAACAGCAGCGCACGGGCGCTGCGAACCGGAACGACAGGGATGCTCGGACTGGTATTGCCCGGGACCAGCAACTCCTTCTTCGGTGAGTACGCCGACGTGATCTATGATGCCGCTGCCAGCAACGGCTTCGCACTGCTGACTGCCAGCTCAGCCGGAAAAGTACCCACCGAGCACCGGCTGATCGAGGAGCTGGCGGGGCGCAACGTGGACGGAATCCTGGTCGCCACCATGATGACCAAAGCCGACATCCCCAGCCTGCGCCACCCCGGCCTGCCGATCGTGCTGATCAACTGTCCCTTTGCTGTCCCCGGATATCGCACGCTGGGGCCGGATGCTGTGGCAGGTGCACGAGCGGTGGTCGATCATCTGCTCAGCGTTCACGGGCACCAGTCGGTTGCCTTCATCACCGGCGAAACGGGTGCGCACGAGCCGGAGGCCCGCGAGGCTGGATGGCGCGACGCCTTGCGATCACACGGTCGTCCCGACGGCCTGCTGGTACGCACGGACTTCACCCGTGCGGGTGGTTACGAAGCGGCACAGCGCGTGCTGGCTGGGTCCGATCGCCCGGCCGCCATGTTCGTCAGCTCTGACCTTCAGGCGTTCGGGGTGCTGCGCGCAATCCGCGAGCAAGGGCTGGATGTTCCCGGTGATCTTGCCCTGGTGACCTTCGACGGCATCGAGGAGTCCGCCTTCAGCTGGCCGCCCCTTACTCTCACCCAGCAACCCCTCCAGGCGATGGCGGAGGCAGCGATCAGCGCGCTGCTTGGCGCAAATAACGCGGCCCACGACCTCTTCCCGATGGAGTTGATCATTCGCCAGTCATGCGGATGCATGAATAACGGCCGGTCACAGCGCATAGCGCCGCTGACACGAGTGGACAAGACATCGCTGACAGATTCGATCATGACTGTATGTACGGGTCGCGCCGACTCGATCGCATGCGGTGGTTGCCCTCGGCCCGTGTGTGCGAGATCATCACGGTGCCGAATCGGGCCGATCGGCACATCCAACGAGGAGGACAACACATGAGCGTCTACCGGGTGATCGACGTCGTCGGCACAAGCACGACCTCCTGGGAGGAGGCTGCCGCTGACGCGATCAACACGGCGCGCCAGTCGGTCCGGGACATTCGGGTCGCCGAGGTCGTCAAGCAGGACATTCACGTCGGGGACGGCGGCGAGCTCATCTATCGCACGAAGATCCAGCTGTCCTTCAAGTACGAGAGTCATGCGTAGGCGCGTCAGCCGCGCTCATCGCTTGGGCTCGCGTCGGTAGTCGTCATCGCGGACACCGACGGCCTGCTGCTGCGTGTCGCTCACGGATGATCACCTAGATACTCGGCGGCAACTCGCTTCGGTACGACCATGCGCCACGCGTCGACGACGAGTTCGCGCATCTCCGTCAGGTCGATCGCGTCCAGCCACACCTGGACCCAGTTGTAACGCAGGTCGGACGGAATCGGCATGAAGAACTTATCTGGCTGGGCCGCGACCAATGCGGCGCGCTCGTCCTTCGGAAAGCCGAAGCCCGTCGACCGTTCGTCCAGGCTGAGAGCCACGTAGACGATGCGGCCCACTCGAAACTTGACCTGATCGCGGACCAGGGCCTCTTCCGTCCGCGGCAAGGACAACGCAACCATCCGGACGTCATCTGCGGTGACCATTGCGCTGCTTCCGCCCCTATGGCTGGGCCGTGGCGTCGGCTGGGGCAGCCGGCTCATTGGGGCTCAGGTCATCGCGAAGAGGGCGCACTGAGCGGGGGCAGTGGCATACTTATGGCATGACTCGCACACGACTGAGCACGACCGTCGATCAGCAGCTGCTCGACAGCGCTCGCGGACTGCGCCCGGGCAGCAGCGACGCCGCGCTCGTCGACGAAGCCCTTGAAGCGCTGCTGAGGCGTCACCGCTCCGCCGAAGTCGACGCAAGTTATGCGGCCTACGACGAACATCCGCTCGACGAGCCGGACGACTGGGGCGACCTCGCCTCGTTTCGGCGGGTTGCAGCGGCTTCGTGAGGACGCTGCCTGCACGCGGGGAAGTCTGGTGGTGCGAGCTCGCCGAAGCCGGTAGACGCCCGGTCGTGGTCCTGACTCGCGACGCAGCCATCCCGCGGCTACGCAGGGCGCTGGTCGCGCCTTGTACAACCACAATCCGAGGCCTGGCCAGCGAGGTGGTCCTAGCGCCCATCGACGATCCAATCCCTCGGCGGTCCGCAGTCAATCTGGACTCGGTTGAGAGCGTGTCGGTCGCGGTGCTCGTTGATCGCCTTGGCCGGCTAGCGGACACCCGCATGAGAGAGATCTGCGCGGCGCTCGCAGTAGCAGTCGACTGCTCGGGCTGACGTCATCGTCCGGCAGGACTGAGAGTTGAAGAGTCGAGGCTAGTGAGGTCACGGATGCCATGGTGCGTCCGTACCCAAGAGACTGCCATACGTAGATACCGGCCCGGCGGCAAGTTCACATCACTGCCAAACTCAACAGGAGCAACGTCATGGCCACGATTCGGCCAACCGCTAGTACAGATGTCCCCAACCTTGCGGCAATCCCCACCCCGCTGTTCTATGGGGCGCGGGCTGGCTGGCCATCGCAGCGGGGACCCTCATGGTCAGTTGGCCAGGCCATCTGGTGGCCCTTCGACCAGCAGGGAAATGTGGCCACGTCACAGAACAACATCTTCAACGCCGGCAGTGTCATCTACTTGGCTGGCTTCTGCGTTCTCATGTTCGCCCTGATCGGTGTCCACGGACGGCAGGCGCATAAGGCTGGGCGGCTCGGCACATTCGGTTTCTCCGCAGCCCTCCTCGGCACGATGATGCTCGGTGGAGACCTGTGGTTCGAAAGCTTTGCCGTCCCGTGGCTAGCCGAGGGTCCGCTCCCGGAGGTTCTCCGGAGCACTCCATCCATCCTGTTCGCGCTGGGTGCGATCGCGAGTTATTGGCTCTTCGCTATTGGCTGGGTATCGTTCGGCGTCGCGAGTCTGCGGGCACGGGTCTTTCCCGTCTGGATCTCCATCTTCGTCGTCGTAGGCGGTATCGCCGGTTACAAGGCTTTGCTGTCCCCTTGGGGAATTCCGCTCGGCCTGGCCATGGCCACACTTGGCGTGTGGTTGTTGCGGGCGCGGCGTTCCCCATCCACCACGGATAGCCTCGACCAGCGGTCAGCAACAGCAGTCATGTGATCCCGCCCAGCTTACGATCAGGCCGTGATCGGCTGCGCAGTTGTGTCGGCGGCGTTCCGGGTTCTGATCATCCAGATCCCGAGGCTCAGCAGGGCCAGTCCCAGCGCGACGCCGTACGGTGGTCGTGCCGCCAGGAAGCCAATGATTCCTCCGACAACGATCGCGAGGCTTATGAGACGCGGAAAGACGCCGGCCCGCAGGGAGGCAAGCCCGAAGAGCACCCAACCGATCGAGAAGAGGAGGTAGCTGGAGAGGTAGCCGACCTTCCAAAACATCGTCTTCTCCGCGGTGAGAACTTGGGGTACCACGTCGGCGAGCCAGGGGACGGCGAAGCCCTCGAACCACATATTGGCGCCCAAATTGACCGTCCCGACCATCGCGGCGCAGAAGGCCACAAGACCGAACGTGCCCGCTCGCGCGAGCCTGTTTGTCGTATGCGGCGCACGCGGCGATCGCCAAACCGGAGAATGCGGCGGCGTAGGCCAGATTCAGAACGCGGAATATCGGATCAGCCAGCATTGCGGCTGGATCGCTGTGACTCATGAAGACGACGAACAGCGCCAAATGGGCCACCGCCAAATAGGCACCCACAGCAAGCACGATGGGTCCGGCGTAACGGGATAGTGCGGACTCCGAGTTGTGGTGCTCGTTGCTAGTGCGCACTGATAACCAACGTTAGAACCACCAGACTGATCACTCGCAGCTGTCGAAGACACTAGGTGGGTGCTCGCGAGCTGCGGGCAGGTCTAGCGGCCGAGCGACCCGGGCCGCTACCGACTCGGTGCTGACGTGTCGCGCAAGCTGGAAGGTTCGGCGAGACTCGGTCAACACCTGCCGGATGGTCGCTGCGAACGCCGCGGGGTCGGCCATAAAGCCGCCGTGGTCGCCGGCGAACACGGCAGGAGGGGTTCCGAGCCGTTCGGCCAGCGCCTCGGCCGAGCGCCGCGCGATCTCGCCGCGCGGAGTCCGCGCCTACCGCGACGACGACTCGCGGACCGCCTGTGCGGAGCACCTCGACCGGCGGTTGGTAGCGGGTGAAGGGCTTCAGCATGCGGAGGAAGAACAGCTCGTCGTCGGCCTGCTGTTTCTCTGAGGGCTCTGGCGGGGCCTCGACGCCGTCGGGATCCTCACCGCCCTGAGTCTGGCCGTCCTCACTACCGTCGCCGGCGGGCGGCCATGCGGCAGGCGGCACTCCCGCCTCGGTTACCGGCCCATCGTGCATAACGAGGGAGACGAATTTGCCCCACGCCGCGCCTGACGCCGTACGCGCGGTAGGCATCGTCGACATCGTCGACCGCGGTGCGCACGTGCGGGGCGTCGGGTAGCAGCTCGGTGACCGGCGGCTCGTGGGCGATGACGGCGCCGGCCTTGTCGGGATGGCGAGCGGCAAAGGCCAGCGCTGCGACGGCGCCACCACTGGTGCCGAATACATCCGCTCTCTCACCGCCGACCGCGTCGATGAGGTACGCCAGATCATCCGCCTCGATCTCCGGCGTCACGTCGAGTGACGGATCCTCGACCGTGCTCGCGCCCAGCCCGTGCGGGTCGTACGTCACGACGGTGTGGTCCTCGGCGAGCAAGTCGGCCAACGGTCCAAACGGAGCACTGGTCATCGGCTGACCGATCACCAGGAGCAGCGGACCGGAGCCGCGGACCTCGTAGTACAGGCTCCCGCCTGGGACGTCCAGGTGGTGCGGGCTCGGCTGCGTGCTCATGGTGACCTCCATAGCTGTGTGGCGTGACATGAGATAAGACCTTCGGACCGGCCGGAACTCATCGCGGTGCGGTCGAGCGGCTGGCCAGAGTGGCGGGCGGGGGGTTCAAGGGGGGTCGTCCCCTTGTCAAGGTTGAATGGAGTCAGGCAGGCTGGAACCCAAGGAGGGCATCATGACGATCTTTGTCTGTCGTACCTGCGCTGTGGAGCAGCCGGATACCAGTGAGCCAGCCGCGGTCTGCGCGATCTGCAGCGATGAGCGGCAATATGTACGCCCCACCGGCCAGCGGTGGACCACCTTGGAGGAGCTGGGCGCTGCTGGGCACCGGGGAACGGTTGCCGAAGTCGAGCCCGGTTTGTATGGCATCACGATCGAGCCGTCGGTCGGGATCGGCCAACGTGCCCTGCTCGTCCAGACGACGTCGGGCAACCTTTTGTGGGATCCGAACGGATACCTCGACGATGACTTGGTTGCGACCATTCACAAGTTGGGTGGCGTGGCTGCCGTCGCTGCCAGCCATCCACACATGTTCGGGGTGCAGGTGGAGTGGTCGCACCGGTTCGGCGGTGTGCCGGTCTACGTGCAGGCGGCTGACCGGGAGTGGGTCCAGCGAGACGACCCGGTGGTCGCAACCTGGGATGAGAAGACGGAGGTGCTGCCCGGGGTGGTGCTTCATCGAATCGGCGGCCACTTCCCCGGCAGTGCGGTCGTTCACTTTGCGGGGGCTGACGGTCGCGGGGTGGTGCTGAGCGGTGACACCGTGGCAGGCACGCCGGACGAGCATTGGGTCTCGTTCATGCGCAGCTTCCCGAACAAGATTCCCCTGTCGGCGCCTGTTGTGGCGAAGGTGGCTGACCGGGTACTGCAACTCGACTTCGACCGGCTCTACGACAACTTCGGCGGGCAGGTCATCGGCGACGCCGCCGGATGGGTGCGCCGATCGGCCGACCGCTACATCGCGTGGGTCCGAGGGGACTTCGACCACCTCACCGGGTGATCAGCGTGCGCCATCAGGCACCAGAGCGGAATTCGGCCGTGGGCCGTCGCTAGGCTGACCGCCCATGACTGAGCTGGACGAGCACGGTCGACCGGAACCTCCTCTTGCGGCCAACGAGGTCGACACCCTTGTGGGCTTCTTGGATTACCAGCGGGCGACCCTGGCATGGAAGTGCAGCGGACTGGATGCGGCAGGGCTCAGGGCGACAGTCGACCCTTCGTCCATGACCCTGGGTGGGATGCTCAAGCATCTAGCTGGCGTTGAGGACTATTGGTTCTCCCAATGGCTGCACGGAAATAGACCGCAGCCGCCGTCGGACAGGGTGGACTGGAAGGCCGACCCGGACTGGGACTGGAACTCCGCCGCGCAGGACACTCCCGAGCAGCTTCTCGCGCTCTGGCAGGATGCCGCGGCCCGCTCCCGCTCCCTGGTCACGAAGACACTGGCCAACGGCGGCTTGGATCAGCTGAGCAAGGTATCCCTTTGGCCAGACGGGGCTCGACCGAGCCTGCGATGGATCATCTGCCACATGATCGAGGAGTACGCGCGGCACAACGGCCATGCCGATCTCCTTCGGGAGTCGGTGGACGGACAAACCGGAGAGTAGCCGCCGGAGGGCGCGTCTGGGTGCTTGTGATCGCAGACGAGCCGATTCATGCGCAGCTCCGGCTCTTCTGGGTGCTTGTGATCACAAACGACCCGAGCGTTAACCCTGATCGCTCGGCGCAGCCGCGCTCGTGCCAGACCGCGATAAGGACAAGCAACCATGAATGACGTGGCGGCCGACGGCGGCCAGCGATTCGTTGCTAGCTCCGCAGGCGATTCAGCGGTAGCCGTAGTCACCGGAGGTGCCGCCGGCATAGGTGAAGCAATTGCTCGACGGCTGTCAATGGACGGGTTCACGGTCGTCATCGCCGATCTCGACGGCAACCGGGCCGAGGATGTGGCCACCGAGATCTCCGCGCGGGGCGGGCGGGCGTCGGGCAGGCACGTGGACGTGTCGGCAGCAGAGTCGGTCGCGGCGCTATTCGAGTGGCTCAGTCATGACCTCGGTCGATGCGACGTCCTCGTGAACAATGCGGGAGTCGCGAGCACAGCGCCGCTGACCGAGGTGCCGCTCGAACGGTGGAACTCGACAATCGCGATCAACGTCACAGGTGCCCTGTTGACCACACAACACGCCATTCCCCTGTTGAAGAAGGGCGGTCGGGGCCGTGTCGTGAACATCTCCTCCATCAGTGGGGTGCGCGCTAGTGCGGGAAGGATTGCTTACGGAACCTCCAAGGCCGCCGTTATCGGGCTTACAAGACAACTGGCGATCGAGCTTGCCGCGGACAACATCACGGTCAACTCCGTCGCCCCAGGACCGGTTGATACCGCAACGGCGCAGGCTGTTCATACAGAACTCACGCGGCAGAACTACTTGCGGCTGATTCCGATGAAGCGCTATGGCAGGCCGGAGGAGATCGCCGCTGCCGTGTCCTTCCTCTGCTCAGAGGACGCGTCGTACATCACCGGTCACACGCTTCCGGTCGACGGTGGCTATCTTGCGGCCGGTGTCCTTGAGATCTGAGACGCACACCGTGGCGCCTCAGCCGGGCCGCCTACAGAGTCGAAGTGGGCAGGGGCTTCCGCCCTCTTGTCTATCGTTAGTGCCGAGCTCCCCATTCGACCGGACGGAGGTTTGGACGCATGGCATCCGACATCGCTTCGAGCCCGGCCGACGGCCTGGCTTCGGTGTTGCACGCAAGCGGACCGCTGGACAGCCGTGCTGAAGCGCTGTCGCTGTTCGGCCAGTTCGTGGGCTCCTGGCACCTCGACTGGAGCGGGACGACAGCTGCCGGCGAAGCCGCGTCGGCTACCGGCGAGCTGCATATCGGCTACGTACTCGGCGGCCGCGCCGTGCAGGACGTGTGGATCGTTCCCGGGCCAGGTCAGCCTGGTGAGGGCGAACCGCCGCTGGCCTTCCACGGGACGACGATCCGGTTCTTCGATGACGCCCTGGGAGCATGGCGATCGACGTGGATCGAACCGATCAACGGGCTGGTGCGCCGATTCATCGGCCGCCCCACGACCGATGGCATCGAGCTACTCAGCGATGAAGACGACCCCGCGTTGCGATGGCGATTCTCCGAGATCACGCCCCGGTCGTTCCTCTGGACAGCCGAGTCGTCTAGCGATGCCGGGCAGACCTGGACGCACGACGAGCAGATGGTCGCGACTCGGATGAGGACGGATCCGCCGAATACCCCGAAGGATCGAGTTCGCGCGGAACTGGCGGGACACGCCGAAGGTGGTGTTCTCCTCGACGATCGACAAGGTCGACTGGAACACCCGCCTGGTCACCGGCGACGCTGTAGCGGAGATCACCCGACTCAAGGCCGACGACGGCGAGCCGATGAGGGTCGGTGGCGCAACGCTCGCCGGGGCGGCCATGCGGGCCGGGCTGGTCGACGAGTACACGATCGTGACCCATCCGGTGCTGGTGGGCGGCGGCACGCCGTTCTTCACCGCGCTGGACAGCTGGGTGAACCTGAACCTGGTGGAGACGCGGACGTTTCCCGGCGGGGTGGTTCTGACCAGGTACGAGACGAGGCGCTAAGCGCGCTTCCTCCACGCGGCCAAGGAAGTGACGAGGGCAGTGATGGCCCCACGGGCTTGATCGCGGAATTGGTTCCAGGAAGTTCTGGACCCACCACGATCGTCGGAGGATGATGCGGTGTGTGCTGCTTGTCTAAGGGAGCGGCAGCATGCCCCGGGAGCAAGGTCGAGCTGTTCGCTGCGATCCGGCGGGACTCGGTGCCGGTCCGGCTGATCGGCGGGCAGGTCCGGGTCCGGCTGCACGCCAACGACCTGGTGATCTTCGACGGCCACCAGAAGGTCGCTCGACACGACCGGCTCACCGGCCGACTCCAGGCCCACCTCGAACTCGACCACTACCTCGAGGCACTGATCCGCAAGCCGGGCGCGTTGCCCGGCGCCACAGCACTCGAACAAGCCCGCGCCGCGGCGGGAACTCGTGTCAACAACTTCCGGAGAGAACACAGCTAGCGATCACAGGCTCGTGACCTCTAGCGCGGAGTCGGCTGCCACGCCGGCTGCCCGTCGAACCCGGGTCCATCGGTCAGTGATCGCGCAGCACCTGTCTCGACCAGCACGGTGTAGACCTCCCACGATCCGCCGGCGTCCGAGTAGTAGGTGAGCTGTCGGCCATCCGGGGACCAGCGCGGCCGCTCTTCAGACGCATCACTGGCCACCACCGATCGCCGGTCTTCCCCGTCGGGGGCCATGACCTCGATGTCGAACCCACTCGACGTGACGACATTGAACGCGACCTGCGACCCGTCCCAGGACCAGGCAGGATTCAGGCCGCTGGTCGGCTGCGGAAAGAGCGTTTCCTCCTCACCGGTCTCCGGGTCGACCGCCAGCAGTTCTGGGGAGCCGCTGCGGGCTGTGGCAAAGCCGATCCGTGAACCGTCCGGCGACCACTGTGGTTTGTCGTCCAGCCCTGGGGAATCAACGAGTTGACGTACCCGCGAACCGTCGGCATTCATCACATAGATGTCCCAATCACCGTCTCGGTTGGAGCTGAACGCCAATCGAGATCCGTCCGGCGACCAGGTGGGGTAGAAATTAGCGGCCGCGTCATTGGTGATCTTGGCCAATGCCGAGCCGTCGAGGTTGATCAGGTAGATGTCGCTGGCGGTCGGTGATCCGGCATTGAAGGCGATCCGCTGCCCGTCCGCCGACCAGGCGGGGTGGGACACGGCCGGCAGGTCCCCGGTGAGACGTCGTACGCCCGAACCATCGGAGCGCATGACGAACAACGCATCGGACCCCTCCCGGTCGGACACGAACGCGATGAGCTCGGCAGAGACCTGCGGCTGCGTGTCCGGCGTCTCCTCGGCCCCGCGAATTCGTCGTCGGACGGGCTGCACCCGAGCAATAGGGAAACAACGATCATGACGCCAAGCCAACGACTCTGCTGGACGAACGGCATGCACCGAGCATGGGGCCGTACGACACTGCTTGCCAACCCGCACTCCCGGGCTACCTGTGTCGCTTCGAGAAGGGACACTGTTGCCATGCAGAAGATCTCGCTCGAGGCCCTGGCGCGCCAGCAGATGAAGTTAGCCGCAACCGCGGGGGGTCGACACACCGCGGACACTGTCTTCGGCGGTCATGAGAAGGTGCTGCGCCAGACAGTGATCGGCATGATCGCGGGCGCTCGCCTTGCCGAGCACGAGAATCCTGGCGAGGCGACGGCGCTGATCTTGCACGGGCGGGTCCGACTCGCAGCAGCTGACCTGTCGTGGGATGCCGCTCGGGGTGACCTGCTGATCATGCCCGATCTCCGCCATAGCCTCGAGGCGCTGGAAGATTCCGCGGTGCTGCTGACAGTGGCCAAGCTGTCCTGACTTGCGAGTGACGCGCGTTGCGGGAGAGCTCAGTCCCCGAAGTAGTTGGGATCGGTGAAGGTCATGCCCTGTAGCTCCGGAGGTGCGGCATCCGGCCACCGATGGGCAAACTGCTCGGCGTCGTCTTGTGGGTGGTAGCCGAGTTCGGCCCAGCCATCGTCGGTATAGAACCGCCTCGTGTTTCGTGACAAGCCGTAGCAAGTGACGATGTGGACGGAGGGAGCAGTGAGGGCGGCGGTGACGAGGCGCACGGTGTCTCCGGGGCTCAGCCACCCCCACAGGTGAGCCGGCTCGGTGGGCTCCAATGAGAAGCCGACGATCCGGAGGTTGACGACCTCCAAGCCGTAGCGGTCCGCATACATGCTTCCCAGCCCTTCCCCGTAGAGCTTGCTGAGGGCGTAGTAGGTGTCTGGGCGGGGCGGGTCGGAGGGTGATGTGGTCCTTCCCCACGGGTAGAAGCCGGAGACATGCACGCTGCTGGCAAGAACCAGACGCTTGATGCCAAGGTGCCGAGCGGCCTCATAGACGTTGTAGGTGGTTAGCACGTTGCTCTGGTGGATCTCCTCGAATGTCGCCTCAGCTGCGTGCGCTGCTAAGTGGACGACGGCGTCCGATTCCTGGAGTGCTGTCTGGGTGGCGGCGGCGTCTCGAAGATCGACGAGCCGCGTGTCGTCATCGGGTGCCGCGTCGGTGATCGGAACGACGTCAATCCCACGGATGCGGAAGTCCTCGCGGGCCAGACCTGCGCGGAGCGCGGATCCGATCTGACCAGCGGCCCCGGTGATCGCGACCGTGATAGGCAAACCGGGCTCCTTCTCTCAGGTGAAGAGATGATCGGCTGACAGCCTGTCATGTGGGGTGTGCGCTTCGCAGACCCTGTCTCGACGCACGTAGTCTCTTCGAAATGTGGCATGGCGAGTTTCGGCACCCGCGGCTCGTCGAGATCTACGACGCGCAATTCTCCTGGTCCCGTGAGGACGATTTCTTCTTCGCCTTTGTCAACCAAACGCCGTCAGCACGCGTGGTCGACCTGGGGTGCGGCACCGGGCGGCGTCCTGCACACGTGGCCAGGAAATGAGCACGGAGTTTGATCGGCTAATGGCCGAGGGTCTCAGCGTTGATGTAGAGGCGTACTGGGGCGCCGGGTTTCCAACCGGACGCTACCGGGCCGACAAGCCGGACTGGTCGTATGAGGCGACGGCTCGCGCAATCCTTGCTGAGGCCGAGTCCGCGCTGGACATGGGGACCGGCGAGGGCGGAGTCTTGGCGAGCTTGGCGCCGCTACCCGAGCTGACGGTCGCGTACGAGGGGTGGTGGCCGACCGTTCCGGCTGCGCAGGCGACGCTTCGACCACTCGGCGTGCACCTCGTGGTTGCGCTCGGGAGCGCCGATAACGTGCCCAGGCCGGGTCAACAGGGTCAGCAAGCTAGACCGGGCCTGCCGTTTCGAGCTGAGGCCTTTGACGTCGTTCTCAACCGACACACAGCTTTTGATCCCGACGAGGTTCGGCGGATCGTCAAGCCGCACGGAAGATTCCTCACCCAACAGGTCGGTAGCGAGCAGGCCGCCTCGGTGCGCAGGTTGCTTGGCTTGCCTATCGACGAGCCGGACTGGACCGCCGACGTCGCTGTTGGCCAACTCGAGGCCGCAGGCTGGGTAATCGAGGAAGTTCGCGAGGATCAGACGACGATGCGGTTTTCCGACATCGCCGCGCTCATCGGCTACATACGCACAACTCCGTGGGCGTTCGAGGACCTCGACTGGACCAGCGCCACGCCAGCCCTCCAACAGCTGCATGCGCAATCCCAGTCGAGGCCCATCGATGCCGTCTCCCACTCCTTCTTGCTGTTGGCTAGTCGCTGATCGGTCGAAGGGCGGGGTGGCGCGGTGTTGAAAGGGCGGGAGTCCGGGCAGGTGCAGAGCATCGTGCGGCTGGTGATCGAAGTGTTCGGCATCGACGTGCTCGGCGCGTACCTGCACGGCTCTGCGGTGCTCGGTGGCCTGCGGCCGACCAGCGACCTCGACATTCTCGTCGTCCTCGAGCGGCGGACCACTGCGACGGAGCGTCGCGCACTGGTCGAGGGCCTGCTCGATGTTTCCGGCGCACGGGCTCGCCGCGGCCCTGCGCGACCGGTCGAGTTGAGCGTCGTCGTCGAGGGCGAGGTCAAGCCGTGGCGCTACCCGCCGAGCCAGGAGTTCTTGTACGGCGAGTGGCTGCGCGACACCTACGAGCTGGGCGGTGCGCCGCAGCCAGAGCCGGCCCCTGACCTCTCCATCCTGATCACAATGGTGCTGCAGGGAGACACTGCGCTGGTTGGGCCCCCGCCTGCGCAGCTGCTGGACCCGGTGCCACACGACGACCTCATCCGCGGCGCGATCGCTGGCATACCGCAGCTGCTGGGCGATCTTGAGTCCGATACCCGCAACGTCCTGCTCACCTTTGCCCGGATCTGGACGACGCTGCAGACCGGGCAGATCCGCTCGAAGGACGCGGCGGCGGCTTGGGTGCTCGAGCAGCTTCCGCCCGAGCACCGACCTGTCCTTGCTCGAGCCCGGGCCATGTACCTGGATGGCGAGGACGAGGAGCGCTGGGCCGACCTCACCGCCGTACACGCGCACGCCGAGTACGTCGTCGACGCGATCAGACGGCACTCCCGTTCGTGGACCGGTCACGGAAACGATCCCGCGGAAACGTGACTCGGAGGTGGACGTTTTGACGGCTGTGATGAGAGACGTACGCATTCTCGGCCCAGACTGGCGCGTCTTGACGCCTGTGATGAGAAACGTACGCGTTGCGTGTCCACTCGATGGCTCAGCGGCCGCTGGCGTCACCTGTCCTGGCCGACGTCATCTCTGCTGCGATCCTGTCCGCGGCGTTGTCAGGAGAAGTCATCGTCGAGTCAATCACGAGGCGCTCCCTGGTCCATGGCTCGTACTCGCGCTCGACGACTTCTGTCCACGTCGGCTTCGCTAGCCCTTCCACGTCGGAGGTGCGGGTCTCCACCCGGCGCCGGTGCTCGGTCTGATCTGAGCAGATCACCTCCACCTCGATGAGGGCAGCGTCGGCCGTTGCGGCCGTACCCAGCCAGCCGTCGCGGGTAACCGCGAGCGGATTGACACACTCCACGATGACGTCCAAGCCGAGCTGCAGCTGCTCCAGGGCGAGTTCGTGGGCAACGGCGTAGCCCACAGGTCCGAGCGGATGGGAAAGCGGAGACCAGTCAACGATCGCCTGCTCGATGCGGTCAACGCGTAGGTAGGGCGTCGCGGTCTGCCGTGCTAGCGCTGTCGCAACGGTCGATTTCCCGGTCGCAGGAAGTCCGCCTATCACCACCAGCACTGATCCCACGCGGTGATACTCGCACCTCTGTCTGGGATCGGCCGAGACGGCGGGTATCGCAGGCGTTCCCGCCTGCCGCCAGCTCGCAGCTACAGCGCTCTCCCTCTAGTTCATCGCGGCGATCTGGATGAGATTGCCGCACGTGTCGTCGAAGACGGCCGTGGTGACCGGGCCCATGCTGGTCGGCTCCTGCACGAACTTCACCCCGCTCGCGCTCAGCCGCTCGTACTCGGCCTGCACGTCACCAACGGCGAACGACGTGTAAGGGATGCCGTCGGCGACGATGGCGTCCTTGAACGGCTTCACCGCGGGGTGGTCGGACGGTTCCAGCACGAGCTCGACCCCGTCGGGGTCTTCCGGCGACACCACGGTGAGCCACTTGAACTCACCGACCGGCATCTCGGTCTTCTTCACAAAGCCCAGCGTCTCGGTGTAGAAGCTGAGCGCCTTGTCTTGGTCGTCAACGAACACGCTGGCGAGATTGATCTTCATTTCTTCTCCTTAGGACGCCACCGCTCGGCGATGCGGTCCAGCGGCGCCGTGTCGAGGTAGTGGAACTTGTAGCGGCCATCCCTGCGGGTGTGCACCAGACCCGCTGCCTCGAGCAGATCGAGATGCTGCGAGATCGCCTGCCGCGAGGACGAGATCTGGTGCCTCATGATCAGCCGACTGCAGATCTCGAAGAGTGTCTGGCCATCGCGATCTGCCAGCTCGTCGAGGATCTTGCGTCTGGTGGGATCGGCCAGGGCTTTGAACACATCGCCCATGCCCCCAGCATAGGCAAGTAGCCACTTGCCTATCAACCCCACCCCCGACGGAAGCCCCTACACCGCGTGCCCGACGGGCTGGCGCAGCACAGTCTTGAGCTTCCCGGGCGCCACGCGGTTCGGATCCGTCAGATAAATCTCATGGTGATGTCCGTTGGGGACGTCCCCCATTCTGTCCTCGCCTGAAACGACTCCCCATCCAGACGAGTGAGTGCACCGAACTCCATGTGCCGCCGGGGATGGGCGGACCACTGTGAGGAGTGCACTATGCGCAAGTTTCTACTGATCGGGTCGCTGGCGATGTTCGTGATGGGCGCTGCCGCCCCGCTGGCATTGGCCCAGGACCAGGACCGGGGTGGCGGAAATGGCCAAGCGGCTCATTGCGTCCCTCTAGCGAGGGTTTGGTCGTCATGTACTCGAAGGTCCGCGCGACCCAGTCAGCCCGGCGCGCAGCTGGTCAGCGCTAGTCGAACTCGCCTCGACGAGCGGCACCCGCAGGCGGTCTGAGCCACGCGATCGGCTGACAGGTCGCCGGGCTTTCAGACGACAAGTCGCTGGTCGGCATCGACTACCGCATCCAGGACGGGAAGCTGTACGGCGTTGGCAACAAGGGTGGGGATCTACACCTTGAGCATCGGCACTGCAAAGGCGAGCAAGGTCTCCCAGCTCAGCGTGGCGCTGGATGGCAACAGTTTCGGTGTGGACTTCAACCCGGCGGCCAACCGGCTGCGAGTCATCAGCGACTCTGGCCAGAACCTCAGGCACAACATCGACGACCCGATGGGCATGCCCGCCGCTGGTAAGACCGTGGTGGACGGCACGTTGACCTACCCGCCTGCGACCATCCCCGCGACCGGTGTCACCGCGGCCGCGTACACCAACAACGACCTCGACCCAAGCACCGCGACCACGCTGTTCGACCTGGACACCACGCTCGACCAGATCTCTGTGCAGTCGCCGGCCAACGCAGGCTCGCTCGCGCCGACCGGCAAGATCGGGGTGGACGCCGGAAGCTCGGCGGGTTTCGACATCTACAGTCCGCTGGGCAACGGCAAGGCCACTTCGGCCACCGCGTTGGCGACGCTGCAGGTCGGGGAGAAGTCCAGGCTGTACAAGGTGGACCTGCTTACTGGCGGTGCAAAGGCTGTCGGGACCTTCCCCTCCCGGCATCAGATCGTCGACCTGGCGATCCAGCTCGACCAGCGCGGCTTCAGTCCGGCACTGGCACCGGCCGGCTAGCGGCGTAGGCCGCACCGTAGCGTACGGGTTCAGCCACGTGGGTTGCCATCGGGAGCCCACGTGGCTAGGTCTATGAGAAGACCGGAACGGTGACGCTCGAGTACGCCGTCAAGTGATCCATATTCGCGCGGGCGTATGACACTCAGAGCCAGTAGGTGTCGTGCTTGAGGTAGAACTCGATGCGCTCCTCCTCGCTGAGCACGCGCCCGCTGGCAACTTCGGCCAGGGTCTCGAAGTAGTCCTCGCGTGGGGCGCCAGGTGCGAAGAGCAGCAGCATCGACGCCGCCTCGCCGCTTTCGTTCTTGAACCCGTGAATGCCGCCCTCGGGAACGAACAAGAAGTCGCCCGACGTCGCCTCGATCCACTGCTTGCCGTCGTACAGGCGGACCGTTCCGAACAAGACGAAGAACGACTCCGAGATCGTCTTGTGGAAGTGCGGGTCGGGCCCGCCGGGGGTGGGCGCGAAATCCCAGCGGTACAGCCCGAACTCACCGCCGGTGGACCCGCCCGTGGCCAGGTAATGGACCGTGCCGCCCGACGGGTAGGTCAGTTCCGGCAAATGCTCGGAGTGTCGGAAAGAGGCGCTGACCTCGCCGGTGTCGCCGTGGTAGCGCGGCTCTGGGTAGGACACATCGTCTCCTTCGCAACCGCGCCGTCAGCCGCCACTCCCGTACGGGCGGGTGATGATCTCCAGGATGTGCCCGTTGGGATCATCCCAGTACACGCCGCGGCCTCCGTCGTTGGTGTTGTACTCGCCCGGCCGGCGTTTGAACGGGTCGGCCCAATACGGCAAGCTCGCGTTCCTGGATCCGGCCGAAGATCAGATCGAACTCAGACTCGCTGACCAGGAACGCATAGTGCTGCGGATGTGGGGGACCGTGGTCGTCGGCGAAGTCGAGAGAAACGTCATTTGCGACCTGAACAACCAGAAAGGGACCAAAGGGAGCTGGCTCAGGCAGACCGAGGATCTCCGCCAGGAAGGTTGCCGACTCCTGCTTGTCGCGTACGCGGACAATCGTGTGGTTCAGCTGAACAGTCACAAGATCGACGCTACAGGCGGCCGGCCAGACGGCTGTAGCGTGGTCGCCAAGCGCCGCATAGTTCATGGGCGACTGGAGAGGCAGTTATGAAACGACCGTCCCGGCCGGTGCTATGGATCCGCAAGGTCGTGCAGCGGCTGGGGCTACATCCTGATGATCATGACCCGCTTGAGGCTGACGTGGCAGGCCGTCGGGCACTTGTCATCGCCACCAACCACGGTGCACTCGATATCGGCAGGCCCACCGGCGTCTTCGCGAGCGAGCTGACCGCGGCGTACTACGCCTTCCTCGACGCCGGCATGCAGGTCGACGTGGCAAGCCCGTCTGGTGGTCTGATCCCGGTCGAGCCCTTGTCGGTGAACCCAATCATCCGTACGGCGGGGGATGATCGCCTTCTTGGCGACGCCGTGTTACGGGCCAAGATCAACGACTCGCTGCCCATCGCATCCGTCGACATCGACGCGTACGACATCGTCTATCTGGCGGGCGGCTGGGGCGCAGCCTTTGACCTCGGTTTCTCCGAGCCGCTTGCGACCAAGATCACCGAAGCCAACGCAGCTGGCTTGATCATCGGCGGGGTCTGCCACGGTCCGCTCGGTCTCATCAACGCCACCGGCGCCGACGGCAGGCCGCTGGTCGAGGGCCGGCGCGTCACAGGGGTCAGCAATCGGCAGGTGCGCGACCTCCGGATCACCAATACGCCGCAGCATCCCGAGACCGAGCTCCGCAGTAAGGGCGCGCTGTACGAGTCCAGCAAGCGGATCTCAGACGTGCTGGCCAATCACTGGGTGGTCGACGGCAACCTGGTCACAGGACAGAACCAGAACGCTGGCCCAATGGTCGCCCGCGAGATGCTCCGCCTGGCCCAGCAGCGTCTCACTGGGGGCGCGCCCGTCCAGGCCGATATGTCAGAATCCGAGGGCCCGACGACCTCGAGCGCCAAGACCGAGTAGCCAACCTCAGCTGAGCGAAGTTGGCGCCAGAGCGGCCAGTCACGCCCGTCGCCGCCCCCTGCACGGACGACAACATCTGAGAGACACTCCTTCCATGCCACCTGCAATCGCCGCGACATCTGGCTCCACAACCCTCGAGAACCTGCCTGCGAAGCGGCAAGTGCACGTCGTCGGCGCCGGTCCAGTGGGCCTTCTGCTCACGGCACTGCTCCAGCCGATGGAAGGGTTCTCTGTGCGCCTTTATGAGAAGCGACGCGAGTACTCGCGCACCCGGATGGTCCAGCTCGAACCGTACCTCGTGGCGGACTCAGTTGAGAGTTACCGGACCGACTACATCGATGGAGACAACGTTGAGGCCATCTTCGATCCTCAAGAGCTCGAAGAGGGCCTAGCGTTCAGAAAATCCATTCCTCTGGATCTGATGGCACTTCTTCGCCAATGGGCAGTGGGATTCTGTCCGCTCAACGCCATCGAGCGAGCCGTTAGCGACTTGATCGATGCGCGCGGGTCGAATTCGGTGCAGCGCACCGTCGGCGTCATGACGACTCAGGACGCGATCGCGATGCTCGGGCCGGGAGACATCCTGATCGACTGCACGGGCAGCAGATCACTGCTTCGAGATCACCTTCTGCCTGGCTCCGGCGGCGCGGATGAAGGCGCGAACACGCTCAACATCCGGCTCGAATACGCGCTCGTCGTCACCTTCTTGTACGGGCAGCTATATGCGTGCAACGAGTACTGCAAGTACTACAAGAACATCGAGAACGTGCTTTACAAGTTCATTCCGGCGGTGCACCGCACCTACTACGACGGCAGCATCACGCACGTGACCGGCATCGTCAAGATCACCGCCGAGGAATATGCAGCGATGCCGTCACGTTTCGACGGCCCATGGCTGCGCGCCAACTTTCCTAGCGTCGCAGAGTCGATGGACCGCTTCATCGACAAGATCAAGCAGGAAACTCATGGCGAGCTGCTCGGCAACCTGGAGATCATCCGGATACCGCTGAACCTGTACCGAGCTCGCAATGCGACCAACCGGCAATGGCGCAACTTGCCTGGCGACCACCCATTCGCCAACTCGCCGGTTTTCCTCGTCGGCGATTCGGCTATCGGCTCTCCGTATTTTCAGTCGATTTCACTGGGTCTGGAGTGTGCGATGTTTTTGGCGGGACTAATCGCGCAGCGGGACATGCCACTCAGAGACATGCTCGATCGATATGAGCTCTACATGTACAAGCAGTGGCTTCGCGTCTACATGCGCAGCAAGATGATCAAGCACAACAAGGATCTGTTCGAGTCCCTGGACGACCCCTTGGCGCTCCTTGAGAAGCTGCATATCTATTAGCGGGACTCGTCGAGGCCCCGGGTATCGACACCCCTAGAGCCTGCGGCCTCAGGCGTCGGGCGGATCCAACCGTTTTGGATTCCCTCGATCTCCGGCGTCATCCGGGATGTGATCGCCAGCCGCGTCGCCTTTCTCGCGTGCGGGCACTGCATCTGCGCGTCGACCCAGCTGGCCTTTGGTGGCAATGATTACCGCTGCCCCAAAGAGAAGGATCACCCCGCTGAAGATCAGGAATCTCACTGTGTTCGACGCCGGCACCACGTCGAAGGAGAGCTGGCTAATTGAGGCGTCGAAGCTCGCGTGGAAGATCGCCACCAGCAGCACGCTGAAACCGGTGCGGTTGTAGAACCACACGAACAAGGCGCGGGCGAAGAACAGCGCGACGAACTCCATTGCGAAAACGACTGGTGCCGATATGAGCTGCTCGAGTCCCCAGCCTTCCTCGGCGAAGTGGTCGGTCAGGTGCCACAACGCCCACAGAAGTGCCACGTACAAGGTGAGCTTCATTGGGCTGTATCGGTCCTGCCAGTGATGCTGGAGGAACCCGGTGAATCCGATCTCCTCGGCAAGCTGGAAGAGCACAAGTTGCACCAAAAAGTAGGCTGCGACCTCGGCGAGCGCTCGCGGCCACCCACCGGACGGGGCTGCTAGCGCTCGTGGGCCGTAGATCGCGAGCGAGATCAGCGTCGCTGCGACGGGAACGGAGAACAGCGCTATCAGGTACCAGCGCACTGGGACATGCCAGCGCACACTGCGACGTCCGAGGTCCGCGACACCAGCGCGCCCCGACAACGCTGCCGTGACCAGGAATGCAGCTAGCCCGGCACCCAGCGCCCCGCCAACGATTCCGTGCAATGGCTGGTCGAAAGGCGGGATGTCGGAGTCCGCAATCGGCCGGATCGCCGCCGTCATAAAGCCAATCCCGAGGCTGATCAGCATGAACGCGAGCACCGGATGGCGTGCGACCCCACGACGCGCCGACAGCCACGCATTCATGAAGTGACGATCTCAGATGGAGAAGAACCTGGACGATCTCCCGACGTAATCCCATTCACGCGTTCCTCCGCACAAAGCCACGAGTGAGCGCGATCCTGTCGAGATCTGGCCTCAAGATGCGACCGTGTGCGGAGAAGCGCACCGAGACCCGCTGCAGCATGAACGGCAACGCCACGCTGATCAGGTCTTGGGCATCAAGATCGCCACGCAAACTTCGGCCATATCGCGCCAATTCTCACATCACCGCGAACGCTGGTGATTTGCGCGGTTGCCGCGTACGCGCAGCCTCCGAGTCACTCATGACCTGGGAG
The DNA here is from genome assembly GCA_963730505.1 of uncultured Actinomycetota bacterium. GTDB lineage: Bacteria > Actinomycetota > Actinomycetes > Propionibacteriales > Propionibacteriaceae > Microlunatus. Next base: position 23,034 of record CAVSSB010000029.1, read on the forward strand.
GTTGGGCGATAGCCTGACTCGCACCATGAGCACAACTTCAAGCCGGCGTTCCGTTCGCGGCATCCGGCGATCCGTACGCTGGCAAGCCCTCAAGGAGTACGTCGGCGGAGCGCTCTGGGTGCTACCTGGCGCAGCTGCACTGATCGCACTTGTCGTCGGCTTGGGGATCTCCCAGATCGACATACCCCCCGGCTCCAGATTCAGTTGGCTGGCTTTCCAGGGCACTGCGGACGACGCCCGGGGGCTTCTTATTTCCATCACCAGCACGGTGGTGACCGTCATTGCGCTCGTCCTCGGCCTGACGGTGGTCGCACTCCAGCTCTCCTCGACCCAGTTCTCACCGCGGCTGCTACGCAACTTCCTCCGTGATCGTCCGACCCAGGTGGTCCTCAGCGGGTTCATAGCAACCTTCGTCTACAGCGCGGCAGGACTCTTCACCGTTGGCGTGGAAGCCGGTGAACGAACTGAGGACTACCCGCGGCTCGCGGTCAGTGGCGCCATCGCGTTGCTCTTCCTCAGTCTGGGAATGGTGGTCTACTTCGCCGACCACCTCGTGCACTCGATCCAGATCGACGCCATTAATCGCAGAGTTGAGCGCAACACCCGCCGTGTGATTGCCCATGAAGACACGGCAACCGTCGAGGAAGCCGCTCCGCAGATCCCGGAATGGGCAGTGCCGCTCATCGGGCGGAGATCCGGCTACATCCAGACCGTCTACCCATTGCTGCTGCTTCCCTTGGTGAGCGAGGCCGGTGTCTCCATCTGCCTCCGCAAACGGGTCGGTGAGCACCTAGTCGAGGGAACTGTGATCGGCTGGGTCTGGGCGGGCTCGCCGGACGACCCGCCGCCCGCTGCCGAGCCGTTTGAAGCGGCATTGGACGCCGATGTCCGGATTGGCTTTGAACGCACCATCGAACAAGACATCGCGTTCGGCATCCGGCAGCAGATCGACATCGGCTGCAAGGCGCTCTCGCCGGCAATCAACGACCCCTACACCGCAGTGCAGGCAATTGATCACCTCGCGGTGGTCTGTTGCGATCTCGCCGTCCGGCCGCTCGGTACCAAGATCATCACCGGTCCGGAAGGCAGAGGGCGCGTCGTGATACCCGGAAACAACTTTGCCGACTACATCTTCTTCATCGGCGGGTTGTTTGGACGCTACGGCTCCAGCGATCTCGTTGTGATGTTGGCGTTGCTCCGCTTGTTCGAGACCGTTGTGGAGGTGCTTCCCCCAGGTTCGGCCCGCCTGGCGGTGCTGGAACGGGCAACCGTCGAGGCCCTTGCCGACGCCGAGCGCTCCATACCCCGGCCGCCTAGTCTGGAGCGAGTCCGGGCCGCCGTCAAGGCTTTACGTGGCAAGATCAACTCCCGCAGGGAGCTGAAACCCACATCGGCTACTTAACCTGCGGATGCCGCGCACTCACGGCAGGCTGGAGCTATGGCGGATCGGTTCGCGGAAGTGTCGGTCATCACCCACGATGGACTGGTACGTGACCACAACGAGGACAGCGTGGTCGTCGGTCCATGGACCACATGCGCAACTGTCACGCCAGCGCCGGCGACGTTCGCGCTCCCGCTGACAGCTCCAGTGGTGATAGCTGTTTCCGACGGGCTCGGCGGGCATCCTGCCGGCGAGGTTGCGAGCAGTGTGGTGGTACAGACGCTGGCCCGGCTCGCGCCGCAGCTCGCCGATGTGGAAGCCGTGCGCAACGCCGTTGAGGCCTGCAACAGCGAGGTGTACGCCGAGGCAGCCCGTGATCCCGCTCGGGAGGGAATGGGAACGACGGTCGCCGGTGTCGTCATCAATGCGGGCGACGCGTACGTCTTCAACATCGGTGACAGCCGGGTCTACTCCTACGGCCCAGAAGGTTTGCGGCAGATCAGCGTCGACGACAGCCCTTCGCTGCCGCCGGGGCTGACTCATACCGCGCTCATCACTCAGATTCTTGGCGGGTACGGCGATCCGGAGCCGCTCGATGTGCATGTCTCGATCCACCCCATCGACGACGCCACGTGCTATCTGGTTTGTACCGACGGGCTCAGTGACGTCATTGATGACGCCAAGATCGCTGCTGTGCTGGAAGAAACCCGCGGTGTGGCGGCGGTTTTCGAGCTGTGGAAGGCAGCGATAACCGGGGGCGGGCCCGACAACATCACCGTGGTGCTCGCGGAGATCAGCAGTGTGGAGGTGTCGTCTGAAACGAATGGTCCGGACACCGGTTAGTGACCTGCCAATGCGTGCTTGAGCGCAGCGATGGCGAAAGCAACGACGAGGACTGCCAGGCCGAAGAGCACATGGAGTGGGAGTGTCCGGGTTGGATCAGCAGCATCGACGTCACCGGTGAGAGGCACCAAAGAGGTGCCGCACCGAAAGGAGAGGGACATGAAGTACATGATCTTGACCTACGCCTCACAGGAGGATTACGACGGCATGTCTGGGCAGGCCAGCGACGCGCCGCCCTGGTCGCCGGAGGACTTCGCCGCGATGACGACTTTCATGGAAGGTTTCAACAGCGAACTTGCCGATTCCGGCGAGCTTGTGGAAACCCGAGCACTGGCTGCGCCGCTGCACACCAGGCGGATTGGCGCGCAGAACGGCGTGCCATTCGTTACCGACGGCCCGTACGCCGAGACCCAGGAGGTGCTTGCCGGCTACTGGATCGTGGAATGTGACAGCTTCGACCGTGCGGCCGAAATCGCGGGCCGGCTGGCAGCCTGCCCGGCACCGGAGCAGGTCGCGGCCAATGCCTACGCCGACATACGTCCGATCATGGAGTCGGCTGACGAGTTGATCTACTGATCAAGGAACCCGTGTCCGAGGCTGCCGTTGAGAGCCTGCTGCGCCAGCTGGCGCCGCAGGTTCTCGGCGCCGTGGTACGCCGTTACGGCCACTTCGACACTGCCGAAGACGCCGTGCAGGAGGCCATGCTGGCGGCGGCGACGCAGTGGCCGAGCGAGGGCCTGCCGGACAGCCCGAAGGGCTGGTTGATCACCGTCGCAGCTCGCCGGCTGACCGACCTGCTGCGCAGTGAGCAGGCTCGCCGACGTCGTGAGGACACTCTCGCTCGGCGGCAACTGCCTGAGCAGCAGCCTGACCCCGCCGAGGGAGCAGGCGACTCCGACGACACGTTGATCTTGCTATTCATGTGCTGCCATCCCGCCCTGTCAGCGCCGTCGCAGATTGCGCTGACCCTGCGGGCGGTCGGCGGCCTCAGCACCGCTGAAGTGGCCCGCGCTTTCCTGGTCTCCGAAGCCACCATGACGCGGCGGATCTCACGCGCGAAGCAGCAGATTAGGGACAGTGGGGTCCCATTTCGTCTGCCCGCTCGCGAACAGCGAGCCGAGCGACTCGCTGTGGTGCTCCACGCGCTCTATCTGATCTTCACCGAGGGCTACGCCGCCACCAGCGGCGGCAGCCTGTATCGCGTCGAACTCTCCGCGGAAGCAATCCGGCTGACCCGGATCGTCCATCGGCTGCTTCCCGAGGACGGCGAGGTTGCCGGACTGTTGGCGCTTATGCTGCTCACCGACGCCCGCCGTCACGCCCGCACTACCGCGAACGGTGAGCTGGTGCCACTGGCCGAACAGGACCGTACCCTGTGGGACGCTGACAAGATCGCCGAAGGTGTCACCTTGATCACCGAAGCATTGCCGCGCGGAACGACCGGTCCGTACCAACTCCAGGCCGCGATCGCCGCCATACACGATGAGGCACCGAGTGCCGAGGCGACCGACTGGCCGCAGATCAAGGCGCTCTATGAGTTGCTGCTGCAGATCTCCGACAATCCGATCATTGCGCTGAATCATGCCGTCGCAGTCGCCATGGCCGACGGCCCAACCGGGGCACTCCAGCAACTGGAAACGCTGGCGACCGACAAGCAACTGGCTGAAGATCACCGGCTGTACGCGGTACGCGCCCACCTACTAGAGATGAGCGGCGAGACAGCCGCCGCTCGCGAGGCGTACCGGGCCGCCGCCCGTCGGGCACGCAACCTGCCGCAGCAGCGCTATCTCAATGCGCGAGCAGATCGCCTCACCTGAAGTTGATCTTCCAACAGTAGTCGTTTTCGCGGGTGTGATGACAGACGTACGCCCGGCGCCCTCAGCGGGTCTTGGGTGAGCTCTCCAGCGTCATGGCAGGGTCGCGCTGAACCACGGGATCTAGTACCTCGTCGATCTTGCTCAGCACATCGTCGTCCAGCTTCACTCCAGCAGCTGCGGCGTTGTCATGAACCTGCTCGGGCCGCGATGCGCCGATGATCGCGCTCGCCACGTTGTCGTTCTGCAGCACCCATGCCACAGCTAGCTGCGCCATGGACAGTCCGGCGTCATTGGCGAGCGGTACAAGCTGTTGGACTCGCTCCAGTACGTCATCGCTCATCCACTTCTTGATCATGTCCGCGCCACCCTTTTCGTCGGTTGCCCGCGATCCTGCCGGCGGTTGCTCACCGGGTCGGTACTTTCCGGTGAGCACACCCTGGGCGATGGGTGAGAAGACGATTTGGGACATGCCGAGTGAGGCGCACGCCGGTATGACCTCACCTTCGATCACCCGCCGCAGCATCGAATACTGCGGCTGGTTGGAGATCAGGTGAATGCCGAGTTCCTCGGCAAGATCGTGTCCGTCCTGGATCTGCTGTGCGGACCATTCGCTGACGCCGACATAGAACACCTTGCCCATCCGCACCAGGTCCGCGAACGCCTGCATGGTCTCCTCGAGTGGAGTTTCGTAGTCGTAGCGATGCGCCTGGTAGATGTCGACGTAGTCGGTTTGCAGTCGGGACAGCGACCCATTGATCGACTCCAGGATGTGCTTGCGGGACAGGCCGACATCGTTGGGCCCGCCCGGTCCGGTCGGCCAATACACCTTGGTGAGGATCTCCAGCGACTCGCGCCGCTCACCTGTCAGAGCCTCGCCCAGCACTGTCTCGGCCTTGGTATTCGCGTACACGTCCGCTGTGTCAAAAGTGGTGATGCCGGCGTCGAGTGCAGCCCGTACGCACGCCTTCGCCTGATCGTTCTCCACCTGCGAGCCGTGGGTCAGCCAGTTGCCGTAGGTGATCTCCGAGATCTTGAAACCTGAGTTGCCGACGTACCGAAACTCCACTGTGTTCCCCTGTCTTTTCGTTGTCTCTCTCGGCGAATGCATACCCACCCGAGTGCTTCTCGGATCGTCGGGCGCGACACTAGACCGCGCCGTCGGTGCTGATCAACACCAGAGCACTGTTCTCGTTGATCGCCAACGCCGCGCGACGATCAGAATCGCCCAACGCCGTCCGTACGCCGGCCAGCGCCGCACCGCCGCATGGTCCGGCCGCGACGCCGAGCTCCTTCAGATGATGCATCGCTGCGCTGGCTTGATCATCGGTGATTGCGACGCCGGCATCTAGCCCGTCGCGGATGGCGGGCCAGGCGATGCTGGACACACTGCCGCAGTTGAGCCCGGCCATGATCGTGGGCTCAGAGGTGTCGACGCTGACCGGCCTGCCAGCCGCCAGGCTGGTGGTAACGCAGGCCGCTGTGACCGGTTCGATGGCCAGCACCGCCGGTTGCTGTTCCAGCGCCGGATCGCGATAGTGCTGCAACGCGGCTTGGAGCAGCGATCCGACACCGGTGGGCACTGCGACAAGGTGGACCGTCGGTTCGTCGCGCTGCGCGGCGATCTCGTCGAACAGCGTTCCATAGCCCTCCACGATCCAGTGTGGGATCTGTTCGTAGCCCTGCCATGCGGTGTCCTGGACGAGCAGATCGTCGGGGTGGCCTGCGGTCGAACTGGCGGCTGCCCAGACCACCTCGTCGTAGATCAAGTCGGTTTGCACCACCTGGGCGCCCTCGCTGGTGATTGCCTCCACGGTCTGCTGGGTCGTTCCCGCGGGAACGTAAACGCGGGCTGCGAGGCCGAGCAGCGCGGCCATTCGGCCTAACGCGCGACCATGGTTCCCGTCCGTCGCAGTGACCAGAGTGACCGGCGCCGAACGGTCCCTTAGCTCGGTCAGACTTCTCGCTGGCTCGTCGAAGCCGCTGCGTTTGCTCAACGCGCAATTCACAGCCCAGGACGCACCCAGGATCTTGATGGCCGGCAATCCGAGACGGTCGGACTCATCCTTGACGAGTACAGCCCCCACACCGAGCGCTGTCGCCAGTTCGGGAAGCTTCCTGAGCGGCGTCGGTTGGTAGCCGGGCATCGAGGCGTGAAACTCCCTTGCCTTCTTTCGGGCCGGGAGGGACCTCAAGGTACGAGACCCGAGTCGCGAAGCCCACGGCACGGATTGGGCTCTCATTCCACGGTGAACGTCAGCGAGCTGGGGCGTCCGGACTGAAGGTTCTCGAGGTGCTCCGCGAAGTTCAGCTGCTCGAACAATGATCTGCCGCCTTGGACGGCGGAACGGATCGTGCCTTCCCGACGCTGAATCGCCTCGGCAGTTTCCAGGGCCGCCTCTAGCTCCGCGTCGCTGACTACCACGATGCCGTCGTCGTCCCCGAGGAGGATCTCGCCGGGATGGACCTCGACGTCTCCCAGACGGACTGGTTGCTCGGTGATCGGAAGAGCAGTGGCACCGGCAGCTCGGGGAATTGTGCCCAGCGCGTAGATGGGCAGCGGCAGCTGGGCCAGAGTCGCGGTGTCGCGGCACAGTCCGTAGACGACGATGCCGGCCATCTCACGCCGTATTGCTTCGGTGGCGAAGAGCTCACCGAGCACCGCCTGTTCGGTGGTCCCGGCGTCGATGACCAAGACGTCGCCAGCCCCACATTGCTCTAGACCGGCGAGTACCGATACAAGGTCGCCGGAAGCTGCGACCGTGACCGCCCGGCCGACCATCCGGATGCCACGCGTGTACGGGCGAAGCTCCCGGGGGAGGACTCGCAGTGCCTTGTTGGCGTCGGAGAGACTCGCCGCGTCGAGCTGCCAGATTGGCGGCGGGATCGCAGGGCGGGCGGTCACCAGCTGCCTTGCCCAGGAGTATCCATTTGGGCTTCCCGTTTGATCTTGCGCCATCCGCCGGCGCGGTTGTTGGCGATGATCTGCCGGAACATCTCCCCTAGAGCGTGGCTGTTGATCTTCTCGTTCTGGCGTATAGAGACCATGCGGCCGGTCTTGTTGTCGTGGCCGGCAGTAATGATGCCCTCGGGATCGGGAACGATGGTTCCGTCGTAAAGGAAGACGTTCACATGGTCCTTCGCGGCCAGCAGTGCGCAGATGTTGCCCTGGAGAACGAAGTACGGCTGCACTCGCCGCTTGATGGTCTCAACGACTTCCGGATCGACAGCGTGTACAAGATCACGGACCTGGTGGCAGATGTCCTGCTGCCACTCCGGCAGCGCGTCGATGTACTCATCGACCCGCGGATCTTTCTGGTAAGTCACTGTTGCAACATATGCGAAGCGTCAGAAACACGGCTTGTCAGAGTGCCAATCGATCGTGCAGAACTGGAGGGGTAGCCATGCCAAGCTTCGTGTCCACAACTTCAGCGTGTCCCTCGATGGTTACGGCGCGGGACCCGATCAAAGTCTATAAAGCGTGTCTGCTCGCTCCGCCTCATCACGGCGAGGGGCGCGATCCCAGCCCCGCGTCCCTCGCCCGCAGAATCGCCTGCGCCCGGTCGGCGACCTGAAGCTTGGTGAAGATCGAGGACAGGTGGTTGGCGACGGTCTTCGGCGACAGTCCGAGACGCGTCGCGATCATGGAGTTCGGCATCGCCGCGGCTAGCAGGTCGAGGATCTCGCGTTCCCGTGTCGTCAGTTCGGGGAACGGATCGGCCGCCGGCGCCGGAGTCGCAAAGAAGCGAAGCACCCGCTGCGCGATTCCCGGGCCGAAGATCGCCTCGCCCGAGGCAACGGCACGGATCGCTCGGCCGATCTCCTCCTGTTCAGCGCCTTTGACCACATAGCCGCGAGCGCCCGCTCGCATGGCCGCGAACACCGAGTCGTCATCGTCAAACATCGTGAGCACCAAAACCGCGACCTCTGGTGCAACCCGGCCGATCTCCCTGGTGGCAGCGAACCCGTCCTGGCCCGGCATCTGCAGGTCCAGCACCGCGACATTCGGGCGGTGCAGCACGACCTCCCGCACCGCCTCCCGACCGTCAGCGGCAACGCCTACCACCTCGATGCCCGATAAAGACCCGAGCAGGGCAGCCAGGCCTGCGCGGACCACAGGATGATCATCGGCCAGGACTACCCGGATATCGCTCATGACGCCGTCAAGGGAAATGAGGCAATGACCTGACCCCCGGTCGGAGAGGGTCCGGCCTCGAATGCTCCGCCGAGCTCGGTGACTCGTTCCCGCATAGCAGTTAACCCGACCCCGGGTGACCACCGGCCATTTGGCGGCCCGTCGTCAGTGATGGACACCTCCAGCCGATCGCCGACCGAGACCCGGACCAAGGCTTTGGTGGCCTTGGAGTGCCGGACCACGTTGGTCAGCGCCTCGGTTGCAACGCGGTACGTCGCCACTTCCATAGCAGCCGGCAATGGCGGCATTTCCGTTCTGCGCCGCGGGGAACGCCGGATGAGTACGTCTGCTACTTCGGAGTACTCCTCAGCAACATGATCGTCATTGCCATGGCGGAGCACGGTGGACCGCTGGCCGACTATGCAGCCGTGATCGATGCAAGCCAAAGCGATCCTTGGACGGCGTGGGTCTTCCCGATCTTCATCGTGGGCAACCTATTGGGCACACTGCTCTTTGCCATTGGCCTGTTGCGGAGCCGCACGGTGCCTGTCTGGCCGCCAATCTTGATCATGCCGTGGCCTCCGCTGCACGTCAGCGGGCTGATCATCGGCGGCGAGGTGCTGGAAGTCCTCGGTGCGGTGCTGCAGGCGATCGGATTCGCCGGAATCGCGGCGGCGGTGCTGCGACATCTGGTCAAGGACTCCTCCGTAGGGTAAGGCGTATGGAGGAACGTGTACTCGGCCGTACTGAGCGTCCGGTATCTGTCATCGGGCTCGGCACCTGGCAGCTCGGTGCGGACTGGGGCGAGGTAAGTGAGACGGCGGCGCTGGAGGTGCTCGGCGCCGCCGTCGAGTCCGGGGTGACGTTCTTTGACACAGCCGACGTCTACGGTGACGGTCGTAGTGAGCAGCTGATCGGTCGTTTCCGAGCGCAGCACCCTGATCTGCCGATCATGGTGGCAACCAAGATGGGGCGCCGCGTTGATCAGGTACCAGAGAACTACACGCTGCAGAACTTCCGCGCCTGGACCGACCGGTCGCGTCGCAACCTGGGCATGGACCAACTCGATCTTGTCCAGTTGCACTGCCCGCCGACCGCGGTGTACTCCCAAGATCAGATCTACGATGCGCTGGCCACGCTGGTAGCCGACGGAGTGATCGCCAATTACGGCGTCAGCGTGGAAACCTGCGATGAGGCGTTGACGGCGATGTCTCGTCGTGGCACCGCAACGATTCAGATCATTTTCAATGCGTTTCGCCTCAAACCGCTGGAGGCTGTGCTGCCGTCAGCGATCACGAACGGGGTAGGGATCATCGCGCGCGTTCCGCTGGCCAGTGGCCTGCTCAGTGGGGCGTACACCACGGCTACCACATTCGCCGAGAATGATCATCGAAACTTCAACCGAAGCGGCCAAGCATTCAGCGTGGGCGAGACATTCTCCGGTGTGGACTATGAGACCGGCGTAGCTGCGGCGCAAGCGTTCGCTGATCTTGTATCCCGGCTGCCGTTTGAGGCGACGCCGGCTCAGGCGGCCCTGGCGTGGGTAGCGCAACAGTCGGGCGTTACGGCAGTGATTCCGGGCGCCCGGACCGTCGCCCAGGCAGAAGCCAATGCAGCTGCCGGCGAGCTGCCGCCACTCGGCGATGACTTCATGGCCGGCGTACGCGACTTGTACAACCGGGAGCTCAGGGCACAGATCCATGATCGCTGGTAACGCACTAGCCGCGAGCTGGGCTCAGTGACCTTGACGCTCCTCAATTTCTGCTACGGGATGAGATGGAATATCGCCCCTGTTCCAGGACAGATGGCAACGATCTTCTGGTTACCCAAGGCTGCTAGCTCCACGATGTCCTTGGCGTCACGCTCATCAACGCCGCACACCGCAGAGACCAGCAGCTTCGCCGCGGCGCCAAGGTCCATAGTCTCGAAGGTGTCGTTATCGCCGATGATCACGGTGATCAGTGGCCTGGGGGTTTGCGCGCTGGCGTCCACTCCCAGCATCCCAACGGAGAGACATCCCGCCGCAAAGGTGAGTGCAAGCTTGCTCAGGAACTTAATCTTGATCATGATTGCAATTCCCTTCCACCGTCGGTGATTTTACACCTGGCGAAGCAATTTCGCCTTCTGATCTTGCGCGCCGATCGCTGCTGCGGTTGCTTGGGGATTTGGTGCTCGAACCGGCGGCGACTATAGGCCAAGATGCAGCCTCAACGCGGCGTCGAGCTCAGCAATCACCGCCGGCGGCAGCTGTCCGATGCGTGGCCCGAGGCGCTGGACATCAATGGATCTGACCTGTTCAGCCTGAGCTTTTGACGAGCGTTGCAATCCGGTCGCGGACGCTACGAGCAGGGTTTGAAAGGGCAGAATGTGGACCACATTCGATGTCACCGGTACGACGGTCACCACACCACGGCCAAGAGTCGCCGCCCTCGCGTTCGCCCCGTCATTGCTTACAATCACCACCGGTCGTCGCTTGTTCGCCTCTGACCCGCGCACGGGCTCCAGGTCGGCAAAGCGAATCTCGCCCCGTCTCACGAGTGCGGCAGCGCGTCAGCGGAGGTCGACTCCCACAGCTCCGCCTCGCCCGACTCCTCCCACTCCTGCCAGGCCAACTCGTACGCCTCACCCAACTCCGAGGCGCGGAGCAGGCCGATGGCGCGCTGGACGGCGGCCGAACGTGACTCGAAGCCGTGTTCATGGGCGTAGCTGTCCAGGAACTCGACATCGGCGTTCGGGATGCTCACACTGACCTTCATACTTCTATACTACTCATCTTCCTACCCGGGTAGTACTCGAACACTTTGCCAGCCTTCTCCTCCCAGCAGTCGATAACGTTGCAGCGTGCTTGACGGACTTCGCGATGAGTTGGATGCGCTGGGCCTCACCCGATTCGACATTCAGCTGCCGGGAGAGGACTCAGCGGTGGCTCCGCTGGAAGGGGCGCTTCGAGTACGCGCCAACGGCGCCCGGTTCGTCCTCGAGACTGTGGACTATGGCGAGGCAGTCCGACTGGCGGCGGCGGAGTCAGAAACAGAGATCAAGCGATCCGTCATCGATTATGTGTCGCGGCCGCTGCCGCCGGTACGGGTCATGTCGCGTCATGAGTTGGACACCATCGTCGGCAAGGTCGCTCTGCACTACTTCGACCTCCGGGATCGTGCCCGGGAGGCGGGGCAGCGAGGCATGGTGATCGATCTGCCAGCGGAGCTGCCGATCGACAGGATCGGGGCGCTCGATGGTGTGCATACCTACCCGATCGATACTCCTTTCGAGTTTCGTTCCCTGCCGCCAACGGCGCTGCGCCCAGAGAACGACGTTCACCAGTTCCTGACCACCGCCGATGTCCGGGTGCGGGCGGCAATTACGCCGCCCTGGTTCGGGCGCCCAGGGGGCGGTATCCGCTTCACGCTGCAAGAGCCAGGGGCTGGCGTACGAGACCTCGTGGTCTCGGGCCAGTTGCAGCGCATTCAGATCGTTGAGGCGCCTTAGCCAGCCGAGGGAGCATCCTCTGACTGATCATCAGGAGCCAGCTGTCGGAGAGGGATGGCTCAGATCGAAAAGGGGTTCCCCGTTGGGGTGCCGGTAGCTGGCTGCGATGTCGGCCAGTTCCGCGATGGCGACCCAGCTGAAGTCCAGAGCGCGTTGGTGGCCGATGTAGCCGATCGGAAAAGTGGCCTCGCCGCCGGGCCACGCGAGCTCGAAGTCGGTGGGCCCCTTTTCGATCGTGCATCCTGGAGCCAACCGGTTGAGCTGGATCTTCGGCAGCCGGGTCCGCATCCGGAGTGTCGCGCTGAGTTCCATGATCATAAATCTTCGGGCGGCCGCGGCGCTGGAGAACGTACACATCACATTGCGGTAGTCGGGGAGTACCACTGACTCATAGACGAACTGGGACTGCCGGAAAGCAGCGGCTCGGCCCACCTGCGCGTCTCCGACTGCGAGTACGTCGGCGCCGGCCGGTTTGCGGCGCTCCCAGCCGATGTCGGCGAGTACCGCATCAATGGTCACCAGATCGATGTCCTCGGTGTCGGGGGGTGGCGTTTCGATGGGTGGCGGATCCATGGCACGCCCCCGTGGGCGCTCGACCAGCTCGTTTTCGGCCCCGATCCCCAGGTCGAACAGCGGCTCACCATTGATGTGCCGGTAGCTCGCCACGATGCTGGCCGGATCAGCATCAATCACCCAGCTGAAGGTGACGGCTTCGTATCGCCGGTAGAAGGTGGCCTCGCCTCCAGGCCAGCTCAGCCGATGTCCGGTAGGTACCTCCTCGAGCTCGCTGCCGTCCGCAAGCTCCTTCATCACGATCGGTGCCATCCGAGTCCGAAAACGCAGCGATTCGCCGAGGTCCATGATCAAGAAGCGGCGAGCATCGCGGGCCGAGTTGAAGGCTGCGGCTGTCGAGCGCACTCCGCGACTGGTGGTCTCGAAGGTGTACAGCCCATGACGGATCGCGAGTACGCGCGTGTCCTCCAGGTTGCCGACCTCGAGAATGGTCTCCGAGTCGGCCGGCCAGCGATCCAAGCCGAGCTCATCGACCAGCTCGTCGATCAGGAGCATGTCGGCCGCAATGGCGTCGTCTTGGCCTTGTTGATCATTCATCGAGTCCCAAGCCTTACTCGGAGGGACGGCTGCTCCAATCCCTATATTGCGGCGTGCTACCGCCGCCTGGTCGTGGCCAGTCAGCAGGCCAGCGAGTGTTGTCGATCACCTCAATGATCCCCTGCTGCCTCAGCTCGGTGATTCTCATGGCCTGGCCGTTGGAATCGAGGATCCGGATCTGCAGGCCACCGCCTTTCTGACCGAATGCTGGCGCCACCTCGGAAACCTCGATCACTGTGTTGGGTGGCAGTTCCCCGGTGAGCCGCATCGTGAGCAAAGGGTCATTGAGGCTGCCGGGCGCCAGCGCACGCGCCTCGAAGCTCGTTTCAGGTAGGGACATATACCGGCCATCCTCGGCGCCCAGCCGGTCCAGAACATCGCCGTAGTGAGCTTGGAACTCCTCGACACTGGTGAAGTCCAAGCGGCGACCTACGACGGCGCCTTCGTTGCCGGGATACCGGAGGCGGTTTTCCTCATTGACATATCGGGCCTCAAACTCTTCCCGACTGTATGGATTTCCCGCGGCGTCACGTCCGAACGGTGCCTGCGGATCGGTGACAAGGCTGCGAATGTCCGGAGGTAGGTCCTCGATCCTCGGCGGCAAATACGCCTCGCCCAACCGGCCATGGTCTGCCTTCGGCTGGCCGTAGTCGGGATCGATGGGGTTGCCGCGGATGTCGTCGGGACTCGGGCGCGTGAACCCAGGGCCATTGTCAGCGTCGGAGAGCACCGGATCGCCTTGGCTCGGATCCCACTCCTTGCCAGTCCCGTGGTCGGAACCGCCGGTCGGACCATCGGATCCCCCACCGGTCGGACCATCGGTCCCGCCACCACCGGCAATCGAATCTCCACCGCCACCTGTCGGTGCGTCGGGCAGTGCGCCACCGCCACCCGGTGTGATTCCGGAGCCACCGGGTGTACTGCCGGAGCCACCGATATGCCCGCCGTCGGCGATAGGGGTCGGTGTTCCGCCCGAGCCAACCAGCGCCGGCTCCCGGACCGGAATCGTCGCGGCCGTATCGACCGTACGCACCGGAACATCGGCAGTGTTGCTGGTGCTCGGGGTATCCAAGGTCATGTCGCCCCTAGCGACTGAGGGAACCTCGATCTTGGGCGCCTCAACCTGCGGCATGTCTGGGATATCGATCTTGGCGCCAGGACCAAGATTGCCAATGTCGATCTTGGACAGATCGACGGACTTCACCAGATCGGCAATAGCCGGAATGGCAATCCTCGCGCCAGCGGTACCGACCTTGATCAACGCCGACGCCGGGTCGATGACATCCATAACCCTGGCTGCGGTACGAATCGCGGCCGCAGCCGTGCTACCGCCGGTCCGGACGGGTGCGGTGGCGGCGCCAGCCGGGATGAGGATCGAGGCGACATTGAACGTTGCCTCGCCGGCGGCCGCTGCGGGATCATCCTTCCACTTGTCCCAGGCAAGCAAACCCTTGCCGGCATTGAGCACCGTCATCTGGGATTCACGAAGGAAGTTCCCCGCTGGCCCAGGCATGTTGGCGATCATCAAGGTGCCAGGCAGGCTGGTCACCGCGAGCCCGACCGCTAGCTTGCCGAGGTTGCTCCAGGCGGCCCCATAGGTGTCGCCGTCGAACCACTCCCCGGTCTGCGGGTTGTAGCCCAACGTGAGGGTGCCGAGCCCGACAACGGTGCCCCAGATGCCACCGACGACCACGCCATCCCAGACGAAACGCCCGACTGCATCAACGGCCTTCTCACCGCAGGACTCACTACGCTCGACCGTCTTGCCCCAAGGAGTCTCGGCCCCGTCTGGGATCTCGGTGACACCGTAGCCGTTCGGATTGTCCTCGGTGGCGGCCTCGATGTGCGGGAAGCCGATGATGTCGTAGATCGCGTTGGCGCACTTGCGTTCCGCAGCCCAGAGCAGCACCATCTGGGCGTTGACCCTGCGGATCAGATCATTGTTGGCGTCAACGGAGTCCTGGTCCTCGTGCCACTCCACGGTCGAGGTCATGGCGCCAGCTCGGCTGAATGTGGTCTTTTCCACTCCACCGGCGATGGAGGCCACGAAGCTGTACGCCTCGGCCTTGATTGTGGCCAGCTCTGCCTTGATCGGCTCCACCTCGGCGGCGTAAGTCTTCAGCGCACTGCTGACCCGATCAACGTTATTGCCGAAAGTCTCGGCATTGGTCTTCACCGGGTCCATGACGCCGAAGAGCGTCCCGGCCTCAGGCGCCTCGTAATGTTGTGCGAGCCGCTGCCAGGTGGTGACGACGACACCACCTTGATCACTGACCTCGTCGCCGATCGAGGAGATCTCACTCCCGGCGATCTCGACCATGTCGGGACGGAGGTTGTCGCCAGGGATGGCTGAGGGATCGATGTGGTCGGGCATCAGTAACCTCCCATCCGTGGCGGTCCCTGGTGCAGCTGCGGATTTGCAGCAATCACGGCGTTCTGCTGATAGGTCTGCACCATCTCCAGATCGCCCTCGACGTACGCCTTGGTGGCCTGGTAGGCCCCCGTGATAGCCGCACCTACCCGAGTGCCGATTGCCTCCAGGCCGACAGATTGCTTCTCAAAGAAGCTCTGTAATGCGGGAACGACGGCGCCGCTGCCGCCGGTCCCGGTCGCAGCGAACTCCACCCAGCCTTGAAGCGGATTCAAAATGGTGCCGAACTGCTCCGCGTCGCTCTTGGTCGCGTTCAGAACTGTCTCCACGCCATTGGGGTCGATCCGGTAACCAGTCATCGTCGTCTCCCCGCGGGCTCAGCCGATGGCGTCGACCGCTGTCTTGGCGCGCTGTAGTGACTGGGCGGCGGTTTCGTCATTGCTTCCCAGCGAGGACCGCAGCACCTGGATGATGGTCCGCACCTGATCGGCGACGGTGTGCCAGCGTTGTTCCTTCGCGGCGTACTCTTCCGACGCCCCGTCGGCCTGATAATCCGACATAGCAAGTTGCACGTCCCGGTCACGCTGATTGATCAATGACTCCAGGTGGCCGGCGACAGCATTGAAATGATCTTGGGCGGCCTGCGAGGCCGGGATGTCGAAGTCGCGGCGATCGGCGGCGTTTGCAGCAGACATGTGTCGTCTCCTCTCTCAGCGGGATCCGGAGAACCGGGCGGACTCGAAGTTGGCACTGGCCTGAGCAGCAGTTGTCTCATCGACCATCTGCTGATCACCGGTGACAAATGCGGTGTTCTGCCCCTGGATGCCGCCGAGCACCGCGGCCAGCGCTGAGTTCAGCTCGTTGGCGATGAGATCAGTCTCACCCTTGAACTTGTCGAACGCGGCGCGACCGGCTCCGTTGAACTTGCCCTGGATCGGCTCTGCCGCGGCGAAGAGCTGCTTCACCAGGCTTCCCAGATCCTCGTTGGCAGAAGACGTTTGCTTGGTCAAGACGGTAAGCGTCTCGGCCCCCATCGCGAACTTCATCACTTGCTCCTCTCCCCCGAAAAAGGGCGAAGATAACGGTTGGATCACGGACGAGACATAACCTAATGCCGGTTGGGGTCAGATTCTGGGCAATTGGCCATGTCCGTCCAAGACGCGAGCCAGATTTCTGGGAGGGGCCAAGCTCCCGAGAAGAGAGGTCTGCACTCCTTGCTGATGGTCTGCACGGTTTGCAACCCATGCAGACCGCCAGGAATCAACGTGCACGTGCGTTGCGACACGAGGTGCCGGGAGGCTCGGGGCCAGGGGTCCGGGTCGGAGCGGGGTTGCGCGCAATAACGAAGCGTTAACAGCGAATTCCTGCGCTTTGGCCCCGAGAGGTGCAAACTTACGGGCTGAACTAGGTCCGTCTTGGGCTATCCGTGACTGTCAAGGTTCGGAACCACTCGGAGGTTCAGATGCCCGGAGCGCTGGCCGGTGTCGCGAGCTGCGCCCGCTGCGGCAGCATGCAGACGACCGCTGGGGTGCTGTGTCAGTCGTGCGGCACGGCGTTGACACCCGCCGCGCGGGGGAGTGTGCTCGGCACGTATACGCCACTCATTGCCGGCGTGGCCCGGACGAATGCCCTACGCGGCTATCTGACAGCACTGATCGACGCGCTTCCACTCGCGGTCGCTGCGGCGGTCGCCGTCGTCGCGGCGGCTTCTGTCGCATTTGGGACGGTGGCATGGATTGGCATATTCAGCGGTGTTTTCCTTATTGGCCAGTTGCTCTTGTTCGTGCGCCGCGGCCGCACCCTGGGTCGTCTGGCCTTGAGCCTGCGGACCGTCGACGACCTGACCGGCAATCCGGTGAGTATCCGGAAGATGCTGGCGCGTTTCACGCCCTCACATTGGATTCGGCGTACCGTGACGGCGAATCTGACCCGGGGACGCGACCCGCTGACCCTGGCGCTGGCGCCGCTTCCCGCGTCGGCACTAGCGGAGGACGCGCGATTGGACGCCGCCGTCTTTGCTGCATCAGGACCGGCTGCCGCGGTCCCTACGACTTCCGACGCAGTCGCGATCGTCTTCGACACCGGACGCCGCCAGGTGATCCAGACCTCCTTGCTGATCGGCCGTAGCCCGGAGAGCAGCCGCGTTTCCGAACCTCGTGACGGGATCCGCCCGGCGGGCGAGCAGCCGGTGCTCGCGCTGGCTGACCTCTCGCGGACGCTATCCAAAACACATGCTCTGCTGGAGTGGTCCGGCTCGGTGTTGTGGGTGACCGACCTGCATTCGGCCAACGGTTCGGTGCTGGTCAGCCCGGACGGCGAGCGCCGTCCTCTTGTTCCTGGCATCCGCGGCCCAGCCGCCATCGGCTGGACCGTGGAGTGCGGCAATCGATCCTTCACGGTGCACGCAGCGCCGCAGCGAGCTACCTCATGAGAGAGCAGTCCCTCAGCGTGGTGCGGCACCCGCTGCTCGACTTTGGCGGCAGCGCGGATGGCCAGGAAGGCGGCGAGCTGGCGTACGCCGCAACCGAAAGCCGGTCGCCGGTGATCTTCCTCAACGCCGGTCGGATCAGCTTGCTCGCACAAGCGCGTGAGCAGGGGCGTCGGGTAGTCCTGGTGACCGACGAGTTGTCCTGTCTGACCCCCGCATTCGCCGAGGTGTGGCGTGAGGGCGGCGCTGCCTGGGTTGTTCGTAGCCCGAACGGGCTGCGTGAGGGTTTCACCGGTCGCCGGTTGTCGGAGGTAGGCGATGTTTTCACCGCGCCAGGTATCCGCAGCATCGATGATGTTGATCTTGGCTTTTTGCGGCCGGCACCGGCAACTGCAGTGCAGGTGATGACGGTCGTCTCCTTGCGGCATCGGGCACGGCTCACCACGATCTTGGGTGGTCCGATGGCCGAGCTCGCCAAAATCGCCAGCGGGGCTGCACCTCGGGTATGGGGAGCGCACGAGCCGGCTGGCAACCTCTGGAATCGTGAAGCGCTCACCGGCTTCGCGCAGTCCCAGATGCCGGGGCCGGTGCTGCTCCTAGGCGTGGCAAGGGGCTTTCGGTCAACGCTGACCGTGCAGCGTACCGGGGCTGGGATCGAAGAGATCACCGAGGCACATCTCAGCCTCGGAGTGCCGAGCACCGTGGCGTTCGAAGATCATCGACATCGCTTGATGAGCTACCTGAGTCAGCTCGCCGAGAACTCCATGCCGCTGGTCGGGCTGATCATGGCCCGACCGGGCCGGGAGGACCTGCTCATTCCGGCCTTCTTGCAGCATCCGCCGACGCCGATGGCGCTGCTGATCGGACCTCCTGGGGTACGCGCTCTGGACATCTCGGTCGATCAGATGAAGCAGCAGTTCGGCGCGATGAGCGTCGGCCGGCCACGGATCCCTGGCCTGCTGTTCTCGCTGGGAAGCCTGGGCGAGGCGACCTGGCCACTGCTCGATGCGATCTTGACGGCAGTCGGTAGTGATCAGGTGAACGAGATCCTGGGGCTGTCTCCTCGTCACACCACCCATGAGGCTGATCATGTCGACTAATCGCGACACGATCCTGCTGGAGACTGTCCGGACCCATCGGGCACGCCTGCTATCGGCTTTCCTCTACGGCGAGCTGGCCGAGCGCCGGCTCGGTCAAGACAATCTCAAGCGGCTCCTCGGCTCAGTGGTGCTGGCGGCTGTGATCTGCACTGGCTGCGTTGGCTTCTCACTGGTAACCTCGCTGATCGCTTCGCAGGCGGCGCGGCAGGCACAGCAGCGCAGCAGTGCCGGGTCGACGCCCGGCATCAGTGATCAGCCCTACGTCGCTGACTACTTCGACCGCAATAGCAAGAGGGGCTGGGGCTCGGCCGAGGTGGGGGGCCGCTGGACGACCAGGGGGAGCTCGTCGGATTACGCCGTACGTCGCGGCGCCGGGCTCATGACAGTGCCGCCCGCTGCGTCTCGAACTGCTTTCTTGAACGGCACGAGCCGGGAAACCGCTGACCTGATGGCAACCGTAGAGATGTCCGAGCTGGGCTCAACGTTGCTGGTCCTGGGTCGAAAAGTGAAGGGAGATGACTATCGTGCCGTGCTCAAGCTCACCACTGGGCGGGCTCTGTCAGTGACCCTTGCCTCCAGGCAGGCCGGCGACACCGTGCCGCTGTCCAACAAGGTCAGCTTGATCGGCAGGTACCAGGCGGGCGAGGAGATCAAGATCAGGATGCAGGTCTTCGGCGTCAACCCGACGGTGGTCCGTGCCAAGGTGTGGCGGGGCACCGAAACGGAGCCGACCGCGTGGGCGGTGACGGGGCAGGACGGGTTTGATCGGCTGCAGCGTAGTGGCGTGGTTGGCGTTGCGGCATCACGGCCCGACGATGCCCTCGATCCGCTCCGCCTCTCGGTACTGGACTTGGTCACGCGTCCGGTGATCGGTTAGCCGATGCGTACGTCACGGCAGCGTTTCTCCGCACAGGGTCACAAATGTTCGCAATCCGGCGCCGATCAGCTGATACATGCGGCTTTGTGCGGAGGAACGGCAGCGCGTGAGAGGAAACGATGACGGAGTTCACGCGACTAACAGTGATCGGGTCGGCTCGCAAGGCTGATCTTGTGGTGCCGAACGATGAGGCCGTGGCTGGCTTGATGCCGCAACTGATGGATCTCCTGGATGAGCCGACCGGCACTGTCGTCCGGCCCCTGACGCTGGTCCGCTCCACCGGCGAGCAACTGGACGTGGCTCTGACGATCGCCGACCAACAAGTTTCCGATGGCGAGCTGCTGCGCTTGGTACGGTCCGACGACGCTCCACCGCCGCCAGAAGTGGCAGACGTCACCGACGTCCTTGGCGAGACACTGCGTGACCGGTCAGGACTCTGGTCGACATTCGCCCGCGAACTCACTGGCGCTGTCGCCATCGGCGTGCTCGGATGCGCGCTTGCCGGTCAGCTATCCGCTGGGCCGCTCCCACTCGTCCTCGCTGTCCTGCTGTTGTCAGCTTGCGCCGCGATCGCCGGCCGCCTCTCGATGCGCTGGATCTGCGTGGCACTCACCTCAGCGGCGCTCGGGGTGGCCGCTGCAGCGGTCTGGATATTCAGCCCGACATTGGGTCTTTCCGTTCCGCTGCGGCTCTCAGCTGCAATTCTCGGATTCGCTGCGCTCGGTTGGATCTGTCTCGGCCTCGGCTACGGACTGGGCCTGCGTTCCCGCCCGGCGTGGTTCGGCAGCCTTGTCGGCATACCGATCTGTACGCTGCCGTTGATCATGGTGGTGCTGGGTTCGCGATCGGAGGCCGCAGCGGCGGTCACAGCTGCGGTATCGGTTGTGGTATGCGGCGTGTTGCCCCGGCTGGCACTCGTCGCTTCCGGGCTCACCGGTCTGGACGATCAGGTCGTCGAGGGCCATCCACGTCGCCGTGACGACGTCTCGTTGACGGTCAATGACGCGTATCGGCTGCTCAGCTGGGTCACCGTCGCCGTCGCCATCCCGATCGCTGTGACTGGTGCCCTGTTGCTGGCTTCTGATGATCCTTGGGCGGTTTGGGTGGGGTTCGTGGTGATCATGGTGAGCGCGTTGCGCACCCGCGCTTTTCCGCTGGCTGTGCAGCAGATGGCCCTCTGGTCTGCTGTACTCGCCGCTCTGCTGGGCGGCCTCATCGGCAACCCCAGGCTCGGGGAGCCGCTGGTGGCTGGAATCTTGGCGGGCATTGCGGGGCTGGTGGTGATCATGGTGTTGGCCCGGCCTGCGGCGCATCAGCGGGCCTTCCTGCGACGGATTGGCAATGTCATTGAGGCGTTAGCGGTCATCGCTTTGATTCCCTTGTTGTTAGGGATGTTCGGCATCTTCAGCGATCTGTTGAGGGCGTTCTAGATCATGACTGCGGGAGCTGCGGCATCCATGATCATCTCGGGCCTGCTGGGCAGTGTTAGCGGGATCACCCACGAGCTCACCACCAGCGACATGTTGCTCCGGTCGCCGTTGGCGCTGTCCCGGCGGATCGGGTTTGTCCAGCTCCGGGGTGGCAGTGGCGCGTCCTCCACCGCGGGCTACGTCGCAAGCATGTTGGCCCGCCGGCGTACCGGAATGGTGCTCGCGGTCAATGCCTCTGCCGGCGAGACGAACCTCCTATGGCAGGCGGGACTGACTCGATCCGCGGCGCGCGAATCCCGCGATTTCCACCGCCGAGCTCATCCGGCATCCGCGGCTGATGCCCGCGCCGGGTTGCCCGTGACCGGGACCGGCCTGATTGCCCTCGACTTGGCCCGTGATCATCTCGCGACGAGCGCCGGCACCTGGTTCGAGCAGGTAACACCGATCGCCCGCTTCTACGATTTGGTGATCACCGACTGGGGAGTCCGCCACCGTCAGGTCGACCTGCGGCAGGTCGCGCGGGCGAGCCATGTGGTGTGTCTGGTGACCCGGGCCGACCGCTACCCAGCCGAGGAGGCGGCGGCACTGATTCCAGCCCTCTCGGAAGTGGAAGACCAACCCCGGGTGGTACTTGCGCTAGTCGATGTCGGCCGGACCGCGGAGCGTACGCCGCAGCTGCTTCGCAGCCAGCTCCAGGTGCCGGTGCTGACCATCCCGTACGACCCAATGCGGGCCGCGGCCCGGCCGGTCGGCAGTCGCCGCTTGCCAACCCGGACCAGGTTGGCGTACACGCGTCTGTGCACGGCGCTGATGGCTGAGGCGGTACGGCCGGACTACCGGCGGCTGGTCGCTCCCCGGCCGCAGCAGAGCCAGCCAGCGCCTGTTGCAGGGGGTGAGCAGCCTTGACCCTGCGACTCGTGCATCGGCCCACTCGGCTTACCCGCCCGATCAAGTCGGATGCCGCCGAGACCGTTGCTGCACCGCCGACGATCACCGACGGCCATGTCAGTAGCCTGCCGATCCAGAGCTTCCTCCCGGTCATCGGCGCTCTGTCGTCGGTGATCATGATCGTGGTGTTGCGCAACAGCAATCCGGTGTTCCTCGTTGTCGGCGGGCTGCTGCTGGTGGTGGCGCTGATCGGCGGTCTGGCGATGGCGCTGAGCCATCGTGGCTCGGCCACCCGGAACCGACGCACTCAGCGGGAGCACTATCTGGACTTTCTGGAGAAGTTGCGCGCCCGGATGCGTGTCAAGGGCCGTGAAGTGCGCGCAGCCGCGGCGCTGCTGGATCCGGAGCCGGCGGCTCTGGTGGAGCTGGTTCGAGATCCGGCCCGGCTCTGGGAGCGCCGCCGTCACCACTCCGACTTCTGTCGGGTACGACTCGGCGTCGGCGACCGCGCCATGTTCTCCCTTGCCGTGCCCGAGGAACAGAACCCAGTACAGCCCTATGACCCGATCATGATCAACGAGGTGAACTCGGTGGTCGCCCACTACAGGGTCGTCCGTGGCATGCCTGTCACTGTGAACCTCGACCGGGCCGGTCAGGTCGCCATCATCGGTGATCGGAAGAGCGTGCTCTGCGCTGCCCGCTCGATGATCGTGCAGCTGGCTGCGCTGCACGCGCCGGACGACGTACGGATTGCAGCCGCATTTCCCCGCGAAGCCGCGGCTGACTGGAGCGGCCTCGACCTGCTGCCGCATGTCATCGATCCGGAACTCTACGACGGGCCGGTTCCTGCGCGCCGCATCGCCGGGTCGGCGGCTGGTCTGACCAAGGTGCTTGGGCAGGACCTGGCTGATCGGGTGCAGGTGGTTGCCAGCGCGAAGCGCAGCGGGTTTCGCTTGCCCGGCAACGAAAGCTCCCGGCTGGTGATCTTCCTCGACGACTACGGTCGGGTGGCGTCCACGCTCCCGGTGCCCGATGCCGAACTCAGCCTGCGCGATCTTTCGGTGACCACCGTCCACCTGCTCAGTGATCGGCTGCATGAGCCATCCGATGTCACCGTGCGGATCATGATCGATGAATCCGAAGCGCATATCACCGACACTCGGCTCGAGGAAGATGATCATGCCGAGGCTGTCCAGCGTGCCACCCTCGACGCGACGCCTGCCACACTCTTCGAAGCCATCGCGCGGACGCTCACACCGCTCCGGCTGAGCGTGTCGCGGCAGGACGAGGTCGACACCGCCCGGGACATCGGGATTACCGAGCTGCTCGGGATCCCGGACGTCACCATGATCACCCCGGACACGATGTGGCAGCCTCGTTCGCCGCGGGATTTCCTCCGAGTGCCGATCGGGCTGGATGACTTCGGGGCGCCGATTCTGCTTGATTTGAAGGAGTCCGCCCAACTGGGTATGGGCCCGCACGGCATCTGTATCGGCGCCACCGGCTCGGGCAAGAGCGAGATGCTGCGTACCTTGATCACCGCGCTGGCGCTCTCGCACCCGCCAGAGGACCTCAGCATGGTGCTCGTCGACTACAAAGGCGGTGCCGCATTCGCGCCGTTCAGCGGACTGCCACATGTCGCAGGAATCATCGACAACCTGGCCGACGATCCGCAGCTGACCGAACGCGCCCGCGCCAGCATCAATGGCGAGGTGGTACGCCGGCAGGAGCTGCTCCGCGACGCTGGCTCGATTCCGTCGATCAGCCACTACCGCGAGCTGCGCATCCAGCGCCCGGAGCTTCGGCCGTTGCCACACCTGCTGATCGTCATCGACGAGTTTGGCGAGCTGCTGACTGCCGAGCCTGACTTCGTCGATCTGTTGATCACCATCGGTCGGATCGGTCGGTCCATTGGTGTGCATCTGCTGTTGTCGAGCCAGCGCATCGAAGCCGGCAAGCTGCGTGGTCTGGACAGCTATTTGTCGTATCGCGTCGGCCTACGCACCTTCTCCGAGTCAGAGAGCTCGGTTGTGCTTGACACGCCTGATGCGTTCCACCTGCCAGCCATTCCCGGCTACGGCTACCTCAAGGTGGACACTTCGGTCTACCGCCGCTTCCGCTCAGGCTACGTCTCCGGGTCGGTGGCCGGCGCGGTGGCACCGGTGCTGGACGCAGACTCCGGCCGGCCGCAACCGCTGCTGCTGCCCACCTTCAACGGCCTGGCCAAGCCGGACGTCGCGGATGATCAGGAGCAGGAGCTGACCCGACCGGAGATTGGCCGGCCGCTGGTAGCCGAATGCGTCGACCGGCTCAGGCTCGCGAGCCGCCAGGTGCAGCCGGTTTGGCTGCCGCCACTGCCCTCACGGCTCGCCTTATCCCGCGTAGTCTCCGACGACGAGCCGCGGGTGGACGGTGCGCTGCTGGTTCCCATGGGGCTGCTGGACAACCCAGCAAAGCAGCGGCAGCAGCCTTGGTTGCTCGACTTGAACAAGGGCGGCGGCCATATCGCGGTGCTGGGTGCACCTCAGTCTGGCCGCAGCACCTTCTTGCGCACCATGGCAGCGTCGGTGGCACTGACCCGTACTCCGCGTCAGCTGAGCATGTACGGCATGGACCTGAGTGGCGGCGGGCTGCTGCGGATCGAAGGCTTTCCGCACGTCGGCGGTGTGGCGACGCGCTCCCATCGGGACCGTCTACTGCGGCTGCTGGAGGAGCTGCTTGGCATGCTGGCGACTCGGGAGCGGGTGTTCCGGGAGCACGGAATCGACTCGCTCGCGTCCCTTCGGGCCGCGCACGCTGCTGGTCGGATTCCCGAGCTGGTCTCTGCCGACGTCATCTTGCTGGTCGACGGCTTCGCTCAGCTGCGTACCGATTTCGAGGAGCTGGAGGACAGCCTGGTCACGTTGTTGCAGCGCGGTGGCAGCTTCGGCATCCACGTCGTTTTGGCCATGACGCGCTGGAACGAGCTGCGGATGGCCCAGCAGCCGCTGATCGGCACCCGGCTGGAACTCAGGCTGAACGATCCGGCCGACTCGCTGATTGGGCGCAAGTTGTCGGCAACCCTCCGGGCCGATCAGCCCGGGCGGCTGCTCACTGAGGAGAGCCTGTTCGCCCAGGTCGCGCTGCCAGTGCTGGACGATACCGAGGACGAGTCGATGGGGCAGGCGATCGAGACCCTTGCAGCACGTACGTCCGCTAGCTGGCAAGGACCTGCCGCGGCGCCGATTCGGTTGCTGCCGACCGACTTCTCCCCCGAGGAACTGCCCGATGCTTTGGACGAACCCGAGCTACTGCCCTTCGGGTTGCGCCAAGACACCATGGAGCCGGCCTTCTTGGAGCTGGGCGTACGCGACCAGCATTTGATGGCCTTCGGCGACACGCGATCGGGCAAGACCACGCTGCTGCGCGGCATTGTCCGCAGTTTGCTGGAGCGGTTCGGACCGGAGGAGCTGGTGCTCGCGGTCATGGACATCCGTGGCGACATCGTGCGGGAGGTGCCCGAGGCCTACCTGGGCGGGCATGCTACGACGGCTGCGGAGGCGCGTTCCCTCTCGGCAGCAATCGCTGCCGAGCTTCAGAAGCGGACCGTCGACCCGGCGGCCAAGCTGGCTGGGCCCCGGATCGTGGTCATCGCCGACGACTACGACATCTTGGCCTCGGGCGGCACCGAGCCGCTGAAGCCGCTGCTCCCGTACCTGCCGTCAGCTCGGGATCTCCGGTTGCACGTGCTGCTGGCTCGACCGGTCGCCGGCTCATCGCGAGCGATGTACGACGTGGCGCTGCAAACCATCCGCGACACCGGTGGCAGCTCGCTGGTCCTCTCCGGCGAGCGCAGTGAGGGCCAGATCCTGCCGCAGGTTTACGCCGAGCAGATGGTGCCAGGCAGGGGCCGCTTCGTACGCCGTGGCGAGCGTCCGCGCATCGTCCAGGTGGCCAACTTCGAAAGCAGTCAACATGCCGCGTGAGCTGTATCTCGTGACACCTGCTCCGGTGAACATCGAGTCCCTGGTTGCTGCTGCGGCCGTCGTCGATGATCAGCTTGGGGTGCGCGCACTCTATGGCGGCGCTGCGCTGCAGCTTGTCGACGATGCCGAAATGGCTGTGCTGACCATCGAGAACTCGCGGCTGTTGCAGGACCCTGTCGACGCCAGCCTGGTGACGACTGGCCTCCAGGTCGGAGCTACCGAGGTTTGGTGGACTGAGGCCGTCACACCGTGGGGATCTGATGGTGAGGCTGGGGTTGAGGTGGCGGCCGGGATCGCTCGCGTACTAGGCGGCCAGCTGCGGGTCGAGGACGGAACATGACCAGCCTTGCACCGACAATGCGGCGTACGACGACGGTTCACGTCGCTGGGACCGCCGGCGGTGTCGGCACGACGACCGTGACCGCCCTGCTTTTCGCCGCACTCAGCCAGGACGTCCTCGGAGCGCCGCAACTCCACGACCATGCGGCAGGTGAGCTCGGCCTGCGGCTGCCCGAAGGTGACGACGTGCGGCTGGTGCATCCCGGTCTTGTGCTGCACGACTCTGGAGCCCACGCCGCAGCCGCCGTGGAGCGGCTCGCGGATCCACACGCAGTGTTGGTGCTGGTCACTGCCGCAACCCCCGCTGGATGTGCTGCAGCCGACCGGGTGCTGGATGAGATCGTCTCTGCTCACGGGGTCAGTCAGCTGCGTCGGGTTCTGGTCGCGGTGGTGGGGGTGTTCGGCCGGCACCGGGTTAGCCCGCAGCTGCGGGCCCTCGGGGATCGGGTGGGCTCTCGCAGCGTGATCTTGCTGCCGCAGGACCTGTCACTGGCGGCTGGCGGCCGGATTCCACTTGTGCGGCTGGCCACGTACACGGTACATGCCCAGCGGCAGCTCGCGTCTGTACTACGAGAGCGGCTCCGCTCGCGGAGTTCCCCCGTCACTGAAAGTCGCTGAAACTTCACTCCAGCCGGGTCCGCAGCCCTCGAGTCACGTCGGCGCTGGAACGCACGTGCACGTGCGTTCCTCTCACAATGCACACGTTGCAACGTATGCATCGTGAAAGCAACGCGTGTAGAGCAACGGAGTCAAGAGCAACGGAGTCGACCAGCACTGGTGGCAAGCGTGCATTTGGGCACGAGGCTTCAGCTCCAGTGAGGGCTTCAGGGGGTGGGTACCAATCAGACAGCTGCACCGCGTTGCCAACAACATCAGCGGTCTCCAGATGGCAAACGTGTGTTCGTTCAGCCGTCCGGAACCTCATCTGCCATCTCAAGGCGGCAAACGGATCGGGAGTCGAGGAGTCACTTGGCTGATGAGCTCTAGGACTCCGGATCTCCGAGCAACTTGGCTGCGTAGTCGGGTACGTAGGTGAACTTCTTCCGAGGCGGCCGCTTATAGCCCGAGCTCGTCGTGAGCTGGTTAGGCAGCTCCACATCCGGGGCAGGTACCTCGGTGTAGGGGATGCTTGACAGCAGATGCGCGATCACATTGAGCCGCGCATGCTTCTTGACGTCGGACTCCACCACAAACCATCGGCTGGTCTTGGTATCGGTGTGGAGCATCATCTCGTCCTTGGCGCGGGAGTAGTCCTCCCAACGGGTGAGCGACTCCACGTCCATGGGGCTCAGCTTCCAGCGACGTACCGGATCGCGATGCCGAGACCGGAAGCGGCGCAGCTGCTCACTGTCAGAGACCGAAAACCAATATTTGCGGAGCAGGATGCCGTCATCGATCAGCATCTGCTCGAAGATCGGGGTCTGCTGCAGGAACAGGTCGTACTCCTTCGGCGTACAGAAGCCCATCACCTTCTCCACCCCGGCTCGGTTGTACCAGGAGCGGTCGAAAAGCACGATCTCGCCCTTGCTTGGCAGGTGGGCAATGTAGCGCTGGTAGTACCACTGGCCGCGTTCCCGATCGGTAGGGGTCGGCAGCGCAACGATCCGGGCGATACGCGGGCTCAGATATTCACTAATCCGTTTGATCGCACCACCCTTGCCAGCGGCGTCGCGGCCCTCGAAGATCACCAGGATGCGGGCTCCGGTCTGCCGCGTCCATTCCTGGAGTTTGACCAGCTCCGTCTGCATCCGGAATATCTCGGCTGCGTACACATCGTTGGAGACCTTTGGCTGCTTCTTGCGCTTCTTCGCCATGGGCCGACAGTAGTGCCCGTCTGCTCTCGGCGAACAGAAAATTCTGTTGGGAATGTCAGTGGCTGGTCATAACGTTGTCGGATCTAATGGGCGTCGGTTACGTGCTGCGCCCTGAGCATGTCGAAGGGCGGTCTTCGACAGGCTCGACCGCATGTGGCGGTGGCGATGAGTTTGGCCGCGACCGTGAGTCTGACCTTGTGTACGGCACCTGATGAACGGTAGGGCGCCGCGCATTCCGTACGGCGCAGTCGTCGTATGCAGTGTCGAGAAAGTAAGGATGGGTCTGGTGTCCACCACAACCAGCCAGGAGGCGCCTAACCCTTCGGGCCAAGGCGCTTCCAATTCGCGGCTGCCAGCGCGGGACCGCCAAGTCATTGCCATTCTGCTGGTCGCGGCATTTGTCGTGATCTTGAACGAGACGATCATGAGCGTGGCGCTGCCACGGTTGATGGTCGATCTTGATATTTCGGCGCGTACGGTGCAATGGCTGACGACCGCATTCATGCTGACCATGGCAGTGGTCATTCCGACAACGGGCTTCCTGCTGGAGCGGATATCAACCCGCACGGTCTTCATGCTGGCGATGGGCCTGTTCTCAGCAGGGACCTTGCTCGCGGCGGTCTCGCCGGGGTTCTGGATGCTGCTGCTCGCCCGTATCGTGCAGGCCTCGGGCACAGCTGTGATGATCCCGTTGCTGATGACGACCGTGCTGACGCTGGTCCCGGTGGAACGCCGTGGCGTGGTGATGGGAAACATCACCATTGCGATCTCGGTGGCGCCGGCCATTGGCCCGACGCTGTCTGGGCTGGTCCTGCAGTTCTTGTCCTGGCGGTTCATGTTCGTGCTGGTGCTGCCGATCGCGCTAGCGTCCTTGGTCTACGGCTCGCGCCGGCTGGTGAACATCGGCCAGCCAGGCCATCAGAAGCTCGACATGCTGTCGGTGCTGCTCTCCATCCCAGCCTTCGGCGGCCTCGTCTACGGGCTCAGCCAGCTGGGGCGTGGCGCGTCGGGACCAGGAGTTGCGATCGGCTTCATCGCATTCGGCCTAGTCCTCATGCTGATCTTCGGCTGGCGGCAGCTGCGGCTGGCCCGACGCGGCGCTGACCCGCTGCTGGATCTGCGCCCATTCAGCTACCGGCAGTTCAGTCTGAGCCTTGCGCTGTTGTGCCTGGCGATGCTGGCGCTGTTCGGCATGGTGATCTTGCTGCCGATTTATCTGCAGACCGTCCGCGGGATCGGATCACTTGCTACAGGGCTCATGCTGTTGCCTGGCGGCTTATTGATGGGCCTGGCCGGACCCACTGTGGGCAAGATCATTGACCGTCACGGCCCCCGGCTGTTGACTGTCCCTGGCGCCCTCTTGTTGACCTTCACGCTGTGGCAGTTCAGCAATGCCGATGCCAGTACGCCGCTCTGGATGCTCATCGGTGTGCACATGCTGCTGATGCTGGGACTAGCGTGCTTGTTCACACCCTCATTCACCGCGGGTTGAACCCGCTGCCGCCGTATCTCTATTCACACGGCAGTGCCCTCTTGGGCACACTGCAGCAGGTGGCAGGCGCGGCGGGAGCTGCGTTGTTGGTGGCGATCATGTCCAGCAGAACAGCCACCTTGACCCAAGCCGGGCTCCCAGAGCTGGCCGCGCTGAACGGCGGCATTCAGGCCGCCTTCAGCGTCGCAGCGTTGATCAGTATCGCGGCTTTGGTGTTAGCGTTCTTTATTCGCAATACCAAGCCGCCCATCGACGAGCAATCGACGGGGTACGAGCCTGGCGCGGGTGAGGAGCCGGCCACTGAGGAGCCGGCTTCGACCCGGTCCTGATCGCGCCTCGCTCTCTCAGCGCACCACCTTGATGTTGAACGCGGGGCGGCCGAGTTGACTATAGATCCGCAGCCACAGCGGAATGTACATCTCCAGGCCGCGGGCTGCGCTGAGGTCCCCTAGGTCGAACACATCGTTCCAGCCCAGGTCGGCGGCCAGTGAGGCCGCGATCTGCCGTGCGGATGCGTCATTGCCCGCTACGAAGACTGTCGAGTCCTCACCGAGTCCGCGTGGATCGACCATTACTTCGTTCGCCATAGTGTTGAACATCTTCACCAGCCGGGCTTCCGGCAGCTCGCGCTGCAACTGCTCGGCGAGCGAGTCGGTATTGCTGACGAAGAGTGAGGGCGGAAACCCGTGAGACATGTCCAGCGGGTTGGAGACATCAATGACCACCTTGCCGTTGAGTGCCTCACCCACGACCTGCAG
Organism: uncultured Actinomycetota bacterium; assembly: GCA_963730505.1. Classification (GTDB taxonomy): domain Bacteria; phylum Actinomycetota; class Actinomycetes; order Propionibacteriales; family Propionibacteriaceae; genus Microlunatus. The sequence goes on from CAVSSB010000029.1 coordinate 53,268, forward strand.
CGCGGGCAATGAACGGCTGCCATTCGTGGCATTGATCCACACCTCCGCGCCAAGGTCCTCATACGCGGCAAGGCGCAGCTCGACCCCCGCCCACTCCTCCCGAGCCAAGGTCTGCTCAGGGTCACGCGTGCCGATCACGACCTCATGATCGGCACCGGACAACGCCTTACCGAGTGCCCGCCCGACGGCACCAGTTCCCAGAATGGCAATCTGCATGCAACACATCATCTCTGGTGAAACCCGTCAAGCCGGTTTGCGCGCTGAGCCTGTCGAAGCGCGAACGCGTACCCTTCGACAGGCTCAGGGCACATTTGGGAGGGCCAACGATGGATAGCAAGATCGCGGTGGTAACGGGAGCGGGCAGTGGAATCGGAGCAGCTGTGGCAACCGCGCTTGCCAGCGACGGCTGGACGGTTGTGCTTGCGGGCCGACGGCGTACCCGGTTGGCCGAGCTGGCGGCTGCGCACCCGGAGCTGCCTCTTGATCCACTCCCGACCGACGTGACAGACGAGGCGTCCGTACGCAACCTGTTCGAAGTCACCGGTGCCCGGCACGGTCGAATCGACCTGCTCTTCAACAACGCCGGTATGGGCGGGCCACCGCGAGAGCTCGACGAGATTTCACTGGAGGAGTGGCAGGCCGTCGTGAACCTCAATCTCACTGGCGCCTTCCTGTGCACTCGAGAGGCGTTCGGTGTGATGCGCAGGCAGCAGCCGCAGGGCGGTCGCATCATCAACAACGGCTCAATCTCGGCGCATACGCCGCGTCCCCGATCGATCGCCTATACCGCAACAAAACACGCCATTACCGGCCTCACCAAGTCGACTGCACTGGACGGACGCGCCTATGACATTGCTTGCGGCCAGATCGATATCGGTAACGCGGCAACTGATATGACCACTGCCGCGGCCGAAGGAGTGCTGCAGGCCGACGGGAGCGTCCGGGCCGAGGCAAGGATGCGGGTAGAGGATGTCGCGCGCGCCGTCGTCTACATGGCGGGCCTGCCACTGGACAGCAATGTCGCAACTATGACAGTGATGGCCACCAAGATGCCGTACCTGGGCCGTGGATAGGCCTAGGGCTCAGGACCCATACCCAAGCTGCGCACTTGAGCTGGTCGAAGTGCGCGTTAGATTCTCCGTAGGTGGCTCATGATCTTCATCAAACAGTTCGACGAGCTGGGCACCGGCGACATTGATCAGGCGGGCGGCAAGGCCGCCAACCTGGGTGAGTTGACGCGCGCCGGCCTTCCAGTGCCGCCTGGCTTCGTGGTCTTGACCGAGGCCTACCGGGTTTACATCGCGGAACACCAGCTGGACGACCACATCACTGCGCTCGCGGCGGCGAGCGACGATCCGGCTGGATACGACGACGCCTCAGCGCAGATCAGAGCCCTCTTTGGCGATGAGGTCTCCAACACTCTCCGGACCGAGATCGCTGAGGCGTACGCGACTCTCGGCAAGGACGTGCCGGTGGCCGTCCGCTCCTCGGCGACTGCCGAAGATCTCCCCGAGGCGAGCTTCGCCGGGCAGCAGGATACCTACCTCAATGTGCGCGGCCTGGATGATCTGCTGGTCGCCGTCGGTGACTGTTGGGCCTCACTCTGGACGGCGCGCGCAATGGCTTACCGCGCGCGTCAAGGCATCGATCAGGCCACCGTCAGCCTTGCGGTGGTCGTCCAGCAGATGGTCGAGGCCGAATCCGCGGGGGTCATGTTCACCGCCAATCCGAGCAATGGTCGCCGCGACGAGACAGTAATCAGCACCGCCTGGGGGCTCGGGGAGTCCGTGGTCAGCGGAGCGGTCAACACCGACAACATCGTCGTGCGTACGCCGGACGGCACAGTCCTGTCCAACGAAATCGCCGACAAAGCCGTAATGACCGTCTACGCCGAGCAGCGAACTCAAGAGCAGCCGGTGCCCGCCGACCAGCGCAAACGCCCCGTGCTCAGCGAAGCCGAAGCCGCCGAGCTGGCCGCGTACGGAACCCGCATCGAGAACCACTACCGCGCAGCCCAAGACATCGAGTGGGCACGCAAGGATGGAAAGTTCTGGATTCTGCAGGCCAGACCGATCACCGCACTACCCCAGCCCGAGGCGCCCATGCCAACGGACTGGACCGTGTCCGAGCCAACAGCCATGTACGTCCGGGCCAGCATCGTCGAACAGCTGCCCGACCCGCTTTCCCCGCTCTTCGCCGACATGATCGACGGCGCGGTCACCCGCTCGCTACAGAGTCTCTTCCGAGAGTTCTTGCAGGAGGACGTCATCGGGGACACTGACGTGGCGCTGCTGACGGTCAACGGGTATGCCTACTACCGCTACAGCCGTTCCGGCATGGGGCGGCTTATGTGGAAGAGTCTGCCGGCTTTTCGCATGTTGTTTAGCGGCGGAACACAGGATCGCTGGCGTACCTACTCCCATCCGCGTTATCGCCGGATCGTCAACGATTGGACCGGGCGAAGCATCGGGGAACTGAGCACCAAAGAGTTGCTGGCCGGTGTGCAAGAGCTGGTTGATGCAGCCGCCGAGTACTACACCGCAGTGCAGACGATCATCCCCGTCGCAGCCACCAGTGAGGTGCTGTTCACTTGGCTTTACGACTCGGCGATCCGGACCAAGGACGACCCTCCTGCTCAGGTGTTTCTGCTCGGCTATGACAGCGCGCCGATCAGAGCGGAGAAGTCGCTCTACGATCTTGCTGCGTGGACGCGCGGCCATCCATTCCTGACCGAGTCGCTACTGGCGCTGCCGCCACGGAAGTTCCTTGAGGGGGCGGCCGAGTCGGAGGATCCGCTGTGGCATGAATGGCACTCGCGCTTCCAGGCCCATCTCGCCGCGTACGGGTATGTGGTCTACAACCTGGACTTCATCAATCCGGTGCCCGCCGATGATCCGGTCCCGCTGTTGGAGACCTTGCGGTTCTTCGTCAGTGGCAAGGGCGTCAATCCCTATGAGCGGCAGCAACGCTCCGCAACCCGCCGGGAGGAGGCAACAGCGGCCGTGCTGGCGCGGCTGGATCCGGTGCGCGCTCGGCCATTTCGCAGGCTGCTGCACTGGGCGCAGCGCGTCGCGCCGGTACGCGAGGATGCGCTCGCCGATGTGGGGTTGGCCTGGCCCCAGCTTCGCCGCATGCTCGCCGAGATCGGTCGCCGACTCCGGCAGGCAGGCGTGATCAACGAGCCTGTTGACGTGTTTTGGTTGCGCCGGAAGGAGATCGAGAACGGGGTAGGCAACCTCGCCGATCGGGTGGAGCAACGCAAACAGCTGTGGCGCGGGCAGCTGCGTGCGACGCCGCCACAACTGCTGCCCAAGGGCAGCTGGGGCGACATGTTCCGCAAGTGGATGCCGGCGGCATCGGAGGAGCAGACCGGCGACCTGATCAAGGGCACCGGGGCGAGTGCCGGAACGATCACCGCCCCCGCTCGAGTGCTGGGCGGACCTCAGGACTTCGGGTCAATGCAGCCTGGTGATGTGCTGGTGGCCAGCATCACCACACCCGCGTGGACCTCGCTGTTTGCCATGGCATCTGCGGTCGTCACCGATATCGGAGGCCCGCTCAGCCACTCCTCGATCGTGGCGCGTGAGTACGGCATTCCTGCTGTGCTGGGAACGGCGGTCGCGACCCGCCGGATCCGCAGCGGCCAGCTGATCAAGGTGGACGGCGATGCGGGCACAGTCAGGCTGCTTGACGGCCAAGACTCCGAGGAGATTGCGCCGGCGACCAAGAGCTCACCGCGCAGCAAGATCATCGCTGGCGCAGCTGGCGCTGCCGCGGCAGCTGGGCTGACCGCATGGCTGGTGCGACGCGCCAATCGCAGCGCTGGCCTGAGCGTCGCTAACAAACGCGCGAGCAGCTCAAATTAGAGCGTCTTCAATTCGACGACTTCCAACTCGTTGGCGATGCGCTTGGCGATCTCTAAAGAGGCGGTAGCTGCGGGCGATGGCGCGTTCAGTACGTGCACTTGACGGGGTGCCCGCTGGTAGTAGAAGTCATCGACCAGTCTTCCGTCGCGGTGCAGCGCCTGGGCGCGTACCCCAGCATGCGTCGGCAGCAGACAATCATCGGGAAGATCAGGGACGAGTTCGCGCAAGCTCCCAAGGAACCGCTTCTTTGACAGCGATCGAGCCGCCTCATCGAGCCCGGTACGCCAAAACCGCTTGCCCAACTTCCACAGGCCAGGCCAGCGGAGGCTGTCCACCACATCACGAGGGTTGATCTTCAGCTTGGTGTAGCCCTCGCGAGCCAGCGCAAAGATCGCGTTCGGACCAGCGTGGATCGATCCGTTGATCATCCGGGTCAGATGTACGCCGAGGAAAGGGAACGCCGGGTCCGGCACCGGATAGATCAGGCCCTTAACGAGGTACGACGCTTCCCGTGTCAGCTCGTAGTACTCGCCGCGGAAGGGGATGATCCGCACGTCCGGGTTCAGTCCCGCAAGTCGAGCTAGCCGATCACTGTGCAGTCCGGCACAGTTGACGAACTGGTCGGCGCGAAACTCCTCCGTCTTGGTGGTGACTGTCACTGCATCGGAATGCGACACGATGCCGACGATCCGCTGGTTGACGCGGACCTCGCCGCCCGCTTGCTCGACGTGACGGCGGAGCGCGTTGCACACCCCGCGGAAGTCAACGATGCCCGTCGACTCGACGCGTACGGCCGACACGGCGGAGATGTAGGGCTCGTACTCCTTGGCCTTCTCGGCGCTGATCATCCGGCACGGGACACCATTGGCCTGTCCGCGCCGATAGAGCTCCTGAAGCGCTGGCACTTGGGAGAGTTCGGTGGCCACGACGAGCTTGCCGCAGATGTCGACGAAGACCCCATTGTCTTCGGCGAAGCGTCGCATTGAGGTTGCCCCGGCCGTGCCCAGCGTTGCCTTGAGACTGCCAGGTGTGTAGTAGAGCCCGGAGTGAATGACGCCGGAGTTGTTGCCGGTCTGATGTTGGCCGGGGCTCGACTCCTTCTCGAGCACAGTTACTGAATGTCCGCGACGCGTGAGCTCGAAGGCGGTCGCCAGCCCGACGATTCCTGCCCCAGCCACGATGACCTGGCTCCCCATTTGTCCATGTCTACCAGCGCTGGGGCGGGTCTTATTGGTTTGGCTCAGACTCACCCTCAAGGAGTGATGTGCGGAGCGAACTGACTACGCGATACTCAGGCGAACCCAACCCGGGACGGAGGTTGCGTGAAAACGTCATGACCACGTCAGAGAACGGTGGCACTGTCGTCAAGCGCCGAACGTCGGCCAAAGCCCATCGTGGCACCAAGCGGCGCTTCTCTCGGCCAGCGTCTCGATTAGCTGAGCGTTGGACGACGATCGACGGCGTCGATGTCTTCTATCGTGAGTCGCCCACCCCGCCTGATGCGCCAGTGATGCTGCACCTCCATGGATTTGGGCTCTCGGGCCGCTATCTGTTGCCCACCGCTGAAGTACTCGCCGATGAGTTTCATACCTTGGTGCCCGACCTGCCCGGATTCGGCCGGAGCGGAAATGCCATCGAACCGCTCACCATAACGGAGCTTGCCCACGCGGCTGCCGCGTTCCTGGATACCCAAGGCATTGAGAAGGCCACGCTGGTGGGAAACTCCATGGGTTGTCCGGTGATCTGTGAGTTTGGCTACCTGTATCCGGATCGGCTGGAGCGAGCCATTCTGGTATCACCGGCTGGCGGTATACACAATCAACCGCTCCGGCGAGCCGTACGGCAGCTGAGCCACGACGGGCTCCGTGAACCGGTTCGGATGCTGCGCGTCGCCGTACCCGACTATCTGCGATTCGGTGTTCCCAGCACTTTCCGGATGTTCCGAGCGCTCACCCAATTTCCGTCGCTGGACCGGCTGCTTGGTTTGGACGTGCCCACACTGGCAGTTGCTGGGACTCGCGATCCGCTGATGCCCGGCCCAGCGCGCATTCGCGAAGTCGCGGAGCAAGTTGAACACCGCGTCGTCTTCGTCGCGATCGACGGAGCGGCTCACGCCATCAATTTCTCGCATCCAGGAGAGCTGGCCAACGTCATCCGACAGTTCATGGCCGATCAGCCGATCGTCGATGATCCCAACTCTGAAGGAACCGCGCGCGCCTTTGAGCTCTACCGCGGAGTCCACGCCCCTCAACCCACCACGGACTCAGATTCTTAGCCACCCGAGCCGTTGAGCCCTGCGGTCAGAGCGGCGAGGCCGTACGCCGCGCCGAGCGCTTGTTGTGCCGCCTGCACTGTCTGCTCGCGTTCAGCTCTCTCGGCCGCCGGTACTACTGCCTGGATCTCGGCCCTCAGCTGATCCGCCGAGGCGAGTTGCCGGGCTGCTTCTGTCGGATCCCCACGTTGCATGGCGAGCGCCGCAAGCTCGTCGCGTACGCTCGCCTCTCGCCACCGATCGCCGAGTTTGTGATGCTCGGTCAGGCTTGCCAGCTGCATTCCAGAGGCGTGTTCGGTTTCGCCGCGGAGCCGGGCCACCACGCCGAGCTGATTGAGTGACCAGGCGATCCCCTCGCGAAACGACAGCTCCTTGCACAGGTCGAGGCACTGGCCGAGCAGTAGTCGTGCCCCGGTCAGATCACCTCGATAGCGCGCTGTGGTACCCAAGTTGATCAACGCCCAGATCACGCCCTCCTGGTCACCCAGCTCGCGCATCGAGCGGAGTGCCCCAGGGCCGATCGCCTCGGCCGTCTCCAGGTCTCCGGTCAACCAGGCCAGGAAACACAAGTAGTTCAGCTGGACGGCGGCGTCATGATCATCTCCGGCCTCCTGAGCTAGGTACAGGGCCTGACGATGCAGCTCGGCCGACTCCTGATACCTGCCCTGCTCACGCGCAATCGCCCCCAGCCTGCCGATCGACCAGATCAGGCCTTCCCGATCACCGGTTTCGGTGTAGAGCGCTTGCGCCTCCTCGACCAGCGGCTTCGCTTCGGCATAGTCGCACTGCAGGAACGCCAGAGTGCCGGCCAGCACCAGTACCGGCGCCCGCAGTTCCCCTGGTGCGCCCGGACAAGCCCGCAACGCGCTGGCAGCCCAGCGTCTACCGTCCGTGTAGCGCCCCCGCAGGTAGCACCACCGGCCCAGCGCAGCGACCGTACGCAAGGCGATCTCCGGCTGATGTTGGATCGACCAGGTGATCGCCGGGCGGATATTGCCGACCTCGCGGTCGATGATCGACAGCCAGTCGTGTTGATCATGACCGGTCAACCGCAGTGCCGCTCGCTCGACAAGATCGCGGTAATACTCGGCGTAACGGCGGTGGGTGATGACCCGGTCCGGGTGTAGCGCGAACCTGCTTCGCGCGTACTGCCTGATCAGTTGCAGCAGCCGGAAACGCGCCTGCTGGCTTCCCTCGTCCTGACGTACGAGGAGCGACTTGGACACCAATGAGGACAGCACATCAACGACTTCGAGCTCGTCCAGGCCGCCGCCACACACCTCGGTGACCGCCGCCCGAGTGAAGCTGCCGCCGAACACCGAGAGCCGCTCGAAGATCAACTGTTCGGTGCCGCTCAACCGCTGATAGGTCCAGCCGACCATGGCGTCCACCAACTCCTGCTCGCCGCCCGGACCTGGGGCCTGCAGGATGCTGAGCTCACGCTCCAGGGTCTCGGCCAGCTCGTGCACGGTCAGCACGTTGGTCCGGGCAGCGGCCAGTTCCAAGGCCAATGGCAGCCCGTCAAGCCGATGGCAGATGCGCACCACAGCGTCGGCCGCCGGCTGGTCGAGCCGGTTGTTGATCAATGACCGGGCGAGGAACAGCTGGCACGACGGAATGCTGTTGATCTGATCGGCCGGCGTGCCGATCGCCGGCAACTGGAGCGGAACGATCGGGAAGGCTTGTTCGCTGGGGACGCCGGTGAGGTGGCGACTCGTGATCAAGATTGTGAGCTGCGGCGCGCCGGCCAGGATGGCGCGGCAGAGCTCAGCGCAGGTCGTCAGGTGATGCTCGGCGTTGTCGATCACCAGCAGGCTCGACAATGGCCGCACGTGGTCGATGATCTGCCCAACCGTGGCGGTTGGTGAGCCGCGTACACCAAGCGCTCCAGCCAGTGCGCTGAGCACAGTCGACGGATCGTTGAGGGTTCCTATCGGGAACCAGTGCACACCGTCAGGGAACCGTGGGGGCTCGGTCGCTGCGTACTCGACGGCGATCCTGGTCTTGCCCACTCCCGCCGGTCCGAGAAGGGTCAGCAGCCGAATGTCGTCGCGCTCAATGAGCTCGGCGACCGCCCTTAGCTCTGCGTCCCTGCCGATCGGATGGTCAGCGAAAACTGGAAGGGCGGGGACTGAGGCTTCACCGAAGTTGGCTGAGGCGAACAGAGTGGAGCGATCAGACTCGGGAAGGCTCAGCCCTTCGGCCAGCAGTCGCATCGTGGTCAGTCGGGGTGAACGGCGGCCGCGCTCGAGGAGTGAGACGGCTTCCGGGCTCAGGCCGGCGCGGGCGGCAAGGGTCTCCTGGGAGAGGCCGGAGCGCCGCCGTAGGCGTCGCAGCTGCTCACCGAACAGATTCATCTCTTCCTTGCCACACGAGAAAATTGTTCTTGCCCGATTGATCGATCTAGCTAGGTCGGGCGGGTTTTGAGCGAACCGCTGATTGTTCGTCTGCTGTTCGTGGTCGCACATTTGCCGCAATGCTCAAGATATGTGAGGCGGCCTTTGGGGGCTAGGCCAGCCGTTGAGGGGGATTCCAGCCGATCCCGTTTCCTGTGAGCGGGTTGCGGCCTGGAGCCTGGAGGGTGTTGGTCAACGGGGGCCCGCTTGGCGTAGCGGGATGACCGGCACCCTCCAACTTTTCTGTGATTGCTCGCGCAATTTGTTTGTGATTGCTCGCGCAATCGCGCGGGGAATCCGCCTACTTCGTCGTCGCTCGCGGAGGGAAAAGCGCCTCCGCTCGCTCCTCCTCAGCACGGCGGCGCGCGATTTGCCGACGCTCGCAATCGGCTAGCTGCCGCCTACACTCCCCGCCTACACTCGCAGCGATGGATTTCTGGAGGGGTTGGCCATACCCCGTCGCCGTCGCCGCCTTGTTCGTGGTCGTCATGCTCCGAGCAGGCGCAACGTACGCGATTGGGCGTGCAGCGCAGGAGGGCGTACGCCGGAGCCGACTCTCCCGTGCGATGGCCAAGCCTCGCTTTGCTCGGATGCAGCAGATGGTCGAGCGTTGGGGGGCGCCGGTGGTGGCCCTCTCATTTCTGACGGTCGGAATTCAAACGTTGGTCAATCTGGCGGCCGGTGTGATGCAAATGCCGCTGCGCCGCTATCTGCCGGCGCTCACCGTTGGTGCGATCCTCTGGGCATTCCTGTACGCGACCGTGGGATTCGCGACCTTCGCTGCGTGGCATCGGGTGTATGAGCTGTCACCAGTGGCCGCCATTGCCGGCCTTGTGGTGCTGCTTGCGGGATTGGCGGGATACATCGTCTGGCAGGTTCGGCATCGCCATGATGAGGACGAGCGCGAGCCCGCTAACTTGGGGGCGTGACCAGCCCGTTTGTGCCTGAGCTCTGGCATCCAGTGGAGGGGTTCGACTTCACCGACATCACCTATCACCGGGCTAACGAGGCGCCCGTGGTGCGAGTCGCCTTCGACCGGCCCGAGGTACGCAACGCCTTCCGGCCGCACACCGTCGATGAGCTCTACGCCGCACTGGACCATGCCCGGATCTCCTCCGACGTTGGCGCGGTACTGCTCACCGGAAACGGGCCATCGCCGAAGGATGGGGGATGGGCGTTCTGCAGCGGCGGTGACCAGCGGATCCGGGGCCGCGTGGGATATCAGTACGACTCGTCTGCACCTGGTCACAGTGGCGATGCCGCCGCGCTCGGCCGGCTGCACATTCTGGAGGTCCAGCGGCTCATCCGCTTCATGCCCAAGATCGTGATCGCACTCGTCAACGGCTGGGCTGCTGGTGGAGGACACAGCTTGCACGTGGTCTGCGACCTGAGCCTGGCCAGTGCGGAGCAGGCCAGGTTCAAGCAGACTGATGCCGATGTCGGCTCCTTCGATGGGGGTTTCGGGTCGGCGTACCTGGCCCGACAGGTCGGACAGAAGGTGGCGCGGGAGATCTTTTTCCTGGGTGAGACTTACTCGGCCGAGGACGCGTACCGGATGGGGATGGTGAACCGCGTCGTGCCGCACGATCAGTTGGAGACGGTTGGGCTGGAGTGGGCCAAGATCATTTGCAGGAAGAGCCCGACTGCCCAGCGGATGCTCAAGTTCGCGTTCAATGCCATCGATGATGGGCTGATCGGCCAACAGGTCTTCGCCGGCGAATCGACCCGGCTGGCGTACATGACCGATGAGGCCACGGAAGGGCGCGATGCCTTCCTCCAGAAGCGATCCCCCGACTGGACACCCTTCCCCTACTACTACTGACTCCCTCACATCACCGACTTGTCAGCGCGAGTGGTCGCTATAGCGACCACCGACGCTGACAAGTCGGTGATGTGAGGGAGTCGGCATTTAGACGACTCCGTACAACCGATCTCCGGCGTCACCGAGGCCGGGGAGGATGTAGCCGACGTCGTTGAGTTTCTCGTCCAATCCGGCCAGTACCAGCGTGCAGGGTACGTGCAGCTCATCAAGCAGCTCATTGAGCCTGGCAATCCCTTCGGGAGCTGCAATCAGGCAGATGCAGGTGATGTGGTCAGCGCCGCGCTTGACCAGGAACTGCACGGCCGACGCAAGCGTGCCGCCGGTGGCGAGCATGGGGTCGAGGATGTAGCACTGTCGCCCGGTCAGGTCGCTCGGCAGCCGTTCGGCGTACGTGGTGGCCAAGAGGGTCTCTTCGTTGCGGATCATGCCGACGAACCCAACCTCGGCCGTCGGCATCAGCCGAGTCATGCCCTCGAGCATGCCGAGGCCCGCGCGCAGAATCGGCACTACCAACGGTCGCGGCGGCGACAGCTTCACCCCGACGGCGGATTGCAACGGTGTCTGAACCGTGTGCGGGCTGACGCGGACATCCCGAGTCGCCTCGTATGCGAGCAAGGTGACCAGCTCTTCGGTGAGTCGCCGGAAGGTCGGAGAGTCGGTGGTCTGGTCCCGTAGCACGGTGAGCTTGTGAGCCACGAGCGGATGGTCGACGATGCGTAGTTCCACGCTGGAACCGTAGCGAGGCTGGATCTGAGATTGTGGATCGGACTCGTGTCCGGGCTTGGCGTCTGACACGATGGAGCGGGTTTCGCCGATTGTGCGGAGGAGGAAAGTCATGTCGGGGTTCGACGACGAGGAGTACGAGTCGTTCGAGCTGGACGGCGCGGGCAAGAGCGCTGACTCGGCGAGCGAGCCGGCAGATACCGAAGACGAGCCCGACGACGATCTTGAGGATGACGAAGACTTCGACGAGATTGATCTTGAGGATGCGGCCGACGACGAGATCGATTTCGTGCTGGCTGCCTACCGCGAGGACGGCCAGCCGTACGTGCAGTCGCTGGGCAAAGACCTCGCCAACGATCTCGATGAGTTGATCGTCCAGCTGCGCCGACTGCCAGGTGATGCCGGTGCGCTGGGGTTCGTCAGCCTGGTCGAGGAAGTCTTTGTGATCACGCGGGTGCGCGGGCAACACGTTCAGGTGCTGCTGTCCGATGCGGCGGCGGCGAGCGACTGGCCGATTGCTCGCGATGTGGTGGACTATCTCGGCGATGAGCCATTGGAGGAAGACGAGGAGGAGGGCGAGCCGATCGGTGACCTGGGCATCGTCGCCGATCTCGGGATGAGCGACTTCGACATGGGTGCCATCCTCGACAATCTTGATCTGAGCAGCGTCGACATGCTGATCGAGATCGCTGACAAGATCAAACTCAATCCGCAGTTCCGTAAGGCCGCCGAAGCAGCTGTGGGTGAGTGAATTCAGCGGCTTGAGCCAGTGGAACGACTCGATGCAGCTGGCTCTTGATCAGGCTCGATTAGCGGCGGCGCACGGCGATGTGCCGGTCGGCGCGGTCGTGATCGACCAGGCCGGGAACGTTCTGGGGTCGGCAGGCAATGAACGCGAGATCAGGCATGATCCGACGGCGCACGCCGAGCTCCTCGCGCTGCGGGAAGCGTCCCGACGGCTGCGATCTTGGCGGTTGACGGGCCTGACGCTCGTTGTCACCCTCGAGCCCTGCACCATGTGTGCCGGCGCCCTCGTGCTGGCTCGGGTTGCACGGCTCATATTTGGCGCCTTCGATCCGAAGGCTGGTGCGGTCAGCTCCCTCTTTGACGTCGTTCGTGATCCGCGCCTCAACCATCGCGTCGAGGTCCGTGGCGGCATCCTCGAGGCCGAGTGCGGCGCCCTATTAAAGGACTTCTTCGCCAGCCGCAAAACCTGTTGAGCAAGATCGTGTGCGTTCGACCCCTCAAGACACCGGTCGACCGCACACGGTCCTTTGTCAACAGCGGCCGAACGGCGGTTTCCACAGATTTCTGAACCGGCGGCGCACTAGGGTGCGGCGTCCAGAGACTCTCGACGTGAGAGCACGTGATCAGTTACCCATTGCCGTCGCTCAGATTGCGGAGGCTCAGGCGGGGGTCGTCAGTCGTGAGCAACTACGCCTGCTTGATGTCTCAAAGGCGGCCATTGAGCGCCTTCTCCAGCAGGGCTGGTGGCGATCGTTAGCGCCCGGGGTCTACCACACGGCTCCGTCGGAACCAACCTGGAATGGTTTCGCGTGGGCCGGAGTGCTCATCGGTGGTGACGGAGCGCGGCTCGGGCCGCGAGCGTCAGGCTTCCTGCACAACTTGGTCGATGAGGCGCCTCGACCAGTAGACGTCCTCGTCCCAGTGGGCCGGAGCGCTCGGATCGGAGGCGAATGGCGCTTCAGCCGAGAGCGTCCGGGCGCGAGATCTGCACGCTCCGTTGGTGCTCCACCACGCCTGACCATCGAGGACGCGGTGCTGGACCTGTCGGCGGCAGCGAGCGAGGCCGAACTCGTTGCACTGGTCACCAAGGCAGTCCAGAGCAGGAGGACAACACCCCGTCGGCTGCTTCGCACCATGAACGAACGCAACCGCTACAAGCATCGGCGGCTCCTCGCCGACATTCTGGGTGACGTGGCCGCCGGCGCCGAATCACCGCTGGAAATGAAGTTCCTGCACGAAGTCGAGCGTCCCCACGGATTGCCGCGTGGGAAGAGACAGCGGCGGAGACACGGCCTGCCATATCTGAGCGATATCGGCTACGACGGCTATCGAGTCTTGGTTGAGCTTGACGGTCGAACCGGGCACGAAGGTGTCGAGCGGTTCCGAGACATGAATCGCGACAACCAGTTCGCTTTGATCGAGTGGATCACGCTGCGCTACGGCTGGTTCGATGTGGTCCACCGACCGTGTCTGGTGGCCTTTCAAATCGCGGCAGCCCTGGTCGCTCGCGGGTGGAGTGGCTTGCCGACTCGATGCTTTCGGTGCGTCAACGTGCCGGACCTGGACCTCTGCGGATGATCGTGCGCGTTTGACCTCGCAAGACACAGGTCGACCGCGCACGATCATGAATCCTGGCTGGTTTCCGATTCGCGCACCCGCATCACCTTGGGTAATCTCTCCGGCGGTGGCGTGTCTGAGCGGCCTAAAGAGCGCGCCTCGAAAGCGCGTGAGGGGCAACCCTCCGCGGGTTCAAATCCCGCCGCCACCGCCAGCCAGATCAGGCCAGCTATCTGCCCTGATCTTGACCTCTTCGTCGCGAGTGCCCGAAACAAGCTAGATGTGCTTGCCATGAGCACACGCCGGTCGGACTGCCCACGCGCCCGGTCGCCAAAGTTATCAGCCGAAGACGGTCGGACCGGATTTCGTCGGCGTAATCCGGATCAGACAGCGGCCCTGTTTGATCATGGCGGCCCGGTAGTCGTCCCAGTCCGGATGCTCCCCGGAGATGGAGCGGTAGTACTCCTCCAGCGGTTCCATCGCCTCGGGCAGGCTGACGACCTCAACGTCGCCGCTGAGCTGCGCCCAGTCGCCAAAGAACCTGTCGTTGAGCACGCACAACCAGGCTCGGGGGTCGCGGCGGACGTTCGCGGTCTTGATTGCCGTCTCGCGGGTACTAACGACAAGACGATCCTGGGAGTCGACGCTGACGAGTACTGGTGACAACTGAGGTGTGCCGTCGCGTTTCATGGTGGCAAGAACGGCACGTGGGTTCCTACGGCCGAACGCGAGCGCCTCTGCGGCATCCATATCGGCAAGTCAATCAGAATCATCGTGAGGCGGGGGCCGCGGAGCGCTGCCCGCGCAACCGGCAAGCTTGTGCCAACCAGCGATATGCCCCGAGCATCACTGCCATGAAGCACTTTCTCCCTATCGTGAGGCGATTGCGCGTGTGACGCTCTCGGTCACCCTCCGGCCATCGAAAGAGACGCCCGCGAGCCAGCCCCAAAGGTCCAGCACGCGGACCGCGCTCGCTGGATCGGTCTCACGACGTGCCACTGCCTGCGCCTCGCTCGTCATCATCCACGCATCCACGTCCTCGGTGGTCTCCGGAGAGGCGCGGTTCCGGCCAGCGCCCGTGCCCACCAGATGTGCGATCTCACGGAGTTGATCAGCGGTGCCAGCTCCTAGACGGTTGAGGTCCGCGGCAGCGCGTGGCCAGGGAAGTGGGCCAGCTGTGCCATGGGTACGTCGAAGCACCTGACCACCTCGGACGACTTCCTGGGCGAGTCCGAGGACGCCCAACCAATCGACGTGATCCGAGGTGCCCTTGAGCTCTGATCGATACTGCGCGAGCGTCGAATCAGCCAACATCAGGAAACGCACGGCCACACTGGCGGTGTCTTGTTGTCCGGCGGCCGCGACCTCACGATGGGTCAACGACCCCACAGTCGCCTCAAGATCATTTGCAGCTGCGTTCAGAGTGGCCTTGGCGGTGCGGCGCATTTCGCCCGTTGCGCCACGTGGCCACACCAGAAGGCCGACGACGGCGCCGAGGAGACCGCCCAGCACAACGTCGAGTATGCGGACCTCGGCGAGCCGCCAGGACACTGGAGCCATTTGGGCGAACAACATCGCAACGAGCAAGGTGAACATGGCTTGGCCGGCGATCGGACCCGCCAACGGCCCGGCGGCCAGAGCAAGGACCATGACGAACGGAAAAGCCACCTCATACACCGTCGAATCCGCGCCGGCTAATGCCAGTACCAGCGCCGCGACCAATCCGCCGGCGACTGTACCCAGGAATGCTGGAGCGACGGCGGCACGTGTGGTCGACACTGAGGTGCGCATCAAGGTCAGTGTTGCCAGCAGCATCCAGAACCCGTGGGACAGATCCAGCTCACCGGCTACGAGCCGTGCGGCTGCGAGCCCCAAAGCCAATCGGATTGCGTTTTGAAAGAAGACCGAGCGGGGAGTGAAGTGTCCGCGGAATCGCATGAACCACAGCCAGGGTGCAGAGCGGCTGGCGTACCAGAACGGTTCTGCAATTGACGTAGCCGATGATCTTGGAACGCGCTTGCCTTGCATGATCCGGACGGTCATGGCGAGGTCCCGGGTCCACACACTGAGCTCCTCCGCTGCGACGGCAAAGCGCAGCCGCATCCGCACTGCACGATCGACTGCCGTTGTGTGGGAAAGGGCCTCCCGCCATTGCACGTACTCGGAGAGGGCGGCCTCGACCGGTGCAGAGTCCAGATCCGGGCCGTCGCCGTCAGAGGGCCTATCCAGGGCTTCAGCCGATTGACCGAGGCTCTGGGCAGTCACGCTCAGCAGGTGTATTCCCTCGGCATGGGCCGTTGCGCCCTGCTCCGTGAGATCAGTCAAGGCGGCGACCCGCGCCTCCAAGCCGCCTAGGAGCGTCGTCGCTTCCATAGCTGCTCGGTCTCGTCTGCCCGGGCCCGTCGGTCGTTCCAGCGGTGGAATGCGGCTCAGCCGCAGACCGATCACGCCTCCAGTGTCGGACTGAGCATCTGATTGAGCCGGGGCGTGCCGAACACCATCCGATTCCAGAAGCGCCACCAGCCGATCGCGCACCGCGTCGATCGCTGTAGCTAGCCGCTGACGAAACGGCGTTGGTACGGGTGGCGGCCAGAGCAGCCGATCGGCGATCGCAAGTAATCCGACGGAAAGGACCAGACCCATCAGCCGCGATCCGAGCGCATCTGGCAGGTACGGCGGAAAGCTCGGCAAGATATAGAGCAACTGGAGACCGCTGGCGGCGCCGACGACGCGCGGGCCGCCAACGCCGGCGTACGCGATGGCGAAACCAACCACGAGCATCCCGGCAACGGCTGTCCACGTGTTGATTGCGAGCACGGTGCCAAGGGTCACCAAGATCATGCCAGCCAGTAGCGCGGCGCCGTATGTTTTGGTCCGCTGCGATGGTGTGCCGGTGACTTCTGATAACGCACCAAGGGCGATGCAACCAAAGGACGCGTAGGTCGCCATCTGCGTGTTATCAAGCACGTAGAGACTGAAGTAAAACGCGGCGCAAGCAGCTAGAGTCACCCGAGCAGCGCGTTTGATGGCAACAAAGCTCGGATCCTTGGCCTCAAGCCACTCGCGTAAACCGGCGGCACGCATTGTGCCACCAGTATCTCGGGTGATGATCTCGACTCGCTCGCCTGCAAGACTGCGCTCGGTAATGTCCCAAACTGTTGATGGAGAGCGAAATGATCAAGGTAATCGAGAGCATGCCTCCCGGAACGATCGGTGTGGAGGCCGTGGGAAAGGTCACCGAGGACGACTACCGCAACGTGCTTGTCCCTGCTGTGACTGCAGCGCTGGAACGCGGAGACGTGCGGCTGCTCTATGTCCTGGGCAAAGATTTCGACTCGTATTCAGCCGGCGCTCTGTGGGCCGACACCAAGTTGTTGGCGGGAAACCGCAAGGCCTGGAACAGGGTGGCCATCGTCTCCGACGCTGATTGGTTGGAGAACAGCATCAAGGCCTTCGGTTGGCTCATGCCGGGTGAGGTCAAGGTCTTCGAGACCGATGAGGTCCACGATGCCAAAGAATGGCTGGTTGGGTTGGACGACGACGACGACGATGATGACGACTGATAGATAGCGTCAGTGGTTATGAGATGGCCCGCGCCATGCGCCGTACGGACTCCGTGAGGTGCTCTGCACTCGTTCCGAAGTTCAACCGAACAAAGCCGGCGCCCTCGCGGCCGTAGTCCAGGCCAGGGCTGAGCGCCACACGTCCGCGCGCGAGGAACGCTTCCGCTGGATTGTCGCCGAGGGTGAGGGCACTGCAGTCCAGCCAGGCGAGGTAGGACGCCTGGGGCGGAGTCCAGGTGATCTTGGGAAGCTCGGCCGCCAGCAGCTCGCCGAGGAGCTCGCGGTCTGCGGCGAGCTGAGCGCGGACAGCGTCGAGCCAGCGGTCGCCATCGCTGAAAGCCGCTTCGGCCGCGATCACCCCGAGTATCCCGACGCGGTCGGTCAGCGGTGGTACCTGTCGCACCGCTTCACGAGCTTGATCAGAAGCGGTGATCATCAGCGCTGCCTTCAGGCCGGCCAGATTGAACGCCTTCGACGCTGAGGTGAGAGCGATGCCGCGCTCGCGCGCCGCATCCGAAACCTCCAACCAGGGTGTATGTGTGGCACCCTCGAGAACCAGCGGGGCGTGAATCTCATCAGCGAGTACCCAGCAACCGTGGCTGGCGCAGAGGTCGGCGATCTGCTCTAGCTCGGCACGCGTCATCACCCGGCCGGTCGGATTGTGGGGATTGTTCAGCACCAGGGCGCGTACGCCGCCGGCAAGTGCCGCCTCCAGCGCTTCAAGATCAACTACGCCGGGAGTGCGCAGCGGGAGCAGCACGAGTTCGACCCGCGCCTGTGGCAGCTCGGCAAAGAACGGAGGATAGGCCGGCGTGAAGAAAGCCACCTGCTCACCTGGTGCAAGCAGCGCGCGGCACAACTCGATGAGTCCCGCCATGACGTCAGGCACCAGCGTGACCTGATCTTGGTCGACCTTCCAGCCCAGTTGGCGTCCGGCGAAACCGGCGAATGCCACAGGAAGCTGAGTGGCCCTCGGCGGGGTGTAGCCAAGATCATGGCGGTCAACCGCAGCATGCAGTGCTGCAATAACCTCGGGAGCCAGCGGGAAATCCATTTCGGCGACTGTGGAGGCGAGCACGTCGGACTCATGGCTCGACCACTTCTCGCTACGCCGCTGATGCAGCGTGGCCAGGTCGGGCACGTGAAGATCAATATCGCGATCAGACAGATACACCTCGTCGACCCTCCAGGGATTGAATGATGAACGGCGATGCCAATCTAGATCAGTCTGCGATCTGAGGCCCGATGATCATCAGGGTGGATGCCGACGCGCAACTCATTGCGCCACGCTTTCCAAGCGCTCCGGAGCGGGGTATCGCTGTTGTCACAACCTGCTCGAAAGGGGATACGTCCGCTGATCTTTCGAGTTATGTTACCCCTGGGTAGGAGGCGAAAAGTTGACACTACCGCCGGAGGTCGGCACTGGAGCTGAGACCGCTGCACCGGAGGCTGTACTGGTTGGCGCCGGGCCGACGGAGGGCCGCTCCCTCGGGCAGATCGCCTGGATGCGGCTCAAAAGGGACAAGGTCGCCCTTGCCGGTGGCGTCTTCCTGATCTTTCTCATCCTGGTAGCGATATTCGCGCCGCTGATCGTGAAATACCTCGGCCACCCGCCAAACGAGTTCCACCAGGAGCTGATTGACACAGCGGGCGGCACCTTGACCCCGATCGGCCGCATTCGGGGGAATGAGCTGGGATCACCTCATGGGCATTGAGCCGGTGAACGGTCGCGACATCTTCAGCCGGATCGTGTACGGCAGCCGAATCTCGCTGTTGATCGCCCTTCTCGCCACACTGTTGTCGGTGGCTATCGGAACCACGCTCGGGATCATCTCCGGTTTCCTCGGCGGCTGGGTGGACACCTTCACCAGCCGGCTGATGGACATGTTTCTGGCCTTCCCACTGCTGGTCTTCGCCATGGCCCTGGCCGGCGTCTTCCCGGACCAGGCGTTCGGTCTCGAGGGCAACCAGCTGCGGATCGCGTTGCTGATCTTCATCATCGGATTCTTCAGCTGGCCTTATATAGGGCGGATTATCCGGGGCCAGACGCTCTCGCTCCGAGAACGGGAGTTCGTCGAATCGGCCCGAAGCATTGGTGCCCGCCGCGGCTACATTCTGCGGACAGAAATGCTGCCCAACCTCATCGCGCCGATCCTGGTCTACTCGACGCTGCTGATCCCCACCAACATCCTCTTCGAGGCGGCTTTGTCCTACCTCGGCGTCGGTATCCGGCCGCCCACCCCGAGCTGGGGCGGAATGTTGTCCGACGCCGTCGTCTACTACACACAGCCTCACTTCATGTTCTGGCCTGGCATGGCAATCTTCGTCACGGTGCTGGCCTTCAACTTGTTCGGCGATGGGCTGCGTGACGCCTTCGATCCACGAGCCAATCGATAGGAATCACCATCGGGGTGACCCCCCGACAACCAAGAAAGGTATTCAGGAATGAACCGATCCAGATCCTGGCGAGCCAGAGGCCTGGCCGCCGCGGGCGTTTCAGCTGCACTGCTGCTGGCTGCCTGCGGCGGGGGCGGCCCTGGTGGCGAGCAAGGGCCTACCACCCAGGCCGGCGCGAGCGGCTTCAATGCCGGCTCCACCAGCGTCGTCAACCCCTCAGAGACGAAGGGCGGCACGCTGAAGTTCGCGAACGCGGGGGACTGGGACACCCTCGATACCGGCGAGACCTACTACGCCTACTCGTGGAATTTCGCGCGGCTGTACGGTCGCTCGCTGATGATGTTCAAATCTGCCCCTGGCAAGGAGGGTAACCAGCTGGTGCCTGATCTCGCCGAGGGCCCTGGCGAGGCGAGCGGCGACGCCAAGACCTGGACCTACAAGCTCCGTCAGGGCGTCAAGTTCGACGACGGCACTGAGGTCACCTCGGCCGACGTGAAGTACGCCATACTGCGCTCAACCGACAAACAAACCTTCCCCAACGGCCCGGCGTACTGGGAGGGACTCCTTGACCTGCCGAACGGCTACAAGGGTCCGTACAAGACACCGAACATGAACACCGACTCGGCTATTGAGACCCCCGATAAATACACGATCGTCTTCCACGCCAAGGCAGCCGTTCGCTGCGTTCGACTACCTCGCCCAGCAACCCAACACGATGCCGGTCCCGAAGGACAAGGACACTGGCGCCAAGTACCGGAACACGGTCGTCTCCACCGGTCCGTACAAGTTTGAAGATCTGCAGCCCGGCAAGAGCTTCAATCTGGTTCGCAATGACCAATGGGATCCAGCGACCGACCCGAACCGCAAGGCGCTTCCTGATCGCATCGAGGTCGCCACTCAATGTCAACGCCGATGATCATCGACAACCGGATGATCAGCGGCGACCTTGACGTCGCTGTCACGGCCCTTGGAGTCCAACCTGCCGCACAGAGCCGAGTTCTGCAGGATCCGACCCTCAAGGAGAACGCGGACAACCCGCTCGCCGCGCGGATCTGGTACACCTCGATCAACCCCACGGTGCCTCCGCTCAACAACATCGAATGCCGCAAGGCGATTCATGTACGCCATGGACCACACCGGCTACCAGACTGCATACGGTGGCCAGTTTGCGGGTGGGGATCTGGCAACGACCGATCCTGCCGCCGAACATTCCCGGCCATACGGCTTTCGATCTGTACCCGAACGGTCAAGACACAAGGGTGATCTCGAGGCGGCGAAGAAGTCACTGGAGGCCTGCGGACAGCCGAACGGTTTCGAGACCAACATCGCCTACCGCGCCGAGCGCCCCAAGGAGAAGGCAACCGCCGAAGCGTTCCAGCAGGCGCTTGTCTCGAGTCGGTATCAAGCTCACGCTGAAGCCTTATCCGCAGGGCGACTACTTCGCGCAATACGCCGGTCTCCCGCCGTTCGTGGTGAAGAACAAGCTGGGTCTGGCGCTCAACGGATGGGCGGCGGACTGGCCTGATGGCTTCGGCTTCCTGTCCCAGATCGTCGACTCTCGGGTCATCCGCGCGACCGGCGGTTCTTCCAATACCAGCGTCCGCATCCCCGAGGTGGATCAGATGCTCGACAAAGCCCTGACCGAACTCGACACCGACAAGCGCAATCAGGTGTGGGGCGAGATCGACAAGCGGGTTATGGAGGAGGCCGTCATCTACCCAGGTGTGTACTCCAAGAGCCTGCTGGTGCGGTCGAAGAATGCCACCAACATCTTCGTGACCGACGCGTACGGCGAGTACGACTACCTCGGCCTAGGTGCCCAGAAGTAGTACGGCCAAACGATCAAGGCTCCGGCCCGGGTTCAACTCGGGCCGGAGCACGATCACCTAAGGAGGTGACGTGTTCGCCTACGTCGTGCGGCGGCTGCTGTGGGCAGTGCTGCTGCTGATTGTGCTCAGCATGGTCACCTTCTCCATCTTCTATCTAATACCGCGACTGGCCGGCGCTACCCCGGAAACGCTGGCGGCACGTTACGTGGGGCGGGCCGCTATGAGAGGTAGTAGAAGAAAAAATAGGTCACCTTCTCCATCTTTTATCTGATACCGCGGCTGGCCGGGGCGACCCCGGAGACGCTGGCGGCACGTTACGTGGGCCGGGCCGCCACCCCTGAGACGGTCCACCTGACTGCAGAACGGCTCGGCCTCTTGGATCCGGTGCCCGTTCAGTATTGGAACTGGATCAAGGGGGTCTTCACCGGCGCCGAGTACGACTACGGCGCAGGGGTGGAGACATGTCCTGCTCCCTGCTTCGGATACTCCTTCATCACCAAGCAGGCCGTGTGGCCTGAGTTGCTCGATCGCGCCCCAGTGACCATCTCCCTGGTAGTCGGGGCGTCGCTGATCTGGCTGGTCGCTGGTGTCACCGTCGGGGTGATTTCTGCCCTGCGGCGCGGGACGGTATTCGACCGGGGTGCAATGGGCGTTGCGCTGGCTGGGGTATCGCTGCCGATCTTCTTCACCGGGCTGGTGGCGCTGGCATTTTTCAGCTACCGGCTTGGTATCACCGCGCCCGGTGGCCAGTTCGTTCCGTTCTCTGAGAACCCGGCGCTCTGGGCGTACTCACTGCTGCTGCCCTGGATCACCCTCTCGTTCCTGTTCGCCGCCCAGTACGCGCGGCTGACCCGGGCCGGCATGTTGGAGACCATGAGCGAGGACTACATCCGCACAGCGCGGGCCAAAGGCCTCCCGGAGCGGAAGGTCATCCTGAAGCACGCAATGCGGGGTGCCCTCACCCCGGTGGTCACGATCTTCGGCCTGGACGTAGGCCTACTGCTCGGGGGGGCGGTGCTCACCGAGAAGACGTTCTCGCTCAACGGTCTCGGCAAATACGGCTATGACGCCATTGTCCAGGGCGACTTGCCAAAGATCCTCGGCGTCACCCTCATCGCCGGCTTCTTTGTGATTATGGCGAACTTGATCGTTGATCTTCTGTACGGCGTCATCGATCCCCGGGTACGGCTCGAATGACGACCTCCACGCTGCGCGACATGGTCACCCGGCATCCCGGGCAGCTGGAGCAACCGCCGTTCCTGGAGGTCGTTGATCTTCGCGTGCATTTCCCGACCGACGACGGGTTGGTGAAGTCGGTCGACGGGCTGAGTTTCGCCGTCGACCGCGGCCGGACACTCGGCATCGTGGGGGAGTCCGGGTCAGGCAAGAGCGTCACCAGCCTGGCGATCATGGGCCTGCATACCCGGCCGGCTTCGGAGCAGAAGCGGCCCGGCGCAAAGCTGAGCGGTGAGATCTATCTCGACGGGGATGAGCTGCTGGGCAAGACTCCGGAGTACGTCCGTAGCCTGCGCGGAAAACGGATGGCCATGATCTTTCAGGACCCGCTTTCGGCGATGAACCCCTACTACACGGTGGGCCACCAGATCATCGAGGCGTACCGAATCCATAATCCGGTGAACAAGAAGGTGGCGCGCAAGCACGCCATCGACCTGCTGGGCCGGGTGGGGATCCCAGAGCCGAGCCACCGCATCGACGCCTACCCGCACCAGTTCTCGGGCGGGATGCGGCAACGGGCCATGATCGCTATGGCCCTGTCGTGTGATCCCGATTTGCTCATCGCCGACGAACCGACCACCGCTCTCGACGTGACCGTTCAGGCGCAGATCCTCGACCTGATCCGCGACCTGCAATCCGAATTCAATTCCGCCGTCGTGCTGATCACCCACGACCTCGGCGTCGTCGCCGAGCTCGCCGACGACGTGCTGGTGATGTACGCCGGCCGCGCGGTGGAGTATGGCAGTGCGGACCAGTTGTTCAACCAGCCCGCCCACCCCTATACCTGGGGCCTGCTCGGGTCGATGCCACGCTTCGACAAGAGGAGTGAGCGGCTGCTCGCGATCCAGGGCACGCCGCCCAGCCTGATCAATGTGCCGCCCGGCTGCCCATTCCACCCTCGCTGTGAGTACGCCAGCCGAAATGAAGGTCGCAGTGAGGAAGTGCGCCCCGAACTGGCTCCCGTCGAGCCTGGCCACACTGTGGCCTGCCATCTGTCCCAGACCGACCGCGAGGAAATCTGGGAACAAGAGATTGTGCCGAAGCTGTGACCGCGCCCACGCAAGGGCCCGCGGAAGCGGGCGCCGAGCATGACTCAGATCTGATCACTGTCGAAGGGCTGATCAAGCACTTTCCGATCCGTGCCGGACTCCTGCGGCGGCAGGTAGGGGCCGTTCAGGCGGTGGACGGGGTGAACTTCGCGGTCAGGCGGGGAGAAACGTTCTCCATCGTCGGTGAGTCAGGGTGCGGCAAGAGCACAACCGCCCGCCTACTGACCCGACTACTCGAGCCGACGGCGGGAAAGATCACCTTCGAGGGACGCGATATCACCCATCTGAAGGATGCGCCGTTGCGGCCGTTGCGCCGCGACATGCAAATGATCTTCCAAGACCCCTACTCATCACTGAATCCACGACACACCGTTGGGAAGATCGTGGGCGCCCCGTACCGGCTGCAGGGCGTATCGCCTCAGGGCGGAGTCAAGAAAGCGGTACAGGAGCTGCTCGCCGAGGTGGGCCTCAACCCAGAGCACTACAACCGCTATCCTCACGAGTTCTCTGGGGGTCAGCGGCAGCGGATCGGCATTGCCCGAACTCTTGCGCTGCGCCCCCGGCTCATCGTTGCCGACGAGCCGGTCTCGGCCCTGGACGTCTCGATTCAGGCGCAGATCCTCAATCTGCTGGAGGACCTGCAGGAAG
Organism: uncultured Actinomycetota bacterium; assembly: GCA_963730505.1. GTDB lineage: Bacteria > Actinomycetota > Actinomycetes > Propionibacteriales > Propionibacteriaceae > Microlunatus. The sequence goes on from CAVSSB010000029.1 coordinate 77,373, forward strand.
AATTCGACCTGACGTACGTGATCATCGCCCACGACCTGTCGGTGGTGCGCTACGTCTCGGATCGGGTGGCCGTGATGTATCTCGGCAAGATCGTCGAGCTCGCCGACGCGGAGGCGCTGTACGGCACGCCGATGCATCCCTACACAGTCGCGCTGATGTCAGCTGTACCTGTGCCGGACACCCGACGCCGCCAGGAGCGGGAGCGGATTCTGCTGAGCGGTGACGTGCCCAGCCCGATCGCGCCGCCGCCGGCATGCCGGTTCCACACCAGGTGCTGGAAGGCGCAGGAGATCTGCCGGACGGAGGAGCCGCCGCTCGTCGAGCTGGTGTCGCGGCATCAGGTGGCGTGCCACTTCCCGGAAAACTTTCCGGATCAGGCGACGCGAGAGTCCACATCTGAGGCCACGCTCCGGTGATGATTGATCCATGACAGGCGGGGGCAAATTGCCAGATGACGTCTCGTTTACCCATCTTGATGAGGAGCTCTTCGATGGGGCGGGCGCGACCAAGCGGGACCTCATCGACTACTTCGACGCCGTACAGGCGTGCATTCTTCCCGGCTTGACTGACCGGCCGTTGTCTGTGATCCGTGTCCGACCCGGCCAGGCCCCGTTCATGCAGAAGAACCTTCCCAAATACACACCGGACTGGGTGCCCAGAGCACCGATCTGGGCTGAGGCGTCTCGCCGGGAAGTGTCGTACGCACTGTGCAACGATCGCCGCACGCTGCTCTGGTTCGCCAACCAACGGGCTGTGGAGTACCACGTCACCCTCTTCAGCATTGCCCATCCGGAGCACCCCGACTATCTGGTGCTCGACCTGGATCCGCCGGAGGGAGCGCCCTTTGCCGTGGTCGTGCAGGCCGCGCATTTGGTCCGCCAAGCCCTCACCGAGGCGGGCATGGCTGGTGCGGTCAAGACCAGTGGTGCCAAGGGCCTGCACGTATTCGTGCCGCTAACCAGCGGAGCGTCACCAGAAGACGTGGCCGCAGCCACCCGTGCCGTGGCCGTACGCGCCGAGCGGATCGATCCGGAGCTGGGCACAACGGCCTTCGTCAAGGAGGAGCGCGAGGGTAAGGTCTTCCTTGACTCGACACGTGCCGGTGGTGCCACCGTCGTGGCCGCGTACAGTCCCCGGATCCGCCCCGGCGTACCGGTCTCATTTCCCCTTACTTGGGACGACGTTGACCAGGTGGTTCCGGCCGACTTCACCGTCCACAATGCTGCTGGCCTGCTAGATGGAGCCGATCCGTGGGCGGAGCTGATGCCGCCGGCGCAGCAGCTGGACGCCGATTTGGTAGCCGAGGGTCACTCGATTCCCGTCGCCCGGGTGCAGGCCATGCATGAGGGCAAACGGCGGGCCCGGTCGCGCCGCGACTCCTGACGCTGGATATCTCTCCCTACTGACCCCGTTTTTCCGCACGAAGCCACATATGACGGCCGAATCGGCCATTTTGACTCGCATCCATGGCTTTGTGCGGAGAAACGTTACGTGGTGAAGGATGTGCGCATGATCGAGATCGACGTCATCCTTCTGGTGGGTGCCGTTGTCTTGATCGCCGCCATCATCGCCGCGCGGATTGGTGCCCGGGTGGGTCTCCCATCCCTGTTGCTGTTTCTCGGTCTCGGCTTGGTGATGGGTGACTCCGGAATCGGAATCCCCTTTGACAACGCCGACCTTGCGCAGGCACTCGGCTTCGCCGCCCTGGTAGTGATTCTCGCCGAAGGTGGTCTCACCACTAGGTGGAGCGACATCAGGTCCTCGACCATCTTGGCGACATTGTTGGCCACTGTCGGCGTCGGGATCAGCGTGGGCTTGATGACCCTCTTCGGGTATTACGTCCTCGGATTGCCGATCTGGATTGCCATGCTGCTGGGCGCCGTAACGTCCCCGACCGACGCTGCCGCAGTCTTTTCCGTGCTCCGCACTGTTCCGATCCCACGCTCATTGCGAGGCGCGCTGGAAGCTGAGTCGGGTCTTAATGATGCGCCGACCGTGCTGCTGGTGATGCTGGCGAGCTCGTTCGCGGTAGGCGAGCCTGTGGAGCTTGGGATTCCCGGCCTGATTGGCCTGATCGTGATCGAGTTGCTTGGCGGCATGGCGATCGGTGGCGGTCTTGGCTGGCTTGGGGCGCAGATTCTGCGCCGTGTCGCCCTGCCCTCATCCGGGCTCTATCCACTCGCAATCCTGGTCTGGACCATTTTCGCGTACGGCATCAGCGCGCTCATCCACGCCAGCGGGTTTGCGGCCGTGTACGTGTGCGCGCTGATCCTGGGGAATGCCCAGTTGCCGCACCGTGCCGCGACCCGCTCCTTCGTGGAAGGAATTGGCTGGATCGCCCAGATCGGCCTCTTCGTCATGCTCGGCCTGCTGGCCTTTCCAGAGCGCGTGACGCCTCGTGCTGCCCTGATCGCGCTTGCGGCAGGGTTGTTCCTGACGTTTGTCGCTCGCCCCGCCACGGTCGTGGCGTGTGCGGTGTGGTTCAAGATGCCGGCCCGGCATCAGGTGTTCCTTTCCTGGGCGGGCCTGCGCGGTGCCGTGCCGATCGTACTGGCCACGATTCCACTCGCTCAGGGCGTTCCGGGGGCAGAGGCCCTTTTCGATATCGTGCTCGTCTTCGTCATCGTGTTTACCTGCCTGCAGGGTCCGACGCTGCCCCTCGTCGCCCGTCGGCTTGGGCTGGTCGATGACGAGTCGGCTCAGGATGTGGAGGTAGAGGTCGCGCCACTCGACAAAATCTCTGCCGATCTGCTGCAGGTTCGCATACCGGCCAAGTCGCACATTGTCGGTGTCGAAGTTGGGGAGCTTCGGCTTCCCAAGGACACCGTTGTGTCCTTGATCATCCGAGACAAGCACCCTTTCTTTCCAGATGGCCGGGAGCGGATCCAGGCTGGCGATGAGCTGCTCATCGTGACACCTGAGAACCAGCGACTGAACACCGAAGAACGTCTCAGGGCGGTCGGACAGCGAGGCCGGCTCGCCCGCTGGCGCGCCCGCGCAGAGGAGTGATGCGGGGCATTCGAAGAACCGGCCTCGGCACGCCGCATTCTGCGCAGAAGGCCGCCCTGGTTTTGCATCATCAGCGAGTCCAGAAAGCGATAACCAGAGTCCTTTGGGCGCACTGGTGATGCACATTCAGGGGACGACCTCGGATCAGCCGCCCAGCGCCGGAGTTGGGCTCGGTGACTGGGAGGGCAGACAGAGCTTCGTGGTGTCCACCCGGTAGGTGGTCCTGGCTTCCTTGTTGAAGCCGCCGTATTTGTTGCCAACAAGTACGTCCACCGTACGGTCAACCCGCTTGTCTGAGCGTACGACCGGCTCTTTGAAGAAGGACTTGACGAACAACACTTCGGGATTGTTGACATCTGCGCCGACGATGACCGTCTTCTGGATCTTCTCCACGGTGTTGGTGGTGAGGACGACTCGGAAGCCCTTGCCGCGCAGCGATCGGCCCACATCGGCCGCCAGGCCCTTCCGGTCGCCGCCGTTGTACACCCTGACCACAACCTGACCGGACTTCAGCTGACCCTTTTCCACCACCTGGTCAACGCACGGCTCAGGGGGCAGTGGCGGGATTGGCTTGATGATGTTGTTGTACCCCCACCAGGCTCCGTACAAGAGCATCCCAAACAAAATCAGGAGGGTAACCGGGGTTCGGACCACACGGAAGATCCGACCAATCAACGTCGAACTCCTTTTCCTCCGCAGCCACCCCGATGCGTGAGTTGCGAGCTCCTCCCTTGCCCGATCCCCCGTGCGGTGAGAGCCTACCTGGAGTTCGGCGTTACTTCAGGTCAAGCACTCTTGCGTGCATGGTTTGCCGCTGCTGGAGAGCGGCCCGTAGCGCGCGATGCAGCCCGTCTTCGAGGTAGAGCTCTCCTCGCCAGGACACGACGTGGGCGAACAGGTCCCCGTAGAAGGTGGAGTCCTCCTCGAGGAGGGCCTCCAGGTCCAACGTCCGTTTGGTTGTCACGAGCTGGTCCAAGCGCACCTGGTGTGGGGCGATAGCCGCCCACTGCTTCTGGACGTAACCATGATCTGGGTACGGGCGTACGTCCCCGACGCGCTTGAAAATCACTGTGACACTCTAATCAAGTTTCTGAGGGCAACTCCATGGTGCGTCGTTACGATTTGGCCATGAGCGAGCCGGTTACTGAAGAACTCACCGAAGATGTGCAACGGATCGTTCAGGGTTACACCTTCGACGAGCCAGCTATCGAGCTCGGCGTCTTGATGGAAAACGACGCGCCTATTCAATCCGCCATCGTCCGCATCCCCTTGAGCATGCTGAACCGGCATGGGCTCGTCGCCGGCGCGACCGGCACCGGGAAGACCAAGACACTGCAATTGATGGCTGAGCAGATCTCTGCTGCCGGCGTGCCGGTCTTTGCCGCCGACATCAAGGGTGATCTGTCCGGCATTGCCTCGCCCGGTCAGCCGAACGACAAGCTGCTGGCGCGTACCCAGAAAATCGGCCAGAACTGGCAGCCGCGAGCCTGCCCGACGGAGTTTTTCGCCCTCGGCGGCCAGGGTAACGGCGTGCCGCTCCGGGCCACCATGAGTTCGTTCGGCCCGGTGTTGCTGTCAAAGGTGCTCGGCCTCAATGAGGTGCAAGAGTCATCACTGGGTCTGGTGTTCCATTACGCCGACAAGGCCGGGCTGCCCATGCTGGACCTCAAGGATCTGCGGGCGGTGCTCACCCATCTCACTAGCGACGAGGGGAAGGCGGAGCTCAAGAACATTGGCGGCCTGAGTGCCTCCACAGTCGGTGTGATCCTGCGTACCTTGATCACCTTCGCCGATCAGGGTGCCGAGGCCTTCTTCGGTGAACCCGAGTTCGACACCGCCGACCTGCTGCGGGTCACCGCGGATGGTCGAGGAGTGGTGTCGCTGTTGGAATTGCCCAACCTGGTGGACCGGCCAGCGGTCTTCTCGACGTTCTTGATGTGGCTGCTTGCCGACCTGTTCCACGAGCTGCCGGAGGTCGGTGACGTCGAGAAGCCAAAGCTGGTCTTCTTCTTCGATGAAGCGCACTTGCTGTTCGATGATGCCTCCAAGGCATTCCTGGATGCCATCGCGCAGACCGTACGGCTGATCCGCTCCAAGGGTGTCGGCATCTTCTTTGTTACCCAGACGCCGAAAGACGTGCCGGACGATGTGCTGGCGCAGCTGGGATCGCGGGTCCAGCACCAGCTGCGGGCCCATACGCCCAACGACGCCAAGGCGCTCAAGCAAACCGTCGCCACGTTTCCCAAGTCGCACTACGACTTGGCTGAGACACTGCAGCAGCTCGGCATCGGCGAGGCCGTTGTCACAGTGATGGATCCCGATGGCGCGCCGACGCCGGTGGCCTGGACCCGGATGCGGGCGCCGGAGTCACTGATGGCACCGACCCCAGACGAGGTGCTGCGGCCGGGGATCGCAGCATCGGCGCTGATGGCGAGGTACGGGCAGTCGCTTGATCGTGACTCCGCGCACGAGATCCTTGCTCGGAAGCTGCAGGCGGGAGCCGAGGCGGCGGAGCGAGAACGATTGGAAAAGGAAGCCGCGGCTCAGGCCGAGGCGGCAGCGAAAGAGCGGGCGAAGACGCAGGCTGCTGCCGAGCGTGACGCTCGGGCCGCGGCGCGGACTCAGTCGCGAAGCCCGCAACGCCGAGAAAAGTCGGTGGTGGAACAGATTACGGCTTCGAGCGCGTTCAAGCAGTTCGCCCGAACGGCGGGTACCGAGATCGTCCGCAGCATCTTTGGGACGGCGCGCCGCCGCCGCTGAAGGGTGGTGCTGTACCTAGGTTGCTCACAGCGGTCCCTGGGCTGCGCACTCGGATTATTACGGGGAGGCATAAGGTGGACCAGACCTTGATCGACAACACTGTGACCGTCAAGGAGCGCCATGTCCCTCTCCAATCCTGACAGCCCGCCCACCGAGGTACCCGAGGCCGACTGGGCCGAACAGGCGGTCGCCGCCGACCCGTTGGCCGAAGCCGAGGCCCAACCGAACGCGGTACCCGGAAACGTCGCCCGAGGCATCCGTGAGGCAGATGATGCGGACCTGGTCGAGCAGGAAACGGTGGTATACGGCGAGGACGAGGACGGCCGCTAGCCCTACTGGTGATCATGACGGGCCAGCCCGTGATGGATTGTGCAGTCCTGGGCGCAGGACCCTCCGGCCTCGCTGTGAGCGCCGCGCTTGCCGTTCGCGGCGTCGATCATGTTGTCCTGGAGCGGGGCCGGACTGGTGAGACGTGGCGGACGCAGAGGTGGAACTCCTTCCAGCTGAACACCCCAGGTTGGATGAACCAGATGCTCGGCGGGCAGGCGTCCAGCTCATTTGCTGCCGGCGCTGAAGTGGTGCAAAGGCTGGACGTGCTGGCCGCCGGGTGTCCGGTGCACCCGGGAACCCAGATTGTAGGGCTGGCGCACAACGGCGCCGGATACGTCGTCCAGACCAGCAACGAGGTTCTCCAAGCGGGGGCGGTCGTGCTCCGGTCGCCACCTAGAACGTCCCGCGGCTGCCGCCGCTGGCCAACACCCTTCCTGACTGGATAACTCAGCAGCACACTGCGGACTACCGCGGGCCTGGTTCGCTGCCGCCTGGCGGGGTTCTCGTTGTGGGCAGCGCCCAGTCTGGTTGCCAGATCGCAGAGGATCTGTTGTCCGCGGGTCGGCTTCGCGACGAGTCCGGCCGGACGGCTGCCCTGGAGACACCGCGGCCGGGACATTCTGGAGTGGATGGTGGATGCGGGCTTCTACGACCAGCGGCCGCAAGACCTCCCAGATCCGTCGATGATCAACGCTGCGCAGCCGATCGTCGCCGGTGGAGGCCGCAGCCTGAGCCTCCAATCGCTGACCCGCTCCGGCGCCACGCTGGTAGGACGCCCGCTCACCATGACCGGCGATAGCCTGCTGCTCGACGACAGCGTCAATGCCAACATCACCGCTGGCGATGTGTTCGCTGCGCGGGTGCGGACGATGGTCGATGAGTTCATTCGGCAGCGTGGGTTGGACGCGCCGCCATCGGATCCTGACGACACTGACACGCCGGTCGATCTGACCCCGCCCACGGAGCTGAACCTGCGCGATGAGGACATCGACAGCGTCATCTGGTGCACCGGCTTCACCGGTGACTTCTCCTGGCTGATCCCGGAGCTACTCGACGCCGCTGGCCGCCCTCTACGTGACGGTTCAACTGGGCCCGTGCCCGGTCTCTGGTACGTCGGGCTCCGCTGGCTCACTCGGCGACGCTCTGGTCTCCTCTTCGGCTTCCCCGACGACGCCGCAACGATCGCTGATGCCGTCAAGACTCATCTGGATGGAGCTGGCGCGTCTTGATTCGCTGGTCGACTCGTATCACCGGCTGATCGCTTCCCCCAGAAACCGGTCGCGTACACCATCCAAATCGCCGATTCTGGTGTGGTTCGTGACCACTTTCTGGGAGGAGCCCCCGCTCCACCCAGTGTTCGCGGCCGGTAGCAACGGCCTCGCTGCATTATGTTGCTAGGCGTGAAGGCACGGTCGGGGATTGCCCAAGCAGCTGCGCTGGTGACCGGACTGACCGCCTTCTCAGCAATTCTGGGCTTCTTCCGCGATGTCGTGATTGCCAGCGTGTTCGGGGCCGGCGCCGAACTCGATGCCTACCTGGTTGCCCAGGGGCTGATGAATCTCGTCCTGGCTCTGATCGCTGGCGCCATGGCGAAGGCGACTGTGCCTGTTCTCGCTGCGGAGCGGAGTAGGGACGGCGACTCAAACAAAGCGGCGCACACGCTGTCGGTCGTACTGACCGTGACGCTGGTGGTCTTGGGGCTCGGTTCGCTCATCATGGCATTGGCCGCGAGCTCCGTGGTGACTGTGTTGGCGCCGGGCTTCGAGGGCGCACAGGCTGACCTGGCCGCCTCGCTGACCCGCATTGTGCTCATGGCAACCGTCTTGATAGCGGGTACCAACCTGCTCGCCGCAGCGGCGGAGGCGCATCGCCGGTTCTTCTGGTCCGCGCTGCAAGGGGTTCCATTCAACCTGATCATGATCGTGGCGGCCGTCGGGTTCGGGCCTCGTTACGGGGTCTATGCCCTCGCCGTCGGGTTCGTCGTAGGCTCCGCAGCGCGATTGCTGTGCCAGCTGCCGCCGATTCGTGCCCTCGGTTTGCGCTTGCGCGCGTCTCTGGACCTTAAGGATCCGGGCTTCCGGTCGATCGCAAAGTTGATTCCGCCACTGCTGCTCGGCAGTGCCCTCGGCAACGTGAATACCATGGTCGATCGCGCCGTCGGGTCGATGGTGGGTGAGGGGACCATCTCGGCGTTGAGTTACGCCTGGCGGATCATCTCGCTCGGCGAGACGTTGCTCGTCCTGTCACTGCTGACCGCGCTCTATCCCGCATTCGGTGCCGCTGCCGGCACTCGCGATATGGATGAGATGAGGCGGCTGGTCGGTCGAGGCTTGGCAACGGTGGCCACTGTATTGATGCCAGTGTGGGGTTTCCTGATCATCTGCGCCGTCCCGGTGGTAGCGGTGCTCTTTGAGCATGGCAGCTTCGGGCCGGACGACACCCAGCGGACAGCGACCGCGCTGTTGTGGTACGCACCCGCTCTGCTGGCCCTTGGGTGGCGCGAGATGGTGGTGCGTGCCTCGTACGCATTGGGAGACTCGCGCCGGCCCGTGCTGGTGTTTGTGTTTGCGATGTCCATCAATGTGGTTGGCGATTTCACCCTCGGGCTGAAGTTCGGAATCGCCGGCTTGGCTGCCTCGACCTCTCTGTCCGTGGTGTTTGCGGCCGTGGCAAACACGTGGTTGCTCGGTCGCCGACACGGTGCGGTCGATCTCAGATCATTGCCTTTGATGGTGGGCCGCACGGCCGTTGCGGCTGCTGCGGGCACCGCTGTCGGCGCTGGGGTCTACCGTCTGCTCGGCTCGGTTGTAGGCACAGGCTTTTTCAGCCAGCTGTTATTGGTCTCATCGGTGGGGCTAACCCTGCTGGCGGTCTTCATCGGCGTCTTGTATGCGTTGCGCGCCCCGGAGCGGCGCCTGCTCACCGAGGCAATAGACGTAGTCGCGCGTCGCCATCGATGAACTCCACGCCTGCCCCGGTTGATCGGGGTGTCTTAGGCGGGTCGAACGATGACGAAAGGTGTGCTGGTGAGATGTTGGCCCAGCGGGTTGTCGCTCAGCACGGCTGTCAGCGTCTCCTCTGATAGAGATCTCGGAGAGACTGCGCGGATCGAGCCGCCAAAGTCGTTGAGGTCGACAATGCTGACGCCGATGTCCAGCGCTTGCTCAAGATCGGCGCAAATGCCCTGAGCGACTTCGGTGTCCAGCGGTGGCAAGAGCACATGCTCGTACGCTGTGTGCGGCCCTCCGTCGACGTCCCGGGCGATCGGTCCGGCGATTCGATAGAACGTTCCACGCCTACCCAACGGCCGAGTCAGGGCCCCTCCAATTGCCGCGGCAATGATCCGCAGGGAGCCGACGGTACGGATGACGTACTCCATCTTCTCCGGGACCGAAAGCCCACGCGCATGTTCGCCGCGCGGGCGGACGTAGCGGGCCAGTATCCGAGCCAGTCGACCGGGCCGTACGGTGTCGATGTCAACTGTGTGGCCGGTGAGCAGGATGACGACCTTCTCACTTACTCCAACGGTGTCGCCGGGCCGTGCCAGCTCGAGGTGCTCCTTCAGTACCAGCTCCAGATCATCCGCCTCATCCAGCCACCGCGTCCGCAGCGGAAGGCGCAAATATGTAGCCCCGGCGACGCTCACCTGAGTCCAGGAAGTGAATCGTTGATCCGTCTTCGGCTCCACAGAAAAGCTCATGTCGGCTCCCAAGGTGTTGATGGAGTGAAGTAAGTGACTGATGTGATCACTGTTAACGATAGGACACCTGGAGACGGCTGAGAGTCCCCCGAAAAATCGGCGAATCGCCCTGGACGATCGCGCGTTAGTGTGATCAGAACGTGATCAAACTAGCTGATTCGCCGCTGGCTCGTTGCGACTTCGGCAATGTTCAGCGGTTGTTGGCAACACTAAAATGCCGCCAATGAGCAACGATCGCCGGTGGTTTCAGGGTCGGAGGTATTACTCAGGCAGGCCGAACGAGCACGAATGGCGTGCAGGTGAGCCGCTGGCCGAGCGGGTTGTCGCTGAGCACGGCTGCCAGCGTCCCCGCAGATAGTGATCTCGGAGAGACTGCGCGGATCGAGCCGCCGAAGTCGTTGAGGTCGACAATGCTGACGCCAATGTCCAGCGCCCGCTCGAGGTCGGCACAGATGCGCTGGGCAACCTTGGCATCCAAGGGCGGGAAGAGCACATGCTCGTACGGCGGCCGGCCGCCGTCGATATCTCGGGCCATTGATCCAGCGATTCGATAGAACGTTCCATGCATGCCCAATGGCCGGGTGACGGCGCTGCCAATGGTCGCGGGGATGATCCGCCTTAAGCCCACAGTGCGGACGACGTACTCCATCTTTTCGGGGACAGCGAGCCCTCGCGAGTCGGTACGCGGGCGGACGTGGCGGGCCAGCATCCGCGCCAGTCGGCCAGGGCGAACCGTATTGATGTCCACCGTCTGGCCGGTGAGCAGGATGACGACCTTCTCGCTTATTGCAACGGTGTCGCCGGGGCGAGCTAGCTCGAGGCTCTCTTTCAGCGCCAGAACCAGATCGTCAGTCTCGTCCAACCATCGCATGCGCAGTGGAAGGCGCAGATAGGTAACACCGGCCACCTTTACTTGAGTCCACAGGTCGAGGCGTCTGTCAGCCTTCGGCTCGGTAGAAAAGGTCATGTCGACTCCTCGGGGAAGTTAATGGAGTGAAGCATGTGACTGATGTGACCACCCCCGATGATAGGGCTCCCGAAGTCGGCGGAGAGTCCCCGAATGATCGGCGTGTCGCGCTCTTCATCGCCGATTGCAGATCAGAAAACGCCATCACGCTAGCTGATTCGGGGGTTGCTCGTTTTGATTTCGGACAGATCGTTGAGCGGGCAGGCGCACATCGACGTTTGTCGGCGAGCACTAATCAGGCGCGAAAGGTTCGAGTCGTAGGTGGCATGCCGTCATGCGGGCTGAGATGATCTGGCTTGTGGCGTCAGAACCGCGGATGGTTTCGCTGGGCTTCGGCAAGTTCGCACGGTCAGACCGCATCTACGCGCTCGAGCCTCTGCTGGGAGACGAAAGGGGGGACGGCCACCGCACCAAGGTGTGGGTGGAGGGCATCGAGGATCCCATCGTCGCCGCACGCACCGAAGCGACGATTCTGCGTGACATGGGTCAGGAGGCTGCCGCGATAGAGGCGCCTTTGATTGACGAGGCTATGGATCTGGCGTCCCGGCTGGCAGCTGCTGCGGAGGCTGGTCGAGTTGACCTGAACGATCTTGGACGCCGAGCCCGCCGTCTACTGGCGGCGACCACCACCGGTCGCGATTGACCCGGTGATCACGCCGCGCTTCTGAGCGTCGACCCTGGTTCGGGCGATGTGCCTATTGATCCGTGCGCCTCAGATCTCTGGCTTTGATCCAGGTCTGGCGTCCGTCCGGCCCGCATACCCGTCCCCACCATTCGCCGCGTTCGCGTACCCAATAGTCCAGCGTCCCCGCTGCGGCCCAGGTTGCCATCTCAACCTCGATCGGCGGTCGTACTTCGCGCCGCTCCTCAGGTGTTCGCTGGCCGTATTGGTTGTAGACGACATCCATGTCCATTGCCATCCGCCACGCTTCGTCCTCTCCAAGATCGACAGCGCGCCAGCCCATCACGCCCCCGTCGTAGACGCCCCACCGCCCGCTGCCGATGTGTCGCGCCTCAAACCTCACTCATCTATTAGAACACGGATGCGATTAATTGCTGGCTACGTCATCTTGTCCAGAGTGACAAATCGGTATCCGTGGGCGCGATAGTCCTCAATAATTCCCCGCAGCGCGGCAACCGTCGCTGCCCGATCACCGCCGCCGTCGTGCAGCAAGATCACCGGATGCTCCTCGGTGAGGCCGGCCGCGGCCCGCTTCCTGATCATTGTTGGAAAGTTCGAGGCTCCGGTTGGTGGGCCTGCCCAGTCCCGCGTGTCAACTGACCACAAGATCACCGAGAGGCCGGCATCACGACTGACCTTGCCGGCACCTTTCACGATTCCGCCGGGCGGACGGAACAGACATGGCTTGAGTCCTGCCGCGTCGACCACTGCGCGACGGGTGCGCTCGATCTCGGTGGCCAGTGTTGTCCGGCTCCATCCGCTGGCCGCTCGCGGCATCTTGTGCGACCACGTGTGGTTGCCCAAGGTATGCCCTTCAGCGACGACTCTCCGCAGCATCTCTGGCTCGTCTGCCACCTTTTTGCCTACCACGAAGAAGGTGGCCTGTACCTGCGCCTGCCGCAGGATATCGAGCACTGCAGGCGTCGATCGTCCTGGACCGTCGTCGAAGGTCAGTGCCACAGTCCGTAATGGAACACCCGCATCGCCTCGAACGGCCGGTGCAGCACGGATGATAGCCGTCGTGGCCGGCGGGCACTCAGGTTCTGGTGCGCTGACCGCCTTGTCGGCCGGCTTGTCGGACGCCTGGATCGGTGCTGGCGTCGGCGCGCCGGCTCCCGGGTCACCGCGTACCGCAACGACAACGGCGTGCGTGACCACCATGGCGAGCACAGCAACCAGGGCACAGAGCACGCTGACTCGATCCCATCGCACGCGCAGCTGAGCGCGATCAACCGGCGCACGGCTTGTCTGCGCCGTGCGACCCAGCGGCGGCGTCGCAGCCACAACCTCATCGTGCCCTGTGAGAGCTCGCGAACCTGCGATCTAACGGGTGTGGCGCAGGCCCTGTTCACCATCAAACTCCCCGAGCAGGACCAGGACCCTGATCAACAAGCCGCGTAGCGGCGCCTAGGGTCGGAGAGATGAGCAAATCGCAGCACTATGAGCGTCTCCTTGAGCGGTGAGCGGGTGGTGCCAGATCCGGTGGCGCTGTGGACAAGCAGCGTCTTCGTCGAGGAAGCCCGGGGCTGGGTAGCGGCGCAACTCGCACCGCGGGGCAGCCGGCTCACCGGCGAATGGGAGCAGCCGCATGCGCGAGTCTGGTCGAGCACCATCCGGTTCGAGACAACTGAGGGTCGCGTTTGGTTCAAGGTGAACGGCAGCGGCACCGCGTACGAGGCTGCGCTGATAGCTCTGCTCGGGGAACTGCGTCCGGGCCTGGCGCCGGACGTGATCGCACACGACGACAACCGCAGGTGGTCGCTCACCCGGGAGGGCGGCCCGATGCTCCGATCCATCGTCGCACCCGACTCGTTGTGGCCGTATTGGGAGCGACTACTGCCCCGGTACGCCGAGGCGCAGCTCACCCTCGCCGAGCACCGACCCCGCCTGCTGTCAACCGGAACCCCTGACCTCGGCCCGGCGCAACTGCCTTTGGAGTATCGCCGGCTGCTCGCTGAACTCAGCGCCCGGTCCACCGCGGATGGCGGGCTGAGCCACGATCACGCAGTGGCCCTCGAGCGCCTGCTCCCGGCGTACGACAGCTGGTGCGACGAGCTGGCCACATCGCCGGTGCCAGACAGCCTGCAGCACGATGACCTGCACTCCAGCAACGTCTGCTGGCCAGGGGATGGGGACGACTTATCCTCCGTCCGGATCATTGATTGGGGTGATGCATCCGTCGGGTACCCCTTCGGGACGCTGCTCGCCACCTTGAACTCGATTGCCTTCCACGCAGGAGTGCTGAACACCGACGGGCGGATGGACGACCCGCGCGTGCTCCGGATTCGGGACGCGTACCTCGAGCCCTACACCAGCCTGGGCAGCCGGAAGGAGCTGCTGCGTTGGGTGAGGCTGGCCCGGACCACCGGCTGCGTTACTCGTGCGCTCTCCTGGGAAAGTGCCCTCCAAGACGCGCCGGCGACGGTGGTCGCAGCCGAGGAATTCCCGGTACGAGGATGGTTGCTTGAGCTGCTCGAGCCGTGGGCGGATGCGGGCTAGTGCAGCATCAGTCGCGAGAGGGGCGCCCTACGGCGCGGCCGCTGATCTTGCGCGGCTTGATCTCGATGAACAGGTTCCGGACTCCATCCGCCCAGGGCACCGGTCCGGTCTCCCAGGCCGATGTGAGCAGATAGTCGTGAGCCATCGCTTCGGCGAATCCGAGCACCAGAACGCTCCAGCCAGACTTGTTGTGCTCATCGATGCTGTCGATCTCAAAAGCGACACTGGTTCGACGGACGAGCCCAGCCAGAGGTCCAGCAGGAGACGTACGAAAAACCACGTTGCCGTTGCGATATTGATAGGTCACCGGCAAGATCTGTGGGCCATCCCCGGCCATGAAACCGATCCGGCCGGCACTATGTTGTGCCAAGAGCTCCCTGCAGTCGGCCTCGGACAGTTCGGCGAAATTGCCGACGGCAGGTTTCTCGTCCTGTGGTGAGGTCATAACCAGACTCTATTCGTGGCGTCGGGGGCGGTGGAGGTGGCTGCGTGATTGCCCGGCTCCACCGCCCCGCCCGTACAGGGTCGCGCCCCACTCGGATCGCACAAAGAGTCGAAGGTCCCGCAGGAGTCCTGAAAGTGGCCCAAGTCCTTCCGGCGTTCCGGCCCTGGGCTGGAGCTCGATCGACGCCGGATTCTGAGAACGATGTTTGAGAGGGTGAGCGCCGACGACCTGATGTCGCTGGCCTCGAGGCGGCACCCGCCGCCCCTGCAGGTCGGCGCCGTGCTGGTCCTCGACGTACGCGGTGGTCTGGATTCCAGTTCCTTGCGAGCGGAACTGCAGCAACGGATTGCGGCGGTCCCACGACTACGGCAGCGGTTGCAGAAGGTCCCGCTGGGCTGCGGACGGCCGGTCTGGGTCGATGACCGGGGCTTCAATGTGGATGATCATCTGAGCGTGGTCGAACAACGATCGGAGACCGACGACGCCGGTCTCCTTGACCTTGCCACCGGGCTCGTCACCAAGCCGCTGCCCGACGACCGTCCCCTGTGGGCTGCCACCTTTGTTCCTGCCCTGACCGGCGGCCGGGCAGCGCTGATCCTCGTCATGCACCACGTTGTGGGGGACGGATTGGCTGGATTGGCCGTTCTCCGCGGGCTCCTCGACGGTTCGCCCATCCCACGAGCCCCAGCCTTTCCACAGGCACGCCCCTCTCGAGGTGCGCTCGCACGAGACGCCTGGAGCGGCCGCATCCGCTCGCTGCGGCGGCTCCCGAAGGCGCTCGGCCGGCTCTTCGCCGCGTTCGACGAACTCGGCCCGTCCATGGCCCAACGTGCCCAGCCGAGCTCGCTCAACAAGCCGACCGGGCCGCACCGGAGCCTCCGCACAGTCGTCGTGGATGTGAGGCGAATCCACGAATTGGCACACCGCCACGGCGCCACCGTCAATGATCTTGTTCTGACTGCAGTAACCGGCGCCCTGCATGAGCTGCTCACTGGGCGCGGCGAGAAGCTGGACAGCCTCGTCGTCTCGGTGCCGTTCGCCTCCCGGCTACGTAGCGAACCTGACCAACTCGGGAACCGCAGTGGCGTGATCCCGGTAAGACTGCCCACCACCGGAGCTTCCTCCGACCGCCTGGCAGCGGTATCAGCGATCATGCGTGCTGCCAAGCAGCACGAGCGCGGAGCGTCAACGGCGGTCTTGGGACCCGTCTTCCGGCTGCTGGCGCGGCTCGGCGGCTACCAGTACTTCATCGATCACCAATCATTCGTGCACACCTTCGTTAGCAATCTCCGCGGCCCGGACGCTCCGATCAGCCTCCTGGGTTGTCGAGTGCTCGACGTAGTGCCGCTCAGCGTGGCGACCGGCAACATCACCGTCTCCTTCACCGCACTGTCTTACAACAACCGTCTGGTGATCACCATCACCTGCGACCCGGAGACCTGTCCGGATGTCGACCGGCTGTGCAGTGCCCTCAGGTCCCAGCTCGCCGGTTGCTGATGTGTCGAGTCAGTCCTCTTGGGGTCCGTTCCGAGAGATCAAGGTCGAAGAATTCACACTGATGGCGAGCAGCTTGAGATTTGCGGGACCTTGGTCCCGCACGTGAATCTCTTTCGGCCCGTGCGTAGCGCCTAGCGCAACCGAGACAGTTGGAATCATGCACAGCGGAGGTTGATCATGACTTTAGGTAATGCGGCATGGTCGTGGTTGTCCAACTGCCGCTGACGATGATGACCGGTCGCCGGGTCCACCCGGCCTAGACGCCTTGAGGATAGAGGAGGAGCGCAGCTCATGATCAGCCGATCCGCGGCCGAAAGGCCGGACTCCGACGACAGGTCGGAGCGCCACTTCTTAGCCTTAGGCCACCAGCAATGCCTTGACCTCATGGAGGCCCATCATCTGGGCCGCGTCGCCTGGCAGGCCGCTGATCTCCCGCAGGTCCTCCCGGTCACCTACGCCATGCACCAGGGCGCCGCCTACTTCCGCACCTCGCCCGACAGTATCTTGGCCGAGCTGGCCCAGCCGACAAGCGTCGCGCTTGAAGTGGATGAGCTCGACCAGCAGAACCGGAGCGGCTGGAGCATCGTGATGCACGGACGCACCAGCGCCGTGAGCGAGCCAGATGCGCTGGAGGATCTGTGGGCATCGGACTCCCTGGTCCCGTGGGCGACAGGGAACCGCACGTTGTTCATCCGCATCCGTCCGGAGCGCGTCACAGGCCGGATCGTGCAACGGCCGAGCTGACAGCCGAGGGTCAATGTCGATCAAGGGCCGCCTGGCAAGAGATATTCCGGCCGTCATACTCTGTTTGCGACATGGCGGATAGGCGTGGCGACAGTGAGCCGGGACCTGCAATCTCAACGGATCCCGACGGTGATCAACGGTTGTCTGTCGAGTTGTTGATGAGCCAGCTTGTCGAGCAGGCGTCGTTGATCATGACAGCTCAGGAACGGCTCAGGCGCCTGCTGACAGCCAACCGATCAATCGTGCAAGAGCTGTCCCTGCCCGCTGTGTTGCACCGCATTGTCAACACGGCGCGAGATGTCGCGGACGCCCGGTACGCCGCACTGGGCGTCATCGGCGCTGATGGCTTGCTGGAACAGTTCTTGCACGTGGGATTGGACGAGGAGAAAGTCCAGGCAATCGGCGAGCTTCCGAAGGGGCGCGGCGTACTCGGGGCATTGATCGAGGATCCCAAGCCGATCCGGCTGACCCGGATTGCCGACGATGCCCGGTCGTCGGGTTTCCCGGCCGACCATCCACCGATGACCACCTTCCTCGGCGTACCTATCCGCAGCCGCGACTCGGTATTCGGCAATTTGTACCTGACGGACCGCATCGACGGCGGACCGTTCACCGCCGAGGATGAGGAGCTCGTCTTGGCCCTGGCCGCGACGGCGGGGATCGCGATCGAGAACGCGCGACTGTACGAGGAGTCCCGTCGGCGCCAGGAGTGGCTGAGAGCTTCGGGTGAGATCAGCCGCCAACTGCTCGACCCGGAAGCTGAGCACTCCGAGACCCTCCACCGCATTGCTACCAGCGTGAAGCGCCTGGCCTCAGCCGATGTGGTGACGGTGGTGAGACCGGCCGACGATGATCCGAGCCAGTTGGAGGTAGTCGTTGCCACCGGCGCCGCCGAACGCGAGCTGGTCGGACTTCGTTACCCGACGGAGGACAGCATGGCTTGGCAGGCGATGCAGCAGGGTCACGGCGTGCGAGTCGAAGCAGTCGATCAACTACCAGGCGTCTATCTGCACCTGCGTCCGTATGTCCCGGTAAGCCAGGCGATGGCCCTCCCGCTCCGAGGTGAAACCGGTCCACGGGGTGCGATTGTGGCCGGCCGGATCACCCCGCACACACCCTTCACCGATGCCGACCTCGATATGGCTGAGACTTTCGCGGGTCAAGCCGCCATCGCGTTAGAACTCAGCGACGCTCGAGCTGATCAACAGCGGCTGGGTGTTCTGCTCGATCGCTGGCGCATTGCCGGTGACCTCCATGATCACGTCATCCAGCGGCTGTTTGCCGCTGGACTCAGTTTGCAGAGCATCGCCTCGACAGTGAATGAGGAGAGCATTGAGCAACTGCTCACCCGCACCGTCAACGAGCTCGACGAGACGATCCGGCAGATCCGGTCCACGATCTTTGCATTGCGGGAGGACTCGTCCCAGTCGGTACGAGGTGCCGCCCTTGCTGTTGTCGATCAGCTCGCACCGGTGCTGCCAGTTCGTCCTGACATACAACTTGTCGGGCCGTTGGACACCGTCGTCGACGACGCCATCATCGGCGATGTGGAGGCGGTGCTGCGAGAATCGTTGACCAACGTCGTCAAGCATGCTCAAGCCACGAAGATCCGGGTCCGGGTCCAAGGTGACGGGCAACGTCTGGCACTCACCGTCACCGACAATGGAATTGGTCTGGGCAACAGCACCCGGCGCAGCGGTTTGGAAAATCTGCGGCGTCGCGCTGAGCGTTATGGCGGCGACTTCAGTGTCGGTAATGCACCAGAAGGGGGGCTGCGGTTGCAATGGTCGATCCCGCTTCATCCGTAACCAACATCAAGCCCATCCGGGTCTTCATCCTCGACGATCATGAGCTGGTTCGACGGGGACTGATCGACCTGCTCACCGCGACCGACGATCTGATCATCGTCGGGGAGGCCGCGACCGCAGCCGATGCCTTGCATCGCATCCCAGCAGCCGCACCCGATGTTGCGCTGCTCGACGCCAGGTTGCCGGACGGCAGCGGCATCGACGTCTGCCGAGAGATCCGCTCGTCCCACGAGAACGTCCGGTGCTTGATTCTCACTTCCTACGATGACGACGAGGCGCTGTTTGCTGCGGTGATGGCCGGGGCCGCCGGATATCTGCTCAAGCAGATCGGCGGCAACAGTCTGGTGGAGGGCATCCGGCAGGTCGCGGCAGGTCGGTCGCTACTGGATCCGGCGGTGACTGAGAAGCTGCTCAATCGGCTCCGCAATCCCGTCGAGACTGATCCGCTGGCCAGCACCCTCACCGCGCGAGAGCGTGAAATCCTCGATCTCATCGCGGACGGGTGCACCAATCGGCAGATCGGTGAACGGCTGTTCTTGGCAGAGAAGACCGTAAAGAACTACGTCTCCGGCCTGCTCACCAAGCTCGGCATGCAACGCAGGACGCAGGCAGCGGTGTACGGAGCAACCCTGCGTCGGCGGACCGGCGGGAGTACCACATCCGGCTGAGGCTGGCCGCGAACGAGTTAGGTCAGTCTTCCCACGGAGGCGTGCGATCCATCTTGCGGTAGTACTTCGCTAGGTGGCTCTTGACTCGGTCCGCATCTGCGTCCGGAATGTCGACGCCGCCCCGAGCGCCCTGCATGACGCCGCCGGCAGCCATGACAGCGCGCGGCACAGCGACGAGCTTGCCCTTGACGACATCGCAGATGAGCAGCTTGTACGCCGTGAAGTTGTCCTTGTTGTCCGCGTCGTACCAGACGTGTGTGTCTCGATACTTCTGGTTCGGCTCATCCTCTGCATCGGCCCACTTGCGTATTCGCTTCTCGGCTGCGTCGCCGTTCCACTCGCGGTCGGCATCAGCCAGATCGAAGTCCTTGAAGCTGGTGACTGCCATCGAGATTCCTTTCGGTCCGTACCTCAGATCGTCGCAAGGCGCTTGGCAAGGAGCCTCTTTCCCTCCTCGGCACCTTTGCGGCTCTCGTGTTGCGCTTTGCGGAAGAATTCAGCGAGTTCGTCATCTCCCGCGAGCGCGGCGTCCTCGATGTAGGTCTCCAGCCGCAGCACATTGCTCAGGCAGGCCTCGGTGAACCAGATGATGTCGTAGTCCTTGTCCTTCGTACCAGTGACATTGCCAAACTCAGGGTTGCGGGTCATAGCTCTCCTTCGCTTCAGCTGCGGCGACTTCTTAGAGGATTCTGGTTGCACCTACCCCAAGATTCGCGGCCAAAACGATCACAACCGACGATCATGAGCCTCCGTCTCCGCGACCCTTGCCAGGTCGAGGAGTTTGTGGTGTGACCAGGACGACAACGCCAGGCGCAGCAGCGGTTTGGGCAACACTCCGCGTTTGTGCGAAGCCGTGGCGGTGAGATGTGCGACGGC
Source organism: uncultured Actinomycetota bacterium (assembly GCA_963730505.1). GTDB lineage: Bacteria > Actinomycetota > Actinomycetes > Propionibacteriales > Propionibacteriaceae > Microlunatus. Next base: position 97,358 of record CAVSSB010000029.1, read on the forward strand.
ACCGTTGGCAGCTTGATCAACTGACAGACAACACCTCAAAGGTCGGACCGGACGCTGAGCGCAGCACAGCCATCTCAGGACGCCGCGGGTGTGGTTTTGCGGGAATTCCCTCAAGGTAAGTGACTGTCGGCGCCTATTCCTCGCTGAGCACAGCCGCGGCGATTCTCCCGACGCGCTCCGGATCGGCAATTGCATCGATCTCAACGATCTTGCCATCAGCGACGGTGAAGCCCATAACGGCAAAGGGCTGCCCACGTACGGTGACCACGACCCCGGCCGCTCCATTCACCAGCGCAGGGTGCAGCTTGGCAGCTGGGAGCGCGCCACCAATGAAGGCCTGCTGGGCAACGGCCGCTGGACCATGAATCACCTTGGGTGCCGCGGGCCGCCTGCCGCCAAAATCGGTGCGCAGTACAACATCGGGATCCAGGACTGCGACCAGCGCATCGAAATCGCCACCCCGGGCTGCGCGAAAGAAGGCGTCGACCACCTCGCGTTGCCGAGCAAGATCAGGATCGGGAGTCGCTATCTCGACGCCCTTGACACGTCGCCGTGCCCGGCTGGCGAGCTGTCTGGCCGCCGCAGGAGATCGATCGATCATGGGAGCGATTTCATCGAAGGGCAGTCCGAACATGTCATGGAGCACGAACGCAAGCCTCTCCGCCGGTGACAACGTATCGAGCACAACGAGAAGGGCGAGACCAACGGAATCGGCCAGCAGTGCTTGATCATCAGGCTGCAGCGCCCCCTCCGTCCTGATGATCGGATCGGGGAGGCGGCCGTCGAGGGGTTCTTCACGTCGCAAGTTGCGCGTCCGCAACATGTTCAAACAGACGCGGGCCACGATCGTGGTCAGCCAGCCGCCAAGGTTCTCTACCTCGTCAACCCCTGCTCGGCTGACCCGTAGCCAGGCGTCCTGCACCGCGTCATCTGCCTCCGTCAGCGAGCCGAGCATCCGGTAGGCGACCGCCCGTAGATGGGACCGGTGTTCCTCGAAGCGGTCCGCCAGCCATTCATTCTCATCCATTAGTCACATCGTCCTTCTGCCATGTGTCAACAGAAGTGACCCCCCACATAAGACGAATGTGACAAGGAGACACGCTATGAAGGCTCTGGTAACCGGCGGCACCGGCACGCTTGGGCGGCTGTTCGTTCCGAAGCTGCGAGATGCCGGATACGACGTCCGAGTTCTGAGCAGGCACCACTACAACGGCCCAAAGGGCATCGAGGTCGTGACTGGCGATCTTGGTACCGGTGAGGGAATCGATGCCGCGGTCGAGGGCATGGAGATCATCGTGCACTGCGCAAGCAGCTTCAAGGGCGATGAAGACAAAGCACGGCACCTGATACGGGCCGCAACCCGGAGCGGACCTCGGCATCTGGTGACCGTCTCGGTCGTCGGGACCGATCGAGTCCCCATCACGAGCAGCATCGATCGCGCAATGTTCGGCTATTTGGGGTCCAAGCTTGCCGTCGAGCGGATCGTGGCGGATTCCGGTCTGCCGTGGACCACGATGCGCGCCACCCAGTTCCACGATTTGATCTTGATAGTCGTGCAACAGCTGGCCAAGCTGCCCGTGATACCAGTTCCCTCAGGGTTCCGGTTCCAGCCGATCGACGCCGCTGACGTGGCAGACCGGCTCGTGGAACTGGCGCTTGGCGCACCGGCCGGGCTAGTGCCCGACATGGGCGGTCCGCGAGTGTACGAGATGGCCGAACTGGTCCGCAGCTACCTGCAAGCCCGTGGCATGCGCCGCCCGATCCTGCCCATCCGGCTCCCCGGCAAGGCGGCCGGCGCGTTCCGAGCGGGTGCGAACCTCGCTCCGGACCAGGCGGTGGGCCGCGTGACATGGGAGGACTTTCTGGCGACACGGATGAGCTTGCCTATGGCTAGCACATCAGCCGGGACCTAGTGCCCTGGAGGGCACTAGCGACAGGTCGGCTCAGCCGAGCACAACCGGGTCGCGGCAGCGGATGAGCCGCTCCTTTCATGATCAATAAGGGCCACCCGCGGCGACCTCAACTGCCGACAGCCACATTTCCCGGAACGCGGCGTCGTCCATATCAAGAACAACTCGGATCGACGGGCCGTCGGGATGGGTCTCGAAGGACAGCACACCGTCCTGCCGCACAGTTCGCAGTCGCATGTCCTCAAGCGATGCCCCCGGCCAGCCGAGCGCCACAGCGCAAGCTACTGGGTCGTACTGAAAGTTCAACAGATCGTCAGGCAACCCAGGATGTTTCCCGGCCAAGCTTCTCCATGTGGTGCGTCTGCCCGTGCGCTTCGCCCTGCCGGGCCAGCAGCTGCCCCAGTGGTCCAGCAGCCCTCAGGCGGGGTAGGTCGGCGCGACGAAGGTGCGCGTTCAGCGTTGCCGGGAGGGTAACCAAAGTCAGTCGAGCAGTTGCCGCGACTACCTCGGCGGCCCGGGTGTCCCATTGCGCGTTGAAGTCCATGTCCGGACCCCATTGCGGGAGGCCTGGTGCGGGCCGCTGCACCCAGCCACCCATGACGACAACCTGCTGCCGGGCCAGGCTGCCGGCACGGCTGATCTCAAGCATTGCCAGGTTGGTGTACGGACCGATAGCGACGAGCGTCGCCCCGGCGTCGAGGCTGCGGCCGAGCAGATCCAGTGCGGCACCCGGCGGCGAAGGCCGAGGAGTGGTGGTTGCCGGCCAATGACGCTCATCTTCGACGGGATCGGCCCGGTCGAGCGTCGTTAGCGAGACTTCCGCTCCGGCGGCCAGAGGGATGTCATCACGACCAGCGAGGTGCAACAGATACTCCACGTAGGCCGCCCGACGCCCTCCCGGATCGGCCACCGTTGTGATGCCTGTGATCTCGACGCCGGGCCAGCCGAGCAACATGATCAAGGCGCATGCATCGTCAGTGTCGCCACCTAAGTCTGTGTCGAGGTGAATACGCACTCCGCCAGGATGCCCGCTGCCGCGGCCGCTGACCTAGGCTGGGCGAGCGTTGCGTGGGGTGAAATAGGACCTTGAGGGGAGGACGCGGTGAGTCTGCCGGGAGCGGACGGACAGCCGTTTACCTACCTGGCTCCCGTCCTGGAAAACCGGGCGGTCCGGGTTGTGTTCGGGCCGGGAAGTCTCAGACAGGTGGCAGCCGAGGCCCGTGCGTTGGGTAGTCGCATCGTGATCATTTCCGGTCGCCATGAGGCCGACGCCGCAGCAGCGGTGAGCGCTCAGCTCGGCAATGATCTTGCTTGGCGGGTCCCAGAGGTGGTGCAGCACGTGCCCGTCGCGGCGGTCGCCCGGGCCCTCGAAGCGGCCCTGGACGTAACGGCCGGCGTACTCGTCTCCATCGGTGGCGGCTCGGCAACCGGACTCGCCAAGGCCATCGCCCGGGACGCCGGACTCCCCATCGTTGCAGTGCCCACCACGTACGCCGGCAGCGAGATGACCCCCATCTGGGGGCAATCCGATCAGAGTGGCAAGACAACAGGTCGCGACCCGCAGGTGCTACCGCACATCGCCGTGTACGATCCGACCCTCACGATCTCGATGCCGGCCGAGCTCACCGCCGCCAGCGGCATGAATGCTCTGGCGCATGCGCTCGAGTCGCTCTACGCGCCCAACAGCACTCCGCAGTCGTCGGAGGTCGCCGAGGAAGCCATTCGCACGTTGGTGCACGGTCTACCCCGTGCCGTCAGGCAGCCCGATGATCTCCAGTCCCGCACCGAGACGCTGCGCGGTGCCTGGCTCGCCGGATGGGCGCTTGGCAGCACCACGATGGGCCTCCATCACAAGCTTGCCCACGTGCTGGGCGGCACCTATCAGCTACCACACGCCGCCGTCCACAGCGTGCTGCTGCCGCACGTGGCCGCTTTCAACGCTCCGGCAGCACCAGGCGCATTCGGACGGGCCGCTGACGCGTTGGGAGTAGATGGGCCAGAAGCGGTGGCTCCCGCCTTGTTCCAACTTGCCGCTCAACTGAAGGCGCCCACTTCGCTGGCGGACCTGGGCTTAGAACTCGACGCCATCGAGGGGATCGCCAAGACCGTTGCCGCAGCCCCGGTCGCCAACCCCCGGGACTTCACCGAGGAGGATGTCAGTTATCTAGTGCGGCAGGCGTATCTGGATAGAGCAGCGCTGCCAGAGAGGAACTGATCATCATGGCGCAGGTCAGCCCGCACGGGTTACATCACGTCACCGCTATCGCCACCGACCCCCAGGCCAATGTGGATTTCTACACGCGATCCCTTGGGCTGCGCCTGGTGAAGCAGACAGTCAACTTCGACGCGCCCGAGACTTACCACCTGTATTACGGGGACGAGCAAGGCAGCCCGTCGAGTCTGCTGACCTTCTTTCCGTGGCCGGACGTGCCGCAGGGTCGCCGGGGTGCCGGAATGACGACTGCGACGGCATTCAGCGTGCCGGGATCTTCCCTCGGATGGTGGCATGAGCGCTTCAAGAAGTTACAGATCGACACCGACGCACCAACTACCCGCGACCAGGAAGAGGTTCTCACCATCCGCGATCCCGACGGCATGGTGATCGATCTTGTGGCGTCTGATGGTGATCACCGCTCCGGCTGGGACGGCGTCGCCGACATCCCCGCCGAGCACGCGGTTCGCGGCCTGCACGCGATCACCTTGTCCGAACAACAGCTCGATCCATCAGCCACGATGTTGACCGACCTGCTTGGCATGAGCCTGACCGCTGAGGAGGGGGACCGGTCTCGGTTTGGGATGGCCGGGGGCAGTTCGGGCGCCTTGGTCGATGTCTTCGCAGGCGTACGGGAACGCGGGTGGCAGGCAGGCGGCACAGTGCACCACGTTGCCTTCCGCGCACCGGACCTGGCAACGCAGACGCTGTGGCAGCAGGAGCTCAGAGCTCGTGGCGTTCAGGTGACTCAGATCATCGATCGGCAGTACTTCAAGTCCATTTACTTCCGCGAGCCGGGTGGTGTGTTGTTCGAGATTGCGACAGATACGCCTGGCTTCGCCGTTGACGAGCCGCTGCTCGAGCTAGGTCGCAGTCTCAAGCTGCCGCCCTGGCTGGAACCCAACCGCGCCCAGATCGCTGCCGCCCTGCCACCGCTGCAGCTCGACATGGACATCCCGTGAACGCCGAGACCGGCCTCGCTCGGCCGCATGTCTTCCTGCCTGCCGAGGAGGACGCGGCTGGACCGCCGCTGCTGCTCTTGCATGGCACCGGCGGCAACGAGCACGACCTGCTGCCGCTACGCGATCATCTCTCGCCAGGTGCGGCGGTGCTCTCGGTACGCGGAACGGTGCTGGAGAGCGGGATGCCGAGGTTCTTTCGTCGGATCAGTGAGGGAGTGTTCGACGAGGACGACTTACGTCGCCGGGCCGACGATCTCGCGGAATTCGTGGTGACCGCGAGTGCGGCATACGGGATCGAGGAACGCTCGCTGGTTGCTGTCGGATTCTCCAATGGAGCCAACATCGCCTCGGCGATGCTGTTGCAGCGGACCCGGACTCCTGGCGGGCGCGGTGCTGCTGGCCGCGATGGTTCCGTACGCCGAGCCTCCGGCCGCCGATCTCACCGGAACCCTGGTGATCATCTCCAATGGTGATCGAGATCCGATGATCAAATCCGGGGTGACCCAGCAGCTAGCTGGCCAGCTGCACGAGCGCGGTGCTGAGGTGGTAGAACTGCCACATCCAGGTGGGCATCAGATCTATCCTGCTGTCCTGCCGGAGATCCGCCGGATTGTCGCCGACCTGCCGCTGCCCACCACAAGGAGCGCTGAATGAAGCTGGCTCATCTACCGCTACGCGTCGCGACCGGCGCGTACATCCTGAACTCTGGCTTGTCCAAGCAGAACCTCGAGGGCCAGGCAGCCGAAGGCGTGCATGGGATGGCGGTCGGCGCGATCCCGGCCCTGAAGAAGATTCCGCCGGACCAGTTCGCCCGGATCTTGTCAACTGGTGAAATCGCGCTGGGTGCAGCCTTGCTGATCCCGTTCGTGCCCTCGGCTCTGGTTGGCGCCGCGCTGGTTGGATTCTCTGCTGGGCTGGTTCAGCTGTATCTGAAGACGCCTGGCATGCGGCAATCCGGCAGCATCAGGCCTACCCAGGAAGGCATCGGTCTCGCCAAGGATGTCTGGCTGCTCGGTGCTGGAATGACGTTGGTCCTCGACGGTTGGCCGAAGCGCGCCCGCTAGCAGCTACCGGAGTCGTAGCCTGCGGCGTGGCCTGTCGAGAGCCTTTGACGAATGGTGGAAAAGCTTGATTTCAAGAAAGAGCTAGCACAGCTATACGCGCCTAAGAACAAGGACTGGGAGCTGATCGAAGTCCCCATCATGAATTTTCTGATGGTCGATGGTGAAGGCGATCCAAACACTGCGAGGGCCTATAGCAATGCTGTGGAGGCGCTCTATGGCCTCGCCTACGCCATCAAATTCCTCAGCAGGAAAAGACTGGGCAGAGACTACGTCGTCGCACCGCTTGAAGGGCTGTGGACGGCCAGCGATCCTACGGTCTTTGAGAATGCCCAAAAGGACCAATATCAGTGGACGATGATGATCATGCAGCCAGACTGGATCACGGAGTCCATAGTTTCGGAGACTATTGCCGCGACCAGGGCCAAGAAGGACTTGCCCGCTCTGTCGAAGGTCCGGTTTGAGCGGTATGACGAGGGAAGATCGCTACAGCTTCTCCATGTGGGCTCGTACGATGATGAGGCGCCAAAACTCAAAGACCTTCATGCCGAATTCATGCCGCAACATGAGTTGACATTCAACGGTCTTCACCATGAGATCTATCTCAGCGATCCGCGAAAGACAGCGCCGTCGAAACTCAAGACCATCCTGCGGCAACCGGTGAAGCCGCTGTAGGGATGTTTGTGCGTTTGTCATCACAGCCGTCGAAACGTGCAGGCAGAGGCGGCCGAAGCGTGCGTATCTCATCACAGCCGCGAAGAGGTACGCCCAGAGCGCCTCAGAGGCGTACGTCTGTCAGCACAGCCGTCAAAACGTTCGGGTGGAGGTTGCGGCCTCAGCTCGGCTGATCGTCGAGGAAGCCGAGTGTGACTGTCGCGAAGAGCGGCGAGGCGCCGAGGTTGTAGTGGGTCAAGCCCGGCAAAATCGCGAGTGCGTGACCACCCTTTGGCCGGCCCTCGCCCATCCATCCGCCGTCGCGGAGGCCGCCGTCAAGCAGCTTGAACATCTCGACGTAATGGCTGGGTGGTGCCATGTCCGCATCGGCTGCGACGATCAGTGTCGGCATTTGGAGGTTGCGAACTTCCTCGGTGTAGTCGAAGTCGTGGGACATGTAGTCGCCGATCTTGTCCAGCAGCCGAGGGAAGTCCTCGGGGCGCGGCGCGACCTGCTGGTAGAGCTGATACATCGGCGTGTCCTTCATGAATTCGGCGGCAGCGGCATTCACTTGAGCCTGCTGGGCGAGCATCTCGGGCGGGATCGCGTCGCGCCACGCATTCGCTGAAGCGATGACGAGCCGGCCGACCTTATCCGGGTACTTCACCGCTGTCTGCAGCGCCACCCCACCACCTAGCGAGTAACCGACGAGATCCGGTTTCTCCAGCCCAAGGTGGTCGATCAGTGCAGCGATGTCGTCGGCCATCAGCCGGATGTCGATCGGTCGATCAATGTCAGCAGTGCGGCCGTGTCCTTGCAGATCAGGAACGATGAGCTGGTGGTGTTCCGCGAGCGCGGGACGAACCGGCCCGAACATCTCACCTGATGCCAGTCCGCCGTGCAGCAAGATCAGCGGCCGCCCGATCCCTATGGTCTCGTAATAGAGATTGATGCCGTTGACCTCGGCGTACTGGCCGGTGCCCTTCGTGTCGGCTGTCCAATCGGTGGTGGTCACGATGCGCTCCTCAGGTGCTCACTGGTACTGGGTTGTTGATCTAGACCCCGCGTTCCGCCTGGACTCATCGGGTCTGGCAGATAGGTCTCGTAACGACGTTAGCGCTATCGCCGGGCAATGCCGGGTTGGGAGAATCGAGCAACCCGAAAGGAGAACAAGATGCCGCGTGTCAAGGAGATGCTGGAGTCCTACCCGAAGCACTTGGGCCGATTTGATCGAGCCAAGCTGGCCGAATGTATCGAGGCCTGTTTCGACTGTGCGCAGGTCTGTACGGCATGCGCGGACGCGTGCCTGGCTGAAGACATGGTCAGCGAACTGGTGCATTGCATTCGCACCGACCTGGACTGCGCCGAGATCTGTGTGACAACTGGCTCGGTGCTATCCCGCCACACCGGGTCCGACGCCAGCGTCACTGAGGCGCTGCTGGAAGCATGCCGGGTGGCCTGTCGGGCCTGTGGCAATGACTGTGAGAGCCACGCCACCATGCACGAGCACTGCAGGATCTGTGCCGAAGCCTGTCGCCGGTGTGAGATGGCCTGCGCTGCTCTGCTCAGCGATATGGGATAAGTCAGGACGAGCGACTATCTGGTGTGTCGGCAGATCAGCTTGGGCCGAGGCCGAGTGCGCTGAACAGCGCTAGCACAAGAGTGCTGACGGCGAAGACCCCGTGCAGCACGACCGGCGGGCGTGGGATGTGCTGCTCGGCGAGATCAACCGCGCCGGCAGCTGACGGCGAGGCACCCGCGTCGGACTGTGCGGCGTCCGACCCTGTCGCGTCCGACCGTGTGGCGCTCGCCATGGCGGCACGGCCGTCTTTTGTCCATTGCTTCACCAGCAGCCCGCCCAGGAGTGCGACCAAGATGAGGTCGGCGACCGCAATCCAGGCCCACAAAGTGTTCCCCGTGACCAGGTAGATGATCCACACGATCAGTCCTGCGGCGGCCAGCCCGAAATGCGCGAACACCCGGACTCGCGGGAAGTTCGTCCCTGCTCCCGGCACCTCGCGCAGACCGCCGCTGGTTGCCCAGCGGATCAGCATGAAGAATCCAAACCCGGCGGTGATGAGCCAAGTGACCAGTGCGGCGATTGCCATCGACGGCCCCTCTTTCGACGTAGATGATCTCTATCGGATACCGAACTCGACGTTAGACCCGATGTCGTCTATCGTCAAGACATCTGTCCGTTATGGAAAGGCGCGTGTGTGCAGGGCTTCGACCGGAATGTGACAGGTATCGGCGTGTTGGCCGACCCCGTGCGTCGCGAGCTGTACCGGTTCGTCTGCTCCCAAGATCAACCCGTGAGCCGCGACCAGGCGGCGCAAGCGGTTGGCATTGCCCGCCACAAAGCGAAGTTCCACCTCGACAGACTGGAGGCGCAAGGACTGCTCGAGGCCGACTATGTCCGGATGACCGGGCGCGCCGGGCCCGGTGCTGGGCGTCCCGCTAAGCGCTACCGCCGGGGCCGCAGCGAGTTCGCCATTACCCTTCCGGCCCGAGACTACGAGCTGGCCGGCCACATTATGGCCGATGCAATCTCTGAGTCGGCGCGCACCGGCACACCAGTCTTCGACGCGCTCAATAACGCGGCAGCTGCTCGGGGCGCAGCCATCGCCGCCATTTCACCTGATCACCCGACCGGGGCCGATGCGGCTCTCGACCTCGCCGTCCGAATCCTGACTGAGCAGGGCTATGAGCCTCATCGGATCGATCGCATCGTGATCATGGCTAACTGCCCGTTCCACCGCCTCGCTGTCGGCCACACCGAGCTGGTCTGCCAGCTGAATCATGCCCTGCTTGAAGGATTTGTTGACTCTGTCGCGCCTGATCTGCTCGAAGCTCGTCTCGACCCCGCTGCAAACCGGTGCTGCGTCACCTTGGCAGCCCGTGCGCGGTGAAGATCAGGGCGTGCCGTGGACGTGAGCGGCAGAGCCGACGCTTTGACGACAGCGAAGGCGCATGGCCAGCGGCTGGATCGCACGTTTCTCATCACAGGCGTCGAAACGTGCGGGTGGTGGCGGCTGGAGGCCGACGTCGTTCATCTCAGGCGCGGAAACGTACGCACCTTGGGCGACGACCGTCGTCATGACCAGTACGCGCAGCTTGCCTACTAGCGTTCCGCGGAAATGTTTCTGATCAGCATTCTTCGCTACTCCTGACGCCGCGCCGCCAGTTCTTCATGCGGGAGATCGGTCTCTCTAGCGTCGCCACCCGAAGCGCCTTGCGCGGGCAGCCGTAGCCGTTTCAGCAGGAGCGCGTTGACCGCTACCAACAAGCTGGAGCCGGACATCGTGAGCGCAGCGATCTCGGGCCGTAGCACCAAGCCGAACGTTGGCTCAAAGACCCCGGCCGCGATCGGCAGCGCGATCGCGTTGTAGCCGATTGCCCAGCCCAGGTTCTGCCGCATCTTGCGCAGCGTGCCCGTGCCGATGCGCAGAGCGGTTGGAACATCGAGCGGGTCCGAGCGCATCAAGACCACGTCAGCAGTCTCGATGGCAACGTCGGTACCAGCCCCGATCGCAATGCCGAGATCGGCAACGGCGAGCGCTGGGGCGTCGTTGACGCCGTCGCCCACCATGGCGACGTGTTTTCCTGCCCCCTGCAGCTCCGCTACCTTTGCCGATTTATCTGCCGGCAGTACCTCGGCGATCACCGTGTCAATTCCCAGCTGGTCTGCGATACGGCGGGCTGTGGCCTCGTTGTCGCCGGTCAACATGATCACCTGGATGTTCATGGCATGCAGTTCGCGTACGGCTGCGGCGGCGGTCTCGCGCGGAGCGTCCGCGAGGGCGAGTACGCCGGCGGCCCGTCCGTCGACGGCAACCAGGACAGCCGTACGCCCCGTCGCAGCGAGCTCGTCGCGCCGTCGGCCCAGGTCGCCGAGGTCGATGCCTTCGGTCGTCATCAAGCGGCGGTTGCCCACCAATATTCGTCGACCGTCGACCTGCCCCTGTGCTCCGTGACCCGGAACGTTGCGAAACGCTGTGGCCGCCAGTCGTGGTACTCCTGCGGCGTCGGCGTGGCGCGCAATGGCCTGAGCTAGCGGATGCTCCGATTCGCGCTCCACTGCCGCGGCGAGCGCCAGAAGATCATCTTCGGCAAGTCCGTCTGCGACGACATCGGTGACCTCTGGTTCCCCTTTGGTCAGTGTTCCGGTTTTGTCCATGATCACGGTGTCGATGTGGGCGGAAGTCTCCAACGCCGCTGCATTCTTGAACAACACGCCTCGTTTGGCGCCCAATCCGGTGCCGACCATGATCGCTGTTGGCGTGGCGAGTCCCAGTGCGTCCGGGCAAGTGATCACCACCACCGTGATCGCGAACAGCAAAGCCTCAGTCACCGGCCGACCGACTGCTAACCACACCAGAAATGTCGCCGTGCCACCGAGGAGCGCGACCAGGACAAGCCAGAACGCCGCTCGATCGGCGAGCCGCTGGCCCGGGGCTTTGGAGTTCTGTGCCTCCTGTACTAGCGCCACAATCTGGGCCAGTGCGGTGTCCGACCCGACCTTCGTGGCGCGTACCCGCAACGTGCCGGTGGTGTTGACGGAGGCGCCGATCACCTGCGACTCCATTGCTTTGGCCACCGGCAGGCTCTCGCCCGTGACCATGGACTCATCGATCTCGGACTCGCCGTCGATGACCGTCCCGTCGACTGGGACCTTGGCGCCCGGCCGAATCAGCAGCAGATCACCCACCTTGACTTCGGCGGTGGGCACCTCAACTGGTTCTCCGTCGCGAATCACGACAGCCATAGGCGGTGCCAGCTCAAGAAGTGTGCGTATCGCGTCGTTGGCCCCACCACGGGCCCGCATCTCGAACCAATGCCCGAGCAGTACGAAGGCGGCGAGCACGGTGGCCGCCTCGTAAAACACCTCACCGCCACCGGTGAGCGTGACATAGAGGCTGTAAAGCCAGCCGGCGCCGATGGCCACGGCGACCAGAACCATCATGTCCAAGGTGCGCGCCCGCAGTGCCCGCCAAGCGCCGTCGAAGAAGATCCAAGCCGAGTAGAAGATCACCGGCAGACTCAAGATCAAGGAGAAGACATCGTCGCGCAGCCCGAACGGTGCTGGAACGCTGAAGCCGATCACCTCTCGACCTATCGGGGACCACAGCAAGATCGGGATGGAGAGCAGTGCGGCGACGAGGAATCGGTTCCGCATGTCGCGCACCATGGCGTCCATGGACATGCTTGCGTGATGCGCGCCGTGGGCCGTCCCGTGACCTGTCCCGGCGTGAGGCGTCACAGGCGCGTGAGCCGCATGATCAGCATGGGGGACCGGATGCGGGTCGTCGGTAGCCTGAGGATGATCATGCACGTCCACGGCCGCTGCTGGTTCTGCGAGCGGATCGCAGATGTGCTCCGGCACCGACTGGCCAGCACAGTGATATCCGCAGTCCCGCACCCAGCCGGCCAGCTCCGCTACCGAGGTTCGGGACGGGTCATAGGTGACGGTGGCAGTCTGCGCCACGGGGTTCGCCTCGACATCCAGCACGCCCGGACGGCGAGACAGCACCGCCTCAGCGACGTTCTTCGAGGCTGCCCAATGCACTCCAGCCACCTCGAGAACAGCGGTTGACCTCTTGGCTGTCATTGCCCCTCCAGGATCTGCTCGTACGACTTGTCAGAACCCAGTTGAGTTAGAGGTCAACTGGGTTCTGACAAGTCGGCTGATCGCTAGTCCAAGTGCTTGTTGAAGAAGTCCGCGGTGCGCTCAATCGAACGCTGCCACTGGCCCGCGAAGGTGTGGCCCTCCCCGCGGTATCTGACGAAGGTGACGTCTTTGCCGGCCGCCTTGAGCGCTTTGACCGTCGCCTCTGACCAGCGGATCGGGCAGGTGTCGTCTTGGATGCCATGGTGTACCAGCAGCGGCTCAGTCACCTGATCGAAATATGGCCGCGATGAAGCAGCACGCCAGAATTCAGGCGATTCGTCTGGAAGTCCGTACGTCCGCGCTATGCGTCGGTTGGTGCTCGCTCGATCGTCTGATGGCCGATAGAACTGTTTCCAGTTGTCGGCGGTCATCGAACTCACCGAAGCGTAGATCACGGCGGCATCGACGAGGCCTGGCTGAGCAACCAGCGCGGTCAAGGTGACTCCGCCGCCCATGGAACGTCCCAGCCAGCCGACCCGATCTTTGTCCAGGTACCGCAACTTCGAGGACTTGACCGCCTTGACCGCGTTGATCGTGTCAACCGCGTAGGGCAAGCGGAGTTCGTAATCCACGTTCTTGTCGTTGTCAGACGAAGCGTGGCCTCGATAGTCGGTGTGGAGCACGACGTAGCCCTGCCGCGCCAGGTAGTTCTGTTCCCGCGCCATGCCCTGGCCGGGGGAGTAAGTGTCGGGATCGATGTACCCATGGTTGAGCACCAGGACCGGGAAAGGGCCCTTGCCGTCCGGGACGTTCATCACGCCCGAGATGGTGAGCCCGTCACCCCGGTAGGTGATGAGGTAGCGCTTGTACGCCCCGTTGTCCGCCAGCAGTCGACCGACCTTGAGATCGCGACCATCGTACTTTTTGTTGATCAAGGCCGGCACCGAGATCGGATGTGGCGGCTTAGGCGTCTTCGTCGCCTTGGACGAGGGGGAGGCGGTGGGCCGGGCGGGAGTCGCGGAGGGTGACTGCGGCGGCGCCGATGCGACGGTCGATGTCGACGACGAGGCCTGCTGTGGCGGCGCAGTTGTCGGCTCGGCAGCACTGCAGGCCACGAAGAGCAGGGCGGCTGGCAGCACCCAGAGCGCCTTCACACAGCCAGTATTCCTGCTGACCAATTCCGCGCGGTCTGGGTGGAGCTGGGGTAGGGATCGCCGCGATCGCGGCCCGAAACGGCTAGTGACGAGGATTCCTCGATCCGGCGCGCACGATTAGTCGAGGATGGACGATGGCGCAAGGTAGGCGTACGTCTTTCATCACAGCCGTCAAGAGAGACGGTTTGGAGGCCGGAAAGTGCACGTCTTTCATCACAGCCGTCGAAACGGACGATTACGAGGGGCGCGGCGAGCAAGGAATCCGGAAGCGAGGACGTTCCTCACCTCCGTCAGATCCGCAGGCTGACGGTTGCCACGTCGCCCGCCTCGAGGTTCTCCGCCACCCGCACAGACTTCTTGACCGGTAGTAGGTAAGTTCCTCGCTTCTTGTCAGGGAACAGCGACGTGGTCCACTCAGTCGATCGGACGGCGGCCTCAACCTTGATTGAGCCGAAGCCAGCTGCCTGCGCAGCGAACTCTGCACGGATGTCGTCGGCTATGTCTGGCGGCAAACTGATGAAGTACCAGGCGCTCGGACCGTCGTATTGCCACAGTTCGGCGCTGAAGACGTACATGTCAACCAGCACGGTACCGACCGCTTCGTCTGGGCCTGCTCATCGGCGGCTGCCTCGGGAGGAAGCCTGCCGGACGGTGACGGCACCAATTGGGGAAGTGAGAAGATCCTTTCAACCCGCGTACGCGTGCCGCGGCAAACAAAAGCTCGCTGCTCGTGACCTAGGTATAGGGAGCGGTATGGGAGACCAGCAAGAGCCCCAACTACCACCCACCGCCGGGCTGGACGGATTTGAATACCGAGCTCCAGCGGAGGCTGCGCTGGAGCCTGAGTCGCCCGCGGTGAAGCGGGTCGGATGGGGTTTCATCTCGCTGTACACCTTGGCGTACCTGGGCACCGTCCTGGTGCTCATCGCACCCCTGCTGGTCACCTTGGCCTTGAAGGTCAACTCGCTCGTGGGGATCGAGCAGGCACCGAGCAGCTTGGCGGTTGTCACCGGGACCGGCGCCCTCGTGGCCATGGTGGGTAATCCGTTCTTCGGCAGAATGAGCGACCGCACCTCCTCGCGGCTGGGCATGAGGCGGCCCTGGATGGTCATCGGTCTGGTGGGCGGCTCCTTCGGCGTCCTGGTGGTCGCGTTGGCACCCAACATCCCGGTCGTCTTAGTCGGATGGTGCACCGCCCAGCTGTCGTTCAACGCACTGCTCGCCGCAATGGTGGCGGTGCTGCCAGACCAGGTTCCGGCCGCTCAACGCGGCTTGGTCTCCGGTGTCCTGGGGGTCTGTCTACCTCTCGCGTCGGTGAGCGGCACCTTCTTGGTCCAACTGTTCACCGGCAACCAGCTCGCCATGTTTCTGGTCCCGTGTGCGATCGGCGGGTTCTTTATCCTGCTCTTCGCGATCAGGCTGAAAGATCGCCGGCTTGACAAGGCTGACAGGCCGACCTGGTCGCTGCGGGAATTCGCCAGCTCGTTCTACGTCAACCCGCGGAAGAGCCCAGACTTCGCCTGGGCTTTCGCCAGCCGGTTCGTGTTCGTTCTGGCGTACGCCTTCGTAACGACCTACCAGGCCTACTACCTGCTGGACAAGATCGGCAGCACCGAGGCTGATGTGCCGCGGCAGATCTTCCTCGGCACACTCGCCCAGTCGACCGTCGTTGTTGCCGCTTCCGTCCTCGGTGGCAGGCTGTCTGACTGGACGGGCCGACGGAAGATCTTCGTCTTCACCGCATCGATCGTGTACGGCCTGGCGATGTTTGTCCTCGCCATTGCCAGCAACTTCAACGGTTTCCTCGTCGGCATGGCCATCAGCGGGCTCGGCTTTGGCATGTACATGGCCGTTGACCTTGCTCTGGTAGCCGATGTGCTGCCGAACAAAGACAACGCGGCCAAGGATCTCGGCGTACTAAACATCGCCGGCGCTCTTCCCTTTACCGTTGCGCCAGCGATCGCGCCAGCCATCCTTGCGATCGGCGGCGGCAGCTATGGCGTGCTGTATGGGTTCGCCGGGGTCTGCGCCATTCTCGGAGCCGTCGCCATCCTGCCCGTGAAGCGGGTCCGATGAGCGGCGAGTGCCGGTCGACGGTGCGTGACACTAGGTTCGACGGGAGGTGGTCATGCCGGGCCCATTGCTTGAGACCAAGCTCCACGTACCGAGGCGGCGACAGGGGCTGGTCGCGCGTCCGAGACTGATTGACCTTTTGAGCCGTGGAGCCGAAACGGCACTGACGTTGGTGTCAGCTCCCGCCGGGTTCGGCAAGACGTCGTTGCTGGCCGACTGGCTGGCCACCGCTGGTGCCGATGGACGGGCCGCGGCGTGGCTCTCGCTTGACCAGCGTGACAACGATCCGGCGCTGTTCTGGACTTATCTGGTCGCCGCGCTGAAGACCGCAGTGCCCGGACTTGGTGGAAGTGCGCCACCGCTCCTTGAGTCGCCACCGCCGCCGATGGAAGTCGTTCTTGCGACTCTGCTCAACGATCTGGGCGGCGTCTCGAATGATGTCGTCTTGGTGCTAGACGACTACCACGTCATCGATGCGCGTGACGTGCTGGACGGGATGGCATTTCTGCTGGAGCACCTACCCCCACAGCTCCACCTGGTGATCGCCAGTCGCGCCGACCCGGCCTTGCCGTTGGCCCGGTTGCGAGGGCGCGGCGAGCTCGTCGAGATCCGTGCTACTGATCTGCGCTTCACGCCTGAAGAGGCTGCGGCGTACCTGAACGGGGTAATGGGATTGGGGCTGACGGCAGAGGACGTCACAGCGCTTGAGGGCCGCACCGAAGGGTGGATCGCCGCGCTTCAGCTGGCGGCGCTGTCGATACGGGGGCGCGACGATGTCGCCGGTTTCATCGCCGGCTTCGCGGGGGATGACCGGTACATCGTCGACTACCTGGTCGAGGAGGTGTTGCAGCGCCAGTCCGATCATGTTCGGCACTTCCTGCTGCAGACCTCCATCATGGACCGGCTAAGCGGCCCACTCTGCGATGCGGTTACCGGCCGGGACGGCGGCAAAGCCATGCTCGAGGCTCTTGATCGAGGGAACCTGTTCCTGGTCCCGCTCGACGACCGCCGCCAGTGGTACCGCTACCACCAGCTCTTTGCGGACGTTCTGCAAGCGCACCTGCTGGAGGAGCGGGCCGAAGACGTTCCGGAGCTACACCGGCGGGCGAGCGCGTGGTTTGAGCAGAACGGCGAGCCGGCCGAGGCGATACGCCATGCGCTGGCTGCCGAGGATTTCGAGCGAGCGGCGGACCTGATCGAGCTCGCTGCCCCCGCGACGCGCCAGTATCGACAGGAGGTCACGCTGCGTCGCTGGCTCGAGGCGCTTCCGGAAGAGTTGTTCAGGGTCAGGCCCGTCCTGAGCAACGCGTACGCCGGGTCACTGCTAGTGCGCGGGGAGGTCGAGGGCGTCGAGTCATACCTGCAAGATGCCGAGCGGTGGCTGGACCCGACAACCGGTGGCCCTCCGGGATCCCTTGCCCGATCCCCGGAGATGGTGGTCGTGGACGAGGAGGGTTTTCGCGCTCTACCGGCGTCGATCGCTGTCCATCGCGCCGGGCAAGCCCGGATCCTCGGCGACGCGGCAGGCACCGTTGCTCACGCCCGGCGGGCACTCGACCTCGTCAGCGAGGATGACCACCTCGGGCGCGGCGGGGCAGCAGCACTCCTCGGACTCGTGTACTGGACCAACGGGGATCTCGATGCGGCCCACCATTGGTATGCCAATGGCATGGCCAGTCTGGAGAAGGCCGGGTACCTCTCTGACGTGGTTGGTGGCGCTATCACCTTGGCGGACCTCCGCATTGCGCAAGGTCGACTGCGCGAGGCAATGACCACGTACGAGCGTGGGCTGCGGGTCGCGACCGAGCACGCTCCGTCTGTGCTGAGAGGCGCGGCGGACATGCACGTCGGCATGAGCCAGCTCTGCTACGAACGCAATGAGCTTGATGCCGCCATGCAGCACCTGGTAACGAGCAGGGAACTGGGCGAGCATGCTGGCCTACCGAAGAACCGGTATCGCTGGCGGGTCGCGATGGCGCGGATACGGGCGGCTGAAGGGGATCTGGGTGGAGCACTCGACCTACTCAACGAGGCGGACCGCCTGTATGTGAGTGACTTCTCCCCTGATGTGCGACCAGTCCCGGCGTTGCGGGCGCGGGTGTTGGTCGGGCTAGGGCGCTTGGGTGAAGCGCTCGACTGGGCGAGCGAGCGAGGCCTGTCCGTTGAGGACGACGTCAGCTACCTGCGCGAGTTCGAGCACTTGACCCTCGCCAGGGTGCTCTTGGCCTGCTACCAGGCTGAGCGTCCCGCAGGCGCCCTCCACGAGGTGACGCTACTTGTGGAGCGACTCCTGCAAGCGGCAGAAGAGGGGGCGAGAACGGGGAGCGTCCTGGAGATCCTGGTGCTGCAGGCGCTTACTCAGCAGGCGCAACGGGACATCACTGCTGCGCTTGCATCCCTGCATCGCGCTCTGACCTTGGCTGAGCCGGAGGGCTACGTCCGAACCTTCGTAGACGAGGGCCCACCTATGGCCTCCCTGCTGAGAGCGGCAGCGAAGCAGGGGATGGCTCGCAGTTATGTCGGTTCACTGCTGGCCGCCTTTGACACGACAGAGGACCGTAGGCCGGTCAAGCAAGGCCTCATCGAGCCACTGAGCGAACGCGAACTGGTCGTGCTTCGACTGCTGGGAACCGACCTGGACGGTCCGGACATCGCCCGCCAGCTTGTGGTGTCGCTCAACACAGTGCGGACTCACACCAAGAACATCTACGCCAAACTCGGCGTGAACAGCCGTCGGACGGCGGTCCGCCGCGCCAGGGAACTCGATCTTTTGTAGCGATATCGCTCTGCGCGGCCCCTCCGAGTGCCATCCCGTCCTGCATGAAATGCACGTGCACGTGCGTTCCTGACGCGATACACGCGTTGCAACGCGTGCAGTGTGCCAGGAACGAACGTGCACGTGCGTTTCTGCCGAAGGAGGCGGAGCCACAAAGCACCCATAAATCACTACATGAATCACCACATGTGGTGATGCCTGCTCACCACATCAGCTCGTACGTTCCGATTGTGAGCGAAAGATCAACTGGCAAGCGGAACGAGGTTGGACGGTACGAAATCCGTCTCAAGGGGCACCTCGCTTCTCGATGGGCCGCCTGGTTCGACGGACTGAGCCTCACCAACGAGAGCAACGGCATCACCCTCATCCATGGTCTTGTCGCCGACCAGGCAGCTCTCCATGGGCTGCTCCAGAAGGTGCGCGACGTAGGCCTGCCGCTGATCTCGGTCGCTCAGATCGACACCGACCAGACCGACGTACCCACCACCGAGCCTCGATAACCCACCAACAAAAGGGAGAACGACATGACAACCACCGTCCAACCCACAGCAGCAACGAAACGAATCCCGATGGACTCACTGAGGAAGACCGCGCTCGTCGCGGGCGCGCTCTACCTGATCACCTTTGCCACCTCGATTCCGGCTCGGATCCTATTCGGCCCAGTGCGGAACGATCCGAACTACATCGTCGGCCCAGGAGCTGACGCGCAGGTGCTCTTCGCTGGCCTCCTCGACGTGATGTTGGCCCTCGCCTGCTTTGGCACCGCCGTCGCTCTATATCCGGTGGTCAAGCGGCAGAACGAGGGCGTCGCGTTGGGCTTCGTCGGCTCCCGGGTCCTGGAGGCCGCCATCATCGTCAGCTGGCGTCGTCGCCTGCTGTCCGTGGTCACCTGCGGCAGGCTGGGGCCGGAGCGGACGCGTTGGTTGCCGAGCCACGCGCTGGTCGCGATGTACAACTGGACGTTCCTGTTCGGACCCGGCTTCATGGCTGTGTGAACGCCTTGCTGCTGGGCTCCCTGCTGTACCGGTCCGGCCTGGTGCCGCGGATCATCCCGCTGGTGGGGCTGATCGGAGCGCCCCTGCTCTTTGCCTCCGATCTCGCCGTGCATGTTCGGCTCTGGGCGCAGGGTTCTCTGCCCGCGGGGATCGCGTCGTCCCGATGGCGCTTGTGGGAGGTCTCGCTGGGCGTCTGGCTGGTCGTCAAGGGATTCAACCCCTCCCCGATCACAGCCGGCATGACCACCACCCGGTCCCGCCTAACCGTCGTCGCGCTTCGACAGGCTCAGCGCGCATGTGCCCTGAGCCTGTCGAAGGGCTCAGGGCACAGACTCCTTTCGCCGCCTCCAACTGACAGGAACAAACGAAATGACATCGACAACATCGCAAGCCAGCTATCCGGTTCGTCTGACCGGCGAGCTGGACCCGAACCTCTCCCGCTGGCTGTGGCTGGTGAAGATGTTCCTGGCCATCCCGCACTACGTCGTGTTGGCGTTCCTGTGGGTCGCATTCCTGGTCACCACCGTGATCGCCGGCTTCGCCATCTTGTTCACCGGCCGCTATCCGCGCTCACTGTTCGACTTCAACGTCGGCGTCCTGCGCTGGAACTGGCGGGTCGGGTTCTACGTCTACGCCGCCCTGGGTACCGACCGCTACCCGCCGTTCACCTTGGCCCGGACCGACTACCCAGCTGACTTCGACGTCGCCTACCCCGAACGTCTCTCCCGCGGCATGGTCTTGGTCAAATGGCTGCTCGCCATTCCGCACCTGATCATCGTCTTCCTCATCGCCGGCACCATCCTCCCGTACTGGTGGACCGACTACGACTGGAGCTCCGGCTTCCAGCCCATCGGGGGCTACTCAGTGCTGAACCTGCTCGTCGTCATCGCGGGCTTCTTCCTGTTGATCACCGGGCGGTACCCCAGCGCCCTTTTCGATCTGCTTCTCGGCATCAGCCGCTGGCTCTACCGCGTCCTCACCTACATCGCCTTCATGCGCGACGAATACCCGCCATTCCGTCTCGATCAGGGGCAATACGAGCCCGACGATCTGGAATCGGACCGGCCCACCACACCGGCATTGGTCAGCACGCCGGCCTGAATGGGCGCTCCGCCCAAAACCTCGACAACACGGCCGGGCCGCCAAGGGCCCGGCCGCTGACCGCGCAGCCAACATGCGGCCTTATAGGGTGAAGGACACCTGCCCGCTTCCCGAAGAGGTGTCGCATGACCGTACAGGACGATCGGGTAGCCGAGTTTCGTCAACTGCACTCCTCCGGTTGTTTCGTGATGCCGAACCCCTGGGACGTGGGAACCGCGAGGGCTTTGGAACAGATGGGCTTCCAGGCGCTGGCGACGACAAGTGCTGGTTTTGCGTGGACGTTGGGTCGCGCGGACAACCAGGTCGTGCTCGATGAGGCCCTGCAGCATCTACGGCTGGTCGCGGACGCTGTGGCGGTACCCGTTAATGCGGACTTCCAGGGCGGTTTCGCGGTCGATCCAGAGCAAGTCGGCGCAAACGTGAAGCTCGCGGCGGCCACCGGGATCGCAGGCCTGTCGATCGAAGACTCGACAGGCGACGAGGCGGATCCACTTTATGAGCTGGATCTCGCGGTGGAGCGCATTCGGGCGGCACGAGGCGCGATCGATGAAAGCGGCACGGGCGTCATTCTCACCGGGCGATCGGAGGGATTCGTGGTTGGACGCCCCGACATCGACGAGACGATTCGCAGG
Source organism: uncultured Actinomycetota bacterium (assembly GCA_963730505.1). Taxonomy (GTDB): domain Bacteria; phylum Actinomycetota; class Actinomycetes; order Propionibacteriales; family Propionibacteriaceae; genus Microlunatus. The sequence continues at coordinate 118,496 of CAVSSB010000029.1, forward strand.
CTTCGCGCGTACGCCGAAGCTGGCGCCGACTGCCTCTACGCTCCACGGATCGGCACCGTCGAGCAGGTTGCCGCGATCGTCACCGCGGTATCACCTAAACCGGTGAATTTGTTGATCAACGCGCCTTTCATTACGGTTCGGGACGCAGCGAACCTGGGAGCCCGGCGGATCAGCGTTGGAGGCACGCTCGCGCGCACGGCATGGCGCGGGTTCCTGCAGGCCGCACAGGAGATCGCGGAGGCAGGGACGTTCTCCCAGTTCGAGCAATTGCCGGACGTTGAAGGCCTGTTTAGCCGTCAATAGGACCGGCGACCGGTTGACCGGTCGCGGCTTAGTGCGCAAATCAGGCGGTGACCGGGGCAGGGTGTTCGAGGAAGAACCGCAGTATTTCGGCTGACGCGTCGGGGCCCTGAGCGTCGGTGTATGACCCAACCGAGCTACCGCCAAACCAGGCGTGCGATCCTCCGTGAACGCTCCACTGCTCGGCGACCACGGTGCCGCCCGCGTCTCGGTACACACTGCGGCTACAGCGATGGCCGGGACCGTCTCCGTCAACAATCGTCGCTGCTCCTCGCCCGCCCGCGTCGCTGGCCGTTGTCGCGCTCGCGGCGATGCGGGAGGCGATGAGCCTGTCGGCGTTGACGGGCGCGACGATGTTGTCCCTGTCGCCGTGGAAGACGATGAGCGGCACGTCAATGGGCGCCGCTGCGGACCCACCGTTCTGCATCGCTGCGAACGCCGATGGGACGTCCTGCGCGACTTCGCAAGCGAGTCCGCTGTGCACACCTGCTGCGGCGTACAGGTCTGGGTATGTGGCGGCCATGACTGCGGCCATGGCACCGCCGGCCGAGAATCCGGCGACGTACACCCGCGCCGGGTCAACGGCGTACTCGCTGATGACCTGGCGGGTGATTCCGGCGAGAATTGCCGGCTCACCGGCGTCACGCCGCTGGTCCTCGGGCCGGAACCAGTTCCAGTAGCGCCCGACGTTCGCGGCAGTCGACTGTTCGGGGTAGGCGACGATGAACGTGTGCTGTTCAGCAAACTCATTCATCCGTGTGCCAGCCGCGAAGTCCGTCGCGACCTGGCGGCCACCGTGCAGCATGACGAGGAGCGGGACAGGCTCACCGGCGTAACCGGTAGGAATGTACAGGTCGTACGTTCGGGAACCGGCGGGGTTGATGTGAGTCAGGTGGCGGATCTCACCACCAGGCGCACGAGCAGCAGCCGCCGTGGCGCTCGAGCCGGTGGGTTGCACCAAGGAAGTATTGCCGGGCATTCCCGCGAGCAGCCGCGGCTGCAAGGTCTCGAGCAGGCCGCTGGCCTGGGGAAGGCCGCTGCCATGAATCTTGCCGCGGCGGCGAGGCATCCCGGTGAACGCTGGTCGTCTGGTAGTTGACGGAAAAGTCCCACCAAGAAGACTTCGTTGGATCAGGCCTGTCGCCTCGGACAGCCGCCCACTCCGGGTTAGTCGTAGTGCCTCAGCCATGGTGGCATTTCTAGCTTCGTTCATGATCAAGTCCTCCTGTGTTGTGAAGCCGGTGCGCCGACTCGAAATCCCCATCCCGGCCCTGCCGCCGTTGCTCACACCGTTCTGGGTGCCAGGGCTTGCTTGACTGCTCGTGGCGCGCGAAACGCCCCGAGCACCTCCACCGATGTGATCGTCGCCAGCGCGAGTTCGGGCGTGACGTCATCGTCGATAGTCGCGAGCCCCAGAACGCGCAGTTCGACCGTTTGGCCGGCGGCGCGAAGCTCTTCAAGGTCCTGCCTGCTGTAGTGCTGGGTGCCTAGCGTTAGCGTTCGCCGCGTCACGGTCTGGTCGACCGCACCTGACCTCGTCTCGAGCTGGCGTCGGATCGCAGTGCGGATAAAGTCCGTGCGGTTGGCGTAGAAGCCTTCGTTGACGAGCAGGTCGATCTGGCCTAGATCAACCAGGCCGATATTGATGGTGATCTTCTCGCTCTTGTCGACCTCGGCCATTCCACCCTCCCGTCACCATCCATCCAACATCCTGACACCATCTGCTGGGATGGTCAAGGAGCGGGGAGGCAAGATTTAGCTGGAAGCTCGCGACTCGTAAATCTGAATCGGCAGTGCCAAGGGCTATGGATGGACGTGCCAGTGTGTGGCGTTCGTCAACGAGCCCGTCCCACAGGCAGAGGGGTCAGGAGCCGGCCAGGTAGTGGCTGTAGCCGTAGCTGGTCACGAAGGAGGGGAAGTCCTCGCCCAGACAGCCATGCTCGAGGATGTCTCGCGCCGCCGTAACTTGCCAGCGCTGATCAGGATCGGTCTCCTCAAGTGCCTGCTCGACCTCCTCCGCCAGCATCCCCGCGACCAGGTCCCGAGTGATTGGAACCCCTCCGGTCATCCGCGCACTATGTCGAATCCACTGCCAGATCTGCATCCGCGAGATCTCGACAGTGGCGGCATCCTCCATCAAGTGATTGATGGCTACCGCGCCGCGGCCACCGAGCCAGGCCGATAAGTAGGCCAGCGGGACGCGCAGGTTGGTGCGTACGCCCGCCACGGTGACCGAATGTGGCAGGTCGCCCAGCGCAAGCAGTTGCTCGGCGTCGACGTCGACGTCATCGCGACGGCGCTCGATCTGATGCGGACGATCATCCAGGGCCGAAGTGAAAACCTCGGTGCAGGTGGGCACGAGGCCGGGATGGGCCACCCAGGAACCGTCAAAGCCATCGCCGGCCTCCCGTGCCTTGTCGGCTCGGGTGCGCTCAAGGGCGACCGACGTCGCCTCCGGGTCGGCGCCGCTGGGCACGAAGGCGGCCATGCCGCCGATGGCGTGGGCGCCGCGTTCGTGGCAGGTCTTGACCAGCAGTTCCGTGTACGCCCGCATGAACGGCACCGTCATGGTGATGGTCTCGCGATTCGGCAGCACCCGGCTGGGGTCATCGGCGAAGTTCTTGATGAAGGAGAAGATGTAGTCCCAGCGACCCGCGTTGAGTCCGGCGGAGTACTCGCGAAGCTCGTAGAGAATCTCGGTCATCTCGAACGCGGCCGGAAGCGTCTCGATCAGGCACGTGGCCCGGATGGTGCCGTGCGGAATGCCGAGCACGTCCTCCGACCAGGCGAACACGTCGCGCCACAGGCGCGCCTCGGCATGCGACTCCATCTTGGGCAGGTAGAAGTACGGACCCTGCCCGTTGCTGATCAAGGTCTGCGCGTTGTGGAAGAAGAACAGACCGAAGTCGACAAAGGCTGCCGGAATGGGCTGACCGTCCATCTCCAGGTGGTTCTCGGTCAGGTGCCAACCGCGCGGACGCACCATGATCGTTGCCGGCTCGCGGCCGAGCTGGTGGCGCCGACCGCCAGTGTCGGTGAAGTCAATCTGCCGGCGGATCGCGTCGTACAGGTTGAGCTGTCCGTCGATGATGTTGAACCACGCCGGCGAGGTAGCGTCCTCGAAATCGGCCATCCACACCCGCGCTCCGGAGTTGAGCGCGCCAATGGTCATCTTCCGAGTTGGCGGTCCGGTGATCTCGCAGCGCCGGTCCGCGAGCCCGGGAGCGAGCGGCGCGACTCGCCATGCCGGATCTTCGCGGATGTCTGCCGTTTCGGGCAGAAAGCGAAACGGCAGCCTCTGGTCCCGGCGGCGCCGGACCGCCAACAGTTCGGCCCGCCGACCGGCGAACTGGCCGTGCAGCCCGCAGACGAAGTCCAGTGCACCCTCGGTGAGAATCTCTTCGAAGCGGTCGTGCATAGTGCCGACCACGCTCAGCCGGCTGGTCAGCGGGCTGAGCGGGACATGCAAGGGCTGGTGCCGGTACTGCGGTGAAGTTCGTGACGGCGGTTCAGCAGTGATGGTCATGATGATCTCCTGGCGATGCGGTGTTTGAGGGGCTGCTCGCGCAATGTCGACGCTTTGCAGCTCTGTAGTGAGATCAGTGGAATTGGGCCGTTTCGGTCGAGCCGGCCAGGGCGGTCGTTTCGCTACACGGGTTGAGCGCAGTCGCGACCTTGTCGAAGTAGCCGGTGCCGACCTCCGCTTGGTGTCGGGTGGCGGTGTAGCCGTTCGGCTCGTCGCCGAACTCAGCCTGCTGCAGCGCCACATAGGAGGTCATCCCATCCTGGGCGTACCCGCGGGCCAAGCTGAACATCGCGTGGTTCAGCGCGTGGAAGCCGGCCAGGGTGATGAACTGGAAGCGGTAGCCAAGCGCGCCAAGTCGATCTTGGAACTCGGCTATCTGCCGATCGTCGAGGCTGGCCTTCCAGTTGAACGACGGTGAGCAGTTGTACGCGAGCAGCTTGCCGGGGAAGTCTTTGTGCAGCTCAGTGGCAAATTCGCGTGCCAGGCCGAGGTCTGGGGTGCCTGTCTCGACCCAGATCAGGTCGCGCGTACGGCGCGTACGCCTTTGCCCGAGCCAGTACCGGACCCAGCCCGGACCGGACGCGGTAGAAGCCTTCGTTGGTCCGTTCTCCGGTGCAGAAGGGCATGTCCACTGGGTCAACGTCGGAGGTGATCAAGGTCGCGCCCAGCGCGTCGGTGCGCGCGATGATCAAGGTTTCGGTGCCCATGATGTCGGCCGCCAGCCGAGCGGCATTGAGAGTCCGGACGTGCTGTCGGGTGGGAATGAGCACCTTGCCGCCAAGGTGCCCGCACTTCTTCTCCGAGGCGAGCTGATCTTCCCAGTGCACGCCGGCGGCACCGGCCACGATCATCTGCTTCATCAGCTCGAACGCGTTCAGCGGACCTCCGAAGCCGGCCTCTGCGTCAGCCACGATCGGGACGATCAGCTCGCCCGGCCGGTCGCGGTTCTCCCCATTCGCCCAGGCGATCTGGTCAGCCCTGATCATCGCGTTGTTGAGCCGGCGCACCACGGCTGGCACCGAATTCACTGGGTACAGGCTCTGGTCGGGATAGGTGTGGCCGGCCAGGTTCGCGTCGGCGGCCACCTGCCATCCGGACAGATAAATCGCCTGCAGCCCCGCCTTGACCTGCTGTACGGCCTGGTTTCCGGTCATCGCCCCAAGCGCACGGACGTACGTCTGCTCGTGCAGCAGCTTCCACAGGCGCGCCGCCCCGTTCCTGGCCAGGGTCTGTTCCTCCACCACGGACCCGCGCAAGTTGACTACGTCGGCCGAGGTGTAACTGCGCTCGATGCCGGCCCAGCGCGGGTTGGTGGCCCAGTCGCGCTGCAGCACCTGTTCGGGGGTGAGGGCGGTCGTCTGTGTGGCGGGCAGCATCGTGGTCATGGAAACTCCTGGTTTCGCCGTTCGTCTTGACCACCACTCTCGTCGTCATCAGGAGTCCAGTCGGAAGTCTGGTCTGGTCAAGATCTGCGGTTCTTGACAGATCTGGGGACTTGCAGAATTCTGCGCCAGCGGTTGAGATCGAGACATGACAACGAAGTCGCGGTCCCGCTCGTCAAATTCTGTAAACCTTGACAAAGGACCAGCGTTGCGGCTCGTTGCCGCACGGCCGGAACTCGCAGACCACGCCAATCGTCGAAGCGGACCCGATCCGTTGGTCATCGGCAAGCGCATCAGGCACCGCCGGAGGAGCTGCGCCCTCACCCTAGATGCTCTGGGGGAGCGAGTCGGGCTCTCCGCATCAGCCGTGTCGCTCATCGAGACCGGCAAGCGGGAGGCCAAGGTCTCCACACTTGCTGCCCTCGCCGAGGCGCTGGACTGCCAGCTGTCCGATCTGCTGACCGAGGCTGCGCCCAGCCGGCGCGCTGCGCTCGAGCTCAAGCTCGAGCGGGCCCAACGGTCTCACTCCTTCGCTGAGCTGGGCATCCCCACCGTGAAGGCTGGACCGCGCCTGCCGCTGGATGCGCTGGAGTCGCTGGTGGCCCTGCACGATCGGCTTGCCGAGCACAGCGCCGAGCGGGACGGCACGCCGGAGTATGCGCGGCGGGCCAACGCCGACCTGCGGGCCAGGATGCGCGCATCCGATAACTACTTCCCAGCCATTGAGGAATTAGCTGACGACCTACTGCGCGGCGTTGATCATGACGGCGGACCGCTGACCCGGCATCGAGTGAATGCGATCGCCGACCGCATGGGCTTCACTCTGCACGCTGTGCCCAACCTGCCGCAATCGACGCGGTCGGTAACTGATCTTGCGGGCCGACGGATCTTCTTGCCGACAAGTGACAGTGCGGCCCAGCGCACCCTCGCCCTCGCCGCGCTGGGACACGTCGTGCTTCAGCACCGGCCACCGGGCGACTATGCCGAGTTCCTGGCGCAGCGGGTCGAGGTCAACTACTTCGCCGCGGCAGTGCTGATCCCGCAGCGGTGGGCGGTGGCATATCTACGAGATGCCAAACAAAACAAGGATCTCGAGATCGAGGATCTGCGCGATCGCTATCTGACCTCGTATGAGATGGCAGCGCATCGATTCACCAATCTGGCCACCATCCGCCTCGACATCCCCGTGCATTTCATGAAGACCAACAAGGCGGGCATCATCTACAAGGCCTACGCCAACGATGGGGTCACTTTTCCGGCAGACAGGGCCGGGGCAGTCGAGGGTCAGCGGGTCTGCCGGTTCTGGACGGCCCGCCGAGTCTTCGAGCAGCCCGATTGGACCAAGCCGTACCAGCAATACACCGATACTTCCGGCGGAACCTTTTGGTGCACCGCGGTGGCGGAGCAGGGCGAGCGTGAGGCGTTTTCGGTGTCGGTCGGAACGCCGTACGAGCATGTCAAGTGGTTCCGGGGCCGCGGCACCCCGCACCGCTCGAAGTCTCGCTGCCCCGACCCCACGTGCTGCACACTGCCGCCGGCTGAGCTCGCTGATCGCTGGCAGGAGTCGAGCTGGCCGAGTGCCCGGGTGCACTCCGCGCTGCTCGCTAGCTTGCCTGCGGGAGCATTCCCAGGGGTGGACCAGACCGAGGTGATGGAGTTCCTTGATCGGCAATGAAGTCGAGCCGGAAACAGACAGGCTCTCCCGCGGATTTGAGGTCAATGCGCAGTTGATAGGTCGGCGTCGTTCTTCGGCATGGTCGCCGCGAGCCCCACGATGCCGGCGCAGAGAACTGCCGGGACGGCCATCGCGTGGTGCAGCCCAAGTTGGCTGACCAGGAAGCCGACCACGGCCGGCCCCAAGAGGAAGGCGGCATAGCCGAACGTCACGACGACGGCGAGCACTCGGCCGCCGCCGATGTGGCCGGCAACCGCGTATACCTGGGGCGCGATCATGCCGACTCCCAGTCCGACCAGTGACCAGCCGACGAGCAGCATTGGCAGGCCACTGACCAGAGTGACCGTGCCATAGCCGACCGCGGCGCAGGCACCGCCGAATCGGACCACTGCCCGGCGGCCGAAGCGCGCGACGAGACGGTCGCCGAAGAGGCGGATGAGGACCATAGAGCCACTGACCGCGACCAGGCCGAGGGCGCCGGTGGTGGAGTCAACCTGGGCCACCTCGGTGACGTGTAGCGCGGACCAGTCGGTGGCGGTACCTTCTGACAGCCCGAACGCCAGCGCCATGATCGCGAGCGGCCAGGCGATCGACGGGATCTTCGTCCGGACGCCGTCAACGCTGTGCTGAATGACCGCTGTTGGTGGGGTGATCTTGTATACGACGACGAAGGCGACAACAGCCAGCGCAGCCAAGAACAGCATGAGCGGCATGACGATCGCCGCACCCCTGAGATTGAGCAGCGTCGCCATGACGAGCACGCTCCCGGCGCCGACGAATCCGCCTACCGACCAGAGTGCGTGGAACCGGCTCATGATTGGACGCGTACGGGCGCCCTCGACCTGAACCCCGACAGCGTTCATGGCGACGTCCATCGCGCCGTTGCCGAGACCCAGCAACACCGCTCCCACGATGGCGACAGGAAAGGTCATCGCGAACGCGAACGTGACTGCTGCGGCGATGAGGAACGGTAGGCCGGCCAGGGCGACTTGGCGGGCACCGATCGCATCGGATAGTCGGCCGCCGACCTGCATCGCGACGATGCCGGCCAGACCAGCTGTGAACAGCATGATCGCGATGTGGCTCGCGTTGATGTCCAGCCGCTCGCGAATGGAGGGGAGAACACCGCCGAATCCGCCAATGATCAGCCCGTTCACCGCAAAGAGGAGCGCCACGGCGACCACGGATTGCGTCTTGGCGAGGCGGACGGCGAGATCCTGCGGTGCCGTGTTGGTGGAGGACGAGGTCATTGGGCGTGGTCCTGAGATTGTGGGTGTGCGGCTGCGTGGTCGATTAGCGGAGCTTGGGCGGGCGTTGTGTCTGCGTACGATCGTACACTAGTTAGTGTACGATCGTCCACATGAGGTCCTCTACCGACTACTTCGCCGGCGACCCGCGGACGAACCGCGAGCGGATGCTCGCCGGCGACCTCTATATCGCCGACGACCCCGAGAGTGGGCGGCGTGCCCAGCGGGCGGTGCAACTTGCCCACGCCTACCACCAGGCCGCAATCACCGACGAAGGCAGCGCTAGGCCGATTCTGGCCGAGCTGCTCGGCAGCCTCGGGGAGGGCGCTTTCGTCAAGCCTCCGCTGTACGTCGACTACGGCGAGCACATCAGCATCGGCGCCCGGACCTTTATCAACTACAACCTCACCGCTCTCGACGTCGCTACCATCACGATCGGCACTGACTGCCAGTTCGGCCCGAACGTCCAGCTGCTGACCCCGACGCACCCGATCGAGCCGCAGCCTCGACGCGACAGACTCGAAGCGGCCAAGCCGATCGCGATCGGCGACAACGTCTGGCTTGGCGGAGGTGTCATCGTCTGCCCCGGCGTCAGGATCGGGGACAACAGCGTCGTCGGCGCTGGTGCCGTAGTCACCCGGGACATCCCCGCAAACGTCGTCGCCGTCGGAAATCCCGCGCGCGTTGTCCGCGAGATCTGAGCGCGACCGTGCCCACCGCACCAGCAGCCACAGCACAACGTCGCTACGACCCCGGACGGCGCGACCGAATCATCGACGCCTGCCTTGACGTGATCGCTGAGAGCGGCGTTGCTGGCACCTCACATCGCAGGGTCGCCCAGGCAGCCGACGTCCCACTCGGGTCCATGACCTACCACTTCACCGGGATGAACGACCTGCTCCACGAAGCCTTCTCCCGATTCGCCCAGACCGCCAGCGAACAATTCGAGGAAAGAATCGCGGCCGCCCACGACACCGATACCGCCAAACAGGCAATTACAGACGCCATCACCCACGTCGTCCTCAGCAACCAGCGGGACCTCGTCCTCACGCAGGAGCTCTACACACTGGCCGCTCGGGATCCCGCCTACCGAGATATCACCAACGCCTGGATGGCGCGCAGCCGACGAACGCTCGAGCAGTACTTCGACCAAACCACCGCACGCATCCTCGACGCACTCGTCGAGGGCCTCTCCATCCACCGAGCCCTCGACAACGAACTGCAGGACAAGGCCATAGTCACTACAGCGGTCGAAAGAGTCACCGCGAAGTCTTCTACTGGGTAATCCGACGGTTACCTACGCGGGCAGCGCGTCCGGGTCCGCTGTTAGCAGGGTGGTCGGATCCTCACAGGGCAGGCCGTGCGCCTCGGCCACCGGCCGGGAGACCAACTTGCCGCCGAGTGTGGTCAGCCCCTTCGCCAGGACCGGATCACGGGCTACCGCGCCCGCCACTCCGTGCGTCGCGACGCGAACCAAGTACGGCAGCGTGGCACTGGTGAGCGCGAGGGTCGAGGTACGTGCGACGGCGCCGGGGATGTTGGCAACGCAGTAGTGCACCACACCCTCTTCGACGTAGGTCGGTTCGGAGTGGGTGGTTGGCCGGCTGGTCTCGAAGCAGCCGCCCTGGTCGATGGCGATGTCGACCACGACACTGCCGGGCCGCATGCTTTTGATCATGTCGCGGGTTACCAGTTTCGGCGCCTTCGCGCCGGCGACCAGAACGGCGCCGATCACCACATCTGATTCGGAGACGTACGCCGCAGTCCGCGCTCGGTTCGGAACTACCAGGTCGAGCCGGCCGCCGAACACATCGGACAGGTAGGACAGACGGGTCGCGTTGGTGTCCAACACCCGCACGATCGCCCGCAACCCGAGAGCCATCTTGGCGGACTCGGTTCCGGCGACGCCCCCGCCGATAATGGTGACCTTCGCGGCCGGCGTACCGGGCACCCCGCCTAGTAGCAGGCCGGCCCCGCCGGAGGAGCTTTGCAGGTGATAGGCGGCGGCCTGGACAGCCATGCGCCCCGCAACCTCGCTCATCGGTGTAAGGAGGGGCAGTCGCCCATCTGGGGTCTGCACGGTCTCATACGCGATCGAGTCGATGCGCCGATCAAGGAGGAACTCGGTGAGCGGGCGGTCGGCCGCCAGATGCAGGTAGGTGAACAGCTGCTGCCCGGGCCGGAATCGGTCATATTCCTCAGCGATGGGCTCTTTGACTTTGACGATCAAGTCCGCAGCGGCGAACACGTCGTCGGCAGTGCCGAGAACCCGAGCGCCGGCGGCGACGTACTCCTCGTCGGAAAACCCGCTGCCCAATCCGGCGCCGGCCTGCACCACGACCTCCCGGCCGTGATAGGCCAGCTCGGCAACGCCGTCGGGCTGCACCGACACCCGACCTTCCTTGTCCTTGATCTCCTTCGGCACACCAACCACCAACGCAGCCATACCTTTCTCCTTCGTTTCCGGTGCCCGCAGCGCGCTCGTGAGCACCACACTATGGGGCGGTGCAGTCCCTTCCGCCGTCGGCTGCCCACCGGTGCTCCGGTGGAGAGGAGGTCTAGACCAGAGAGCTAGGGCTGGCCCTATTCGTGAGCCACCAGCGCCTGAGCCAAGGAGGGGTGAGTGACGACGCTGGCGATGAAGCCGCCGCGGATTGCGGCCTGCACGGCTGGACTTCTAGCGGTGCCATAAGCGAGGGCGATGACTTCTGGTATCGCGCGTAGCTGGGCTGCGCTGACGCCGATCATCCGCTCAGTGAGATCGGACTCGACGGGGCCCCCGTCGGCGTCGAAGAGCACGCCGGTGATCTCGCCGCAGACCCCGCCGGCTGAGTTCTTGGCACAGTCGAGGTATGGGATACAGGGTTGGGGCGATCACACGAAGAAGAACGTGAGCCCCAGCACCGCATAGATGGCGAGGAGTTGCAGACCTTCGTACCACGTGGACTCTCCGCGTTGGGTGATCTCGTCCGCGATGAGGATCGCCAGGAAGATCGCGCCTAGCTCGAACCCGTTGAAGACCAGTGCCATCGGGAACGGACCGATGAAGAACGAAGCGAGTACGAGGATGGGTGCGACGAACAAGGCGATCTGGGCTGCGGATCCGACTGCGATGTTCACGGCCAGGCCGATCTTGTCTTTCATGGCGAAGTAGACCGCAACCCAGTGCTCGGCGGCGTTGCCGACGATGGCGACGACGATGACGCCGACGAAGAACGGTGAGAGCCCAAGGCTTTCGGACGCCTCGGTGATCGAGCTCACCAGGATTTCCGACATCACCCCGACTGCGACGCCTGCGCCCGCCAACATGATCACGCTGCGACGCACCGTCCACGGCTCCCCGCCGTGATCTTCCTCGTCGTGACTGGGATTGAACAGACCCTTGTGAGTCTTGAGGGAGAACAGCAGCCCGGCGGCGTACGAGATGAGCAAGATCACCGCAACGCCGACCGACAGTGTTTTCAGGTCGGCAGAAAACTCCACAGCGCGATCGGTGGGCTTCGGCAAGCCGCCGCCTGAGACCAGCTGGAAGATGGCCGGCATGATCAGAGCGACGGTGGCAAGGAAAAGCATCAGCGACTGCGCCGATGCGGCGCGTGATTCGAAGAACTGCCGCTCGCGTCGCAGCCCGCCGGCGAGCATCGATACGCCCATGACAAGCAGGATGTTGCCCAAGATCGACCCAACAACCGACGCCTTCACAACCTCGTGCAACCCGGCAGCGAGCGCGAACAACGCGATGATCAACTCAGGTGCGTTCCCGAACGTGACATTCAGGAATCCGCCGATGCCAGGACCCGAGCGCGCCGCAAGCTCCTCCGTGGCGCGGCCCATGAGTGCGGCAGTGGGGATCACGCCAAGCGCGGATGCGGCAAAGATCAGCACGGCATCTGCATGGACGATCTCCAGCAGAATCGCGACGGGGATCAGCGGCACAAGCAGATACGGCCAGCCTTCCCCCGACAACAGGAAAGGTCGCTTCTTTGTGGCCTCCGGCGTCTGCGTCGTCAACTTGGCGCTCCTCGAGGTTGAATCTCGACCACAGTCATCGAACGGACATCCGCTCCCGACAGGAGCAGTCAGTCGAGCAAGCTTTGTAGGACATACTGCCGGATGCCGCCGTTGCGGAAGTCCCGAGCGTGTCGATTCGCAGTCTGGCCTGAAACTCGATGTCCCCGCGCGCACCGTGGTGTCATCTGGCGTCGTGCCCTCGTTGATCGCTCGATGCCAACCATCCCCAAGCATGCGCAGCGGCTCTCATGGGTGGCTTGGCGATGCTGTAAACGGAGACGTCGTCCGTCCTGACAGGATCTGAACATGACCGAGATTCCCGCCCGACTATCCATCGTCACCCTGGGCGTACGAGACATGGACGTCCTCCGCTCGTTCTACCGGACGCTGGGCTGGCCTGAGCTGCCCATCGGTGACAACTCTTGGACCGGCTTTCTCCTTGGGGGTGTCTTGCTGTCGCTCTTCCCCATGAGCGACCTGACCGCTGAGGCAGCGCCGGATAGCGCGGCCCCGACTGGCTGGTCGGGCGTCACGTTGGCCTGCACGGTCGATAGTCGGGATGAGGTCGACAGCGCATTCGATGCAGCCGTAACCGCCGGTGCGACTCCGGTGGCCGCTGCGACCGACCGGTCGTGGGGCGGGCGTTCCGCGTTCATTGCCGACCCTGAGGGCAACCGTTGGGAGATCACCTGGTCGCCACGGGCCAGCTACGACGCACGCGGTGCCCTGCTGTCGTGGGGCTGAGCCTGGCGACCACGCTGCCGCGAGCTCTTCCAATTTTCGGGATTTTGATCATCGCTGATGCAGGCCCTGAAGTGAGTCTTCGTTCCGCAGGCCCTTAACCATGCTGTAGGCCGATGTTTCGAACCTGCGTTGGGCGTGAGCCGATGGTGGAAGTCACCTTTGGGGGCGGTGGTAAACGTCTGAGCGGTGGTCAATGTCGAGGACATGAGCAACGCGGCTGCCCTCGTCGATCCGGTAGACGATGCGATATGTGCCGCGCTGGGCGCCGTGGCAACCAGCGAGCGGCCCGAACAGAGGTTTGCCGACTCGATGAGGGTTGCTCGCAAGCCCGGCATCGCAAAACTCCAGCACAGCGGCAGCAACAGCTTCCGGAAGCCGGTGGGCGATCGCTCGCCGTGCGGAAGGCTGAAACCGGATCTCGTAGCGCTGCGTCGGTTCGGTCGTCACGCGCCGGTGGTGCGGCGCCGGGCCAGATCCTGGCGAACGGTTGCCATGTCAACGCCAGGCTCACCCCGCCCCAGAGCTGCGAGGCTCTCCGAGATCCGCGCAACAGCCTCGATATCACCGAGGATTTCCAACGTCATCTCCAAGCCCTCAAGGTCATCCACCGACAGCAAGACAGCCTCGGCCTCTCCGTTGCGGGTGAGGGTGATTCGCTCATGTTGTTGGCGTACCCGCCTGGCCAGCTCGGAGAGGCGTGCCTTCGCTTCGGACAATGGCACAGACGTTGCGGCGATCGTCATAGTCAGAATTATAGACCGCATTGGTCTAACTTTAGACCAATCTTAAGAATTCAAGGCATGGCGCATCTGGCCGAGATTGATGTGTCCGTCAAGCGCTCATCTCGGCCACTAACGTCGTGTAAGAAGTCACACCACTCTGGGATTGGCGGGACCAGGAGACAAATGATGCGGCTCATCGACGACAGACGCTTCAAGGGCCTGCCGCTGCCGGCTGGCGTGCCTGTGACGCGCATCGGTGATCTGGGGTGGAATGCTCTTCAAGACCTGGAGTATCCGGCTCTGGTACTTCACGAGGAACAGCTGGCCCGCAACATCACCACGATGGCCGAATATTGCCGCCACCATCGGGTCGAGCTGGCTCCGCACGCCAAGACATCCCTGTCGCCGCAGCTGATCCGGCGACAGATGGAGGCGGGAGCTTGGGGGGCGACAGCCGCCACCGCAGCGCAGGTCAGGGGCCTGTTGTCTATCGGAGTTCCACGTATTCTGCTGGCGAATCTGCTCGTCGATCCTGTCGCGATCCGCTGGATTGTGACCCATGTGCTCGGTGAGGAAGACACGGGCTTCTGCTGTTATGTCGACAGTGTGGCGGCAGTTGAGCTGCTCGATCGGGAGTGCGGCCAAGCCGGTCCGGCCAGGCCACTGGACGTACTCCTGGAGGTGGGATACGTCGGCGGTCGCACCGGTGCGAGAAGCCTCGAGGAGAGTCTCGGCGTGGCGCGGGCGGTCAACCAGTCCGAGCACCTGCGCCTGGTCGGCGTGGCTGGCTATGAAGGTCTGCTGCCTGGAGCCGCGACTGGCCAACCCGCCGGCTTGGACGCGTATCTCGACTCGATCGCTCAGACCGCTCACCAGCTGAATGCCGCCGGCCTTTTCGCGGCCGGCCGGGTGCCACTGGTCAGCGCCGGCGGCAGCTCGTACTTCGATCGGGTCGTTGAGCGTCTCGGTCCTGACCGCTTTGGCTTCCCGGTGCAGACCGTTCTGCGAAGCGGCTGCTACCTAACCCACGACCACGGCATCTATCGGCGCACGTCACCCTTGGACGGACGCGGGAGCCCGACAGGGCCACGGCTGCAGCCGGCGTTCGAGTTGCTAGCCAGTGTGCTGTCCCGGCCAGAACCGACCCTGGTGATCGTGGGCTTCGGTCGACGTGATGTGCCCTTTGATGATCAACTTCCGATTGTCCTCGGAAGGTACGGTCACAACCGTCGACGAAGCGACGCGCCGGGTGTGCGGGTCACGAAGCTCAACGATCAGCACGCGTTTCTGCAGGTACCGCAGGATCTGCAGGTCGGCTTGGGCGAGGTGTGGTCGTTCGGAGTCAGCCATCCCTGCGGCGCCTTCGACCGGTGGCCCGCGATACCGCTAGTCGACGGTAGCCACCAGATCATTGGTGCGGTGACAACGGATCTCTAAAAGCTCTGGGCCCGCAGCACAGCGAAGTAGCCGGGGATGTGCAGGTCCACGACCGGCAGGTCCGGGTCAGCAAGTAGCGCGGGCAGCTCAACTGTCAGGCAATCCGAGATCCGCGCGACAGCCGCGATGTCACCGTGCCGCGTAGCGCGACGACCACACGCCGAGGTTGTCGAGCACGGCGACCGCCGTGCGTTCACCCGACACCAGCGCCCCTTGGATGGAGCTCGTGTCGCGATGGTCGCCGCAGACGAACACATCGCCGTGCCGCACTGGCTTGCGGAAGTTGTGCGGCGCCGGCATCGCCGGCAACGCCCGCGGGAGGTGATAGGTCGCGATGTGCTCCCACTCGCCGCTGGGGACGTCGTAGAGCACGGCCAGGCGCGAGCGCACTGCCGCTTCGTCCCACCGCTGCCCAGCGCCGTGCACCAGCGACGTCGCCACCAGCGCCCGGTGGTCCGGCGAGTACGACGGCGCAGCCGCCGTGACCACCACGGTGTTGTTCACCGGGGAATCGTCGGTGTCCAGCAGCAGGGTGGGCCGGTCGAGTGGCGCTACCGCTGCCGCGTGGTAGATGGTGGTCACGCCCTTCCACCCCGGCCGCTCGAGTCCGCCACCGACCAGCTCGCCGGCGCTGTCGACGTCCGTAGCCACCACGACAGCGCGCGCCGCGACCGCGCCGGCATCGGTCACAACCTCGCGTGCGCTCACGCGGAGGGCCGGCAGCTGGAGGTGAATGCTGCCAGCAGGCAGCCGGGACGCGAGCTGCTCCGCGATCTGCTGCATGCCGCCGGCAGGGACCACCGAGGAGCCGCGCGCAAACATACGCAGCATCAGGTCCACGAACCGGGACGATGTGGTCAGCTCCTCTTCGAGCACTACCCCGCTGAAGAACGGGCGCAGCAGCCGGTCCACTACCGGGCCGTGCAGACCGTGCCGCGCCCAGTGCTCGACCGCTGGCAGGTCACGCCGACCCTTCACCCGGCCGACGGGCAACCCAACGGTCGCACCGGCGTACGCCGCCAGCGCGGCCTTGCTTCGAAGCCCACCGATCGGTGCGGCGGCCGCTCGTGGCAGGGCCAGCAGCTCGCGGCGCGGGTCGCCGATCCGGACCCGCCGGCCGTCGACGTGCAGCAGCACGGCCCGGTCGAACTCCCGCAGGTCCAGCGCGTCGAGATCGAGGATCCTCAGGGCGGCCGGGTAGCCGGTGTTGAGCAGCTGAAAGCCGCGGTCGAGTAGGAAGCCGTCGACCCGATCGGTCCGGACGCGGCCACCGACCCCGTCGGACGACTCGACAACGATGACCTCGAGGCCGGCCTGGGCGAGCCGGTCGGCAGCTGTCAGGCCGGCCAGTCCGGCGCCGACCACGACCACGTCGCACCCGGCTGGAGTGCTCACGAAGATCTCCTCGATAGTGCGTCGACCCGCCTGCAGATCCGTGGCAGAAGCGCGGTGCGGCGCCGGAGTTGAACAGTCAGTTGAACAATGTGTTCAGGTTTACCATTCAGAGGTGACTCGTGCCAGACGGACCCTCCCGCAGCGCGCACTGTCAATTGGTGAGCTGGCCTCGCGCACCGGACTTACGCCAGCGGTGCTGCGCACCTGGGAGGCCAGGCACGGCTTCCCGGTGCCGGCGCGGGCCGCGAGCGGGCACCGCCGGTACCGGGAGAGCGACGTGGATCTCGTGCAGCGGATAGTGCACCGCCAGCGCGCGGGCGTCCGCCTCGAGGCTGCGATCCGGGAGGTCACGGCGTCCGGGAGCGCGCCGATGCTGTCGGTGTTCGCCATGCTCCGCGGCGACCACCCGCACCTGGCTTCGCAACGACTGAGCAAGCCGACCCTGCTGGGGCTAAGCCGGGCCATCGAGGACGAGTACCTCGTCTCCGCCGAGCCTGGCGTGGTCTGTGCGTCGTTCCAGCGGGAGCGGTTCTACCACTCATCGAAGGCTCGGTGGTCAGAGCTGGCGCGTCGTTCGCGCTGGAGCATGGTGTTCGCGGACTTTCCGGACCTCCGCGACCTAGAGCGGGACGAGCCGGCCCGGGTACCGCTCTCCGGCGATGCTCCGATGCGGCGGGAGTGGGCAGTGGTCGCCGAGACCTCGCGACTGGGCGTCTGTCTGGCCGGATGGGAGACGCCCGGCCAGGACGACGTACCCGACCGGCACCGCGTCTTCGAGGTGGTGTGGACTATCGATCCGCGCGCGACCCGGCAGGCGCTGCGGACCTGCGCCGAGGTGGCCAGTGCCGCCGGCCTTGCGCAGGCGCCGGACCTTTTGACCGGCCTCGACGAGCGTCCGGTAGTCGCGCAGACCGATCTGACGCGGGCCTCCGCGCTGTTCAACCGGGCGATCGGGTACGTCGACCGCGGGATCACTTCGTCGGGTCATGACCCCAGTTCATCAGCGAGTATCGCCAGGGCGAGTCGCTGACGGCTCCGGAGGGCTTCTGCGCCAGGTGCCGGTGCACGTAGCCCACTACCTTGCGCATGTGAGCAGCGTCGTCCTCGGTTAAGTCGCCTTTCTTCGCGCGGAGGATCCAGGTGACCCGGTCACCCTTCTTGAACTTCTGGCTCATCTCCTCATTCCGCCTGCCGCGCCCGGTTTGTGGGCCTCCCCGGCCGCGCGCACACCAAGGACGATGAAATCTACTCAATCTAAACAGGATTTATTAAGCACTCTGTTTAGAATGACTTGTCGAGGGTATCCAGCACCGACACGTTGTCCCGAATGAGGAGTTCCGATGAGCCAGATTCAGCAGTCCGTCGACGTCGACGTACCTGTGAGTGTCGCCTACAACCAATGGACCCAGTTCGAGTCGTTCCCCCAGTTC
Source organism: uncultured Actinomycetota bacterium (assembly GCA_963730505.1). GTDB lineage: Bacteria > Actinomycetota > Actinomycetes > Propionibacteriales > Propionibacteriaceae > Microlunatus. Next base: position 136,365 of record CAVSSB010000029.1, read on the forward strand.
ATGTCCGGCGTCGAGTCGATCACCCAGGTCGACGACACACGCAACCACTGGGTGACCAACATCGCGGGCGTGGAGCGGGAGTTCGACACCGAGATCACCGAGCAGCACCCGGACGAACGGATCGCGTGGCGCAGCGTCGCTGGCGATGCCGAGCATGCCGGCGTGGTCACCTTCCACCGCCTCAGCGACACCTCCACTCGGGTGATGATCCAGATCGACTGGCAGCCCTCTAGCGTGGCCGAGAAGGTCGGCTCTGCCGTCAATGTGGACGATTGGCAGGTCAAGCGGGACGCCAAGCGGTTCAAGGAGTTCATCGAGTCTCGGGGTCAGGAGACCGGCTCCTGGCGCGGCGACGTCGAGGCCGGGTGACGACATGAGCGGCCACGCCGAGGAGGCCCGCCACGTCGCGGAGCTCGTCGACCGGGCCAGGATCGGCATGCTCACGACCATGACCGAGTCCGGCAAGCACGTCAGCCGGCCGATGGCGCTGCAGGAGGTGGAGTTCGACGGTGACCTGTGGTTCTTCTGCTACGACGACTCCGCCAAGGCAGCGCAGATCCGCTCACAGCCGGAGGTGAACGTGTCGTTCGCCAACGACAAGCAGAGCGAGTGGACCTCGCTGTCCGGGAAGGCGGAGGTCGTTGACGACCGGCAGCAAGCCGAACGGCTGTGGGCCGCCCCGCTCAAGGTCTGGTTTCCCGACGGGCTCGACACCAGGGGGCTGAGCCTGATCAAGGTGCACGTCGACTCGGCGGAGTACTGGGAGTCACCGTCGAGCAAGGTACGCCAACTTTTCGGCGCGGCGCTGGCAGCGGCGACCGGTGACCCGGACAAGTTCCCTGCCACCAACCGGTCGGTGGATCTCTAGGGGGTCGGCACGACCGCAGCGGGTAGCGCGTCGGGCGGTTGCACGCCGCCATGTGGGATATGAGCATGTGATCCCGAATGCCGCGGTGGCCGATTCCTGTCGGCAGCGCAGGTAGCGAGTTCGCCGCCTCCTAAGATCCAAAGGTGGCGGCTTTCGTGCTTGCCGCCTCGCCCCTACGTTGCCGACTGAAAGGGGCTCGGAATGACTCCAAAGCCGAATGAAGCGCAACCGCAGAGCCTCACCCGCGCTGGCCGTGCTCATGGTCAGACTCTGTACGCGCCGACCCCGGCTGAGCAGCGAACCGCGCGCATCATGGGTGCCTGGTTCCTTGCCACATTCGTCTTCTCGATCCCCGCTTTCTGGTTCTACGACCCGGTCTTGAGTGACGGCAATTACGTTGTCGGCAGCGGCCAAGACACCCGCGTAGGCATTGGGGCCGTGCTCGAGGTCTTTCTCGCGATATCCGGCATAGCCACAGCCGTGGTGATCTTTCCCATCGTCAAGCGGGTCAACGAAAGCGTCGCCCTCGGCTACATTGCCTCGCGGACGGTGGAGTCGATCCTCATCCTGGTCGGAGTCCTCAGCCTGATGTCGGTTGTGGCCCTGCGCCAGGACCTCGCCGCCGCCGGAAGCAGCAATGGGGCGCTTGTCGGCGTTGCCGGTTCATTGCTCGCCTTGCATGCCCAAACCGCCATTCTCGGCCCGCAGCTCTGCGCCGGGCTCGGGAATGGGATCCTGCTCGGCTACTTAATGTGGCGTTCCAGACTGCTTCCGCGGCCGATGGTGCTGTTCGGCCTCATCGGTGGTCCATTGGCCTTCCTGGGAGGGATGGGGGTGCTATTAGGGGCCTGGGACAACCCCTCCGGAGCTCTCATCGCACTGACGGTGCTCGAGGTCATCTGGGAATTCTCGCTAAGTGTTTGGCTGCTCATCAAAGGCTTCCGACCGTCGCCGATTCTCACCGGCGAACCGGTCGCGATCGACGCCTAGCGTTCGCACATCGGCACATGCCGCCGTCACGGCCTCACCACTTCGCTCATCACCCCGGCCGAACCCCACAAGCCGCTGGCCCGACGTTGATCTTCCGGTCAGCGGAAGGTCGGGACGGAAAGGCTCTAGTGAGTCCGGGCCTGAGGAGATCCGAGCCCTCCAAGTGGCTGGGGGAGGTGTTCTTTCGAGGTGGTCCAGCGGCGCGGCGGGTACGACGGTATGGGGCCGCTAACGGCCCGTCCGGCTGGCGGCGCAGCGCGCAAGCGAGGCCCGTCTGTACGCCTGAGGGCGGCGACCACCAGCCGTTAGAGCATCCGCCGCAGGAAGTCGATAGTTCGGTCCAGCGCATCGGCCGGCACCTCAGGTGCACCTCGCCACATGTGGTCGGCCCCGGAGTAGGTCTTCAGCTCGACTGAGTTCCCCGCCTGCTGCAGCGCATCGCACAGTCGCTCACTCTGCGAGCACGGGATGAACTGGTCGTCACGCCCGTGTAGCAGCAGGAACGGCGGTGCGCCGGCCCGTACGTGGCTGAGCGGGCTGGCCTGGGCGACGCGGTCCGGCACGGTGTGCAGCGGTGCGCCGACCAGTAGGGCCTCGCGGGAGTCGTCCGCCATCGAGTCGATGTCCTCGGCGACGGTGGCCAGGTCGGACGGGGCGTACCACGCGGCAACGGCGACCACTGCGCTGGACGGGCCGACGATCCCGATTTCGCCATCGAGGTCCGCACCGGTCAGACCCAACAGTTCGGCCAGGTGGCCGCCGGCGGACTCACCCCAGGCAGCAATGCGGGTTGCGTCGATCCCGATCTCATCGGATCGTGCTCGCAGCCAACGGACTGCTGCCTTGGCGTCATACAGCTGCGCCGGCCACTGCGCCTCGCCGGTCAGCCGGTAGTCGACACTGGCGACCGCGATCCCAGCCTGTGCCACGCGTTCGAACGGATTAGGCGACCATTCGGCGTACGGGGGCCCGGCGCTGTGCCTGCTGCCGAGTTGCCAGCCGCCGCCGTGGAGGAACACCACAACAGGAACGAGAGCGGACGCTTCAGCCGGCAGGTAGAGGTCGAGCTCCAGTGGCCGGATCCGCGGGATCTCCGCGTACGCCACCCCGGCGATCACCCGAACACCCTCGGCTGCAGGGCGGGCCGCCGGCAGCGGCAAGGCATGCGCTGGCGGCGGCCATGGCACAGCCGGGGCGGGCGCGTCCTCAGGCATCCGGCCAGGTGAAGTCCGGTCGGAACTCCATCCGGTGCGCCTCGGCGGCCGCCTGCATTCGCGGGAAGTCCGGGACAAACGGCGGCGAATCCGGATCGATGGCGTCCGCCGGAGTGCCCATCTGCTGGAAGAACCGCTCGAAGCCTCCGCTCGCGACGCCCATCATCTGCGCCGCCTGCTCGACCCGATAGGCGTGCAGCAAACCCGCCGGCACGAAGCCGAAGTCGCCTTCCTCGAGCAGCCGCGACACCTGTTGCCCGTCGGGCAGCTGGACGAACACCCGGACCTTGCCCTCCAGGATGATGAACGTCTCGTGGGTGTCGGAGTGCGCGTGGGTAGGGATGATGTCGCCGACCGGGCACGTCGCGGTGAAGATGCCGAACTGCCCGCCGGTCTCATCGCCGCTCAGCAGGACCGAGAAGGTGTCGGTGAAGAGCTTCGCGTGCTCGCCTTCTCCTTTCGCGAGGAAGTAGGCCTCCGGCTTGCCGGGCAGCAGTCCCGCCCAGGCCGGTCGTGACGGGTCAGCCAGGTATTCGAAGCTCATGCCGGCCTCCTCGGTGATGTCGTCGTTCGATGTGATGCATCTTGTCAGTAGGGCATCCGCGAGGGGCAACGCGAGCCGTCTTGAGCCGGGGAACGTGGGGTGAATCGGCCTTCGGAACACTCTCTAGCCGTCTTATGGCGGCAAACGTGGGCTCCCGGGGGCACAAAAGTTCCATCACGGCGCTCACCCCCAGGCCAGACTGCGGCTGATCCCCTCGGCGGCGGTCCGCAGCGACGCCACGAGCCGTGCGCGATCACGTTTGAGGCTGCGGACGACCAGCCCGACGGCGGCGGTGGCCTCACCGTTCCTCATGATCGGGACGGCTACTGAGCAGGCGCCCAGACTCATCTCCTCCGACGTCGTCGCGTAGCCCTCGCTGCGGGCCCGGGCCAACTGCCGGCGGAAGGTCGTCGGATTGGTGATTGTGTACGGGGTGACTCTGGTCAGCGATCTCAACGCCGCCTCCTGCACGTCGTCCGGTGCATGGGCAAGGAGGATCTTGCCAACCGCAGTGGCGTGCGCTGGCAGCCGAGTGCCCACCCGGCTAACGATCGGCACCGAGCGATGACCTGAAAGCCGGTCGAGGTAGAGAACCTCAAGCCCCTCCCGTACGGCCAGGTGGACGGTGGCGAGTGTCGCGGCGTAGATGTCGTGCAGGAACGGCTCCGCGACCTGCCGCAGACCCGTTTGCACCGGTGCCAGCATGCCGAGGTCCCAGACGCGGCGACCGACGACGTACGCGCCCGATTCGCGGCGGGCGAGAGCCCCCCAGGCCTCGAGCTCGGCGACCAACCGATGCGCGGTGGGCAGCGAAAGGTCGGCGCGAGCGGCCAGCTCCGTCAAGGTCAGCTGGCGGTGCTCAGCGTCAAACGCACCCAGCAGGGCCAGCACCCGCGATGTCACCGTTCGGCCTGCTGCCAAGGTATTACCTGCCACCCCGGGCTTCCTTCCGCTCAGCGGAAGTCTAGCGTCGCCGCAATCCGAGCAACTCGGTAGCGTTCGCGGGGTGATGAGCCCCAACGCCGAGGCAACGACCGCCGAGACCTTCGATCCTGCTCCGCCGACCGACTCCGACAGCGCCGCGACCAGCCAGGCCGCAATCACCGCCGAGATCCAGGAGATCGAGGCCCGCTACCGGGATTCAGGTGCAGTTGAACTCCAGCCCCGGCTGGACTACCCGCCGTACCGGAGCACCATCCTGCGACACCCGACCAAGGACTTGCGGCATGCCGATCCGGAGACGATTGAGCTGTGGGCGCCATGCTTCGGCCATCGGGATGTGCACGCCATCGAGGCCGATCTGACGATCCAGCACGGCGGTGAGCCGATCGGAGAGCGGATGGTCGTCACGGGCCGAGTGCTCGACGGCGAGGGTCGGCCAGTTCGGGGCCAGCTAGTGGAGATCTGGCAGGCCAACGCCGGCGGCCGGTACCTGCACAAGCGTGACCAGCATCCGTCACCGATCGACCCGAACTTCACTGGGGTCGGACGGTGCCTGACCGGGACCGACGGGTCCTACCGGTTCACGACGATCAAGCCGGGGCCGTACCCATGGAAGAACCACCGCAACGCCTGGCGCCCGGCGCACATCCACTTCTCGCTGTTCGGCACTGAGTTCACCCAACGGATGATCACCCAGATGTACTTCCCGGGCGATCCGCTGTTCCCACTGGACCCGATCTTGCAGACCGTCGTCGATGCCGAGGCCCGGAGCAGGCTGGTGGCCTGCTATGACCATGACGTGAGCCAGCACGAGTGGAACACCGGATATCGCTGGGACATTGTCCTGACTGGGCGTCGGCGTACGCCGATGGACGAGGAGGACGCGGCGTGAGCCCCGCACTGCCGCCGACCCCCGGCCAGACGGTCGGCCCGTTCTTCGGGTACGCGTTGCCGTACGACCGCGACAGCGAGCTGGTGCCACCCGGTCATCCGCGGTCCGTTCGGCTGTATGGCCGGGTGATCGACGGCGCCGCGCAGCCGGTGCCGGATGCATTGCTCGAGCTCTGGCAGCTCGACGAAGCCGGGTCGGTCGTCCAGCAGGAGGGGTCCCTGCGCCGGGACGGCTGGACGTTCACCGGCTGGGGGCGTGCGTCCACCGATGACACCGGCAGCTACACCTTCACCACCCTGAAACCCGGCGCCGAGCCCGGTAAGGCAGCGTTCTTCGCCATTACAGTGTTCGCTCGCGGGCTGCCCAATCGGCTGTTCACCCGGGCCTATCTCCCGCAGGATGCTGGCGTGCTGGACGTCGACCCGCTGCTGTCTTCGCTGCCAGAGCCGGAACGTGCCACGCTCATGTCGCAGTCCGATGAGGGTGGGTTCCGGTTCGACATCGTCCTCCAGGGTGAGGGAGAGACAGTCTTTCTGCATTATTCGGGGCACTGAGGGTGCCCGATCTGTTCTGGCCCGGCGACGGGCGCGTTGGTGCCCTGATGTCCGATTGGGCTCTGCTGACGGCGATGGAATCGGTCGAGAACGCCTGGCTGGCGGCGCTGGTCGCACACAAGATCGCGCCGGCGGAGGCGCAAACCGAAATCCGCGGGCTGCTGAGCGAGGACGACCTGGCCGCCCTGGCTGACGGTGCCGAAGCTGGCGGCACCCCCGTGATCGGCTTGGTCCAGCTGCTACGCGAGCGGCTGAGCTCCGAGCCCGCTCATTGGGTGCACCGTGGGCTCACCAGTCAGGATGTCCTCGACACGGCAGTGATGATCTGCCTACGCGACGTCCTCGACCGGCTGGATGACGAGTTGCGGCGACAGATCGAGGACCTGTGTGAACTCGTCTCGGAGCACCGGTCCACGCCGATGGTCGGTCGCACCCTGACCCAGCACGCGGTACCGATCACGTTCGGCCTCAAGGCGGCCAGCTGGCTGACCGGCCTGTTGGACGCCGCGGAGGCGCTGGCAGGGGTACGGTCCGGGCTTCCTGTGCAGCTCGGTGGGGCGGCCGGCACGCTCGCCGCATCCACCGAGCTGGCCCGACTCCGGGGACTGCCGGAACCGGCACAGGTGTCATGGCAGCTGGTCGAGTCGGTCGCCAGTGCGCTCGGACTGGCTCCCGCAGTGCCGTGGCACACGTCGCGGAGCATTGTCACCGCGGCGGGCGACGCCCTGGTTGGCTGCACCGACGCGTACGGACGGATTGCCGCCGACGTCGCCACGCTGTCTCGCCCGGAGATCGCCGAGCTGGCCGAGGGCAGTGGCGGCAGCTCGTCGACCATGCCTCAGAAGCACAATCCGGTGCTCTCGGTGCTGATCCGGCGCGCGGCGCTGACCGGACCGCCGCTCGCCTCGACCCTGCATCTCGCCGCCGCTACCAATGTCGACGAACGCCCGGACGGATCCTGGCACGCCGAGTGGGCCACGCTACGCGATCTGGCTCGCCGAACCGTGGCGGCGGCCTCGCAGGCGTCGGAGTTGATCACCGGGCTGGTCGTCGAGGAAGATCGGATGGCCGCTAACCTGGCCGCAGCAGCCGGAATCGAGGCAGAGCAGCAAGCCATGGCCGACATGATCGGCGCCGAGCCGGGCAAGGACTACCTGGGCGCCACCGATCTCATCATCGACCGGGTTTTGGCTCGGGCTGATCAGCGGCTTGGAGTGGTCTGATGAGCGTCCCGCGGATCACCGGGGTGCAGCTGAGCGACCCGAGCGCCGGGCCGCTGCTGCTGCTGGGTAACTCCATCGGCACATCGGGCACAGCCCTGTGGTCGGCGAGTGCAGCGTTCCTCGGAGAGCGATTTCACGTCGTCGCGTGGGACCTGCCTGGTCACGGCCGCCCTTCGACAAGCTCAGGGAACACAGAGCCAATAGCGGCCGGGTTCACGATGACAGAGCTCGCCGCCGGCGTGCTGGCATTCGCCGATCGGGTACTGATCGAGCGCGGGGAGCCGGGTGGGCGGCTGTATTACGCGGGCGACTCGCTCGGCGGTGTAGTCGGGCTCCAGGCATTGTTGGATGCGCCTGACCGGATCGTCGCCGCGGTGCTGCTGTGCACCGGAGCCAAGATCGGCGACGCGGAGGGCTGGCGGGAGCGGGCCGCGCGAGTTCGCGCGTCGGGTATCACCGCCGTGGTCAATCAGTCCGTCGAGCGCTGGTTCGCGCCGGGATTCCTCGCGCGGGAGCCGCAGGTTGGCAGCCGGCTGCTGGACTCCCTACGCGCCGCTGACGCGGAGGCGTACGCCTTGGCGTGCGAGGCGCTGGCCGACTTCGACGTTCGCTCCCGACTGGGCGAGATCGCTGTTCCGGTGCTCGCCGTGGCGGGGGCTGAGGACTTCGCGACGCAGGTGGACCTGCTCGCCGAGATCGCGAGCGGTGTGCAGCGCGGCACACTGCAGATCCTGGACGGGGTGGCACACCTGGCGCCGGCCGAGGCGCCTCAGGAGGTGGCGAAGTTGATCATCACGCACTTCGATCACGCCGACGCGGAGGGGCGGCGGGACGCGGACCGCTATGCGGCAGGGATGCAGGTCCGACGCGAGGTGCTTGGTGATGATCACGTCGACCGCGCGAACGCGGCTACGACGGACTTCACGCGGGATTTCCAGCAGTTGATCACCGAGTATGCCTGGGGCACCATCTGGACTCGTCCGGGCTTGGACCGGCGGAGTCGCTCCATGATCACTCTCACCGCACTGGTGGCTCGGGGCCACCATGAGGAGCTGGCCATGCACGTCCGGGCTGCGCGTACGAACGGACTCAGCGTCAACGAAATCAAAGAGGTCTTGTTGCAGACTGCCATCTACTGCGGCGTACCGGACGCCAATACCGCGTTTCGCATCGCGCAAGCCGTGCTGGCCGAGGAGGAGACAACAGGGGAGGACGATCGATGAGTGGCGCCTATGTCTACGCCGCGGTCCGTACCCCGTTCGGCAAACTCGGCGGCGGACTCGCGCAGATCCGCCCCGATGATCTTGCCGCGACGGTGCTCAGCGGGCTGCTGGCCAAGACGCCCCGACTGGACCCGGGCGCGATCGACGAGGTCGTCTGGGGCAATGCCAATGGGGCCGGTGAGGAGAACCGGAACGTCGGCCGGATGGCGGTTTTGCTGGCGGGCCTGCCGACTTCCGTCCCGGCCACCACGGTGAACCGGCTGTGTGGGTCCAGCCTCGACGCCGCCATGATCGCGTCGCGCACGATCGAGACCGGGGATGCCGAGATCACTATCGCCGGTGGGGTGGAATCGATGACCCGAGCGCCATGGGTGCTGCTCAAACCGTCCCGCCCGTTCCCGCCGGGAAACCTGGAGGCGGTCTCGACCACGTTGGGTTGGCGGCTTGTCAACGAACGGATGCCCGCAGAGTGGACAGTCTCGTTAGGGGAGGGCAACGAACAGCTGCGGGAGAAGTACGCGATCTCCCGGGAACGGCAGGACGTCTTCGCCGCCCGCTCCCACCAGCTGGCTGACGCAGCTTGGGCCGCCGGATTCTACGACGACCTCGTGATGCCAGTACCCGGGAGCGAGCTCGTTCGGGATGAAACGATCCGGGCAGGAAGCACGCCGGAGACGTTGGCAACGCTGAAGCCGGTGTTCCGTGCCGACGGCACCATCACCGCCGGCAACGCCTCCCCGCTCAACGACGGCGCCTCCGCCGTACTGCTCGGCTCCGAAACGGCCGCAGACCGGATCGGATCAGCTCCTATGGCGCGGATCGCCGGTCGCGGTGCGCACGCGCTGGAGCCGCAGATGTTCGGGTACGCGCCGGTGGAGGCGGCCGAACAGGCGCTCCGCCGGGCCGGCATTGGCTGGGCTGACGTGGGTGCGGTCGAGTTGAACGAAGCCTTCGCCGTGCAGTCCCTGGCCTGCATCGACGCGTGGGGGATCGATCCCGAGATCGTCAACGTACGTGGCGGCGCAATCGCCATCGGCCATCCGCTGGGAGCTTCCGGCGGACGCATCCTCGGCACGCTGACGAAGGTCTTGCAGGAACGCGGGGAACGTTGGGGCGTGGCAGCTATCTGCATCGGTGTCGGCCAGGCACTCGCGGTCGTCGTGGAGAACACCTCGGGCGGGCTGTCATGAGAACCTTCATCACCGACGACGCGGACGCGGCGGTCGCCGGGATCGGTGACGGCTCAACCATCTTGATCGGTGGATTCGGCATGGCCGGTATGCCGGTGACTTTGATCGACGCGTTGATCCGGCAGGGCGCCGCGAGAGCTGACCGTGGTGAACAACAATGCCGGGAACGGTGACACCGGGTTGGCCGCGCTGCTCGCCGCCGGTCGGGTACGCAAGATGATCTGCTCCTTTCCTCGGCAGATCGACTCCTACATCTTCGACGGGCTCTACCGGGCCGGGAAGATCGAGCTCGAGCTGGTTCCGCAGGGAAACCTCGCCGAGCGGATGCGCGCGGCCGGCGCCGGCATCGGCGCGTTCTTTGGTCCGACTGGGGTTGGCACTCCGCTGGCTGAGGGCAAGGAACAAAGAACGATCGACGGGCACGGTTACGTGCTGGAGTACCCGATCAAGGGTGATGTGGCCCTGATCGGCGCGTACGTCGGGGACCGGATGGGCAACCTGGTCTATCGCAAGACCGCTCGCAACTTCGGACCCGTGATGGCCACCGCTGCCGCGCTGACGATCGCCGAAGTGCATCGGGTCGTGGAGATCGGGGAGATCGACCCGGAGGTGGTGGTGACGCCGGGGATCTTCGTCGATCGCATCCTCGATCTTGGTCGTGATGACACAGCCAGGGAGGTCCGGGGATGAGCATGATCGAGGCGAGGGCTACCGGTCGAACATCTTGATCGCGGCCCGCGCAGCAAGGAGGAGCTTGCGGCCGCGGTCGCTGCCGCCATCCCGCCGGGCTCGTACGTAAATCTCGGCATCGGGCAGCCCACAACTGTGGCCGACTTCTTGACACCGGAATCCGGCGTGGTGCTGCACACCGAGAACGGCATGCTCAACATGGGCCCCGCCGCCCGCCCTGATCAGATCGACCCGGATCTGATCAACGCTGGCAAGATGCCGATCACCGAGTTGCCGGGAGCCTCGTACTTCCACCATGCCGACTCGTTCGCGATGATGCGCGGCGGTCATCTCGACGTCTGCGTCCTCGGCGCTTACCAGGTCTCCGAGGGAGGCGATCTGGCCAACTGGCACACGGGTGAGCCGGGGGCGATCCCGGCCGTGGGCGGGGCCATGGACCTCGCCATCGGTGCCAAGTCGGTCTTCGTCATGATGACCTTGTTCGCAAAGGACGGGCCGGCCAAGCTCGTCCCGCACTGTACCTATCCGCTGACCGGGGTCGGCTGTGTGGATCGGATCTACACCGACTACGCCACCATCATGATCGGCCGCGACGGGGCCGTCGTCACCGAGACCTTCGGCGCGAGCGTCGCGGAGTTGCAAGCCCGGCTCGAGGTCACCCTCCGGGCACCACCCAGCCAAGACTCGAGCTAAAGGTGATCATGCGAACTCAAGTTGCCATCGTCGGGGCCGGCCCGGCCGGCCTGCTGCTGTCGCACTTGCTCGCGGCCGAGGGCGTGGAGTCGGTGGTGCTTGAGACCCGCAGCCGGGACTATGTCGGAGCGCGGATCCGGGCCGGGATCCTGGAGGCTTCAACAGTGGAAATCCTGGCAGCATGCGGCCTGGATGGGCGGCTGCGAGAGCAGGGATTCGAGCACCGCGGGATCTACCTACAGTGGCCGGAGGAGCGGCATCACCTCGACTTCGTCGACCTCGTCGGCCGCAGTGTGTGGGTGTACGGCCAGACCGAAGTGACGCGGGATCTGGTCGACGCCCGGGATGCGGCGGGGCAGCGGTTCGTCTACGAGATCAGTAACACGGCCCTCCACGACATCGCCGGCGATCAGCCGTATGTGACGTATGTGGACGTTGACGGGCGTGAACAGCGACTCGACGCCGACGCCATCGCCGGCTGTGACGGTTCCTTCGGACCGAGCCGGCGCGCCATCCCGGAGGGGCTCAGGCGAACCTGGGAGCGCACCTATCCCTTCGCCTGGTTCGGCATCCTTGCCGACGTGTCGCCGTCGACCGATGAGTTGATCTACGCCTGGCATCCCGACGGATTCGCCTTGCATTCCATGCGGTCTGAGAGTGTCAGCCGCCTCTACCTCCAGGTGCCTCCAGACACAGATCCGGCGACCTGGTCCGACGATCAGATCTGGGAGGCCCTGGCTCGCCGATTGGGACACGGACAAGGCGGCTGGGAGCTGCAGCCAGGACCCATCACCGACCGCAACGTGCTCCCGATGCGCAGCTATGTGAATGAGCCGATGCGCCATGGCCGGTTGTTCCTGGCCGGGGACGCCGCGCACATCGTTCCGCCGACCGGGGCCAAAGGGCTCAACCTGGCCGTGGCTGACGTCGCTCTGCTTGCCCCGGCGCTGGCCGCCATGATCAACAAAAGTGATCACGCCGCAGCCGACAGCTACTCAGAACGGGCGCTGCGTCGGGTCTGGCGCTGCACCCACTTCTCGTGGTGGATGACGACCATGCTGCACACACAGGGCGATGACTTCGATGCGCAACTCCAAAAGTCTCAACTCGCCTGGGTAACTTCATCTGTACCGGCCAGCGCCGGGCTGGCTGAGAACTACGCGGGCTTGCCGATCAATTATTGATACGTACCGTCATGTTTCGAGCGTCGCAGCGCCGGAGCTGCGCGTCGACTCGCGCCTGCGTGTCGAGGGCTATGCGCAGGCCATCGTCACCGGCCAGACCAGCCCCCAGGGTGTCGCGGTCGACGCCAGCCACGTGTACTGGGTCAACAGCACGGGTGCCACCGTCTGGCGGGCCAACCTGGACGGCACCGGCGCGCAGGTCCTCGCCCAGGGCCAGGCGATCCCGTACGGCATCGCCGTCGATGCGGCCCATGTGTACTGGACCACCAGTGCCGACGGCACGATCTGGCGGGCCAATCTCGACGGGAGCAACCGCCAGCAAGTCCTCAGCGGCCAGGGTGCCCCCATCGGGGTGGCCGTCAGTGCGGACAACTTGTTCTGGAGTGACGTCCAAGCGAACACCGTCAGCCAGGCCGGTCTCGACGGCTCCAACCCGCAGGTCCTCGCCACTGGTCAGAACAGCCCTCAGCTCATGGCCTTCGCCACACCGGGGCAGGACTCTGTCTACTGGGTGAACGGTGACCCGGGAACGGTCAGCCAGGCCAACCTCGACGGCTCCGACGCCCGAGTGTTCACCTCCGGCCAGAACGACCCGCAAGGAGTGGCGGTCGACGACCAGTACGTCTACTGGAGCAACGGTGACGGGACCATCTGGCGGGCCTACCTCGACGGCACCGCCGCCGAGGTCCTCGTCGACAACCTGGATGGTCCGACCGGTCTGGCCGTCAGCGCCACGTACCTCTACTGGGTCGACAACGCCGACGGCACCATCTCACGGGCCACCCTGGACGGCAGCAGCGGGCCGGAGGTCATGGTCAGCGGCCAGAACGACCCCTATGGGCTGGCCGTCGACGGCAGCAACCTGTATTGGACCGACAGCCAGGGCTTCACCGTGTGGCGAGCCGACCTCGACGATACCGACGCCGAGGCCATCGCCACCGACCAGGCGCTCCCCCGGGGCATCGCAGTCGATCCCGACCACGTGTACTGGGCCACCGTGGGGGACTCATCGATCTGGCGGGCCAACCTGGACGGCACCGACCAGACGGCCTCGCAGACGTTCACCTTGTCCAACACCGGAGAGCAGGCGACGGGTGCCTTGACGATTGCCGTGCCGGGCGCGGCGGCGTTGGCCATTACCGCCGACACCTGCGCCGGAGCGAGCCTGGCCCCCGGCGCCTCTTGCTCGGTCACTGTGCGATTCGCTCCCGCAACTGCCGGGGCCATCAACGCCTCCCTGATCGCAACCAGCCCGATCACCGCCGCCACCGCCCAGGTGGCGATCAGCGGCACCGGGGTGTGTGATGGTGCAACGCGGACCGCAACCCTTGGAGACCACGATGCCGGATCAGCCCTCAGACCCAGGCGTCACGCTTCACCACGTGGCGTTGTACGTGTCGGACCTGGAATTGACGCGGCGGTTCTACCGAAGCGCGCTGGGGATGGAGGAGATTGCCCGTCCGGCTGAATTCACCTTTCCTGGGGCCTACTTCCGGCTCGGTACCGCTGAGGTCCATGTCGTAGTCGAGACCGAAGCCGGCAGGACCGAGGAGCTCCGCCAGCAGTGGTCGCCGGACGAGCTACAGACGGGGTACACCGTGCACTTCGCTCTTGGCGTGCGCGATCTCCAGCCGATCCTCGCGCGACTGGCCGAGAACGATGTGCGAATTGCGGGCGGCCCCCGTATCCGTGCTGACCACGTCGAGCAGTGGTACATCGCCGATCCTGATGGCTATATCGTCGAATTGATCTGCCAACTGGACGCCGACGCGGCGGACCGGCGCCGGCACGAACTCGCCGAGTCTGGCGAAGGCGTGCCAGTGGCACCCGGCTACTGAACCAAGGCAGGGCCGCACTCGACCAGCCTCGGAGATTTCGTTCCGTCACCTTGCTGGTCGTTGTGTTGCTCGTTCTCAAGCGCGTACGTCGGCTGCTCAAGGGCAGTGAATCGATGGGCCGACCGCCAGGTACAAGCACCGTGGCGAGGCCCGGTCTGACACGGCCGCTGCCAGTTGGGCGGGCGCCGACTACGCGCCGAAGACCTGCGCGGCGTACCAGCGGCCATCCGAGCTTTGGACTGCGCCGACCCCGAGCAGGCGATAGCTGCTGTTCAGGATGTTCGCGCGGTGCCCGCTCGATCCCATCCAGCCGCCCATCACGGCTGATCCGCTCGGGTAGCCATACGCCACGTTCTCACCCACCGTGCGCAGGTTGCACTCGCGCAGGATGGGCCCCAGATCCTGGTGATACATCCGCCGCTCGGCCGCCATCCGCGCAGCTTGCTGCTCCGCGTAGCGGTCGACGCAGGTTTGGGAGCTGAGCGGCTGGAGCTCGCGCGAGGTCCGCTCGGCGTTGGTCCCCGAGACCACGTCAGCCTCATAGCGGTCGCTTGCGGAGCCGCCACTACCACCACCACCGCCGCCGCCACCGGCGCTGCCGGGCTGGGTGAAGGTGACCGAGCAGCTGCCGTGCCCGTCACCGTCGACGCCAAGAGTGATCTTGATCTTGGCCTTGCCGGGCGCGCTGGCCGGGTTGAGCGGGTTGCGGACCCGGTACGCGGTGCCGCCCTTGTAGTCGTAGACGCCGGACCAGGTCAGCTTCTGGATCCGGGTGCCGTTACCGGAGTAGCTCCGCACAGTCGAGTCGGTTGGCACGGCACGACTGTTGGTGGTCCAGCCGGCGTAGTTGATCGAGATCTTGCGTACGCCGCCGGAGGTGTAGGTACCACCCCAGATGGCCTTGGCCGTCCAGCGGATCCCGCCGCCGTCCACGCACGAGCCGGTCTGGGTCGTGGCAGCGCCGGCTGTCGCCGCGCCGAACACCGTGGCTGCGCCGACCAGGCCAGTCGCCGTGACGACCGCAAGACCCTTGCGTAGCGAGCTGATGGGAGGCCGTGGGGGCATAGCTGAATCTCCTCCGAGATCTGCGAGTGGGGCAGGGCGCTGGGCGCTGTCGCAACGAAGCGGAGGAGACGTTACCGTACCGTTATCTTTCCCGCACCTCCTCGGCTCAGATTCTGAACAGATCAGTCCGGTCATAGATTGACCCGGGTGGACACGGTTGAGGTCGGGGACCTTGCGGATCGCCTCCACGCGCAGGTCACCTGCCCCCGCTGCTGAACGTGACGAACAGTGACGCCGTTGCTGTTCTTCGCTGCTGTACGGCGGAAGGGATCGTGCTAGAGCGCGGCTTGCAGTACGGCTTCATGCGTGGCCGTCCAGTTGTACTCGGCGTGGACCTGCATCACTGCGCCGCCTTGGCGTAACCGGACCATTGCCGGCTCGCCCGCGTCGGCTTGCGCGTCGATGCCGCGCCAGCAGCGGTCTTGCCACCACAGGATGGTGGCGACCAGTTCGGACCGGTCCGCAAGACCGTACGCGTCAGCGATAAGCCGCAGTCCGGCGACCGCTTGCGCGAGTGTGGTGCCAGCCCGGCCGAGTCCGACAAATTGCCAACAGGCGTGAGCCACATCCTGTACCCGCTGATCCGGACCGGCGTTGTCCCAGTCCAGAAATGCCACCGGTACCAGGCCGGACCCGCTGTCAAGGTAGACGGGGTTCTTCGGTGAGAGGTCGTTGTGGCAGACGACCTCCGCGCCCGCGGCGAGATCGGTCCCAGCGGTGAGGTCATGAAACTCCCGCAACAGTTCGGCGACGCAGATCAGACCGGCGCGGGTGCGTACTGCCACCTGACGCTGGGGCTGCCATGGGACCGCGCCGTCAATCCAGGACAGCATCTCGCGGCCTTCGTCGTCGCGTCCCAGTACGCGCGGTGCGTGTGGCCAGCCCGCATCGTGGAGGTGCCGTAGCAGCTGATGCACATAATTCGCTGACTTCGGCATCGGGCGGCGCACCGTGTCGCCAATTCGCACTACGGTGTTGACAAAGCCTCCGGGCAAAGGATTAGCTGCCGCGGCCGGCGGGACTGCGCCGGATTCCACCACTGCACCTGATGACGGCGCTCGCGCCGATCATGCACGAGTCCGTAGACCGACTTGAGCGAGGCTGACGGATCCTGGCTATCGAGGGACTGTTCTTCTTGGACCTGTGTGGCATCTTCCTAACGACCCGAACACTCACACCACCCACAGCCGGTTGATCTTGTCTTTCAGCAGGCAGGCCAACCCGGTACCCCGACGGCGCCAGGTCAAGCCGCTGCTGATCCGCATCGCCGCGCTGACCAACCGCACCGGCCCAATCCGTACGCTGCTCACTTGGCCGCTCATATTCTCAGCTTGGGAAGACATCCGACGGCACAGTGATGGGTCGAGTCGAGCGTCGACGCGAGCCGCTGACGCCCGTCCTTGACCCCTGTTCACCCTCCGGTGGGTGCCGTTTGGGGCCCGGCGAGCTACGCCTTACGACGCCAGTGGAAAGCTTTGCTAAAGGCGGGGTGTTAGAGATGCCCGCTGCATGACGCTCGCCATCCGGCCGCCACTGT
Organism: uncultured Actinomycetota bacterium; assembly: GCA_963730505.1. Lineage (GTDB taxonomy): Bacteria > Actinomycetota > Actinomycetes > Propionibacteriales > Propionibacteriaceae > Microlunatus. The sequence continues at coordinate 153,012 of CAVSSB010000029.1, forward strand.
GCTCTTGATCTTGGGTGTGCAGGAGCGAACGGTCATGGGCATCATGGGGTGGTCGAGTACCTCACGGCTTCCCGCTATCAGCACGCCACCAATCCCATTCGGCGAGACGTTGCTGCCCGGGTAGGCGGCCTCACCTGGGTAACGGAAGAGCTCGAGTTCGAACCAACTGAGACCAGAGCCCACCGAGCAAGGAGTTCCAAACCAGAGTGGGAGGCGTTTGCCCTAGCGGGATGGCGGAGGATGCGGGATTCGAACCCGCGAGGGCGTGAACCCAACCCGCTTTCCAAGTCCGCACTGGCCCGTTTCACGGAGTCTCCAGACGTTCATCTGAGTCTGCGCGGCGTATTCCCGAACGTCAGCGGACGGCCACGAGCGGTGACAACGTAGGCCAGAACTGAGACGAGCACGGTCAAGTCACACGATGTTGATCATCGCCGCGGGAAGGCCGAGCTCGACAACAACGTGCCCGAAGGCGAGGTGACCCTGACCCTGGGGCGAAAGTTCCTTCACGCGAGGAGTCCAGGTGCAGCTCGCATCGACTTCGACGGTGACGAGCGTCAAGTAGTGCGGTCCCGCCATCACCAGCACTGTTCGTGTCCGTCGGTTCGACCCTCGCCTGAACGGCGAAAGCTCGGGCGGCGGAGACGGATCGGTGTGTCCGGCAGCGGCGGGCGGAAGCCCTGCCGCTGTGGCGCAGCGTTCCATTCGCCGAGACATGACTTTGCAGACATCGGTTCCACGACCCAGAGTCGCAAGGGTGGCCGCGTGCCTGCGCACGCGGCGGGCCGCACCAGGAGAGGTTGGCAATGAGTTCAGACACCATGGCGCCTGATGTTGATAGCGGTCCGCGCTCCTCGTCGTGGAGCGTCGTCCAGGCGGTGCCACTGTGACCGAGAAGGAGCCCGAGGAGTCCATCTACGAGCACAGCAACACCTCTTACACGGTCCCCCAGCTCAATGAGGGGGTGCCGCCGGACCCGAGGTTCATGCGCGTTCTGTCGGCGGTGGAGGTTGCGATCGGGGTTGTGCTGTTCGCCCTCCTCTTCCTCGGTGTGATGTATCAGGTGCTGGGGCGATACTTCCCCGCGATCGGATGGGTCGGCGCGGGTGAACTGGCCCTCCTGTCCATGGTCGCCATGACCTTCATCACCACCGGGTACCTTGTGGGCCGCAACGGGCACATCGTGCTCGAAGTATTCGACCAGGTACTCGCGGGCAAGAAGCTCTTCATCGCGCTGCGGGTCGTCTCCGCCATCATCATGGTCGCGACGAGTCTCGCGCTCGCCTACGAGGCATTCGTGAAGATCGAGATCGAGTGGGCACGAGCCAGCGCCGCTATGCACATCCCCCTCGGCACGCTGTACGTCTTCGCTCTCCTTGGATTCCTGTCGGCCGCGGTCCACTCGGCCGTGAAGATCGCGTACGCCAACCGCCCGGAGCGCAAGCTCGACATCTCCGAGATGGAGGGCTAGTCAGTGGATCTCTGGCTCTACATCCTCTTGCTTGTCGTTCTCCTGCTGCTTCGGGTGCCCGTCGCGTTCGCGATGATCGCGCCCAGCATGCTGTACTTCTACGGCCGCGGGCTGTCGGCAGGCTACGCAATCTCGTCGATCGTGAACGGCATCAACAGCTTTCCCCTGCTCGCGGTGCCACTGTTCATCTTCGTCGGCACCCTCGCGAACCACCTCGGCATCGCCAACCGGCTATACGACTTCGCGAGGGCCCTGCTTCCACGGCTACCAGGCAACCTCGCTTACGTGAACCTGGGCACCGCGATCGGGTTCTCATGGATCAGCGGCTCCGCGCTCGCTGATGCCGCGTCCACAAGCAAAGTACAGATCCCCCAGATGCTCAAGGCGGGCTATCCCTACGGCTTTTCCGCGGGCCTGACGGCGTCCGGCTCGCTCATGAGCACAGTGATGCCACCGAGTATCCCCGCGGTCCTATTCGCCGCTACCGCCACGATCTCCACCGGCGCTCTCTTCGCGGGCTCGATCCTGCCCGCGGCGCTGATGGCGATCGGCCTGGCCGTCTACGTCTTCATCTGGGTACGTTTTCACCCGGAGGTGGCCAGCAGCCGCCCGTTCGACGGCGCGATGGCCCGTAAGGCGCTGGTACGGGTCATCGGCCCGATGCTGCTGCCGGTGATCATCCTCGGCGGCATCTTCAGCGGCCGGTTCACTCCCACGGAGAGCGCCGGCATCGCCGCCGCCTACACGCTCGTGCTCGGGCTGTTATACCGCACCCTGACGCGGAAAGTGTTCTGGACGGCCGCCAAGGAGACAGTCGTCATCTCCGGCGGCATTCTCTTGATCCTCGGCGCGTCCAACCTCATGGGTCAGGTGCTGGCGCGAGAGCAGGTGTCCCGCAACCTGGGCGAATGGCTCACGAGTCTGACCGAAAACCCGACCGTCTTCCTGCTCCTGCTGAATGTGCTGCTGATCCTCCTCGGCATCCCCCTTGAGGCGCCGCCGGTCATTCTGGTGCTTGTGCCGATCCTGATGCCGATCATCGCCGACTACGGGATCGACCCCGTGCACCTCGGAGTGATCATGATCCTCAACCTGATGATCGGCTCGCTGACACCACCCGTCGGTGCCGTTCTGTTCGTGGTGGGCTCCATCACGCGCAAGCCCATGGGCCAACTCTTCCGCGGCATCCTGCCTTTCCTGATCCCTCTGGGCGTCGTCCTCCTGCTGCTAACACTCTTCTCGTCGATCGTCACGATCGTGCCCACGCTGCTGGGCCTGATGTGACGTCGCGATCCCATTCATCGCATCGGTCGCGGCTGCGGGCGTTGCCGGAGACCACGGAAACATGTCGGGGCGGAACCGCCGCCCCGGAGAGGTCCCATCCGTGACCAGGAAGCTCTACGTTCTGAACGGCCCGAATCTGAACATGCTCGGTCAGCGCGAGCCCGAGCTGTACGGCAGCGCAACGCTGGAAGACGTCCGAGCCGACTGCGTCCGGCTCGCCGACGAGCTGGGGCTCGATCTTTTCTTTGCACAGTCCAACGCGGAGCATCAGATCGTCGAGTGGCTGCACGATGCCTATCGCGAGAAGGCGACGGTCGTGATCAATCCCGCGGGCTTCAGTTTCCGCTCCATACCGGTCCTCGACGCGCTCCGAATGCTGGATGCCCCGATCGTCGAGATCCACATCACCAACATCCACGCCCGCGATGCCGCCCATCAGAACTCTCTCGTCTCGTCAGTCGCGCGCGTCGTGATCGCCGGCGCGGGCGTGTTCGGGTACGAGCTTGCGATTCGTGCCGCCGACCGACTGACTGGCGAAGCGAACGGCTGACACCGCATGGCCCTCGCACCGACGGTCACGCTGAACTCGGGTCATGAGCTGCCGGTGATCGGGCCCGCACATAGGCGCGGTGCGCGCGGCGGAGTGCGGAGCCAGCCTATGGCGTGGGTCAGCCCCGGACGATCGTATCGGCGGCTTCGACCCCGAACACGAGAGCCTTGGTCAGCGCGGTGCCCGTCATGTACGAGGCGCCGTGGAACCCTCCCACGACCTCGCCAGCGGCGTACAGCCCCTCGATGCGCGTCCCGTCGATGCGTTTCACCGATGTGTCGGGTCCGACGCTCACTCCGCCGAAGGTCGAGGTCATCGCGGTCACTGCGGGGTATGCGTAGAAGGGCGGCGCGGTGACGGGCACCAGCGCGCCGACGCCGTTCACCAGGCCGGTTCGGCCGAGGCGGTCAGCACGTCGTCCGGATACGGCTTCGTTGTACGCCACCACGGTGCGCTCGAGCCGGCCCGTCGGAATCCCCAGCTTCTCCTCGAGCGCGGCGATCGTCGGTGCTTGCACCAGATGCCCCAACTCCTCGATCCGCTCCATGTCCGACAGCGGCACGCCCGGCTTCGACAAGGCCCGAACCACGGAATCGAAAACCTGGTACGCCATGCTCTCCGGCTGGGCCAGGACGGCGGACCCGAGGACCTTGTACGACTCCGACTCGTCGGTGAAGCGCTCGCCGTCGGCGTTCACGAGGATCGCGCCGAGGTAGTTCGCCGTCAGCAGCTCGTGCTCGTCGTCGGTCGCCTCGGGGCTCTGTCCGTAGGTGCCGGCGACGTGCCCGATGTCGGCCACCCCGGCACCCAAGGCCCAGGCCATCCGCAGACCGTCCCCGGTGTTGCCGACGCCGCCGTACGGTATGGCTGCGACCTGATCCGGCACGAACAGCTCGACCAGTTCTCGGGACCGAGAGAATCCCCCGCTCGTCAGCACCACCCCGGCGCGCGTCAGCACGTCACCGCATCCCGACCGAACACCGCGCACCCGGGCTCCATCCCAGATCAGCCCGTCGGCCGGGTACGAACGCCGGATGACCGCGCCCGCCGCCACCGCCTTCTCTTCGAGGAAAGCGAGCAGCTGGCGGATCCGGATCAGGTGCGCGCGCGGCACGGTCATCCCCGCGCTGATCTTGAGCTCGTCCGTCCACGCGCCCGCGCGCTCGATCGCGGCGACGGCCTCGATCTGACGCTCGACAAGCCGGTGCAGTAGCTCCTCATCGGCGGATCCCGCGCCCGTCTCGACCATGTCCGCGACGAAGCGCGCGTCGGAGTCCTTGACGCCAGCCCGACGCTGGATCGTGGTGCCGGACAAGGCGAACCAGCCTCCGCTCATCGCCGAACTGCCGCCCAGCCGCTCGCACTTTTCGAGCAGGGCGACGCTGAGTCCGCTCGTGGCGAGTCGGTGGGTCGCGGCCAGGCCGGCCAGCCCGCCGCCGACGACGATCACGTCGATATCGCGAACGGGCGACGCAGTCATGACCGGCGGCGCTCGTCTCGCGTGGCGCTGACGCTTGTCTTGGCGGCGGCGTCGGCGTCGGCCCGGAAGCGCGCGACGTCGACCGTCAGATTGGTCCGGGCCGCGAGTGCCCCCGCCTCGACCAGCGCGAGCGTCCGCGACGCGTCCTCCGCCGAGACGAGAGGTTCCGCTGTCCCGCGTACGACCTCGAGAAAATGCTCGAGCTGCGCTAGGAACGATCCGCGGGGAGCGACCGGAAGGTAGCTGCGGGAGAGGGGGGAGTGCCAGTCGGCGGACACTGCGGGGTCGTAGGAGTACTTGGCGAGATTCGGCACCGACAGGGCACCACGGGTACCGACGATCTGATAGGCCACGCCATCGGGAAGGAACGGGAACTCGAGAGTTTCCTCGGTGGATTGGTCCCAGCCCCACGGAGAGACCCCGGCGTCCGAGGCCAGAAGACTGCCGACGGCTCCGCCTTCGAAGCGGAGGTTCACCGAGACCGTGTCCTCGACCTCCAAGTTGCGCGCATGAGAACTCACCATGGCCTGGATCTCGGCGACCTCACCGCAAAGGTGGCGCAGCAGATCGAGGTCGTGCACGAGGTTGATCAGCATCACGCCGGCGCCGCGCTGCCGGTGCCAAGGTGTCTCGGTGAAGTAGCCGTCCTGCTTACGAGCAGACCACAGCCCGCTCACCGCGACGATCTGCCCGATCTCGCCCGCCTGTATCGCCGTGCGGGCTCGCGCGGCCGCCGGATGGTGGCGCCGATGGTGGCCGACCAGCAGACGCCCGTTCAGACGGGTGACTGAGTCGACGAGGCGAAGCGATTGCGAGTAGTCGACGGCGACTGGTTTCTCCAGATGCACGGCAACGCCGGCCTCGAGGCAGGTGATCGCGGTGTCGACGTGCAGCGCGTTCGGGTTGGCGATGATGACCCCATCGAGCTTCTCGGAGTTCAGCATGGCGGTGGCGTCTGGGTAGCTCGGACATCCGAGGCTCCGGTCCGCGGCCGCGGGATCGGCGACGGCGGACAGTTCGGCGTCCGACGCCGCGCGGATGAATTCGACGTGCTGACGTCCCATGAACCCGACGCCGATGACGCCGATGCGAGCGGGTGGGGTCTCGGATGCGATCACGGACACTCCTGGGGCTTGGCCGCGGAGACTGGTCGCGCTCAGCGTATGCAAGCCGGGCCCGGCGTACGGGCGATCGTTCCACTCGACGGGACATCGCTTTGCGAACCGGACGATGTCGGCCAGAGTCGGCACTGCCACCGATTCACGTCAGCGCCAGCACATAGATGTGCGCAGGAAAGAGGAGAGTCTTATGGGCACAGCCCGCTCGACGCGCCGAGGCCGAATCGCCGCGTCAGTGCTCGCCGCAACCACCCTCGTTCTCGCCGGCTGCGGTGGTGGGGGCACACCCGAGGGTGGCGATGCCGAGACCGTCAAGCTCACCGTCGCGACCAGTCAGAACGAGCAGACGCCGAACTACTACTGCGGGGTTGAGCTGCTCCAGAAACGACTTCAAGAGGCCAACGTCGGCTTCACGGTCGAGCTGTTTCCGGCTAGCCAGCTCGGTCCCGACGCCGATCGCTTCCCGCTGGTCCAGGCCGGCGACATCGACATCGACCTGCAGGGGGCCTCGGCGCTGAGCTCCACGTACGAGCCGATCGGCGTCGTCGATGCCGCGTACGCGTTCAACGACACCGACCACGCCTTCAACTGGATCGACAAGGGCTCGGAAAAGCTGTTCTCGTCCTTCCAGGAGGCGACCGGCGTCAAGATCGTCGACGGGTGGTTCTTCGGGAACCGCACCTTCACGACGAAGGACGTCGAAGTCCGCAAGCCCGACGACCTCAAAGGTGTGCCGATCCGGTTCCCCAATTCGCCGGCCTTTCTGGCGAACGCTGAGGCCCTGGGCGTCACCAGCCCCGTCTCCGTCGCGGTGGAAGAGCTCTACACCGCGCTGCAGCAAGGCATCGCCGTCGGCCAGGAGAATCCCATCGTCGCGACCCGCTCGTCGAGCTATGACGAGGTGCTCAACGTGGCGGTCCTCAACAACCACAACGTCGGCATCCACTGGATCCTCGTCAGCGGCAAGACGTACGAGAAGATGAACGACGAACAGGCCGCCCTGCTGGAGAAGACCATCCACGACATCCGTCAGGAGAACCGCGACTGCGTCGACGAAGCCACCAAGAAGATCCTCGACGAGTACCGCGCAAACACGAAGTTCACGGTGATCGAGCAGCAGGACATTGACATGGAGGCGTTCATCAGCAAGGCGGAGGCCTACTTCAACAACCGCTTCACCGGAGAGACCCTCGAGCAGTACAAGGCCATCCGCGAAT
>CAVSSB010000030.1:0-87988 GCA_963730505.1 uncultured Actinomycetota bacterium
CCAGCAGGGATCGGCATAGACGAGCTGCTTCGGAAGTGGGGTTGGATCGCCAAGGCGCGGCAGGTGCTCCGACGCTGACCGGGCCGCTTTACTGTGGGGCCTGCTAGTTGATCTTGACATCACCCCTTCCGTCTCACATCAGGTTTCAGTTCTCGGGCGAACTACCCGCACAGGAAGGCAGGGAGTAGACGGCGAGTGTGTAAGACGACCTGTGGCCTTCGCAGGAATGCACTGCCCGGACTGGATTGCACGGGTGGATCTGCCAGACTGTCTGAGGCGTGACGCCGCTCGTGACATCGCGCGGGCCTCTAGCTCAATTGGCAGAGCTGCAGACTTTTAAGCCGTTGCGAATCAGGGACCAAATCTGCGCAGCACCTGGTCAGAGGCCCATTGCACGCTCAATGCCGATGATCTGAGCAGGCTTAGTCCCTATTTGGTCCCTATGAGCCGCGTCGAGACGTTCGGCGACTCGATCAAGATCATCGCTGAACAACGATGCGTATATGTCGAGCGTCATCGCAGCCGAGGCGTGGCCGAGCAACTTTTGAATCGCCTTGACGTTCGCCCCCGCAAACGATGGGTCGGCCCGATCCCGGTGCGTAACAGCACTTGGCCCGGTCCCAGTGGATGCGAGCCATAACTGGCCATGCTTGTTTCTTCCGGCTGCTTGAGCACAATCCGACGCCATAGGTGTCCAAGTTGCGGTCGACCTACCCGGCGGCAAGGGCCTCATTGAGACGGTCCGCAATAGCGTTCAAGTGCATATAGAGGACTCGATCAGGAACGCCCGAGCCGATCTGCATGCCGAAATTGGGTCGACTGTTGCGCGCCCCGAGATCCACACCCGAGAGCACTTCCGCGATCCACCCGTCAGTTGTGGCACCGGAGATGAAGGCAGGACCGCTGTAGCCCATAGTGATCAACCCGTCGTGACCGAGGAGGATGACGGACTTGTTGGATGCGGGGTCCCGGGGATCGTATTGGTTGGTTAGCACTCTTCAAGCTAAATAGCCGGTCACTGACCTGGAGTGCATAGTGCGCAGTGACCAGCGACAAGATGATCGTCACCGGCAATCCCGCCGCATAGCGATCTCCCTCTGCACAGAGGAGACCCTACGTGAGCAGGGAAATCCTCGGCTCAGTGGCAGGTCAAGAGCACAGCCGCACCTCCGCTCCGCTCCGGCTTGACCTCCGAGAAGCGCCTACCCTCGCTCGGCCCCCGGCACGTACCCCGGTGGCTGCTCTACTTGCCAGGGCTCGCTGGTCGCAGGGGGTTGGGGCGGGCCTTCGATATCGATACTGCCCTGATCGAGCCGGAACGGTGGGTACCGGTCTGTCATCAACGCAACATAAACCACCAGCCGGTAGCTCCACCGATTGATTCCAACGGCAAAATCAAAGAGGCCGGGGGGATAACGCGTCGTGAACAGCATGGCGATAGCTGCAATCAGCACACACGCGCCAATCAAGCTGGGGGTGGAATAACTAACCACGCGATTGTCCTGCATGGTCGTGGCCACGACATAACCGGAGCCGAAGAGCGCGCCGACGATGATGTACTGCGGGAAGGCAAGCAGCCATTTCACCAGTGGTAGCCAACGGTTCAGCTGCTGCGGGTAGTCGATCTCAAAACGGGCCGGATAGTCCGGGACATCGGCGAGAGTGAACGGCGGGTACCGGTCAGTGCCCAGCGCCGTGTAGCCGTAAAAGCTCACCCGCCAGGACCAGCGAATCACTCCGACGTTGAAGTCGAACAAGCCCCTCGGATAGCGAGTCGTGAACAAGATCGCGAAGAAAGCGATCACCGTGACGATCCAGAACGCCAGCCACAGGAAAATCAGAATGATGTAGTGCGGGATCAGCAGTAACCACTTGACCAGCCACAACGCCCTGCTGGGCTGATCGAAAAAGCCTCGCACGGAAAGTGGGTAAGCGACGGAATGTGGTGGGTAGGCGGTCGAGCTCATGATGCCCTCCTTGAATCCGGCAGACACGGCCCCCGCTTTGTCCACTATCGAGGAAAGCGTCCATACAGGTCAACGCGACCCGCGCGGGATCGGGACGTCAGCAACAGTTCCTGCTGCCCGACATTGCGAACATGCGCGTAGAAGGACTTAGGCACGCACAGGTAGTTTCAGCAGGAGACTCCAGCTAGCTCCAGGTCTTGTGCCGCCAACTAGCTGGAGTCCTCCCCCCTGTTATGGCCCTGCAACTATTTGCGCGCTGAATCGCTGAAAAGTCCAGCCCCTGACGCGATTTATCTCAAGCCTCTCGGATCTACGCGGAATCTTGCGGTCTGTCTCTGGTCACGGCGTAGCTCTCTTCCACCATCGTCGAATCTGTGTCCTGCATATCTGCTTGAGTGCAGTACCGTGTGGTCGTGGCTGACAACCCGCGTCCGGTTGGTGGGCGTGACTATCCGCGGACCTATCAGGAGTTCCGGTCGTGGTTTCCCGACGAGGTGGCGTGTCGGGAGTATTTGGCTGGACTGCGCTGGCCGCACGGGTTCTCTTGTCCGGGCTGCGGCAGCGGTGGCTGCTGGCGGACGGGCACCGGGCTTTGGATGTGCGCCGAGTGTGGGCTGAAGACCTCGGCCACCGCTGGCACGATCTTTCATCGCTCACATATGCCGTTGTCGACCTGGTTCGCCGCGATCTGGTTCGTCACCTCGCAGAAGAACGGGGTGTCGGCTAGGGGTTTGCAGGACGCCCTGGGGTTCGGTTCCTATGAGACCGCATGGGCGTGGCTGCACAAGTTGCGTCGCGCCATGGTCCGGCCCGAACGAGAGCAGCTCAGCGGCGTCGTCGAATTCGACCAGAGCTTCCTAGGCGGCCGCAGCCACGGCAAGCTGGGCGGGGCGACCGAGAAGGCGCCAATCACCATCGCCGTCGAGCGGCTGCCCAGCGGCCGTCTGGGCCGATCACGGCTGCAGCTAGCCGAGATGCTCAACGGCTTGGATCAGGTGGAGTTCGCCCGTGAAGTCATCGCCCCCGGCACCCAGATCCACACCGATGGCGCCCTCGTGTTCAACCGACTCAGCAACCACGGCTTCACCCACCACCCCACCCCGGGCTACCTCGCCAGTGACCCCGACGCGGTCATGCCCGGACCGCACCTGGTCTCCTCGCTGCTCAAACGATGGACCGCCGGCACCCTGCACCACCGGATCAGCCGGCAACACCTGCCCTACTACCTCGACGAGTTCACCTTCCGGTTCAACCGGCGGACCTCCCGAGCTCGAGGGCTGCTGTTCTACCGGTTGCTGCAGCAGGCCGCCGGCACCGACCCGCACCCCCTCAGCGAGCTCATCGGCGGCACCGGCAACGACTGGGACGAATTCATGGACGACTAGGCGTCAACTGCACTCAAGCAGATATGCAGGATCTGTGTTCGAATGATCCATGCGGGGATCTCGATCCAAGTCAGTACGGCGAAGCTGATCGCCGGGAAGTCGATCCGCCGGTTGAAGTTGAAGCAGCCACGTGGTCCGCTGGTGGCCAGCTCGATTGGTGGGTGAAGGAACGGGGAAAATGGCTGGGTCGTGTGCGTGGTGCAGACGGTCGTCAGAGGTGGGTCAAAGCCGCTGATCTGCGCCAAGCCAAAGAGGGCGGATAGCCGTGACCCGGTCGTCGTCAGTCATTGTTGGCCGACTGTTCACCCATTGCCGAAACAAACTGAGCGAGTGGATCATCTCGCCGCGGCACTCGCGTACGCATCGGCTGGAGTCCATGTCTTCCCCTTGGCACCTCGTTCAAAGGTGCCGTTGATCTCCGCTGCGAATGGCGGCCACGGGCTCCATGACGCGACCACAGATCTCGACGTGATCCGGGCATGGTGGAGGGTGAATCCACGCGCCAACATCGGGCTGCGAACCGGCCTGAGCTTCGATGTAATTGATCTTGACAATGAGGCTGCCGTTGATGCCTTGGAACAAGCCCGAGGTGGAAGGGAACCGCTGCGAGCCAGTCGTTCAGACCTGCCACGGATTCCATTGGTATGTGAAACCGACCGGAGTTGGGAATCGTGCCGGCGTTCTTCGGGCGTCGACTTCCGAGGCCGAGGTGGCTACGTACTCGCACCGCCCTCTGTTCATCCAGAGAGGGTTACCGATACCGCTGGATCAACCCCTTGCGAGAAGGGCTTGCGCCTGCGCCGGATTGGCTCATTCAGCTCCTCGTTCTCGAACGTGGTCCAGCACGACGCCCAACGGTGCCCGAGGGGTCCAGAGCCTATGGACTTGGAGCGCTACGCCGAGAGCTTCAGCGGCTCTCGCAGCCAAGGGAAGGCACTCGCAACCACCAACTCAACACCGCTTCGTTCAAGATGGGCCGGTTAGTAGCTGCCGGAGCCATCTGCGAGCAAGAGGCCGCTGCTGCGCTCATCGAGCAAGGCCAGCGCATCGGACTTGGAGCGACGGAGTGTGAACGGACGGTACCCAGCGGGATAAGCGCAGGGATGGAGCAGCCGAGGGAACTCGGTCCTGGTTAGCCCCTCGATCTCAGCCCTCTCCTGGGCGAAGCGGCAGTTGGGTGATCCAGTATTCCGTGGTGGGCAACGGCGGCGTATTGAACCGGGCGTTGACTACCCACAGCCGCCCCGCGGCCACGGTCGCCGTCGTGGGGACGTCCAGCAGCGGATTATTGGGCTCGCCCGGATCAGTGATAACGCCTAGCACCACACCGCTGGCCAGGCGAGCTCCGAGCCGGACCACCGTCACCACGCCGCCGCCGACCACGTAGAGCGTGTTCCCCCGCAGCTCCAGACCATCCGGGCCGGGCAGCGGCTCGCCGCCAAGGTCGACCAGGTCAGCGATCCCAGTGTCAGGGTCGACGCGGAAGAGCAACCCCGTGCTCGATTGCGCCACAACGAGCATCCCGCTCTTTGCGACGATCCCATTGAGGTTGGCACCTTCGTCGGTCTGCTTGAAGTCGCCTGTGACCGGCAGCAGCGTCGCTGCATCTTCCGATGGCAGCGATCCGTCAGCTGGCAGTGGGATCTTTACAAGCTGCGCGTTAAAGGAGTCAGTCACGTACACCGCGTCACGCGTGACCGCCACGTCGTTGAGGAACCCGACGTCCCTAGGCGGGAGGAAGGTCGCGAGCAGGTCGCCGTTGGACGCGTCGTAGACCCGCACATCACCGACACCCAAGCCGAATCCGGGTCCGCCACCCGCAACCCACAACCGATCCCGGCTCGCCTCGTAGGCAATGCCGACCGACACCCGCCCCTCACCCTGATCGTCGGGGTTCGTAAACACACCTCCCGTGCCCGTGCGCAGGTCGCCGCGCCAGATCGCGCCATCGACGAGGGAGCCGACGAAAACCGACGTGCCTCGGCCACTCTCAATGCCCTCCGGGAAGAACCCATCGGGCAGGTTGATGCGGTCCGGGAAGTTGTCAGGCGGTGCGGCCGTGGCTGGCCACGGCGCGAGAACGAAAGCAAGGACAGCAATGAATAGCACGACGAATCTCCGCACAACCAACCCCCGTGGTAGGCCTAACCCCCTGGCAGAGCTGAGCATCGACCACCTACGTGCCCATCGTCAAATGGCGGTCCCGCGTTTTGGACTCGGTGGCTCACCAGGCCTTCGTCATCAGATCACCGGTGATGCTTCCGCCGGCATGACTCTCCACGTTCATCGGCGCTGCATTCGCCCTGCCAGAAAAGATCATGGCTGCGGTGTCCGCCCTATCAGGCGACGGAAGTCCTCGCTTGCGCATGTCGTCTTTGGATTCGATCTTGATCCGTCCTCGGGAGTCGATGCCCCACTTGATCGAGCCGAGTTGGGCGGCGAGCTTGTCGTCGTCAGGATCGATGTCGATTTCGCCTGCCTCGAACAGTTCTCGAAGCGTCCAGAAGTCCTCGGCGCGCGCATTGACGAAACGCTCTTTGTCGATCGGCGCCTCGCCGTAGGCGTCCTACAGCAGCGAGTGAAGCTGGATGGCTCCTCTCGCGGTTGGGGAACAGTCCGCCAGGCAATGGACCCGGAGCACGCCATGCACGAGTTCATCAAGCGGGCGAAGGAGTCGAAGAGGCGGGCCAAGGCGCTCACAAAGTGGCTCAGTGCGTGCAGAAAAGCGCCTACGACGGCAAGACGGTCCTGCGTGGCTGGACCGGACCGAAGCCGTACGGGTCGAACTACCAAGCCAAGGAAGCAGTAGCTCACGACATGATCTTCAGAATGCGGCAGGCCTGCCGGGCTGCGCAGCAAGGGGGAACAGCATGACCACGCTCATCGTGATCACCGCACTGGGGGTATTGGCGGGGATAGTTGCTCCCATCCTCGTCGCTCACCGGCGGCAGCTCCGGGCGATGCGCCAGTTCAACTCATTGGTCACTAGTGGTCGCGAAATGCGTTCGAGTGGACTTGGATCACGCCATGAATGACTGGTACGGCGTCACAGCCGAGGACGGCACAGACGAGTGGCACTACTCAGACCTAGGCGACGGGGTTCTGTGGCAAGAGCCGGGACTGTGGGTTTTCAAATACTCTCCAGGCCCGAGCGCACCGTGGACAGAGCACCGGATGGAGTCAGCTGGGTCCCTCGACCAAGCCAAGCGGGAAGCGGAGAAGATCATGGATCGCACCGACTACCTCCACGCACGGCGAATCCAACCAGCTCGAAAGATGGAGCAAAAAGTGGCTGATAGACGACCAGGCAAGGACGAGATCGTGGTTCAGGCCGTGGGTCAGCCGGACAAGCACGGCCGGATGATGTTCTTCGCACACTGGCAGGACCTGACGCCACCTGATGCGGGCGGACCGACAGACGGCATACGTGCACAGATCTACGACGTCAACCTCGATGACTTCATGATCCGCCAGCACACCCAGGGCAGAATCCTGCGATTCATCGATCATGAGCCCGAGTGGGAACCGGCACACCAGACCGTCTCCACGGAGGATCTACGCAACGTAGTGAACCTCGCCAGTGAGATCGAAGACAGAACCGAGACGAAGCCCGATCGCTCGACCGCCTTCGTTCGACGCTCGGAGAACGTGATCTTGGCCAGCGTGACCGCGGGCGAGACAACGGGCTAGACATCTCCTATTGAACGACTGGTGAACAACGGGCCAAGCTGTCGATGGTGACCGAACCCACGCGACTTCCAAAGCGTGTCGATCTCGAGGATGTTCGTCTGCTCCTCGAGCGGCGCAAAGCCGGAAAGATGACCGGCGTCTGGCTGTCGATCGAGGATGTCGAATCGATGCTCATCGAGTGTGAGCTGTACCGGCTCAAACATGATGCGAGCTACCGCAGACAGAAGGACGCCACCACCGCTCAGCGCAAAGCACGACAGAAGTGGGACCCGATCAAATACGACGACTAGAAGCCGTGGAGCACCCAGCGAGCGAAGTCACTCAGTTTCTTACGCCGGGCGCGGCGTTGCCGGCCCAGGCGGACGATCGTTTCGGTCGCAGCTCGTAAGTCCTTGAACCGCCCGGAGTGATACGCCTGGTGAGCATTGCGATGACATCGGTAGCACAGCGGTACTAGATCCTGGTCAGGTTCGTGGCCCAGCTGGTCATACGAAACGTGGTGAAGCTGAATCCGCTTCCAAGATCCGCAGGCCGCGCACTGTCGGTTGAACAGTCTGTAGTAGGCGTTCTTGCGGATCGCCCACGCGTTTGAGCGCAAATAGTGACGGTATTCGGGACTGTGCCAGGGAGGCATCAGCCGCCTGGACGCTCGCTCGTGATCGCTCTGCTGATCTCAGTCCCGCAGTTGCCGCACCTCGTGGCCGTCGTCCGCAGAGTTTCACCGTAGCCGCCGTGGCGAACAAGCGCGTCCTCCGCCCATGACATGACGAACGTGGCACTACCACAGTCGGGACAGGTATCGGGAGGGATGAGAAGAAGGGACACCGGCGGAAGCTTAGAGGCGAGCCACTACGATGTAGCGGGCACAAACGTCGGTGACCATGCCCTGGGCGGGGAGACTCGGTGGGGGTTGCGCTACCGAGCCGCATCGACGTTCAGTCCCTAATAAGTCCCTACGACAGGGACCGAGGATGACCAACGTTGACCAACAATGACCAGCGTTTCTCCTAGTCAAGCGGTCAAATGTAAGAATGGGCCTCTAGCTCAATTGGCAGAGCTGCGGACTTTTAATCCGTAGGTTGTGGGTTCGAGTCCCACGGGGCCCACAAACTGGCTCCCACTAGGGGAGACGCAGTTCTCCTGCCAGCGCATCAGTTTGCACAGCGCTTGAGCAGCCGCGTATTGTGGGCTCCGTGGCCGAGCCGCTAAGCGCTCCTGACGACCTTTCGGAGCTGCTGTCTGACTGGGCTCGCCACCTGCGGGGACGTAACCGGGCACCCAGAACCATCGACTCCTATATGGAAGTCGGCACGGCTTTCCGCGCCTATCTGGTGCGAGTCGGTCACTCAACTGTGATCAGAGACATCGGGCGCCGTGAGGTGGAGGACTACCTGCTCGACCTCTCCGAGCGCCCACACCAACGCATCCCTGGCAAGCCGATTTCGGCTGCCACCGTTGCCAGGCATTACCGAAGCCTGCAGCAGCTGTTCCGCTGGCTCGAGCTCGAGGAGGAGATCGCGCAGTCGCCGTTCGCCAAGATGAGTCCGCCAGCTGTGCCTGAGCAGTCCGTGCCGCTCCTTACAGCTGACGAGATCAGCCGGCTGTTGGACGCATGTAAAGGCAGTGACTTTGACTCCCGGCGCGATACTGCGATCATCCGGCTGCTCCTTGACTCAGGGATGCGCATTGCCGAGCTGATCGGGATCAGCCTGCGAAACCTCGACTTTGACCAGGACGTTGCGATCGTCTTGGGCAAGGGTCGGCGCCAGCGCGCAACCCCATTCGGCAATCGCACCGGGGAGGCACTCCGCCGGTACATCCGGACTCGAGCGAAACATCCGCTAGCCGGCACGACCGAAGCGCTCTGGCTGGGTCGTAATGGGCCGATGACGGACAGCGGGGTTCGGCAGATGATGGAGCGGCGCGGCCGGCAGGCTGGCGTCGAAGGTCTCCACCCGCATCGGTTCCGTCACCAGTTCGCGCATGAGTGGTTGGCAGCCGGCGGTGCCGAGCAAGATCTCATGCGTCTAGCTGGCTGGCGTTCCCGGCAGATGCTCGGACGATACGCAGCAAGCGCAGCAGACGAGCGCGCTCGCGAAGCACACAAGCGGATGAATTTGGGAGACCGCTTCTAAATCGTCTGAAGTAAAAGCCAACGCCATAAACACTTTGCCGTCCCCTCGCATAGGTAAGGGTACGTCGGACTCGTCGCAGTAAAGGCCAAGCCGCTTCGCGGTGTCCTCCGGCCAGCCTTGACAGCTCCTTTCCGTCCTCCGTGTCTTTAATGCACGCGAGGTTCCCCGGAAAAAGGTCGGGCAGTTCTAAAAAAGGCTGTTTCGGACTTTAGGAGCAAGGATGGCTCACCGGGCTTCCGACAATGACGATCGTGCACTTCAGGCACGGATGGCTGCGCATGTACTGCATGCACAAGTTTCCGATGAAGCTGAGCATACGGCTCCGGCCAGGGCTGCATTTCTTTCCCGGTTTGAGCGGGAAATTGATCCTGATGGACTCCTTGATCCTGATGAGAGAGCACGACGGGCAGAACACGCAAAAAAGGCCTATTTCCTCAGGCTGGCGCTTGCTTCGCGAAAGGCACGTGCCAACAGAAAGCAAGGCAAGAAAGAGGGTGCCCAGGATGAAGGCGGCCGGTCATGACAATGCGTCTCATGAGTCGGGCACTTCAGCTTGCGGAGCGGGGATGGTATGTCTTTCCCCTTCGACGTGGTGACAAGCGGCCGTTGCCAGGATTCACGAAGTGGGAGACGCGAGCAACAAAAGATTCGGATCAGATCATCCGGTTGTGGACTGCTGCGCCGTACAACATTGGCATCGCAACCGGCCCAAGCGGGCTGTTGGTGATCGACTGCGACTTACAGCGGGGAGCGGATCATCCTCAGTGGCAGCTCCTGGGAGACGGCGTGGAGCTTGCAGGGCACCGGTTGCCAAGAACCTTCTCGGTTCGGACCCCTAGTGGAGGCTTGCATCTGTACTTCACTGTCCCAAATCAACCGTTTGGTAACACGGCCGGCAAGCTGGGCGCGAGAGTTGATACGCGTGGCGTTGGTGGCTACGTCGTCGGTCCGGGGTCTGTTCGTTCAGGGCGCTTCTACCTGGTCGTTGACCGTGCGCCTATAGCGCCACTTCCCACATGGATCACCGAGATCCTCGTCCCGAGACAAGCTTTACGATCACTTGTCGTCCAGCGTGAGCGAGTAACGAGTCGTTACCTCAAGGCGATCCTGGAAGGGGAAGTTGAACGCGTCAGATCAGCCAGACCCGGGACTCGAAACGACGCGCTCAACACGGCTGCGTTCATACTGGGTCAGCTCGTTGGGAGCGGGGAGATCCCCGAAGAACACGCCTGGTCGTTGCTACGCAGTTCGAGCCGACTGCACGTCGGGGTGGACGGTTTTACAGAGGACGAGCTGGAGCTGACGGCAAAGAGCGGGCTTACCGCGGGTATGCGACGACCCAGATGGATTTATCAACAACGCTAGACAGAGCCGGCCGTTAGACCGACTCCGCCTGCAAGAGCGGTGATTAGACGGCGGGCTCGTCCTCCGGTTCGCAGATCCCCCCGATGGGAACTGCGTCGCACAATATTGTTTATCCGTCACCGATGAGCGATTTAACCGAGGCAGCCAGACTCGCGTTCCTCCAAATTTCGCTTTGGTCGTTCGAGCCATGAGGTCCGTTCTTAATGCTCAACATCACGTCCGTCCAGCCCGCGGTATTCGTCGAGAGGAGTGGACGATCACTATGTGAGAATCAAGCCCGATCAAGGCGTCGGGAACGGCATCCAGTCGCCATTGATCTTATTAGTGCCTACGGCCCGGATGCCAGTGGCAAAGACTCCTATATAGTCCCCTTCTTTAAAGAAATAGATCCGATGGTCAGAGTCGTCCCAAACCACTGCGTCAAATGTCAAATGTGAATTCAGTACGGAGGAATGCGGGCCAAACGTCGACGATCTGGCGCCCGGCGAGAAAGAACCGGCCAGTCCGATCAGCAGCAAGCCGTCGGCCCCGGTGAACCTCCGGAAAGCGGATCCATCGCAGATGGCTTGCCGTTGCCGGTTCGTTAGCGGTCGCTCAGCGGGGCCGTTCGTCAGGCCGGGGAGATGCGCCCCGGGACATCGGCCACTCGACCTAAGAATGTGTGAGCGCCACGCTCCGAGCCACGTGGCAACAGCGACGTTCACGATCGTGAGTGGACACGACAGTCAGCGACCCCCGGCCCTGATTGGCCGGGGGTCGCTGATGGACGGAGCGGGTGTGGACTACTTCTTGGTGGGAATTAGAACGGCGTCGATGACGTGGATGACCCCGTTGCTGGCGGTGATGTCGGTCTTTATCACGTTGACCCGGTTGCCGGCCGCGTCCACCAGAACAACCTTGTCGCCGGACACCTCCACGGTCAGTTCAGCCCCCTGGACGGTCTTGACCTTCTGGCCGTCCATCTTGGCCACATCGGCGGCCATGACCTCGCCGGCCACCACGTGATACTTGAGGATCTCCGCCAACTGGCCCTTGGGATCCTTCAACAGTGTTTCCACCGTGCCCTCAGGAAGCTTTGCGAACGCGGCATCGGTCGGTGCGAACACCGTGAAAGGCCCCGGGCCCTTCAGGGTCTCGTCGAGACCCGCAGCCTTGAGGGCTGCCGTCAGGGTCTTGAAGTCACCAGCGGCGGCGGCGGTCTCGACAATGTCCGATTCCGACATGGCTGTCGAGCTCGCGGTGGGCGACGAGCTGGCGCTCATCGGGGCAGCCGGGGTTGAGGCCGGGGCTGCGGTGCTGCACGCACCCAACAGGATCGTGAGGCTGAGGGCGGCGCCGGCGGCGGCGAACTTGCGGTTCATCTTGGTTCTCCTTCTGAGAATGTTTGTACAATGATTGTGTAATGTTACGGAGCCATTGTCAAGTCTTTGTCTAAGGTTTGTTGAATGTTGGAGTTGGCACCCGGCCGGACCGGGCGCTGGCTCAGTGGTTGGCCCGGCGCGGCAGGGTCGCCACCGCCCCAGCCACGATGAACGCGGCGACACCAAGAAGCGCGGTGGCGATGACCACCGGGTACGCACCGTTGAAGCCCGACTCTGAGGTGTGCTTTATCCAGATGCCGAAGTACGCCCAGGCAAGGACGAGGCCGTACGCGACGTCTCGGTCCTTAAGGATGACGGCGGTGCCGATGATCACACCGACGGACATGATGATCACTGCCCAGGTGGATTCGGCAATCCCGAAGCCGTCCCAGCCGATGCTCACCAGCCACACGGTGACGTTCGCAATCGTGGCGACAGTGATCCAGCCGAAGTAGACGCTGAACGGGAGCCGCACGAACAGCCGGTCAAGGGTGGAGAGCTCCGCGCCCATGATCGTCCGGGTGATCAGGATGAGGAGCACCAGCATCGTGGCCAGTAGCAGTGTGGACACCAGGATGAGGTCGTAGTGCCAGGAGAAGATCCAGGCGACGTTGACCAGCGACGACACTGAGAACAGCACCCCCACTCGCTGCAGCAGGTCCGCTCGAGGAGAGACCTCGTCCGCGCCGACCCTCGCGCCGCCCCCGAGGCGGGGGCCGTCATCGAGTTCCGCGCCACGGAAAAGTCCGAGTTGGTACAGCACATGCGTCCCGAGCAGGAGGTAGATGACGCCCCAGATGGAGAACGTCAACCCGGCCGGGGCAAACAGGTTCTCGTAGGAGTCGGAGATCTCGCCGGTGTTGCGCCCGTTGATGGGCAGGATGTTGGCGAGCGCGTTCACTGCGATCATCGCCACATAAGTGAGGCCCACCAGTACCCGCACAGATGTCTTCGCTGTCTGTCGCTGCCTGGGGACGCTTTCAGGGGCGAAATGCGTGCCCATCGAGGCGGAACTGTCGGACCTATGCTGAGCGTCCTGGCCGGCCTGGGTGGGCGTGGCCGCGATCTCTTGGGCGGCCGGCGACGCGGTGGGGAGCAGCACTGCGTCAATGATGTGGATGACGCCGTTACTGGCTGCGACGTCGCCGGTGATGACGTTGGCGCTGTTCCCGGCTGCGTCCACCAGGGTCACCTGGTCGCCGGTTACCTGCACGGTGAGTTCGGAACCGTGGACGGTCATCAACGCCTGACCGTTGACCAGATCGGCTGCCATCACCTCCCCGGGCACCACGTGGTACTTCAGAGTCTCGGTCAGTTGGCCGAAAGGATCCTGGAGGAGATTGTCGATGGCCCCGGAGGGAAGCAGCCCGAAGGCTTCATTGGTGGGCGCGAACACTGTGAGCGGACCGGGGCCCTTGAGGGTCTCGGTCAGCCCGGCAGCCGTGAGCGCCGCAGTCAGTGTGGTGAGGGCACCCGCACCGAAGGCGGTGTCGACGATGTCAGCGCTTGCCGCCTTGGTCGCACCGGGATTGCCATTCATGATCAGAACCTTTCTTGGAAAGTTTGTGTAATGATTGTGCGCAACCGTGTCGCTATGTCAAACGTGTGCGCAAGGTTTGTAGAATGTTCATGGAAGGGGTCGCATGCACACGGTCAAATGGGTCTCGCAGCAACTCGGGCTGGCGCCGGGAACTCTGCGCGGCTGGGAACAGCGTTACGGCATCGTGCATCCCACCCGCACCGAAGGCGGCTACCGCCTCTACGACGACGACGACCTCGACACTCTTCAAGCGATGGCGGACCTTGTCGCGGGCGGCATGCAACCCGCCCAGGCCGCTGAACAGATCCGATCTGGCAGGGTCACACCGTCAAGTCAGAACCGCCTCACCGTCGGGGCACGCGGAGGGCTGCCCGACCACTCAGAGCTCATTGCGGCCGCGCTCGGCTATGACTCCCGTGCGCTTGAGGCCATCCTGGACGCCGCCTTCGCGGCGGCGGGGTTCGAGTACGTGATCGATGAGTGGCTCATGCCGGCCCTGGTGACCGTCGGACAGGCCTGGGTGACCGAACAACTCGACATCGCCCAGGAACACTTCATCAGCGCCGCCTTGATGCGCCGGCTCGCCGCCGCTTTCGCCGCCGCCGGGCACGCCCGTGGCGGCAGCCGCGTCATCACAGGACTCGCCCCCGGCGCCACGCATGAGATCACGACCCTGGCCTTCGCAACCATGCTGCGACGGGCGGGCCTCCGTGTCACCTACCTCGGCCCGGACCTGCCCGTCGCCAGCTGGGTCCAGGCCGTCCACACGATCCACCCCGATGCCGTCGTGATCGGTGCCCCCAGACCCGTCGACGCCCAAGCCGCGGGTGAAATCGTCCAGGCCCTTCGCGAGGAAGCACCTCACATGACCGTCTACGTGGGCGGCAGCGGCGCCACCCCCGAACACTCTCTCCAGGGGAACACCCTTGCCGAGGCCGCCACCTGGCTGGCCGATTCACTCACCACACCCGGCGCCCACCCCGACCCTGTTGGCTGAGCGCACCAAGGTGCGCTTTGCACCGAGTGAGCAAGCGGGAGGTATCAACCAGGGCGAACCAGAAGACGCCCGACAGAACCGAAGGATTCCACCAATGAACGAGATCCCGTTCTACACAGCCGCCAACCTCACTCGCGATCCTGAACTGCGGACTACCGAGAATGGCCAGTCTGTTGCCCGGCTGACTCTCGCCGTCACGCCGCGCCGGCGTGAGCACGGTGCCTGGGTTGATGGCACCACGACCTTCCTTGACGCCAGCGTCTGGGGCGACCAGGCAGTCAACGTCGCCAAGTCGCTGCACAAGGGTGACCGCGTGATCGTGACCGGTCGGGTTGAGACCCGTGTCTTTACCCCGACTAAGGGCCAAAGCGCCGGCCATGAAGTGCACAAGCTTGAGGTCGTCGTTGACGAGGTCGGCCCCTCGCTCCGGTGGGCTGAGGCCAATGTGCATCGCGTTGCTGGTCAGCCCTCGGGTGAGACCGTGCCGGAGGAGGCCTCGATCTGAGCCTGCCGCACAAGGCGTGTCGTCTCAGCTGTCGCCCGCTGGGTCGGCACGCTCTTTGTGATGGAACTGGGTCGAGGGTGCCAGCTGGCCGTCTCATCTCAGGCAGGAGGTCCTCCGCTCGGCTTAGCGGTCGCCACAGGACGCATCTCGCCCTGGACTCAAAGAGGTAGCCAGGCAAGCCGGTCTCGTGCGTTGCATTCAGCAGTGCTCGAAACCACGATGAGCGACTTGCCGTTTTGACCGCCAGGTAAGCGCATGAGATTGGGACTGGTTACAAACCCAGTTCGAACGCGTCGACGATGAAGCCCAGAATGACCACCTGACTTTTCTTGGCTGGTCTAGGTCGGCTAGCGTGGATCGTCCTCGGCAGGGCCTACCTACCCGCATTGAAGGAAGCTCGTGGCAAACAGGCGCACCACCACAAAGGATGTCAGCCTTCTCAGGCAGTTGTACCAAAGTGGACAGCTTGATCTGGCGCCTGAGTATCAACGGAATAGCGTATGGCCGCGAGCGGCCAAGGCATACCTTATCGACTCGATACTCAAGAATCGACCTATTCCTCCGCTCCTGATGCAACGACGAGCGAGTGGTAGTGCAGGACGCCCCTCCTATGAGGTCATAGATGGCCAGCAGAGGCTTAGGGCCGTGTTTGACTTTCTGCAGAATCGCTTCCGGCTCGCTGAAGAGGCGGGGTTAAGCCGTGCGGGACTTCAATTTAGGGACTTGTCAGAGAAGGACCGAGAGCAAATCCTCGATTACGACTTCGTCGTTGAGGAGCTGTCCGGGTACACACGCGAAGACATCGAGGATATCTTTGTTCGTCTGAACCGTTTCGTCGTGTCCCTTAACGCTCAAGAGATTCGCCACGCAAAGGAGCATGGAGCATTCGCAGACTTTATTACAGGGATCGGCAACTGGGACTACTGGACCGAGCGGAGAATCTTAACTGCGACTCAGATAAGGAGGATGCGCAACTTTGAGCTTGCCGCTGAACTGGCCATCCTCCTTGCTGAAGGAGCTCAAGACAAGAAGGGCTCAATCGGTATTTGGTACGCCAACTATCGCACGGAATTTCCTGAGGGCGCCGAGTTAGAGGCTCGTTTCCGCCGGTATCAAGACTGGCTAGACAAGGCTTTGCCGAACCTCAGTACCTCACGATTTCGCAGACCTGTGGAATACTATTCTCTCGTAGGAGGACTCGATGAGGTGGCAGCCGGCGGCTACACTCTCGACGATCTAGACGCGTCTAAAGCGAACAAAGCCTTGATGAACTTCCAGCGTGAGTGTGCTAAGGAAGAGCCGATCAGGCTCGCCGCCCGATATCTTACAGCCGCTAGCCGTCAGACTGACAATATTCGTCCTCGGCAGACCCGCATTGAAATTATATCGAGACTCCTCACCCATGAGTGACGAAGCAGACAAGTCACTGAGGCAGACCCATAGAGAGTTCCGAGAGTGGTACGCGAGCAATCTTCCTTTTTGCAAGGCACTTGCCGACACAGCGCACGACTACCTAGAGGAACGCCTTACCGACGCTGGCATTCCAGTACATGCGGTATTCGCTCGGTCTAAGGATCCTCTCACTCTCATGGAGAAAGTACGCCGCAAGGGGTATGTGAGTCCAAGAGAGGAAGTCACAGATTTGGTGGGCGCGCGAGTGATTGTTCAGTATTTGGATGAGGTAGAGCCCGCAGCATCGCTTGTGCGGCACGCGCTCGTAGACATCGACGAAGCACACTCGATCGATAAAGGTAAGACGCTTGCGACAAGGGAGTTCGGGTATCGTTCCATTCACATCGTCGCCAAGCTTCCTGTTGAAGTACTGGATATTCGTGGCTTACCTCGGGAGCCAAGCCTTGGCGTAGAAGTGCAAGTGCGTACGATCTTTGAGCATGCATGGGCGGAGATCGAACATGAAGTCGTTTACAAAAGCGGAATTCGGTATCCGGATGATTTCCGGCGTCGCTTCTCGGCTGTCGCTGGCACCCTCGAAATTCTCGAACGAGAGTTCATGCTTATGCGATCCTTTCGGAGGGATCTGATTGATGAGCACAAGGAAAAGTATCAGTCGTTAAAAGAGCTGAAGCAGTCGTTTGACGCCGCCCGTTTAATTGCATATTTCGAGGTTTCACGCTCGAGTGGCCGCGGATGGCGGCGTGCTGAGGCGGAAGGGAATCCATTCGCCCGGAACAGCGAAGCCCGATGCGTCGAGGTATTGCATTATGCGCAGCTCTCTACGCCGGATGCTCTTAGTGCTTGGCTAGACAACTCAAATTGCCAATCGAGGCTTGAAGCTTATGCCGCCGGCATTGGATTTGCGCCCGATGAGATACCTCACTACGCAGTCGCGCTATTGGCGGCTGCGAGTAAGGACAATATCGTTCTTGAGCAGTTTCCCGAACTGTACCAAGACGTCACTCTGCGTGGTGCTTTGGTGAATGAATAATGGTATGTGACTCAGATGACTTCGACCCCAACGGAGGCAGAACGCGCCTCCGCGGAACCTGCGTTTGCCGTCTGGACTGAAGTGGCAGACAGATTTGATATGACGGTTTCCGGTACCTCGGGGCAGCCTTCATCCCATGTCCAGACGCGGCTCCGCCGGACGGGGATGGGCTTCTGCCAGAGCATCCCCAATTGCCCCCGGAACTCCGCATATCCGGGCTGCCTTTAGGCTATCCATGACGCGGCGTGCTCAATGATCAGTTCAGCCCGCTCATCTTGATGCTGTTCTAGGCGCTAAGGTTTGCCATAGTTTGAAAGGCCCGGCCGCGCGGTCGGGGAATCGGTTGCAACGTCACGTCGCTCATGCCGAATGCCTGGATGAGTTGCTCTCGCTCGTAACCTCGTGCATAGGGGAGATGATTTGACTCGGGTCAAGAATCGCCGTCTTAGGCGCAATATCTTGTCAGCCATCCAGCGGGGCGCCCTGTTTTCGACAGGAGACCACAGGCCGAAAACGCCCGAACTAGATATCTTGATACAGGGGGCTTTCATAGCAGAGCTGCTTGAAGAGGCCACGAACCTATCCAGCCGCCCTCAGATTCGTCTGCAGGGATTTGTGATAGACGGGGACATCGATTTGGCACTCGTTGACTGGCGCGGACGCCTGGAACTGAGAGACTGCCTCGTTCAGGGGGACCTAATCCTGCACCACTCGAATTTTCGAGGCGTTGTAAACTTTGGCGGCAGCATGGTCAATGCTGTTGATGCGCGATATGCCAATATTGATGGTGCCCTCGCACTCAATCACGCCTTCAAATCCTGGCAAGGGATACGTGCCCTCGGCATTAAGGTCAGTGGTGGATTGTCACTAGTCGGTTGTGAACTTGGGGCGCCGGAAGACCTACCAGATGTTGCCGCATTGGACATCTACAGAGCTTCACTGGGCGACCTTTTCCTGAATCGCGCGATCATCAATGGGGGTATTTATGCTGTCGGTTCTACGATAGAGAGAAATCTACGACTTCAGGGAGCGATTGTTCGATCGCGCCAATCGATTAAGATGAACAGGGGGCTGATGCAGGTAATGGCGTAGATCTTGCAGGCGCTTCGATCGGTTCGAGTCTCTATTTGTACACAAAGTCGACTGGTCCGTTAAGACTCGACGGAACCCTTCGACTCCAGAACGCCGAGTGTCGAAACTTCGCAACACGGGACGATGAACTTCGAACTATCAATATGGATCTTACTGGATTCAAATACGAGCGGCTAGGGCTGATGGCAACACCGGCAGCACTATTGGAAAAGCTAAACTGTGATCCCGTTAGCGCACAGGCCTATCGGCATCTCGCGAATAGCGACGAGGTCTCACACAACTTGGCACTAAAACGTAAGATATTGATTTCACTACAAACGCGACTCACTGAACAAACTCCAATTAGTACCGCTGAAGGGCTCCGGAGACGCTCCTTTGCAGTCTTTGCCAGATACGGTTACAGTCCGGGTCTGAGTTTCATTTGGCTCCTCGCTTCGGTGGTGTGCAGTACAGCTCTGCTTCGTTATCACGGCGCCTTCGTGCACCTGAAAGCAAACCCTGCTGAAACTATCGACACCTGGGCGCAAGCAGCCGCATTTTCGCTTGATTCGTTGTTGCCGTTTTCCCTCTTAGGCATTGCTGCTCAGTGGTATGCCGCACCAAGCAGGTGGGACGATTGGATCTGGATAACTTCATTTATACTTTTGAAGCTGGCGTCCTGGGGATTTGCAATACTCGTCGTTGCATCGATTACCGGTATCGTGCGGAAAGATTAGCCTGGCTAGGTGAGCGACGTCGCCGCAGGTCCGTTTTAGTAGCGACTGCGTTCAGCGAGCGGTTGCATCAGCATTCGATTGCCGTGTCTCAGAAAGGACCGTTTATGAGACGTGATTGCATTCGTGTCCGTTGCTGCATTCGCAACCATGCAACACTGTCTCTAAACCCGTCTCACAATCAGCGTCTCATATCTTGACAAATGCGACGGAATGTGAGACAAATACATAGCACATATGGAAAGGCAAGACAAGAAACAGCGGCTGCTTAAAGCAAAGATCGCAGTAGCGCTTCATAGCGAATTTGACCGAGTACCAACTGAGGAAGAAATTGACCGCGTATTCCATCTTACGCGAGTTATGTGGAAAGCCGTCCTTGGGCTACATTACAAACGCAAGGAGCAGAAGAAGAGCGGCCAGCTTGCCATCTTCTAGATGTTATGAATATCGGCTACGCGCGTGTATCCACCCTCGATCAAACCCTCGCATTGCAGCAGGACGCACTGAAGGCCGCCGGCGGTGAGAGGATTTTCACCGACACAGCTTCAGGGAGTCGTACCGATCGGCTTGGCCTGACTGAGGCGATTCAGTTTGCCCGCTCCGGGGACACTCTCGTAGTCTGGCGCCTTGATCGACTCGGCCGCTCACTCTCGCACCTCATCCAAACCGCAACGGACCTGAAGCAGCGGGGGATCAACTTCCGAAGCCTGCAGGAGCAGCTGGACACGACAACGAGCGGCGGCAATCTCGTCTTTCACTTCTTCGGGGCGTTGGCGGAGTTTGAACGGGACTTGGTCCGCGAGCGCACGGTGGCGGGCGTAGCGGCTGCCCGAGCTCGGGGCCGGCGCGGTGGCCGCCCGCGGAAGTTGAGTCTGGACAAGGTCGGGCAGTTGCGGACGTTGGCTGCGGATCGAACTAATTCAGTACGTGGAATCTGCCGCACGCTTGGCATCTCGCGCGCAACGTACTATAGGGCGCGCACCGGCCAGACGGATCTGACCGGATAGGAGCTTGGAATAGAAGCCCGTCACAGACCTGTCGCTCGGCCCGGCCGGTTCGCCTGTCCGTCAGATCAGCCCTAACAGCGGAGCGAATCCCAGCATGACAACCGACGCAATCACTGTATGGCGGTGTCGACAAGCACACCCGCTATGCGGTTGACCGCATGGCCGGCTGCTCAGTTCACCTTCCGCTTCAACCGGCGCACCTCCCGTGCCCGGGGGCTGCTGTTCTACCGGTTGCTCCAGCAGGCCGCTGGCACTGATGCGACTGCTCAGGGAGCCGATCGATCACGCGACGTGGTCGAACTGGTCGAAACACTGTGATCACTCGGCGAAGCATGATCCCCACCTAAGGTGGTCGCCATCGAAGACTCCCTCGGCATGGCCGACCCCAACTGGGGCTGGCTGGACATCCATGTGGTTGACGGCAAGATCACTCAGGTCCTTAGGCCCAAGGATCCAAACGCCGTGCAGCGTTCTCCAATCAACATCTCATTCACCATGGCGGTACCGGTCGACAGCCCGGAGGCACACGACCTTGAGAACGCCAACGCATTTGGATATATACAGCCGATCATCTTGCCTGGGGATGCTGTCAAGGATTTCAAGATCACCGGCCCACGGCTCGTTGCGTGGGAAGGCGACCTTGACAGTCTGGAAATACGTCCCGCGGATGCCAAGCCCGAGGACTTCAAGCCCGCCGAGTTCGTACTGCGCGACAAGGTCGGGAAACAGCTAGGCGTCTACCTGGCCAGCATCCAGCGTTACGTAGAGGGCATGAAGGGCTTCACACTGCGGATGAGCGTTGGAACCCTGCTGGATCTGACCTTCCGTCACCCTCACGACAATCTTGGTCGTGGCAATACCCACTTCAGTACTCACGACTTCACCGGTGCAGCCATCAGCGACGCTTTTGCGGTCGCTGACTTCATGGTCCAGTTTGCGGCGGCCTCATCGCTCGAAATCCACGCCATGGGCAAACAGATCGCTGTACTTGAAGTCGAAGACCGTATGGGGCAGAACGATCTGGTGACAGGTTTCGAATCCATCCGCTCATTGCTGGAAGATCTCATGGTGATCGAAGCCGGCACAGGAGCAAGGTTTCGCTACCCCAGCGAGCTCTTCGATGAAGAACGCATCATGATACGGAACGTGCGTCTCATGCTTGAGGGGCATTGCGTTGCACATCCGTCCTTTGCGGACGTCAACCTGACGCTTAGCGGCCGGGACGCCGGATTCAGCGAGGTACTCACAACCGAACTGCGCTGGATGATGCAAGAAGCTGAATATGCCGAGATCACGATCCTCGGGCAGCAGGTTGTGCTGCCAAATCTCAGCACGGTGGCCTTCGTCCGACTCGAGCAACAAGATATCGACGAAGTAAGGGCGGCATTCCAGCGCGGCGACGCGGCCGGCATGAAGCTGACGTTCCGTGGCCGGCCTGGTGATCGTGTCCGCATGCTCCTTCGGGATCGCTTTCCCAGTGATAAGCCCGCCGAGATTACACCCTGGGG
Organism: uncultured Actinomycetota bacterium; assembly: GCA_963730505.1. Lineage (GTDB taxonomy): Bacteria > Actinomycetota > Actinomycetes > Propionibacteriales > Propionibacteriaceae > Microlunatus. The sequence goes on from CAVSSB010000030.1 coordinate 21,712, forward strand.
CATTCCCGGCGCTCGCCAGCGGGGTCTCCAGGCGAATGGCGAGCCGTTCAGCTGACGTTGTCGTCCCGGTCCTTCATAGCCGATCGCCCGGGGCGAGACGCCGGTGCGCGGCGCGGGCTCGCTCGTCGGCCACAGCCGCCCCGTAGCGGTTGAGCATGGTTCGTGTGCGCCAGCCGAACAGCCGCATAACGGCGTCGTCGCCCATGCCGTGTTCCATGGCGTACGACGCCGCTGCGTGGCGGAACATGTGCGGGTTGAGATGAGCAATCCCGGCAATCGCTGCGCGCCGCTCCAGCATCTGGGTGACACCGCTCGGAGTCATGGCCTTGCCGCGGCTTCCGAGCCACAGTTCGGGCAGTTTGGCCAGCTTGTGCTTGGCACGCAGCCGTAGATAGCGCTCCAGCGACGTGCCGGTCTTTGCACCGAACGGCAGAATCCGGATCCTGTCGCCCTTGCCATGCACGGTCACCTCATCGGCGCGCATGTCAAGGTCGGTGAGGGTTATCCCGCACATCTCCGCAACCCGCATACCGGTGTCAATGAACAACCTGACCATTGCCTCGTCACGCCGGTCGGCAAACTCCTTGCCCTGACATGCGGCGATCAGTGACCGCAGGTCGTCATCAGACAGAACCGGCACAGGTTTCTCAGTTGGCTTGGGTGGCCGCAGTCCAGCCATCGGGTTGCGTATCGATCCACTCCTCGCGGACCAGCCAGCCGTAGAACTGCTGCAGGCTTTTGAACCGCACTGATGCTGTGGTCGGGCTGTTCGTCGCTGATCAGGTAGATCATGAAGTCCTCGATGTCAGAGGACCTGGCCTCCTCGAGCGTCGCCCGCCCATCCAAGAATCCTGCGAGCAGCCGAGCAGCTTCGACGTAGCTCTGAATGGTCCGCTCAGACTTGCCTACCGAGGCGAGCCGGCGGGCGAAGGCGCGCAGAACTGCCTCATCGGCCTCTGACAATGGCCTGGACAGGAGCGGGTTAGGTGGTGGTATGAGCCGAAGGTTAGATGCTAATGTAGCGCTGTGCAAGTATCCCAACGGGCAAAACAAAGGCCTCCAACCAGCGTTTCCGCTAGTCAGAGGCTTATAGCAATACTCAGGGTATCCGCTGTGCATAAGTCCTTGTCACGCTGCGAAACAGCGAGCGCTGTGCGGCGAGTTAGAAGGTATTGGCTGACGCCGCTCGCCTCATGATCATTTTCATAGTACAGGTGGGGGTACATCGCCGCATAGGGGTGATCATGTCGGCAGTGCCTTCCGGTCAGTCCCTGACCGGAGAGCAGCGACCGGGGTTGCACGGATTACAGGGTGGCCTCGTACGGGTCCCACCCTTCGGCGACCAGCAGGGAGCGCGCCGTCCTGGGCGTAGCAAGAAGTACGCCTTCGCGTCCTGGTCCGACGGCGGTGCCCAGGTGCACACGGTCGTCGCCCCGGTCGCCGCCACGACCTACACCGCAAGGTTCAGGTAGCCCGTGCGGTTCCGGATGAACGGCACTGCAGCCCCCACTCGCAGTGGCGTTGCCGTGCACGCGTGGGGCTGAGGCCGGCGCACACGCGGGTGGTCGTGCCGCCGAGGTTGAGGCGACACGACCACGCGCTGGGAGGCGGTGCTCACTTGCTGCTGACGGTGCCCCCGTTCGTGCTGGTGAGGAACTCCAGGCCCCCTTGGTCAGCACTCGCCCTTTCCGTGTCCGTTTTCCTCCGTCGGGCCGCCGCTCGACGCCGCTGTGCGGGCCGGCCTCAGGAGTAGGGGTCGGTCACCTCGCGCAGCCGGACCAGCGCCTCGCGCAGGCAGTCGGCGAGCTCCGGTCCGAGGTGCTCGGTCCACTCCCGCTCGACGCCGATGACGACCTCCATCGCCCGCTGCGCCGCCTCACGTCCCCGGGAGGAGAGCCGGATGAGACGCGCGCGGCCGTCATCAGGGTCGGGCACCCGCTCGACGAAACCCTCCCGCTCCAGGGCCGCGACCAGCAGGCTCGCGGTCTGCTTGGTCACCTCCGCGCGGTCCGCGAGCTCGGTGAGGCGGGTGCCGTCCTCGGCGATCCGCTGCGCGAGACGCGCCTGCGCGACCGTGACGTCGTAGCCGGCATCGCGCATCGCCTGCCGTACCCGTTCGTCCATCGCGCGGTAAGAGACGAACATCAGTGTGGCGAGGTCCATCGCTCCCCTTGACGTAGTCAGCCCAACTGACCATTATGGTCAGTATCCCTGACGATCATAGAGGGGCGCTCCATGACCAGACTTCCTCCCGTCCGGGTCGCCCGCGCCGCCGCGAGCGTCCGGACCGCCATTCAGGGCCTGACCCGGCGGATGGTCCCGCCACCGGTCGCCGTGCTCGAGCTGGTGTCCGGGCTGATCGAGGCCAACACGGTGTACGCCGTCGCGAGGCTGGGCGTGGCCGACGTGCTCGCCGGCGGCGCCTCGCACCGCCGCGGACGTGGCCGCCGAGCTGGGCACGCACCCCGACGCGACCTACCGTCTGCTGCGGGCCGCTGCCGGCTCGCGGTCTGCTGCGCCAGGACGGCGACTGGTTCACGCTGACCGCCCTCGGGCGCTCCCTGCGGTCCGACGCGCGCGACTCCATGCGCGCGGTCGTGCTGATGATCGGCGACCCGCGCTACCAGTCGGTGTGGCACCGGCTGCCCGAGTCGGTCACCACCGGGGAGGCGCAGGCCGAGGCCGTGCACGGTGTGTCGATGTGGGAGCCTGCTCGACCGCGACCCCGACTACGCCGCCACCTTCAACGAGGCGATGTCGCGGCTCACCGCTCTCGACTGGCCCACGGTCGCTGCAGCGTACGACTTCACCCCCTTCCGGCGGATCGTCGATGTCGGCGGCGGGCACGGCCAGCTGCTCGCCTCGATGCTCGACGTCGCCCCGGGCGCCGAGGCGTGCTGCTGGAGCAGGAGTCGCTACTGCGTGACGCTGAGGAGCGGCTGCGCGAGGCCGGCGTGCTGGCCCGGTGCCGCCTCGAGGGCGGGTCCTTCTTCGACCAGGTGCCGAGGGACGGTGACCTCTACGTGCTGCGCCGCGTCCTGCACGACTTCGACGACGACCAGGCGCTCGCCGTCCTGGACACGGTGCGCCGCGACATGCCCGACGACGCCACCTTGCTGCTCATGGAGAGCGTCGTGCCGCCGGGCGGCGGGCCCGACTTCGCCAAGAACCTCGACCTCGACATGCTGCTGTTCGTGGGTGGTCGCGAGCGAACCGAGGAGGAGTACGCGGCCCTGCTGGGCCGCGCCGGGTTCGCGCTGACGCGCGTCGTGCCGACCATCTCGCCGATCTCGCTCGTCGAGGCACGGCCGGCCGCCTGAGATGGACGTCCTCGCGCAGGTCTGCACCGCCGTGGCGGCGGTCGTCCTGATCGCGGTCTTCCCGTTCGAGGCGTTCCTCGTCGACCGGCCATGGGTGCAGCACTTCCTCGGCATCGAGCCCCACGGCATCGCCAATGTCCACCTGTGGTCGTTCTGCATCGGCGTGCGCAACGCCCTCGCCGGCATCGGCGGCCTGGTCGGCCTGTGGATCGTCAACCGCGGTGACGAGACCGTCGGCACGGCGGTGGTGGTCACGGCCCTCGCCTACATGCTGCTCTCGTCGCTCGCCATGGGTGTCGCCGACCTCCTCGGCTACTGGCGTCCCCACGGCGGCAGCGTGCGCGGCACCGTGGCGTCGTCCGTGCTGCCCGCCGTCGCGCTGGTGGCGATGGCGGTGTAGGCCCCGCGATGAGCGCCCGGATCTGGTTGCCCGCGGCGATGGGCCGAAGTCGCTCTATGAGTGTCTCGCGGCGGGAGGTGCCGCTGGAACTTCCCTCACGATCGAACTGCTTGCGCCGACGAGCGCTTGGACAACCGCATCTGCCCGCGATGCCAGCCGGCAACAACTGTCAGGGCAGGGAGACGACCGTCGGCTCGGACCACGTCGACCACAGGCCCCCACTTCCTTGGCACCTGACAGCGTAGGACTCGGTCGTACCCGAGCCTTGCGCAATGAACCAAGTGGTCTGACCGTTCTGGTCCTCCCCGTCGCCGAGTGAGATGTAGCCGGTGCCGTCGTCCGCGAGCACACCGAGGTCCTGTGAGGCGCAGCCGATACCAGACCCGCTGAAGAGGCGCACGTAGCCGTCGACCCACGGAGCCCATCCCGGACTGCCCGGACCTTCAGGGGGCGTGGCGACGTATGTCCATTCGCTTGTGCCGAGTGGTTGGTTCCTGCGCGTCTCGGCGCTGACATACACCGCGCCGTCGCCCGCGGGCTCCGAGCCACTGGGCTACTTCTGCACTCGACCCTCGGTTTCACCAGCACCCAGGGCGACGCCGCCTCGCGGCTGCGGACCGTCGTCGCCCTGAACGCCGACCCGACCAGCCGCGTCGACATCGTGCCCGTCGACATCGGCGCCTTCATCCACGACGCCTGGGACCAGCTCTCGACACTTTGTCACCGACGACCAGGTGCTGCTCAACACCACCGGCTACCTCGTGGAACTGCTCGACGCCTTGCGCCGAGAACAGGTCCGCGTCCTCGCGGTGGTCTGGAGCCCCGGCGCCGTGCGCAGTGCCCTGCGGCTAAGGGAACAAGGGAGCTTGCCCTCACCCACCTACTGGCAGCTCGGCTTCACCGGCGACGCCACACCCCGTGGCCCCCCGGCGACGCCAACCATGGCCGCGGCGTTCGTCGAGCAGATCCCCAGCGGTGAACACTGGACCATCCACGTCCGCGACGGACAGGGCCTTCAGATGGCCGAGTGGGCCATCACGCACGGCGGCCACGTCAGCATCGGTCTCGGTGACGACCCGTATCGCGACCTTGGGCTGCCAACCAACGCCGACCTGGTCCGTCGGCTAGTCGACGTCGCCCACGCGCACAGCCGCCCGGTCGCTGATCCCCGGCAAGCTCGGGACCTGCTCCAGCTCCTCTGACGGCAACGACCCACCACGGTAGCCAGAAGGTACGCCACTCGCACCGGAGCTCACCCAGCGGGACTACGGTCAAGTACCTTCTCCCCAGCCGACCTCGGCCGCCTTGTCCAGGCTGGCGGGCAGCGGCCCACCGACGATCGGTGCGATCATCGCGATTACTGGCGGGCGGCGGCGTCGAAGTCGAGGAACATCCGGCCGAAGTACTCCGGGTTCTCCTCTGCGATCCAGTGGCCGGCGTCGGGCACCAGCTGTCCGATGACGTTGTCAGCGATCTCCTCGCACATGGCTCGATAGTTCACGGCGAGGGTCTGCGTGCCGCCACCGGAGGCGAGCACGGGCACGGTCAGCTTGCCGTGAGCGGCGATGTCGGCGCGGTGGATCTCGGCGTCGTGGTCTAGCTCACGGTAGATCTCGCAGAGAGCCCGCATAGCCCCTGGGGCCTCGAAGGCCCGCGCGTAGGCGTCGACGTCTGCGTTGGTGATGGCGTCGGGCTGGAAGGTGAGGTCGTCGAAGAACCGGGTGATGTACCAGCGTTCGCGGCCGTGGGTGAGGTAGACGGCAATGTCGGGGTTCGCATGGAAGTCGAAGTGCCAGGCGCTCCTGGCGACCTTGCGCTGCTCGTAGTAGTCGGTCCCGGGCAGCGGAGCCTCCATCGTGGTGAGACTGACGACGTCGTCTCGGTAGCGAAGCGCGTAGGCGAAACCAACCATGGAACCCAGATCGTGGCCGACCACCGAGACCGGGCCGTCGAGGCTGAGCTCAGAATGGACGAGGTGGTGGAGATCACCGGCCATGGTCCACTTGTCATAGCCATCGCGGGGTTTGGTCGACCCGCCGGCGCCGCGGTAGTCGGGCACCACCACGCGATATCCGGCCTCAGCCAGCAAGGGCGCGACCTTCCGCCAGGCATACCCGGTCTGCGGCGCGCCGTGGATTAGCAGCACGGTGCGCGACGTGTTCTCCCCGGCCTCGACGACGGTGTAGCCGATCCGTACCCCGACGTCCCGGTCGATCCAAGTGCGACCGTGCCTGGTCGACGGGCCAGACTGCGGTTGCGGTGCATTCAGAGTCATGGCGGAATCGTTGCTCATGGGCCAGGTGTATGCGTCGGGGCCTCGCCGCCAGGATCCGGGAACAGCTCGTCGAGTCGGCTGGTGGTGCTCGTCGATGCGAACGTCCAGCGCGGGAAGGGAGCCGGTCAGCTGGTCGAGGGTCCGTGGGGCGAGGACGGGAGCGGTGACGCCGGGCCGGGACAGCCAGACCAGGGCCCGGGCGGTCGGGGGGTGTCGAGCTCCCCGGCGAGGGCCCCGTACGTCGAGGCTGGCGATGGTCGGCAATCCGCCGTTCCCGGGCGCTGTGGCCGAGCAAGGCACTGTCGTCGCCGCGGCGGCCGTTACCGGTCTTGGCAATGGCCCCGGCGAGCAGAGAGACCGACTGAAGCAGCGGATCCCGCGCCTTGCAGTCGCTCCTGAAGCGGCCTCAGCAACCTTTCGATCAGCTCGGTTGCGACGTCGAGACATGACCGGATCAGCTGTTACCGGATCGCTGAGCTGGCACATGTCCCACGCTCGCTTGACGCTGACTACCCGTTCGTACCCCCCAATCATTCTGACGACTCCCGAGTTCAAACACACCTGGTGCACGGTGTGCGGGGTACGTGACCGCCGGGCGTCCTCGGGCGCCTTTGGGTTGGTGTGACGATGAGTCTGCACAAGTTGTCGGCGGGCCATGGCTATGACTATCTGATCCGTCAGGTGGCGGCGCTGGATGCGACCCATCGGGGCCGGACGGATCTGGCCAGCTACTACTCCGAGCGTGGTGAGACACCGGGCCGGTGGGTCGGCCGCGGCCTCGCCGGGATCGACGGCCTCGAGGTCGGGGATGTGGTGACCGGTGAGCAGATGCGGCTGCTGTTCGCCGAGGGCCGCCACCCGCTCGCCGAACACCGGGCCGGTGGGCGCAGCGCTCGGTGTGCCGTACCGGCCGTCGACCAGGGAGCAGCCGTTCCTGGCGGCGCTGCGGGATCGGTTCGCCGCCCACAACACCGCGCTGGGCCTGCCTCGCCAGGCCGCGCTGCCGGCGGAGGTACGGGCGCGGTCTGCGTGGGGAGCTGGCGGCGGAATGGTTCCTCCAGCAGGAGGGACGTGACCCGAAGGGTGACCTGGAGCTGGCGTCGGCGCTGGCCCGCTGGTCCCGGCCGGCGCCGGCGGCGGTCGGGGGGTACGACCTGACGTTCTCGCCGGTGAAGTCGGTGTCAACGCTGTGGGCGATCGCCGACCCGCCGGTCGCGGCGCAGATCGAGCAGGCCCATCACGCTGCGGTCGCGGCCGCGCTTGCGCTTCCTGGAGGATCACGCGTTGTATACCCGGGAGGGTACGGGCGGGGTACGTCAGGTGAATGTCACCGGGTTGGTCGCCTGCTCGTTCACCCACCGCGACAGCCGGGCCGGCGATCCGGACCTGCACACCCATGTCGCGGTGGCGAACAAGGTGCAAACCCTGGCCGGGCGGTGGTTGTCGATCGACGGTCGCATGCTGCACGCCGCGAAGGTCGCCGCCTCGGAGACCTACAACACCGCGCTGGAGCACCACCTCACCGCCAGCCTGGGGGTGCGGTTCGCCGAGCGGCCCGGCCGGGACCGCTCGAAACGGCCGGTCCGGGAGATCGTCGGCGTTGATCCGCGGCTGAACCAACGGTGGTCGCGACGGCGGCAGGTGATCGATGTCCGCCGCGCCGAGCTCGCCGCCGCGTTCGCGCGGGATCATGGTCGGCCGCCGGGCCGGGTGGAGATGCTGCAGCTGGCGCAGCAGGCCACCCTGGAGACCCGCGACGCCAAGCACGAACCCCGCACCCTGGCCGAGCAGCGCGCCGTCTGGCGCGCCGAGGCAGTCGACACGCTCGGCGGTCCGGGGCGGATTGACGCGATGATCGATCAGGTGCTGAACCCGGCGGCGGTTCCGATGCCGGCCGCCACGTCGGTGTGGCGGGCCCGGACCGCGGATCGGGTGCTCGCTGCAGTGGAGGAGCATCGGGCGACCTGGCAGTTCTGGCATCTGTGGGCCGAGACACAACGGCAGCTGCGCGGCGCCGACATCCACCCCGCCGACCTCCGGGACGTCGCCGCATCCGTGATGGAGGAGGCGATCGCCCGGTCGGTCCGGCTCACCCCAGTCGATGATCCCGCCGACCTGCCGATCGAGGCGCGGCGTAGGGATGGGGCGTCGGTGTTCACCGTCGCCGGCAGCACCCAGTACACCTCCAGCAGGATCCTCGCCGCTGAGCAGCGAGTTCTGGACGCCGCCGCTCTGACCGACGGGGTGGCCCTGCAACCCGTAGCGGTCGACCTCGCCCTGGCCGAGAAGGACGCGACCGGCACCGTCCTGGATGCGGGGCAGCAGCAGATGGTGCGGACCGTGGCCACTGACCGCCGCCGGGTCCAGCTGGTCCTCGCCCCGGCCGGGGCGGGCAAGACCACCGCCCTCAAGGTGCTCGCCGACATGTGGACCGCGGGTGGCGGCCACGTCCTCGGGCTTGCCCCCTCCGCAGCCGCGGCGGCGCAGCTCGCCGAGGCCACCGGCATCACCGCCGACACCTTGGCCCGGCTCACCTGGGCGCTCGACCACCGGCAGCCTTTGCCGGACTGGGCCGACCGGATCGGCCCGAAGACGCTGCTGTTGATCGACGAGGCCGGGATGGCCGACACCCCCACCCTGGACACCGCCATCGGCCACACCCTGCGAACACGGTGGGCGGGTGTGCCTGGTCGGCGACGACCAGCAGCTCGCAGCGATCGGCGCCGGCGGCATCCTCACCGACCTCCAGCGCACCTACGGGGCGGTCCGGCTCACCGAACTGCACCGCTTCGCCGACCCCGACGAAGCCGCCGCCACCCTCCTGGTCCGCGACGGCGACCCCGCGGCCATCGACTTCTACACCCACCGCGACCGGATCAAGATCGGCGACCCGTCCGGTGTCCCTGACCGGCTGCTGGCCGCCTGGCAACATGATCACGAGCAAGGCCTCGACTCCCTGATGCTGGCGCCGTCACGCCGCCAGGTCGCCGACCTCAACCAGCGCGCCCGCGCCGCACGGCTCGCCGGCCACCAGCCCGCGCTGGAAGTCGACCTGGCGGACGGGAATCGGGCCAGTGTCGGTGACCTGATCATCACCCGCCGCAACGACCGCCGCCTCACCGCCGGCCGGGACTGGGTCCGCAACGGCGACCGCTGGACCGTCACCGCCCTCACCGCCGACGGCGGCATGCGAGCGGTTCATCGCCGCACCGGCAAGATCGGTCACCCTGCCCGCTGGTTATGTGCGGGAGGCGGTCGAGCTCGGGTATGCGACCACCATTCACACCGCCCAAGGCGTCACCGCCGACACCACCCACGGCCTTGTCGATGAGCTGATGACCCGCGAGCAGCTCTACACGATGGTCAGCCGCGGCCGGACCGCCAACCACCTCTACCTGCCGGTCGGCGGCGACGGCGACCCCCACGGCATCCTCCATGCCGAGATCGGTGAGCTCACTGCCGCCGACATGCTGCACAGGGTCCTCTTCCGCAGCAGCCTCGCCGCCTCCGCGACCACCATCCGTCGGCAGGAGCAGACCGCCGCCGACGTGCGGCGCCGCCTCCACACACCTCAGCCCGTCGTACGAGCAGAGCTACGGACCGGCACCGGTCCCCGTGGACCGGCCGCACCCGGATGGTAGCCCCAACCTGTTGATCCTGGTGTTCGGCGGTCACCGGGCCAGACACAACGGAAACCTCGGCCTCCCCGCCTGTTAATTGTTTGGTCTTCGGCCCGGCGGTCAAGGGCGGCTACGCCGTCGCTGCGCGATTCGCTTCGCTCACCCTGGACCGCCGACCCGAAGACCAAGATCGGCTGGTCAACGGGGAGGCCGAGAAGGAGTGGTCGGTCCGACGATGGTCGCGATGATCAAGTTCGGACCAAAGGTCCCAGAAGAAGGGCTGTAGTCGAACCCCCGAAGCGGGACGCCGTCAGGGCGCAACCTCATCACGGGCAGCGGCCGCGCGGCCCTCACGGTTACGCCGTCGGCTGACGGCGGACAGGAGCGCCAACCGCTTGTAGTAGGCCGTGCGGAGGTGTTCGGCGCGGACCGGATCACCGCCGGCCTGGTCGAGGAACCGCCGCTCGAGAGCAGCGCGAGCCGGGGCGGTGCGGGCGGAGCGGTTCACAGTCTTGGCCCAGCTCTGGTGGGCTCTGATTTGGGCAGCGAGGCGTACCTCGGACGCGGGTAACTCCGCCATCTGATGCTCCTAGAGTGCGACATGCTGGCGTGAAGGTTCTCTTACCTAAGGCGCGTTGGGATCTCTGGCGATTGCCCGGGGCATCACCGCTTTCGGTCCCGGGGAGGGGCAGTCAGAGCCGGTCGCCGGGAGAGAGCCGACGGTGTGCCTCGCGTGCCCGCTCGTCGGCGACCGCCGCGCCGTAGCGGTTCAGCATGGTCCGCGAGCGCCAGCCGAACAGCCGCATGGCGGCGTCGTCGCCCATGCCCTGGGCCATCGCGTACGAGGCCGCGGTGTGCCGGAACATGTGCGGGTTGACGTGGTCGAGCCCGGCGAGACCGGCGCGCCGCTCGAGCATCTGCGTGACCCCGAGGGGGTCATCTCACGCCCGCGACTGCCCGGCCACAGCCAGGGCAGCCCGGCCAGCTTGTGCCGGGCCCGCAGCCGCAGGTACCGCTCGAGCGCGGTGCCGGTCTTGGACCCGAAAGGCAGGATGCGCACCCGGTCGCCCTTGCCGCGCACGGTGACCTGGTCGGCTCTCATGTCCAACTCGTCGAGCCGGATCCCGCACATCTCCGACACGCGTATCCCGGTGTCGACGAACATCCGCACGATGGCCTCGTCGCGGCGGTCGGCGAACGCCTTGCCGGCGCACGCGGCGATGAGCGCCTTGAGCTCCTCGTCGGACAGCACCGGTACTGGCTTCTCGGTCGGCTTCGGTGGTCGCAGCCGCGCCATCGGATGCGGTCTCGATCCACTCCTCGCGGTCAGCCAGCCGTAGAACTGCTGCAGCGACTTGAACCGGACCGCCGCGGTGCTGGCGGCGTGGGCGCCCAGTAGGAAGATCATGAAGTCCTCGATGTCGGCAGGCTCGACCTCCTCAAGGGCGACGCGGCCATCCAGCCAACCCGCCAGTAGCCGGGCGGCCTCCAGGTAGCTCTGTACGGTCTTGTCCGACTTCTTCGCCGACCGCAGCCGGCGCTCGAACGCTCGTAGCGTCGAGGCATCGGCCGCGGCGAGCGGCCTGGACAGCAGTGGATTGGGCGTCGGCATCTTCTCTCCTGACTCTCGTGCGGATGCACTTGTCAGAAGGTTTCGGAGCGCTCTGTGGCGGTCGCCCTCGGGAAAGATACTGGCCTCTGCCCGCGTTTCCGCTGGTCAGAGGCACTTTGCGCACCCGGAGGGATTCGAACCCCCAACCTTCTGATCCGTAGTCAGATGCTCTATCCGTTGAGCCACGGGTGCGGGAGCTCGTCCGGCTTGTTCAGCCGCCGAGCAACACCGTGAGAGTGTAGCGGCCCGCGGTGCTCGCCCCCAACCGAGAACAACCGTACTCAGGCCAGTGCCAGCCGGGCCGCTCGTACGCCGCTGTTCAGGCTGACCTCGCTCAGCAGCCCCGGCGCGGCGACACGGTCGCCCACGAGGTAGATGCCGTCACCGCGGTCGATCGCCGGCCGATCTCGCCATGACATACCAGGAAAGTCCACGGCCCCGGTGCGGGCGTTGGCCAATGACTCGAGCCGGTGCGTCGTACGCTCCCGCCAACCTGGCAGTGCCTGATCGGCGATGATCTCCAGGCGCGCAACACCGTCAGCCTTGGAGGCCTGTGAGTCGATCGGCATCTGCATTTGTACGAGATGCTCACCTGCTGGTGCGATCGTCTGATCGGGCATGGTGAAGTTCTCCATCCAACCGCAGGTGTCAAGATCACTGACCACAAAAAGATCATGTCGATCACGCTTCACGCCAAGATCAAGAAGTGCAGTCCGCCCAGACGGCCACTCCAAGGAGTCATCGTCAAGCAGCGCCCGGGCTGACTCCAGCTCGGTCGCGACAATGGTGATCCCACCACCAAGGGAACTCACTCTGGAACCGAGCTCGATGATCACGCCCAGCTTCCGGGCGTACGCCCCGATCGCCTCGAACATGGCTCCCCAACTGCCCTCGCGATACGACGCCGGCGGCGGTATCGAGTAGACCCTGGCGAGCCGCTCTGCGACGAAGGCTGCCGAGAGTGCGCCAGGGTCGTGATGGAAGACACCGACCCCAGACGCCGCGGCGCCCATTTCGGCTGCCTCCTCGCCAACCAGCTTCGAGGCCCATGCTCGGAAGGATTCGTCAATCGGTATGGCCCGTCGACCGGATATCCGCAATGCCCGGAGGAACCCCTTGGGCGGCACCCGCTGCAACCGCCCCTGATGCCAGAACCGAAAGCGTGCGATCGCACCTACAGGCACTCGGCAGGTGACACCCAGGAGGCCGCGCTGCTTCAGCCACGCCCAGGTCGGCCCGTCGCGATAGATCACATGCGGCCCCTCGTGAGCCCGAAAGACGCGCGGATCCTCCGAGGCAGTAGCAGAGGCCTTCCTTCGTACCGGGGTCGAGCGCCACCGCCCACCCAGAGTTCGGTGCGCTTCGTGCAATGTGACCGACGCACCGCCCTCGGCGGCAGTGATGGCCGCTGCGAGCCCGCCCAACCCGCCGCCGATCACGGTCAGTTCCTTCATATCTCCATACCATACCGTATGGTACGCTCCGAACGTGCCCACCCGATCCGATTGGATTCAGGCCGGCCTCGTCGCCGTTGCAGACAACGGCCCTGATGGCCTCCGGATCGATCGACTCTGCCGGCGCCTTGGCGTCAGTAAGGGCTCGTTCCACCACCACTTTGCGGGCGCAGGCGACTTCAAACAGAACCTCCTTGCCGCGTACGAGGCTCTTGTCGTCGAGGCGCTCAACCAGGCCATCGAGCAGGCGGCAGCCGATAATCCGAAGGCAGCGCTCGCCGGCCTGACAGCGGCCATTACCAGCAGAGACAGCTTCTACCGACCCGACCTGGAGGTGGCGATGCGCGCCTGGGCGTTCTCGGACCCAGAAGTTCGCGCAATCCAGGAGCGGGTTGACACTCGGCGGCTTGAATCGCTCCGGGGCATCTGGTCCAAAATTCTCGACGATCCCGCGGCGGTGCACACAGCCGCGCTACTTCCCTACCTCGTCGGTGTTGGCGCCAGCCTGGTACAGCCACCCACGCCGCCGGAGCAGTTGCAGCGCGCTTACGAGCTCCTGCTGGGACTTGTGCCGGACGGAAGTCAGGAACAAGGTCCCTGAGGTATTGACCTGACTACCGAGACACTGGTAAGGGCAGAATTGACAACACTCTCTGTTCACCTATTGTTCACTTGACGGCTAGGTTCTACCGTCAAGCCAGGGGCTCACCAACACCACGCCACCCGTTCCGGATGGGGACCGATGTGACAGAGCTATTCGTCGTCATCGCGGTTATCGCCGTAGCCCTCATCTTCGATTACACCAACGGGTTCCACGACAGCGCCAACGCGATGGCGGGGCCGATCGCCACCGGTGCGCTCCGACCGCGTACCGCGGTCATCCTCGCCGCCGTGCTCAATCTCCTCGGAGCCTGTCTCGCCACCGAAGTCGCAAAGACCATCTCAGGTGGTTTTTTTGACGACACGTTGATCACTGTGCCCATCATCCTGGCCGGGCTGGTGGGAGCGATCATCTGGAATCTGGTCACCTGGTTGCTTGGCCTGCCGTCCAGCTCCTCTCACGCGCTCTTCGGCGGCCTTATCGGTGCGGTCATTGTCGGCGCCGGTCTCGCATCGGTGCACGGCTGGGTGATCGTTTCAAAGGTCCTGCTGCCCGCCATCGTGGCGCCACTCGTCGCCGGCATCGCGGCCGTTATGGCCACCCGGCTGGCCTATCGCATCAGCAGGAAGACCCCGAGCGCCCACACCAACTCCGGCTTCAAGTACGGCCAGGCGTTTACGGCCTCCTTGGTGGCGCTCGCCCACGGGACCTCTGACGGCCAGAAAACCATGGGCGTGATCACCCTGGTCTTGATTGCCGCCAACCTGCAGGCGCCGGGCACCGCGCCGCAGTGGTGGGTGATCATCGCAGCTGGTCTCGCCATAGGCCTAGGCACATATTCCGGTGGGTGGCGGATTATGCGCACGATGGGCAAGGGGATCGTCGAGATCGAGACCCCGCAAGGTGCTGCATCAGGGGCCGCAACGAGCGCGACCATCCTCGCATCGGCTCATTTCGGATTCGGCCTTTCGACCACGCATGTCAGCACCGGCAGCATCCTGGGGTCCGGGGTCGGCCGCGAAGGCGCCGAGGTTCGCTGGAGTGTCGCCCGGCGGATGCTCTTTGCTTGGCTCCTCACCCTGCCCGGCGCCGGTCTGGTCGGTGGACTAGCGGCGCTGCTCTCCGATCAAGGAGTCTTCGGGGTCATTGCGCTGCTGACGTTGCTCGCCGTCGCATGCTTGGCGATCTATCTCCTCTCTCGCCGCAACAGGATCAGCCACGCCAACGTCACCGACAGCCACGAGGTCCTGGTGCTCTCGGCCGCTACGCCGCGGACCACGTACCCCAACGATCCGCGGCTGGACCCCCTCAAGCCTAAGAAGGCCAAGAAGGCGAAGAAGCCCAAAGCGAAGAGCGCCGCCTGATGCACATCGACTGGGCTGCCCTGGGCACCGTGGCTGTTGTCTCCATCGGTTCGTCGGTGATCTTCACGATCTTGCTTGCCAGCGGCATCCGCCTGGTCTCGGCCGCCAAGATCAAATCAAACCAGGGTGGCTCGAGCACCGCGACCGTCTCGCTGGGCTATATCCTGCTCGGCCTAGCCGGGCTGCTCGTGCTTTATGGTATTTACTTGATCATCCCGCAGTTCCAGTAGCGTTTGCATGATCATCTGTGGGTCATGAGGTACGCAGCCCAGCCCCGTGGCCAGGTTTTGAGGCCGGTCTCGCCGGCAACCTGTTTGATATCGAACGCACTGTTGAACCAATGTTCAACTTCGCCGGGCTGCAGTGCGATGTTGCCGAATGGCAGGATCGCCGACGCCAAGCGCTCCCATCTCTTGGGTTGCCACTCAAAACACCACAGCAAGAACTTCGCACCAGGTTTTGCCAACGACCTGACTCGATCGACATAGGCCGCGCGCTGCCTTGTACTCAAGTCATCGAACGTGCCGTAGTCCACCAAAATGTCGAATGTGCCGCTCACCGTGGCGAGTGTTGTGATGTCGTCAATCACGAAGTCAACATCAACACCTGCGTCGCTCGCCTTGGCCCGCGCCTTGGCAATGGCTGACGGCGCAAAATCCACGGCAGTGACCTGAAACCCGTGCTCAGCGAGGAAGATCGCGTTGTCGCCTTCACCGCAACCCAGATCAATCGCCCGGCCCGGCAGCAAGTTACCTGTTTCGACCATTTCGACCAGTTCCGATCGGGCGTTCCCGACCCACGGAGGGGTCCCGAATCGGTACCACAAGTCGTAGAAAGCTTTCATCGATGACCTCCTCGTGCCTGGTGGGCAAGCAAGTCGGCGACCACAGAGGTGGCCTCGTCGACCGACATGCCTGCTGCTTTCAACGCGCCGAATGTCGCTGGGTGAAGTAGTCCGGCCGTGGTCTTTGCCAGCAGGTCGTCCTCGTTGCCAGCAAGTGCTTCCTCGTATAACTGGTGAATCGAGAGCCAAAAGGCGGCCTGCGCCCGCGCCAGCGTAGGAACCTCATCAAGTTCGGCGCCCAGCAGATCGAACCAGTGCATGGTGCGGTCGAAGAACTCGAACATAGACCTCGTCAAGATGCCCAGCCGATCGGTCAGCGAGCGTGTGCCGACGAAGATCGTGCTGTCGGGAACCCGGCTGTCGGCGGATATGCGCTCCACGACAGCTGCGATCAGCGACTCCTGCGTCTTGAAGTGATTGCTGACTGTTGTCGGTGCGACGTCTGCCCGGCGGGCCAACTCATTCATTGTTGTCCCCCGCGCTCCTCGTTCACTGAATAGCTCGAGTGCAGCATCGAGGATCCGTTCGCGCGTCTCCACCACCTGGGCGGACCGACGCTCCATCGAGTAAGACCTCGGCATGTTGACATCCTACATATTTTGGATGGATACTCAATCCAATTAAATTAAGACGCGAGCGACTGTCCAAGAACTGGTGAACCAACAAGCTTGGCGCCAACATGATCGCCGCCGCGCACCACAGCACTGGAGGTTCTCCGTGAGTACCCATCCCAACGCCGCGTTCATGCAGGCGGTGTACGACGCCTATACAGCTGGCGATCTTGCATCGCTGAGTGGCCATGCGCACGACGACTTCGCGTTCCATTTTCCGGGGAATAGCTCGCTCGCCGGCGTCTACCACGGCCTGCCGGAAGTGATCAACCTCTTCACCAGACAGTTCGAACTAACGGGTGGGGACTTCCAGGTGATTCCCCAGAAAATCCTGGCCGACGACGAAACCGGGATCGCTCTCGTTCGGGTCAGGGGCGCGCGCGGGACCCGCCGTCTCGACGCTCCGGGTGTCAACGTGGTCCGCTTTCAGGACGGCAAGCTGGCCGAATACTGGTCGTACACCTACGACCAGTACGCAGTGGACGAGTTTTGGAGCGAGCCCACTCGGTGGTGAGTTGGCAACACTTGCAAGAGCGGGACTCAGTGCGTCCACCGTAAGGCCCGAACAACCTCCTCAGGCGAGGCCTCGGCGAACAGCCCGATCTCCGACTCGCGGACAGTCAGCACCGAGTCAAGAAGCGCCGACCCAAGCGCATCGCGCAGCACCGGGTCGGCGGCAAGCGCATCGGTGGATTCCCGCAAGGTCGTCGGCAGCCGCCGAATGCCGCGTCGCACCAGCTCGTCCGGTGCCAACGCCGCCGGATCGACGTCGACGGGCTCTGGCAATCGCTTTCCGCCAGCGACTCCATCTAAGCCGGCAGCCAGTAGGCCAGCCAGCAGCAGGTAGGGGTTGGCCGTCAGGTCCAGGCACTTCACCTCGAGATTGGCCGCCCAGTCACTGCTGCCCGCCGATCCGGTGATCATGCGCAGGGCGGCCTCCCGGTTCTCCAGGCCCCAGCAGGCGTACACGCCGGCCCAGTGTGATGGCACCAACCGCAGATACGACGCAACCGAGGGCGCCCCGAGTGCCAGGAGCGCAGGCAGCCGGTTCAAGATGCCAGCGCCAAACGCCTCCCCGACCGGGGCCAGGCCGTAGCGCCCCTTCCCGCTCGCCATAAGGTTCTCACCGTCGCGCCACACGCTGAGGTGGAGGTGACCGCCGTTGCCGACGCCGTCGGCCTCCACTTTGGGAGAGAACGAGGTTCGGAAGTTATGCCGCCGCCCAACGGCTCGGATTGTGCTGCGTACCAGTACTGAGGTGTCCGCGGCGTCCACCGGCGATTCAGCCGCAACAGATATCTCGAGCTGCCCGGCGGCGTACTCGGGATGGAACTGCTCGACCTTGATCGCTTCGGCGTTCAGCGCCTCGATGAGATCGCGGGCGTAGTCGGACACGCCCACCAACCGCGTCATGCCGTACGCGGGACCGGGTGCCGCGGAGGCGAAGTCGTCGCCGTCGCCCGCCGAAACCACCCACTCGATCTCGAAGGCAGCCTTGATCTCTAGGCTCTGTGCGGCCGCATGGTCGACGAGCCGTTGCAGCAGCAGCCGGCTGCAGCCATGATGCGGCTCGCCGTCTTGCCGGTACCGATCGCCAGGCGTCCAGGCCCAGCCAGGTTGCGCGGCCAGAGGGACCAATCGCCCCAAGTCAGGAATGACGCGAAGATCACCGACCGGTGCAGTGCCGCCGGGCGGGGCTGCCAGCCAGTCGTCAAAGCGGAAATAGTCGAAGCTGGTTGACGCGCCGACGCCCCAAGCGGCCAAGTGCGGCAGCCGCCTCATGGGAACGCTCTTCACCCGCGTAATGCCGGAATTGTCGACGAATGTGGTCGCCACCACGCTGATGCCGCGCTCAACAAGGGTTGTCCGCAAGAACTGCTCAGCCTGCGCGGCGCGGGCCTCCCGCTCGGCAATGTCCACGGGACCACAGAATAGGGCGACATGCTGCGCCTTTAGCCCTCGACCAGCTTCCCGTCAGTCTTCTCGGGACCGGTCCATCTCGATCGTCAGGCGTCCCAAAACGTCAGAATGGGGCTGCAGCACGAGTGAGGAGCACCCGATGCCAGTCGACCTCGGACCGTTGATCGATCATCACTGTCACGGTCTAGTACTCGATGATCTTGATCGAGGGTCCTTCGAGGGCTTGATGAACGAAGCAGCTGGCCAATCGCCGCTGGGGACGAGCTTCTTCGATTCCATGCTGGGCCTCGCGATCCGGAAATGGTGTGCACCCGTCCTCGGGATGGAGCCGCATGCGTCGGCCGAGGACTATCTGGTACGCCGTCAGGAGCTAGGGGTGGAGGCAAGCCGGCTGCTAGTAGCAGCAGCCCGTATTGAAAACTTCTTGATCGACACGGGCATCAATGACGACAAGTTGTGCTCGCCAACAGAGCTTGCGGCGATGACGGGAGGCAAGGCGTACGAGGTGGTCCGGCTGGAAGCAGTGGCCGAGGAGCTGATGCAGAGCGGAACGGCCGCCGCCGATTTCGGCGAGAGCATGGAGCAGGCGTTGCGGGAGTCCACCGCGGTTGCTGCGAAGAGCATTGCCGGTTATCGGATAGGCCTGAACCTACCGCCGGACCCTCCCGAAGCTGACGCTCTCGTCACCGCGCTCGACCGCCTACAGCCCTCAGTTAACGGCCGCTACCGGATTGCCGACCCGGTGATCAACGCCTGGCTGGCTTGGACCGCAATCAAGATCGGGTTGCCGCTACAGATCCACGTCGGATACGGCGACGCAGACATCGACCTGCACCACGCAGATCCACTGCGGCTGACCCCGTTCCTGCGCGCGACCGAAGGGCGCGGGGTTCCGGTGCTGTTGCTGCACAACTACCCCTACCACCGCAATGCTTCCTACCTCGCACAGGTATTCAGCCACGTCTTCATCGATGTCGGGCTGGCCGTGCACAACACCGGTGCGCTCAGCCAGACAGTGGTCCGCGAGACGCTGGAGCTGGTCCCATTCGGCAAGCTGTTGTTCTCCTCTGACGCGTACGGGCTGGCTGAGCTGTACTGCCTCGCGGCTGAGCTGTTCCGGCGTGGGCTTTCAGCCGTACTGGGCCAGCTGATCAAGGATGGGGAGATGACGAGCCACGATGCTGATCATGCAGCATCCTTGATCGCCCGCGACAATGCGCGCCGGGTCTACGGCCTATGACTTCCTGACGCTAGGGACGGCCAACCAGAGACATGGGCAACACTGACGACAAGCAAACGACCACCAACAGAAACGAGCACCACATGCCAATCAAGGACATTGGACCCGATCCGCAATCCTTCAATCTCGAACAGCAGACGGTGGAGAACTCCAACTACCGCATAGTCGCTTGGAGCGGCAAGTACTTGCAACTGACGCTGATGTCGATTCCTGAAGGTGATGACATCGGACTCGAGATGCATCCCGAGACCGATCAGTTTCTCCGACTCGACGCGGGTCGCGGCCGCGTACAAATGGGACCTACCCGGGACAATCTCGACTTCGATCAAGAGGTGTCCGACGGATGGTGCATCGTGGTGCCGGCGGGTACCTGGCACAACGTCACCAATGTCGGAGACGAGC
Organism: uncultured Actinomycetota bacterium; assembly: GCA_963730505.1. GTDB lineage: Bacteria > Actinomycetota > Actinomycetes > Propionibacteriales > Propionibacteriaceae > Microlunatus. The sequence continues at coordinate 41,375 of CAVSSB010000030.1, forward strand.
CGGTGCAGGTGTATGCCATCTACGCACCTGCCCACCACAAGCCCGGCAAGATACACACAACCGCGGCCGACGCGGACAGCGACACCGACGACGAACCTGCCAGCTGGTCGGTACAGCCCGAACCAGCAACCGATCTCCACGCCTGACAACCGCGGCGTCCGGCATGTATGAGCTCGGCCGCCTGGCTCATTCAGTCAGGAAGACCCAGCGATGATCGGCGAGGACGACCTGGGCGCCACATGCCCCAGGTCAGTGGCGGAGGCGGCGGGATTTGAACCCGCGAGAGGGTTGTGCCCTCAACCCGCTTAGCAGGCGGGCGCCATAGACCGGACTAGGCGACGCCTCCCCATAATCAAATGCCCCGCGGCAGAACGCTGGGCAAGACTACCGACAGGACGATACGCAAAGCAAAGTGAATCCTCACGGAGCGCTGGCGTGGCGTACGCAATTCGGCCGACCGGCAAACTAAACCGCACATTAATCCGCCAAACACATATTGAGCCGATCAGGCACGTATTGTGGAGCGGGTTTCCATTCCGGTCGCGCCAAAAAGGGATGTTGATGCCACACCAAGCGGAGCAGGATAGGTGGAGCTGGCAGCTCCCCCCTGAACACTCCGCGCCCGCACGTATGGCCGCTAGAACACCGCCGCCGCGTACGTTTCGGCGAGCCGTGGCCCTGACAGTAGCCGGAACCGCGATCCCCGGACTCGGGCTGATCGCAGGCCGGCGACGCATTATCGGCAGTATCATTCTCGGCCTTTTTGCGGCAGGCGTGCTGGCGCTCGTCGTCTACGCCGTATTCGATCATCAGGGCCTGCTGGCGCGAGCTGTCGACCCCACGACGCTTCGCCGAGGGGCCGTCGCCTTGGTTGTCATCGGCAGCGTCTGGGTGGCCGTCATCATCGCCAGTCATCTCTGCCTGCGCAGCCGACCGACGCGGGGGCAGCGGGTGATCGGCGGCATACTCGTCGCTCTCCTCTCCTTCGCTGTCGCTGCTCCGACTGCGGTAGCCGCGCACTACTCCTACGTCACAGCGAGCTCAGTCGCTGCGGTGTTCCAGAGTGAGAAGGACACCGAGAGCGCGACCCGTCCAACTCTCGAGGCCACCCAGACCGCGCCAGGCGAGCCGCAGCCGCAGGACCCGTGGGCTGGCAAACCCCGGCTGAACGTGCTGCTGCTCGGAGGGGACGCAGGGCCGGGGCGGATCGGCACTCGCACTGACACCGTGATCTTGGCAAGCATCGACACCGAGACCGGCGATACCGCGCTCTTCAGCCTCCCCCGGACCACGGCTCGCATGCCCTTCCCCTCAAAGTCACCGCTGCGCAAGCGCTATCCCTACGGGTTCACGAACGGGAACGGCAACGATCCCGAATACTTCCTGAACGCGATGTATCGCAATTTGCCGCGCTCAGTACCCAAAGACATTCTTGGCCCGACGGACAATCTTGGCGCCGACGCACTCAAGCTTTCAGTGGGCCAGGCACTGGACTTGCAGGTCGACTACTACGTGCTGATCAACTTGCAGGGCTTCAGCCAGATGATCAATGCCCTCGGTGGCATCCGGCTCAACATCAACACCTACATCCCCATCGGCGGCGACTCAGAACGCGGCGTTGCGCCGAAGGAGTTCCTCAAGCCAGGGCCGGATCAGAAGCTCAATGGGCGGCGCGCCCTCTGGTACGCCCGCGGCCGCTACGGCTCAAGCGACTTCGACCGGATGGACCGACAGCGCTGCGTGATCAATGCGATCATCAAGCAGGCCAATCCGACCAACATGCTGGCCCGCTATGAGGACGTCGCCAAGGCCGGCAAACAGATCGTTTACACAGATATGCCGCAGGAAGTTTTGCCACTGATGGTCGACCTAAGCCTGCGGGTGAAGGACGGCAATGTCCGCAGCATCGTCTTCAAGCATGGAGAACGTGGTTTCTACGTCACGAATCCGGACTTCTCGCTCATGCGCAAACGGGTCAAGGCCACTCTCGATGAGACCGAGGACGCAACAGCTAGCAAGTCGACGAAGAAATCGAGTGCCCGCTCGCCGCGGAGTGAAGACGTGAACGATGCCTGCGCGTACGATCCCAAGGTTGCCGCCACATCCAGGCCATTCCGCTGAACCTATCCGGGGACCGGAGTGGAGCGTCTATAGAATTTGTCGGTAGCCGCGGTCGGCGTTCAGACGCTTCTGAATCTCGGCGATCAACGCGGAGAACGTGGCATCGGTTTCAGCCCGCGGGTTGAACAGGGTTACGCCTGAGCCGCGCTCAGGCTTGGTGATCAACAACAGTCGCGATCCCTGCCGTCTGACAACATCGATCGTGGACCATGGCACGACCTGCCGGCGCCGCCCCTTGATGATCGTGATCGACTCGGAATCTAAGACCAATGTGGTACGCAGCCGTACGGTGAGCACGAGCGCGACCACAGCCAGCAAGACCGAGAAGATCATGAGGCCAAGGCCGGCAATCACGATCACCTGCGGTAGATCGAGGACGCTGCTGAGCAGGATCATGACCGCGGCGACCACAGCCGCGCCAGCGCTGATCGCCAGTGAGCGCACTGGAGGCGGGGCCGTCAGCGCAAACCGCGCTTCCTGAGGTCGTGGGCCGCCTGAATCGCTCACCGCTGCACCTTACCGGTCGACCATGAGAGCTCCGGCAGCCTCGGACTGGCTGGTGGCACCAACGCCATCCGAAAGCGGCGAGGGTGGGATTCGAACCCACGGAACGGTCTCCCGCTCGGGCGCTTTCAAGGCGCCTGCACTAGTCCACTATGCGACCTCGCCCAGCGCGGTCTGAAGCTCGCAAGCTCGGCGAGCATCCAGATCCTAGCCGACTCGCCGGAGCTGCGAGCGTCGGAAATCGCGCGCGCCGCCGTGCTGAGCCAGGCTGGCGCCCCGCTGTCCTGGACGAGCGAGTGAGCAGACACGTTCTTCGTCTGCGAACGAGTGAGGAAGGCAGCGGCTGGCGAGCGCCAGCCTCTGCGAGCGGAGCGAGCAATGTACACGGAGGGAGCAGACACGCTTCATCGTCTGCGAGCGACGACGAAGTCGGCGGATTCGCGATGTTCGTGCCGCCGATCTGCAGGAGGAGATGACGGGACAACGCTTTTCCGTTCCGTCAGATCCGACGAAGACGGCGGCAACCAGCGAACATCGCAGCGAGCGGAGCGAGCAATTTAACACAGCGCGATGCGCGAGCAGTTCAAGACCTTGGCCTATGGCACGCTGTGGGGCGTGAAAGCCATCGTGGCGCGGGAAGCCGGCCCTCCAGACGTACTCGAACTTCGAGAGGTCGAGACCCCCCGCCCGAGTCCCGACGAGGTGTTGATCAAGGTCGCTGCGGCGGGCGTCAACCGCGCAGACCTGCTACAGCGGCAAGGGCGCTACCAGCTCCCTCCCGGCACGAGCGCGATCATCGGACTCGAGGTGTCCGGGACGGTCGCCGAGGTGGGTATGGAGGTTTCCAACTGGGCGGTCGATGATCCCTGCGTCGCCCTCTTGGCCGGCGGCGGCTATGCCGAGTACGTCGCCGCGCCTGCAGGTCAGGTTGTGCCACCCCCGCTGGGGGTGGAGCTGGTGGCGGCGGCGGCCGTGATCGAGGTCGCAGCAACCGTCTATTCGAATGTCGAGTTCGTCGGGCTGGTTGAGGGTGACTGGTTTCTGGTGCATGGCGGCGCAGGTGGAATCGGTTCGTTCGCCATCCAGTACGCGAAGAGCATCGGTGCGAGAGTGATCACGACCGCAGGCAGTGAGGACAAGCTGCGCTTCTGCCGATCAATTGGTGCCGATCACGCGATCTCCTACCACGATGATTGGCCGGCCGCCGTACGGGACGTAGCCGCTGATGGCGTACACCTGATCTTGGACAATATGGGCGCGAAGTACCTTGATGATCATGTTCAGCTGCTCGCGATGGATGGGGCACTGGTGATTATCGGTATGCAAGGTGGCCGCAAGGGCACGCTCGACCTGGCGTCGTTGGCGAGGACCCGCGGCCTCATTACCGCGAACTTGCTGCGCGCCCGGCCAGTCGAGGAGAAGGCAGCGATCTGCCGCGGCCTCGTCCAGAACGTCTGGCCGCTGATCGCCGACGACACCATCAAGCAGCCACCGCTGACTGTGTTCCCGTTGGCCGAGGCCGCCGCAGCTCACGCTCACCTCGAGTCGGGCAACAACATCGGCAAGATCATCCTTTCGGTCGCGCGTTAGATCCCCAGACTCGCGTTCCTCCGCACAAGGCCACGAATGCAGTCGGATCAGCCGATTCGAAGCCACGTTCCTACGCACAAGGCCACGAATGGCCTCGATCGAGGAGAAGCCAGCCCAACTCCTCGGGCCAGTGAACGTTGGCAGGTGCCACCTAAGAACGGACCATGAAGTGGCGCGTCCATTCCTGCTTGAAAGCCTTCGGAAGGCGAGCTCCTCGCTCCTCCAGAGCCGTCCTGACCCGATGCAGTGTCCGCAGCGGATCCCCATAGATGCCGTCCGAGATCACAATCAGGATTCGCCAGCCCTCTTGATCAAGCCACTCACGCCGTTCGAGATCATTGCTCCACTGCTCGGCGTCGTATGCATGCTGACGCCCGTCATACTCGATGATCAGCTTGTACTCCGGGTAGCAGAGATCGAATCGCCAACGCCACTTGTCGCCGGCAATACGTACGATCACGTTGACTTGCGGTTCGGGTAGTCCGGCGAGAACGATCAGAAGACGTAGTCGCGTCTCCATCGGCGAATCGACCCCAGCACGTACCAACGAGGCGGCCCGACGGGCACGTTTGGCGTTGCGGCCGTGATATGCAGCCGCGACTGCCACAAACTCCTGCGGGTCAAGTTTGTTGGCCTTCACCAGACTGTCGCCCGCGATCACGAGGTCAACCAGATTCACGCCAACGCTGGCCAGTTCGAGGAAAGCTTGCACAGGCGTGGAGATTGGTACGCCATCGCAAATCGTCGTCTGCGCCGACGCAGCTCCCAGATGCGCTGCGACCCCCGCCCGGCGGCATCGAGCCTCTCGCGATGCCATGCTGACGTGGATTTCGGGTGAGTCAGGAGCTACTCCTCCCCAAAGCCGCACTGCCGTGTGATGACTGACATGTGTCGCCTGCGGCAGCCGCGTCATGATCGTTTTGGCTCGAAGCCGCATGGTGATCATCTGGCCGGAACCAACGTAGGTGTCGTGAAAGAGGCGGGTGAAGCTAGGACCGAGTAGATCGGAGAGTGGGATTCCGATGGCTCGTGCCTTGGCCCTGGTAAAAACGATCGAGCTTGAGGTTGCAGTCATGCTCGGAGTCTCATGCGAATCCAGCCAAACGTGCGGCACCACGAAAGAGCTGTGGATTGCTTCCCTCAGTGGCTGTGGACAACTGCCGATTCGTGAGCCGCCCGTGATCAACGTTCCCGTCCGTGTGCGGAGGAACGCGGCACGATCACAGAGAATTCAGCTGCATTCGTGGCCTTGTGCGGAGAAACGCCACTAAGAGCCGCAAGACTAGGAGGTCCAGGCACGCCAGAGGCGGGCATACTCGCCACCGGCCTCCACCAGCTCGTGATGGCTACCGAGCTCTGCGACCTGGCCGTCGATCACGACCGCAATCCGGTCAGCATCATGCGCGGTGTGCAACCGGTGCGCGATCGCGACGACTGTCCGGTCCTGCAGCAGCGCTGCCATCGACCCCTCCAGATGTCGGGCCGTACGCGGGTCGATCAAGGAAGTGGCCTCGTCCAACACCAGAGTGTGCGGGTCCGCGACCACCAACCGGGCCAGCGCGACCTGCTGGGCCTGCGCAGGGGTCAGCTTCTGGTGACCGGAGCCGAGCATGGTGCCAAGCTGTTGGGGCAGCCGCTCTACCCAGTCCCACGCATCGACCGTACGCAGCGCCTCGATCACCACGTCGTCAGGCGAGGATTCCCGAGCCAAGATGATGTTGTCCCGCACCGTGCCGACAAACACGTGGTGCTCCTGAGTCACCAACGCAACCTCCGTGCGCAGCACAGGCAGCGGCAGCTCGGTGAGCTCTACGCCACCTACCGTGACCGAGCCGGTACGCGGCTTGTTGATGCCGGACAACAGGCGGCCCAGTGTGGACTTGCCTGAGCCGCTTGGCCCAACAATGGCCAACCGCTCCCCAGGACGCAGCACCAGGTCGATGCCGTGCAACACATCATGATCATCGCGATAGGCGAAGCGCAGGTTCCGCCCCACGAGCCGGTTGCCCACAGGCAACTCGTCGCCCTCCTCGCGATCTTGGGGGACGGCGGCGATGCCCAGCAGCCGGGAGGTCGAGGCGATGCCCACCTGCAGCCGGTCGACGTTGCGGATCAGCCGATCCAGCGGCTCAACCAGGGCCTGGATGTACAGGGTCGCCGCGGTCACCTGACCCAAGCTCACCCAGCCATTCATATAGCCGATGCCGCCAAGGATTAGCACCAGCGGCAGTGGCGTGTCGTACGCAAAGCCGATCACGATGAACAGCAGATTGCGGAGACTCATCGTGTAACGCTCGGCCTGCGCGGACACACCGATGTCCTCATCCCCGCTGTCAATGCGATTCCGCTGTAGCCCAAGAGCTTCGACCGTACGCGCACCTTCGACGGTCTCGGTGAACGTCGAGTTGATCTGCGAGTAGGTGCCGCCCTCGGTGATATAGCCCTTGGGCGCCCGTTTCAAATACCGCCTCGCGGCGATGATCAAGAACGGTGACGTCACCAGTAGTGGCAGCGTAAGCAGCGGCGAGTTCAGCAGCATGGCGACCACCGTCAGCAGCGTCGTCATGCCGGCGATTACCGACTCAGGCAGGCCGAAGCGGACGCTCATGCTCATCGTGCCGACATCACGAGTCACCCGGGTGACCAGATCGCCCGTGGAGGCGCTCTCAACCCTGCCTAGCGGCAGCCCGAGGACTGTCCGCACGACGTACTCGCGCGCCTCCGACAACAAATCCTGGCCAAAGAGCACCGACATCCACAGTGCGAAGAAGGTCAAGATCGCCTGCACCACGACCACGCCGGTGACCACCAGCGCCAAGCCATCAAGTGTCCTTACAGAGGTGGTGCCGCCATCTGAGACAGCGTCCACCAGGAAACCGAGAATGCGTGGCACGACCAGGCCAGCCGTAGCAGCCAGCGCATGCAACAACAGCATCGCTGTGATCATCCAGCGGCGCCGGCCGAGCAGCCGGGAGGCGAAGGCACCCACGTCGCGCCGATCGGCTACGGGAAGTCCCAGGTCAGGCTTGCGTGAGTTGGCAAAGAACTCTTCTGCCCGCCGCTCACGGAGCAGGTGGCGTTGCCGCCAGGCACGCAATCGCGCTACCAATGAGCCACGTCGCGGTGGCAGCAACGCCTCAGGCACCTGTGGCGTCGGCGGCATCGACCGCCATGTCTCCGTCGAGCCGCGCAAGCCGGTCTGCAGATCACTCATCGAAGTCCTCCACGGGCTCGTCGAGTGCGCGCGCCACCGTACGCCGGTAGTTCGCGTTCGTCTGCAGCAATTCCTCATGCGTCCCGTACGCGGCGATCCGCTTGTTGACGAGAAACGCCACGCGGTCGGCATGATGCAGCAGCAGCGGTGACACCGTGGCGACGATCGTCGTCTTTCCACGACGATGCGCCACCAGCCGCTCAGCGATCAATGCCTCGGTATGTGCATCGACCGCAGATGTGGGATCGACCAAGATCAAGATCTGTGGGTCGAGTCCCAGCACTCGTGCCAGTACCACCCGCTGTCGCTGGCCGCCGGACAGCCCACGACCACGCTCGTCGATCCGACCCTGCCAACCTCCGTGCGAGCCCGCGAAGACATCTTCGGCCGCGGCGACACGTAATACCGTTTCTGCCTCGGCGAGGCTGAGACATCCATGCGGATCGATGGCCGTCTGCAGCGTGCCTGCGAAGACCTGGCTTGCAGTGTCGCTGACGACAATCCGCTTCCGCACTTGATCAATCGGAACGTCAGCGAGGTCCACGGTGCCTAGGCTCACGCCCCACTTCTGCCCTGCCAGCTGCCGATCTCGCTCGGCGAGCCGCGCTCGCTCGGCCCGCTGTTGTTTTCGCGCCCGGCGGGCAGCACGGCCCTTCAGGCCGTCCCCGACGTCCAGGCCCACCGGTTCATGATCAGCCGGCAGGTAGCGACCGAGGCGGTCGGCCAACGCGGCTGAGTCGTCCGGGAGTGCGGACACGATGATCGTGAACTCGCCCGGCTCAGCGGTGAACTCAGACTCTTGATCATGCAAGACGGCATGATCCGGCAGCGTCAACGGCTGACGAGGGGGCTGCCACGGCGGCTGCTGGTCCAGCACGGCAACGGCTTTGCGCGCCGAGACCACGCTGCGCACCCATTTCTGCGCCAGCTCGAAGAACGTCTGGATGGGCCACACCATGAAGATCGCGTAGCCGAAGAAACTGATCAACTGGCCGACACTCAGGTCTCCGGCGACGACCTCGTGTGCACCAATCCAGGTAAGGGCGACCAGGAACAGCCCTGAAAACAGCACGCTTGTCGCATCGATGGCGCCCTGCCACACGCCAGCTGAGACGGCGGCCAGCCGGGTGTACTGCGACTGCCCGCTGTAGTTCCGCGCAAAGGTCTGTTCGCCGCCGATGCCGCGCAGGATGCGCAGCCCGCCAACGATATCGGTTGCCATTGAGGTCAGATCCGACGTCCGGTTCCGCTCGATCTCTTCGCGCCGCTGCAGCGGCCGGAGCAGCGGCATCGCGAACAACACGATCAACGGTGCGGTGACCAGCACCACGATGCCCAGCTTGAGGGAGGTCGAGAGCACCAATCCCGCGATCACCAGGTACGCAATCAAGGCGCCGACAAAGCGTGACACGACCTCGGTCAACGCGCCGAACTCATCAGAGTCGCTGGCAGAGACACTGAGGACCTCGCCGGTGGGGGTACGTTGCGGAAGCACGTGGCCCATCTGGGTTGCCTTCCGCGTCACCAGCTTCATCGAGCCGTACATCGCAACCAGCCACGTGCGTACCACAACAGTGTGGCCCAGCACGCTTGCGATGATCCCGATGATCACCAGACCGAACATGATCAGGCTGAGCCGACCGACGGTGGCGAGGTCGCCTGGAATGATCCCGTCGTCCACGATCTTGCCGACCAGGTACGGGCCAACCGAGCCCGGCAGCCACTCGATCACGCTGATCAGCGAGCTGAGCAACAGCACCGGCAGCTGCTGCCACAGCAACCAGCCGAGGAATTGGACACCGCTGCGGGTGTTCGGTTGCGAGAAATCCTGCGTGGGCAGCCGCCAGCGCACCACAGCCCGCCCTTTTCGAGTGGGGGTGGTGTGCGCGCGAGCCTCCGGCCCCGCCAAGTCCGGGACCAGCGGCGGAAAGTCGTGCATGACTCATTCAGCGTAGGACTGAGGTGCTGACGCTCTCCACCGGTTTTTCAATCGCCAGGTAGGGGTAGATGCGCTCGATCTAAGATCAAAATATGACCACTGACTCGACAGCCGGCAATGAGCAACCCGAGATGCAAGGTGTCGCGGGGGCGACCGATGACGGGCGCGTCTATGTCGTGACGCCTCAGGCCATGGCCGTCGAGGGGCCGCCTCGTGACGAGGTGGAGACGGATGAGGAGCCGAAATCAGTCACCGACCTGGTGGAACAGCCTGCAAAAGTGATGCGGATCGGCAATATGCTCCGACAGCTGCTCGCCGAGGTGAAGACGGCTCCACTCGACGATGCCAGCCGGCAGCGGTTGCGGGCGATCCACCAAACCTCGATCACCGAGCTCAAGCAGGGCCTCGCACCCGAACTCGCTGATGAGCTGGAGCGCATCACCCTTCCATTCAGTGACAACGCCACGCCTAGTGATGCTGAGCTGCGGATCGCGCAGGCCCAACTCGTGGGCTGGCTCGAGGGTTTGTTCCACGGCATCCAGACGGCACTCTTTGCCCAGCAGATGGCGGCTCGGGCGCAGCTTGAGCAGATGCGGCGGGCGTTACCGGCAGGCACCGTGCCACCCCCGCCACCCGAGGGCCGGCGCGAGGGCAGCGGGGGGATGTACCTCTAAGAGGTTCATCGTCATCTCAGCCGTTCCAGGCTGAATCCTCCCCAAGAAGACCCGGGCAGCTTCCTAAGAATCCGGATGTGCTGGAACCGGGTGTTGCGCGCTCCCGTCCCATGGCGAACGTCTTTGGGATCACGTCACCTCGGGGGAGAGAGCACATGCCCACATCGAGCACCGGTACTGCCAACGTCCCGACCGCCCGGTGCGTAGAACTCGCCTCGGTATTCCAAGACCCGCTACTTGACGACCCGCTTCCGGCGAGCGCTCCGGGAGCCGTACGGCGGCGCCAGATGGAATTGATGAGCGCCGCGCAGACCGCGTGCCGGGCGTGCCCCCTGATCGTGGACTGCCTCTACCGCGCGGTCGTTGACTACGATGTCGCCGGCTACGTTGCAGGCACGACACCTTCGGAACGGGCGCAGATTCGTCGCCGGCTGGACATTACCGTGAAGCCGGAGAACTTCGACGCGCTCGCCGGGGTCACCGGTCGGCAGGTCAACCACAGCGAGGTGGTACGCCTCCGGAACGCCCATCCGGACGAGAGCCTGGAGATGCTGGCCCACCGGCTCGGCTGTTCCCTCTCCACGGTCAAACGCCACCTGCGCCGCGAGCGCCGCGAGCCCTCGGCAGAGACGGTCACCTCCACGCACCCCACTGTCCACGAGGTCCTCACCGCCGCGGCGGTTGTGGTTGGCATCGCATCAACACCCAGCCGCTCTCAAGCGGCCTAGCCTGAGCTCCGCGGACCGGCCAGTTTCGGATTTGATCGGCGCGGGTACCCATCTCTAGCGGACAATCGTCTCTAGCGGACAATTGCGCGGCGGCGCCACGCACGGGCAGAAGTCCAGGTCCGCCTGAGAGAAGGGAACCGGCATGAGTGTCACCGGATGGATCATTCTCGGCATCGTCGTTCTCGTGATTGTGGCCGTTGTGGCGTTCTTCCTGATGAATCGCCGTGCCAGCGCGCGGCGGGCTCGCGCCGAGAAGATCAGGCAAGAGGCAACGGAGCGGACGGCCGCCCTCGAGAAACAAGAGGCAGAAGCCAACGCGAAGGCCGCGCAGGCTCAGGATGCCCGCGCCGAGGCCGAGCGGCTGGAGTCGGTGTCCGCGGAGGAACGAGAGCGCACCGCGGCGGAACGTGCGGACGTCGAAGACTCGCTGCGCAAAGCGGACCGTATCGACCCTGACGTACGGAGCCGGACAACAGGCGACGACACGAGCCCCAGGCGTGCCACGAACGACGACACGAGCCCCAGGCGTGCTACGAACGAGGACGAGGCTTTCGTTGATGACGACGTTCGGGATCGCACGGTGGGCGACGACGTTCGGGATCGCACGGTACGCGATGAGCAAGCCGGCTCGACGCGGCGCGATGTCGACGATGGTACGGTCCGGGAGGATCCTCGCCGTGGCGACGCTGGAGACCGAACGGTCATCGACGACGAGAGGTCCACGGATCCCCGCCGCTGATCGCTACCCGAACCAGTGACGTAACTCAGCCGTCGGTCCACCCTGGTCAAACGACTCGGTGACGTCGTCCGCAGCGGCCTTGACCTCCTCGGGTGCATCACCGATGGCTACTCCACGGCCTGCCCAGCGCAGCATCTCGATGTCATTCCGGCCGTCACCGAACGCCAAGACGTCCGCAGCTGAAACGCCGAAGCCTGCTGCCACCTCGGCTAGGGCGGTCGCCTTGTTCACGCCATCGGGAGCGATGTCGAGCCAGGCACTCCATCCGATGAAGTAGGTAACCCCGTGCAAGCCGAGATGTCGGGCCAGCGCCACGAAGTCCTCCTCGGAGCGAGTTGGGTCTCTGACGATCACGCGAGTTACCGGCCGTGAGCTGAGCTGCTCAGCATCCTCGATGATCAACTCGCCGGTTAGGTCATCGCCTGGGAAACGATCATTGAGGCGATAACCACGGCCGATCTCCTCGACTGCGATCAAGGAGCCCGGTGCAAACTCCTCGACTTGGGTGATCACCGGTCGCGGGTCGAAGGTGATGGCCTTGATGATTTCCTGTGGTGGATACCGCACAATCACGGCGCCGTTGGAACAGACGGTCGGCCCGGGTGGCAGGCCGAGTTCCTCAAACAGTGGTTTAGTGCCGTGCCAGGATCGACCGGTCGACAGCACCACCGGTACCCGAGCCTGGACGACGAGATCAACCGCTTCGGCTACCTCACGAGGCAGCAAGCCGTTGCGATCCACGACGGTGCCATCAATGTCCAGCGCGACCAGTCGTGGGCGCCAGCCCTGACCAGCTGAATTCCTCAACGCGGGATCAGAACGTCCCGGCCTCCCAAATACGGCCGTAGCGCCTCAGGAACGCGTACCGATCCGTCAGCCTGCTGGTGATTCTCCAAGATCATGATGATGGTCCTCGTCATTGCACACAGCGTGCCGTTCAAGGTAGCGACGGGCGCAGTGCCGGAATCGAAGCGGGCCCGGATGTTCAGCCGTCGCGCCTGGAAGTCGGTGCAGTTAGAGGTCGAGGTGATCTCGCGATAACGATCTTGAGTGGGCAGCCAGCCGTAAAGGTCGTACTTGCGTGCGGCGCTCAGGCCAAGATCACCAGCAGCCAGCTCGAGCACCTGAAAAGGGACCTCGAGCGCGGTGACAAAGTCCTTCTGCCACTGCAGCAACCGCTGATGTTCCGTCGCCGACTGCTCCGGCGCGCAGAAGACGAACATCTCGACCTTGTCGAACCAGTGCACGCGGAAGATTCCCCTGGTGTCCTTGCCGTGGGAGCCTGCCTCTCGTCGATAGCTCGGGCTGAAGCCGACATAGCGGCGAGGCAACGTGCCAGGGTCCAGAATCTCGTCGGCGTGGTAGGCCGCGAGCGGAACCTCCGCGGTGCCGACCAGATAAAGATCATCTTCTTCGAGGTGGTAGACGTCTTGTGCGGCCTGGCCCAGGAAGCCGGTGCCCTCCATCGCCTGCGGCTTGACCAGGGCCGGCGGGATGAACGGAATGAAGCCGTTGCCGATAGCGGTGTTCATCGCGAGGTTGATCAAGGCAAGTTCGAGTTCTGCCCCCTGCCCGGTGAGGTAGTAGAAGCGAGATCCAGACACCTTGGCACCGCGTTCCACATCGATGGCGCCGAGCAGCTGGCCGAGCTCCAAATGATCTTTGGGCCGGAAGCCCTCAGCGGCGAAGTCGCGCGGCGTACCAAGTCTCTCGAGCACGACATAGTCGTCTTCGCCGCCCGGCGGCACGTCTTCAAAGACAAGGTTCCCGACTTGCCGCAGCATCTGGTCGAAGGCAATCGCAATCTCGTTCTGTGCCGCCTCCGCCTTCTTGACCATGTCGGCAAGCTCCTTGGTACGGTTCAGCAGCATCGCACGATCCTCACCATCGGCCTGCGCCACCTGCTTGCCAAGCGCCTTCTGCTCGGCCCGCAGCTCTTCATACTGAGCAATCGCGTTGCGGCGCGCCTCGTCCGCAGTGACCAGGTCGTCGACCAAAGACTCCGACTCACCGCGGGCGCGCTGGGAGGTCCGTACCCGGTCCGGATCGAGACGGAGCACCTTGACATCAATCACCGGGCAAGCCTAACCATCACGATCAGCCGGATGGTGAACCGCGCACATTGCAGAGCGGGGGTTGGGTGCTGCTGCCATGATGAAGCGGTTATGGTCCGCCGCCCCCCAACCCGATCGTCGGTTCTCATTGCGATCTCGTTGCTGGTGGCTTTCGCTGTCTGGACCTGGCTCACCTTCAATTCAGCGGCTCTCGCGGCCTTCGATCTTCGCACCGCGCCACCTCCCTTGGAGCCGGGATCGGCGGCTACAGAAATCATCGCCGCCTTTGCGCTGCTCACCTGGCCGGGGTTTGAATATGGGGCTCTCGCGGCAATCGCGCTGTGGGCGCTGCGGCACCGATTACGCCAACTCGCGGTAGCGCTCGTTCTCGTGATCGCGCTCGGTTGGGGCGGCGTCTCGCTGCTCAAGATCACCTTCCAGCGGGAGCGACCGCCGCAGGCGCTCGATCTGCTGACCGCGTACGGCTATGCCTATCCGTCTGGCCATATGAGCGGGGTAGTAGCTCTGTCGATCGCCGTTGGAGCGACCTTCGCTGTGACCAGGCAGAGCGTGCGGGCCCGGATCGTGTGGCAGGTGGGCTCGGGCTTGCTGGTACTCGCGGTCGCCTTCGATCGCTGGATCGCCGGCGCACACTACATCACCGACATCGTGGGCGGCGGATTGTATGGAGCGCTCGCGGCAACTACGGCCCTGCTTGTAGGCGGGGTCGGCGTGCCGGTACCACACGAGCTGGTTGGCGAGATCGTCCGCAGCCGGGCTATCGCCGAGGAGACTTCAGCCGCACCGCCGCGGCGCGCCGCGGTCATCTACAACCCGGCCAAGGTCACCGACTGGATCACGTTTCGGCGGCACGTGGAATACGAGCTGAAGAGTCGCGGCTGGGATCGTGCCCTCTGGCTGGAGACCACAAGCGAGGATCCCGGCCGGGCCATGACTGAGCAGGCCGTACGCGAGAACGTTGACTTGGTACTAGGCGCTGGCGGTGACGGCACGATCCGGGTGATCTGTTCCGGGCTGGCCCACACGGGAATTCCCTTCGGTCTGATCCCGGCTGGCACGGGCAATCTGCTGGCCCGCAATATCGGCATTCCGCTGGACGAAGTGGCCGCGCTGGACGTCGCCTTTGACGGTGTCGACAAAGCGCTGGACCTGGTTCGCCTCCAGGTTGACGACCAGCCGCCTGATCATTTTGCGGTGATGGCGGGCATTGGCCTGGACGCAGTGATCATGGAGGGGACCGACGCGAAAATGAAGAAGGCCGTCGGGTCAGCTGCCTACTTTGTTTCGGCGGCCCAAAACGCCAACCATCCCGCTATGCACGCGACTATCGCGGTCGATGATCAGCCGCCGATCAGGCGGCGCGCACACCTCATTGTGGTTGGCAATGTCGGCTTCCTGATGGCCAACATCCAACTGATTCCAGGCGCCAGGGCCGATGACGGAATACTGGACGTGCTCGTCGCCTCTCCGCGTAGGCTCAGCGACTGGGTCAGGCTGACGACCCGCGTCCTGGCCCGGCGCAGGCAACCCGACGACCAGCTGGATCGGCTCACTGGCCACCGGGTCGTGATCACAGTGGAGGAGCGTGATCAGGTTCAGCTTGACGGCGACACCGTCGGCGAATGCAACACGCTCGTCGCTGAGGTGGTTCCCGGTGCACTGCGGCTGCGGGTACCGAGGTCGGTACGCGAACTGACGACAGGCGACAGCGAGGTCAGCTCCGCGACACGCGCTGGGCGGCGCATCCAGGTGCCTGGTGGGCAGGCCGTCAGCCATGCAGCTTCCGCAGCCAGGTCGCGGCTGCGGCGTACTCCTCGTTAGAGGTGCCCGCTCGGATGGTCGGCTCAGTCAGGTCGGCTCGAGGGTAACTGCCGAGAAAAACCACGTCGCGGCAGACCCGATGCAGTCCCATCATCGCCTCAGCCAGACGAGCGTCGTCGATGTGACCCTCGGCGTCGACGCTGAAACAGTAATCACCGAGGCTCTTCTTGGTCGGGCGTGACTCGATCCGGCACAGGTTCACACCGCGGCTGGCGAACTGTTCGAGGATCTCGAGAAGGGCGCCTGGATGGTCGTCGCGCATGAACAAAACCATCGTGCTCTTGTCGGCGCCACTGGCTGGGCCGACGGGTCCGGGCCGGGAGACCAAGACAAATCGGGTGACCGCGTCCGGATTGTCAGCAATGTCTTTCGCTAGCGGTACCAGGCCATGCAGTTCGCCGGCGATCTGCGCACAGATCGCAGCATCGAACCGCGAGCTCGGATCTGCCACCTCGGCAGCGGCGGCCGCGGTCGAGCCACCCTCGGTAATGATCGCCTGGGGCAGGTTGTCAGCGAGCCAGTCGCGGCATTGGGCAGCCGCATGTGGATGGGTGAGCACTCGGCGTACGTCCTGGAGTTGCATGCCGCTTCGTGCGAAGAGCCTGAACTGAACCGGGAGCACGACCTCGCGGATGATCCTCAGCGGCTGCCCATATGCCAGGTTGTCCAGCGTCGCAGAGACCCCGCCCTCGACCGAGTTCTCAATTGGCACCAGGGCGGCGGCGACGTCACCGTCACGAACGGCCTGGAGCGCCTGCGCGACAGTCGCAAACGGGGCGGGTTCGTCTGGCAACGCCGGCAGCGTCAGCAGGGCTTGGTGAGTAAAGGTGCCGACCGGGCCGTAATAGCCGTAGTGATTGGGCGGGACTGCGAGCACCGGCTCAGGTTATCTCTGCGCGAAGCGGCGGTCTGACCATTTCTCACCCGAGTCTCCTGCGCCCTGAGAGTGTCGAAGGGCGCGCATCGACAAGCTCAGCGCGCATATGTGCCCTGAGCCTGTCGAAGGGCAGCCCTGGGGAAGCCTGAGAGACTGGCCTCCGTGGCGGTCACTGAGGGCTTCATCGCCGGTCTCCCCAAGGCTGAACTGCACGTCCACCACGTCGGCTCAGTGTCGCAGCGCGTAGTCGCCGAGCTGGCGGCGCGACATCCCGGAACCGTGCCGAGCGATCCGGACGAACTGGCGCGGTTCTTCATCTTCGAGGACTTTCCGCACTTCATTCGGAACTATCTCGCGGTCGTCGATCTGATCAAGACTCCCGAGGACGTCCACTTGATCACCTACGGGGTGGCAACCGACATGGTGGCTCAGAACATCCGGTACGCCGAGCTGACGGTGACGCCCTATATCTCGATCACCGACAACTTGCCTGCCGAAGCGTTCCTCGAGGCGATCGAGGACGCTCGTCGCTCGGCATACCGTGATCTTGGCCTGGAACTGCGGTGGATCTTCGACATCCCCGCCGATTTCGGGATGCCGGCGGCCGAGCTGACGGCCTCGGTTGCCCTTGATCACGAGGTGCCTGCGCTGGTCGGGCTGGGAGTCGGCGGATCGGAGCAGGGCTTCCCGCGTTCGATGTTTCGTGATCAGTTCGATCGGGCTCGGGCGGCGGGGTTGCACAGCGTGCCACACGCCGGCGAGACCACCGGGCCCGAGACCATCTGGGACGCCCTGGCGAGTCTGGGTGCCGAGCGGATCGAGCACGGCATTACCGCGGTTCACGACCAGCGCCTGCTGGCACACCTCGTGCAGCACAAGATCACGTTGGACCTCTGTCTGACCTCCAACGTCGCCTTGCGCCAAGTGCCCGACCTTGATCATCATCCGATTCGAGAGCTGGTGGCAGCCGGAGTGACGGTGACCATCAACACCGACGATCCGCCCATGTTCGGCACCGATCTCAACACCGAGTACGCCATCGCGGCGAGATTGCTGGACCTCGATGAACGCGGCTTGACGGAGCTGGCTCTCGCCGCTGTCGACGCATCCTTCGCCAGCCCTCAAACGAAGGATGCATTGCGTGCTGAGATCAGCTCCTACGCCGCGACACCAACGCCTTGACCATCGCCGCAGCTTTGGGCCCGGGCATTCTGACGAACCCCGAGCAATTAGAGTCCTGCAATGAGCCCCTTCACCGAACTCTCCCTAACGGGCCGGGTCGCGACCCCGGCTGATCCTGACTGGGACCAGGCGCGCCAGGCCTGGAACCTCGCCGCCGATCCACACCCCGCTGCAGTCGCGTACGTCGAAGGCGCCGACGACATCGCTGCAGTGATCAGGTATGCCGCCGCGCATGAGCTCAAGGTCATCGGCCAGACAACTGGGCACAGCGCTGCTCCGGTCGGACCGGTCCAGGACACGATTGTGATCAAGACCGAGCGCATGCGCAAGATCGAGATCGATCGCGAGGCCAAGACAGCCCGAATCGAGGCCGGGGTGCAGGCGATGGAGCTTGCCGTCGCGGCCCAAGAGGCCGGACTCTGCTTCTTCCGGGCTCATCACCCAACATCGGCGTCACCGGCTACACACTCGGCGGTGGACTGAGCTGGCTCGGCCGTCGCTACGGCTTTGCATGTAACCGGGTCGAGGCGATCGAGGTCGTGACCGCGGACGCCGAGTCCCGCCGGGTCGACCGCGAGTCCGAGCCTGAGCTCTTCTGGGCGCTGCGCGGCGGCGGCGGGAGCTACGCAATCGTCAGCGCCCTGCACCTTCGCCTGCTGCCGATCGCCGAGGCGTTCGGCGGCGCGCTCGTCTTCCCGGCGGAGGTCGGGGCCGAGGCGGTGCGGACCTACCGCGACTGGGCGGCAACCGCGCCTGAGGAGATCACCTCGCGCATTCGCTTCCTGCGCCCGCCGCCGCTTCCCGACGTACCTGAGCCGCTCCGCGACAAGCCACTGCTGACCATCGACGGAGCCTTCGTCGGCGACTTGGACAAGGGTGATGAGCTTGATCGCACCAGCTGCGCGAGATCGGCGAGCCGATCATGGACACCTTCGCCCGGATGCCAGTCTCAGGGCTGGGCCGCATCCACATGGACCCCGAGCCGCCGGTCCCCATCCTCGCCCACGCGTTGCTGGTCCGCGAGCTCTCGAACGAAGGCGATCGACGCCTTCTTCGAGCAGGTCGGACCACAGGCGGGGTCGCCGTTATTGCTCGCCGAATTCGACTCAGCTCGGCGGCGCGCTGGGCCGGCCGGCCGAGGACGGCGGTGCGCTCTCGCACCTCGACTCCGACTACGTCATGTTCGCGGCCGGCATACCGATGAGTCCGGAGCTGGGCGCGGCTATCGTCGAGGCACCTCAACGCCCTCGAGGAGGCCATGTCGCCGTGGACCGGCGAGGGCCAGTACCTCAACTTCGCCGAGCGGCCATCCGACATCGAGTCGATCTTCGGCACCGCCGTGTGCGAACGCCTCGCGGCGGTGAAGCGCCAATGGGACCCGGATGGCATCATCCGCGCCAACCACGCGCTGAGCCTTTCCAGCGCCTGAACCCCCAACGCCTGAGCTGCAGCCCGAAATCAGCTGTTCTGCCGCGTTGCCAGCTCCTTGACCGGGAGTGCCGTCTGCGCTCGCGCTGCCTTTGACGGCGAGCTGCGCGGGGCCGGTACCTTGCTGGGGTCTGCGCGTGGGCCAGAGACCGGCGGCGATGATGCAGCTGGTGGGGCTTTCGGCTTCTTGAAGGGGAAGAGCTCGGGGCGATCGGGCTGCCGCCACCACAAGATCACCGCAAGCACCATCGCCATCTGCACGATCGGCGACACGGTGTCCCGCATTCGGGTGGCGGTGAAGTCGAGAGCGGGACCAAGATCAATCGCCCGACCTGGTACATACGCCAGTGACAGTGTTGCGCCCCTGATCAACATGATCTTGTCGAGCTTGCTGGCCGCCAGCACCGCGAGCGGCATCCAGGCGAGCATGTCGTACCAGGAGAGCGTGTACATCGAGGTGATCAGCCACGCGACCGACAGCACGAGCGCGGTTCGCAGCGCGATGGTGAGCGGATCCTGCCGCAAGTCGGCATCGGAGTCCAAACCAGGAGCTGCTGTCCAGGGCACCACCCGGGAGAGCATCCAGGCAATCACGATCAGACCGATGTAGGAGATGACTCCGACAACGAGCTTGGCGTTGAACCCGGTCATGAAGACATCGAGCAGGCGATAGAGCGGATTGGCCCAAGACCCGACGGAGACATAACCACCGTTACGCAGGGCCTGGAGGAACGCTGTGGGTTGCCACAGTACGTAGGCCAAGCCCATCGGGACTGCGGTGCCCAGGCAGAGCAGCAGCGCCTTCTTCGGTTCGCGCCGGTACGCCCACAGCATGGCGAGTCCCCACAGGCCGATACTCACCTTGGCGCACCCGGCAAGCCCGATGCCCAGACCCGCGACGAAGGGGTTCTTGCGCATGAACAGCAGGCCGCCAACCGCAAACATCACCGCTAGCGGCTCATTGTGCGCCCCAGCGACCACAGCCCAGATCAACAGCGGATTGGCGATCGTCAGCAGCGCGACGCGCGCCTGGCGCCGTGGATCACCATGTGCCAGCACAAGCACACCGGCACAGGCCAGAATGAACGGCACTACCGAGAACAGCTGCAGCCAGAACACGATATCGTGCATGTTTTCGCCACCGAATTTGTTGGCGATCAACTGCGTCCAGGAAGTGATGGGGCCGTAGACACTCGGAGTGTCCTGCCACGGCCGCTCGGTCCAGCGCAGCACCGGATCGAACTGGCCGCGGAAGACCTCGGCTGGTGTGATCTCGTACGGGTCGCGCCCGATTGCCTGCAGACGCCCGTACGCCGCGTACGCCAAGACGTCGGCCGAGGTCATCGGCGGCACGCAAGCCGTCAGCAGGCTGAGCACCGTGCCGAGCCCAAAGAGCTTTTTGAATTTGGGTTTCCAGCCGTCAGCGAGTGCCCGCAACCCGACCCAGAGTCCGAGTGCACCGAGGCCGATCGCGGCCCAGATCAGCAGCGAAACAAACCACTCATTGGGCTTCACGAGGCCGGCCGGCAGGTACCAGGGAGGTAAGTAGGACTGCCGTGGACCAAGTGTCAAGGTGACGGCGGACGGACCGAGAAAACCGGCAAGCAGCGTGAGAGCCGTGGCACCGACGATTCCGAAGATGGCGAACTGGTGGTTCCGGTGCCAGATTCCTGGCCGGTAGGGGGCCTTTGGCGGCTTGGCCGGATTCCCGCTCCGGCGCTTGTGCTTGGTCGCCGTCATCGATTCATGCCTGCTTACCTCGGAGTCGTCTGAGTACACCGGTCACACCGCCGGAGGCCTTCAGATCCTTTAGCTCGGCCTGCACCAGGCCGCGCGCTGCTAGCGCCCGAGTCACGTCGCGAAGCTGGGCTGCTCGGTGCAATTGGGCACCGAGGTCGGTGCCGGTAGCGCGGTGGCGCAGGTCGATCTCGATCTCGTGAATCTTCAACCCCGCCCGCAGTACATCGATGGTCATACCTACTTCCAAGCCCCAACCTGCAGCTAACGGACTGGCCAGCTCAAAAGCACGCCGGGTGAGACAGCGCTGTCCTGAAAGCGGCGCCCGCGGACTCCAGCCGGTCAACTCGGCAATCCCCCGCCTAGCGGTGTTGACGACCAAACCGAAGCCGCCGGGCACACTACCATCCGCGGCGTGCTGAGCCGGCAGCACAGCGATCGTCAGGTCCGCCTCACCTTTGACCACCGGCGTGATCAGTGGCGCGCAGTTCGCGGCTGAGTCGGAAAGATCGGCATCGAGCAGCAGCAGGCATCCTGCTTCGGGCCGATTGTCGCGCTGCTCGATCACGCCCAGTCCGTTGACCGCGGACTCCACTGCAGCGGCCTTGCCTCGGTTGCGGGTATGGGAGACGACGATCGCCCCGGCGCCTGCCGCGTAGTCCGCCGTACGATCGCTGCTGCCGTCGTCGCAAACGATCACGATATCGACACCGGGCAGATCTCTTGCTGCGGTCACGGTGGCGGCAATTCGTTGCTCTTCGTCCTTGGCCGGGATCACGCACGCGACACGGGACAGGGCGGCGTTCACCCGCCAAGGCTAGCTGCGGCAACGCGGCTCGCCTGGCGGCTTCTCACAATCGGTAATCTCCTCGTCATGTCCATTGAGGCAGTCACTGCACCGGGGGTCCGGTCCGAGGTCGGCCGGTTGCGCACCGTCCTGCTGCATCGTCCTGGCAACGAGCTGAAACGATTGACGCCGCGCAACAACGATGCGCTGCTTTTCGACGGGTTGCCCTGGGTGGATCGTGCGCAGGAGGAGCACGACGAGTTTGCTGAGACGCTCCGCAATCGCGGGGTTGAGGTGCTCTATGTGAGCACGTTGCTGGTCGAGACGTTGGCAGACCCCACGGCGCGCGCCAAGGCTATCCAAGATCTCGTTTCCGACATCCGGCTTGGTGAGACGCTACGGATCTATTTGCTGCGCTATCTTGCTGATCTTGGTCCGGAAGATTTGGCCGAGATCATGATGGCCGGCCTCCGCAACGACGAGGTGCAGGGCACAGGCAGTCTGGTTGCCGCTCTCTACCGGCCCGATCATTTCCTGATCGATCCGCTGCCCAACCTGCTGTTTACCCGCGACTCCAGCGTTTGGATCGGAGACCGGGTCACGATCACTTCATTGGCGATGCCGGCGCGCCGGCGCGAAACCCAGCTGACCGAATTGATCTACGCTTTCCATCCGCGATTCACCGGAAGCGAGCGGATCCACGGCTGGCGGGAGGAATACCTGGAGGGAGGCGATGTCCTGGCCATGGCTGATGGCGTGCTTGCGGTTGGGGTCGGTGAGCGGACTCATCCGTCGGGTGCCGAGCGCCTGGCACGGACCACCTTCCGGCTCGGACTTGCGCACACCGTACTTGTCGTGCCGATCAATCAAGACCGCGCCACCATGCACCTGGACACCATTTGCACCATGGTCGACGTCGACGCAGTAGTGATGTACCCGAACGTCGCACACCGGCTGTACGCCATCACGGTTCGTTCCGGCAACGGCTCGGATCTCGTCGTCGGTCAGCCGGCACCTTTTCTGGAGGCGGCGGCCCGAGCGATGGGCATTGACCGGCTGCAGCTGATTGACACCGGCCTCGACCCGGTGACCGCCGAGCGCGAGCAGTGGGATGACGGGAAC
Organism: uncultured Actinomycetota bacterium; assembly: GCA_963730505.1. GTDB lineage: Bacteria > Actinomycetota > Actinomycetes > Propionibacteriales > Propionibacteriaceae > Microlunatus. The sequence continues at coordinate 63,913 of CAVSSB010000030.1, forward strand.
AACACGCTGGCTATCGAGCCGAAGGTTGCGGTCGCGTACGAGCGGAACGCCGAGACCAACCAGCGTCTCGTTGAGGAGGGCATCGAGGTGATCCCTATTGCCGGGTCCGAGCTGGGTTCCGGTCGCGGCGGGCCACGCTGCATGTCGTGTCCGATTGCCCGCGATGATGTGCCCTGAGCGCGCAGCTACTCGGCGAGGACAGCTGCCACTCGATCGGGGTCGTCGGTGGTCAGCACGCTCACCCCAAGATCGAGGCAGAACCTGACGTCGTCAGGTTCGTTCACGGTCCAGACATGCACGTAGTGCCCCCGCTGTCGTGACCGCTGGACGAACTCGGGGTCTTCCTTGATCAACGCCAGATCTGCACCGACGACGCGTACCCCGTCCGGCAGCTTGCCGTCGCGCCACCGACCAAGATCTTTTTCGATGAGCAATGTGCGTTCCAGCCCAGGCAGCAGCCAGCCGAACCGCCTGAGTGCCTTGACCGAGAATGAGACCAGCTGGACTGGGGAGCCTGGCTGATCCCAGCCGAACTCTGCGAGCATTGCGGCAACCCGTTCCTCGACTGCGCGGCCGCGCGCGTTGGGGTGTTTTGTCTCGATCACGATGCTGACCGGTATCCGGTCTTGGCGGGCATCCCTGACCATGATCATCAGTTCCCGCAGGGTGATCAGCTCGCGCTGCTCGGGTTTTGGATCAGGAACGCTCCAGGAGCCGAAATCCAGCAGCTTGAGTTCCGCTACGGTGCGCTCATACGCCGGTCCCGTGCTAGTCGAGGTCCGATCCACGGTCAGATCGTGCAGGCAGATGAGCTCGTCGTCGGCGCTGAAATGCACGTCGCACTCCAGTCCGAGGGGAATCTCGGTCTCGTGCGCCCAGTCAATCGCCGCCTGATAGGCCGCCCGTGTCGCCTCCGGCTGTCGGGAAGATAAGCCGCGATGGGCGACCAGCACCGGCGGAGTCACGTCTGCTGACACGCTTCCCAAGATGTCATGTGCGGGACACACTCCGGCGACGCGCTGCCAAACCGCAGATCAACATCACCAGCCCTCCGACTACTATCGCCGCCACGGAAGAGCCGAGCCAGCCGGGCGATACAAATCCGATCGTCGCGCCGACTCCAGTCCAGAAGTCAGCCCAACCAGGAACGGTTCCGGGGTAGACCAGCTGGTACGCGGCGAACCCGCAGGCCCAGGCGATCACCGGCGCGGCTCTGAACCTCGCAGTTGCGGAGACATCCCAACGCTGCCGGCGGACCACCAGGAAGTCCACCGCGGCGACCGCGTACAGCGGCACAAAGACTGAGCCGATCAGGAACAGGAAGGACTGGTACTGGTTCAAATCGAGTAGCCCGGCCAGCAATGTTGCCGTCACCCCGATCAACACCGCGATGATCCGTCGGTCGACTCGAGGGAGGAGGTTGTGCACCGACATCGTCGTCGAATAGACATTGGCAAAGACCTCATCCACTTCATCGACCAGCAAGATCGCGATAGCAATAGCCCCTGCCGGGAGGGTGACCAGCGCGGTGATCACATCGCTTGTGCCGAGGTTCAGCACTGCAAAGACGCCGAGTGCGTAATACGCGACGGCGGCAAGGCCGTAGCCAAGGGATGCGCCCCAGAAGGCCGCCTTGCGGGTTTTCGAGTGTCGGCTGTAATCCGCAGCTAGTGGGGCGTACGAGATGACTCCAGCTATTGCAAGATCAACAGCGGGCCAGAAACCGAGCACCGACTCTTGCGGAATCGACTGCGGCGGCTTCAGCATGACCTGGACGAACAAGTACACCGAGGCAACGAGCACCAACCAGATCATGATCTTGCGCAGCATCCGTACGCTACCCAGCGGGCGTATCGCCATCACTGTGGCGGCAGCTCCGGCCAAGATCACGAAAGGCCAGCGCCAGGACTGGCCCAGCACAGCCACCGCGGCCGTAGAGATCACGATGATCTCCAGGGTCGCCCAGCCCACGTTCTGCGCAATATTCAGCACTGTCGGAACCACTGACCCGCGGCGTCCGACCAGGCCGCGCAGCGAGACCATGGCCGGCGCTCCGGTAGTCGCGCCGATGATCGCCGAGGACCCGAGCAAGATCGCTCCGAGCCCACAGCCGACGACGATCGCCGCCATGGCAAGCCCCACCGATCCCGCGGTCGTCGCGATCAATGCCCCGGTCAACGGTCCAAAGAGGCTGATGCCGAGATTGGCCCACATCGCCAGCTGATCGGTAAACCGCAGCGGCCGAGGCGGCTCAGTCGTCAGGGTGAGCGGCGCCTCGCGGTTTGGGCGTTCGGAGACACCAGGGGTGTTGGTTGGTGTGGAGGTGACTGACATCGCAGGCTCCCTACGCCGGCATTACCCGGTCAGGTTCGGTCGGTCGGCGGACCCGCGCTGTCGTACGCACTCCGCCCTCTCAGCCCACCACGTGGTGTGAGCTCCCGAAGTCGTTTGTGGCACCCTCACGCTAACACCGGTGCGAAAGCCGTACCTAGGTTGCTCAGCTTCAGTGCTCGATGGAGAACCCGCTGGCCGCCCAGGCATAGAGGCCGCCGTCGAGGTTGACCGCCTCACGACCTTGGGCATTGAGGTATTGAGCCACCCGAGCGGACCGAGCACCGACGGCACACACGCAGACGACTCGATCATCCACCTCGTCCAGGCGCTGCATCAGCTGGTCCATGGGAATATGCACGGAGCCTGCGATGCGACCATCAGCCCATTCGTCCTCGGCACGGACGTCCAGCAGCATCCAGCCTTCGCTCAGCCGCGCGGCGACCTCGCCGGGCTGAACGGTTGGCACCTGGTTCCCAAACACGCGCCCACCCTAGTCCGGCCAGGCTGCCGTCAGCGTCGCCCGACGAAGGCCATTGCCTCCGCTACTAGCTCCCGGCAGGCATCGCCGTCGACGCTCAAGGCAACCCACTCCTTCATCGGCTTGCCCTTCCCGGCATCGAACGGCACCCCTTGGCCAGAAGAGATCAGCTCCGCGACGCGTCCGGCGGGGAGCTTGACGACGAGCCGCTCGTTGACCAGCATGGCGAAGATCGACTTATTGATCTTGATGGCATTGGACCCGAACCCACTGCCGCCCTCCGGAACGGCCACCCCGCTGACCCCGGCGTACTCCTCGCACAGTGACTCGAACAACGCTGTCTGATCCAAGTTGCTGGACATGATCTACTTCAACAGCTTGGACAGCCGGCGATCGGCAAGCTTCTTGCCACCGGTCTGGCAGGTCGGACAGTACTGCAGCGACGAGTCTGCGAAGGACACCTCAGCGATGGTGTCACCACAGACATCGCACTTCTCGCCGGTACGCCCGTGGACCCGCAAACCTGACTTCTTCTCGCCTTTCAAGTCCTTGGCAGCCAACCCATCAGCGCGTTGGATGGCATCCGCGAGCTCGCCCTTGATCGCTGCGAAGAGCGTGCTGAGCTCAGCTTCGGTGAGCGAGTTCGAGGGCTTGAACGGGCTGAGCTTGGCTGCATGCAGGATCTCGTCGGAGTAGGCGTTGCCGATTCCGGCGATAGTCCGCTGATCTTTGAGAACCCCCTTCAACTGGGCGCGACCAGCCTTGGCCAGCACCCCAGCGAGTGTGGGCTGATCGAACTCATCGGTCAGTGGATCAGGACCCAAAGTCGCCACCATCGGAATGGACAGCGGATCTGCGACGACATAGACGGCGAGCTTGCGCTGGGTGCCCGCCTCAGTGAGGTCGAAACCGGACGAATCGTCGAGGCGTACGCGCAGAGCAAGAGGGTTCTTGCTGGGCTTCGGCGGTGCCTCCGGGAGAGAGTCGCGCCAACGCAACCAACCGGCTCGTGCCAGATGGAATACCAGATGCAGCCCTTGCGCGGAAAGGTCGAGGAACTTGCCCCGCCGAGTTACTGACTCGATCTCCAAACCATGCAGCGCCGACAGCGGTGGATCGTAGGTCTTGAGTGCGCTGAAGGCAACGAGATCGATGCGAGCGATGCTGTGCCCGACGCACTTCTCGGTCAGGAACTGCGCCAGCGACTCCACTTCCGGCATCTCAGGCATGGGCCCATTATGGACATCCTGCCCAGTGTCCTGCGCCAGGAATCCGGTGCTTATGTGCGTCGTTCAGGTGGATGCCTCGCAAGGCCGACGAGGGAGGGATACCGGGTCGTATGTCGACCGAGGAGAACGCCGCGAGGCGCCGCATGGACGGCGCACATCTGTGGCGGATTCCCGGCGCAGGACACTACCGCCCGGACCAGACAGGCGGGGGCAGCTGCAGGGCCACGGCAAGCCGCTGGAGGTACTCCTCTCGCGGCAGCTCTATTGCCCCCAGTGATGCCAGATGCGGTGTCTGCCACTGCACGTCGAGCAGCCGATCCTCCGCGCCGGCCCGCCGCAGCCGCTCGGCCAGCGCCACGAGCGTCACCTTGGACGCATCCCGCCCGATACCAGGTCGATAGAACATGGACTCACCCGCAAACAAGCCGCCGACACTCACGCCGTAAAGGCCACCAGCCAGTTCCCCGCTGATCGTCCAGGCTTCCACCGTGTGTACGACACCGCGCTTGAAGAGCCGTTTGTACACCCGGCGGATGTCGCGGTTGATCCATCCACTGTGGCGCTGCCGATCGGCGCAACCGTCCAGTACGTCATCGAACGCGCTGTCGATCCGGATCTCGTAGCGCCGGATGGATTTCCGCAGGGAGCGGCTGACCCGCAGGCCGTCCAGCGGGATGATGGCGCGCTGCAGAGGTGAGTACCAACCCATCAGTCCAGGCTGCGCGGGCATCGGGAAGGCGCCACACTCGTACGCCGATAGAGCGAGCTCTTCGTTGAAGACCCGCGAAACTCCGATCAGGTCGTCATGCCGCCACAGCTCCGGCGATCCGAACGGTGAGTCCATTTCGGCATACTCCCACCAGAGCCAAGCGCCTGGTTAGGGCCGGCTCGGGGTTCTCCCGGGGTCATGGTGAGGCAGCGGCCCAGGTAGGCCACGTACGCTGGTGGTCGAGCGTTGCCCGCGGGCAGCTTGAACGTATCGGGAGCCATAGATCCCGACGCAGAGCTTTTTGGAGGCCTGATGGCGACAGCGCAGGAGATGCGCCGGAGGATCGCCACGGTGATTTCTCCTGTGGCGGATCTCGTCACCGCGCACGGGACCGGAGGCGCGCTGCGCCAGGTACTCGAAATCGCCATCGACGGCTACGGGCGACTGCCCAGCGCGAAGACCGCCGCTGCCCGTCACCTGCAGCGGCAAGCCGGCGCGGTTGATGAAGCGATCTCCTCGATCATCGATCACCATGTGCGCCTCGCCTCCGCGCAAGGTTTTGTCACCAACATTGGTGGCGTGGCCATGCTTCCGGTAGCCATCCCCGCCAATATCACCGGCGTCGCGATCGTGCAGATCCGGATGGTTGCTGCGATTGCGCACCTGCGTGGCTACGACCTCAATGACAGTCGGGTTCGCACCTCACTCGTGATGTGCTTGATGGGCGGAGAGCAGGTCGCCAAGCACATCGCACAGGGAACACTTCCAACTTCCCCTTTGGCGGTGGCAACCGCGCCCATCTTCGATCCTGAACTCGACCAGCTCGTTGCTGACGAGGTGGTCACCGACCTCGCGGCGCGCATCGGCGGGAAGAACGTGGCTCTAGCGGTCATCAAGCGGGTTCCGCTGATGGGCGGTGGCGTCAGCGCCGTTATGGACGGCATCGCGACTTACCAGATCGGCCGATACGCGAGTGGGGAGTTAGTGCGGCGTCGCGCGCTCGCGACCAATTAGGAACTGCCTCTGGCGGTGTCTGAAGGGTTAGCTCCCGCCTTTATCCTGCTCACGTGATTCCCGCACGCGTGCGGGCATGGGCTCAAGAGCACCTCGAGTCCGAGATCATCGCGATCGAGCCCGTTGGTGGCGGTAGGACCGACACCATTTCAGCGGTCTACCTCCTCCGCGGAGAACCGGTGATACTGCGCTACGTCTCCATTGAGCGTTGGGGCGAGATCGGTCGCCAGCACGTCTCCGGTGAGGCGCTCGGGTGCGCCCTGATGGAGGGTTCGAGCCTCCCCGTACCACACCTGATCGCGTCAGATCCGGACGGCAGTCAGGCCGGTGCCTATGCCAACCTCACCACCTGGCTTCCGGGCCGCGTTCGGCTTGAGCCGCTGAGCCTTAACGCGATCGATGAGCTCGCGAGAATCGCCGTGATCATTCACGGCACACCGGTGGATGATGATCATCGGCCCAGACCGTACGAGTTCTGGACTCCACCAGATCTTGAGGTGCCGAGCTGGACCTCGCGTCCGGAGTCCTGGCAACGGGCCATCGACGTCTTCCACCAGGGTCCGCCGCCGACCCATCAGGGACTGGTCCACCGGGATTTTCATCCAGGAAACATCTTGTGGGAAGGCGATCGGATTACCGGCGTGATCGACTGGGCCGAGACCTCCTGGGGTCCTCCTGACCTGGACGTGATGCATTCCCGAGCGAACTTCGTGATGCTGCACGACATTGACAGCGCCGTCGCGTTTACCCATGCCTATCGATGGCACGGGGGGATGCTCGACCATGATCAAGACGCTGAGCTCTTCTGGGCCGTGAGCGACATTCTGGGCTTCCTGCCTGATCCGGCGGAGATCATTGCCGCGCTCATCCGACACCGGCCTGATCTCACCGCTCACGTGGTACGCGAGCGCCTTGAGCATCTACTCATGATCACGCTCGGCGAAACTCGCCACTGAGACGGCATGTGCGGACGCGAGCGACCCCAACCAAACTCTCTTTGGTGACTAAGAGCTCAGTGAATTCTGGGCTGGCCACCTTGCCAAAGAAGGTTAGGCTGACTTAAGTTAGGCGAGCCTCACCTATATGCAGACTGCAACGGCGCATTCAGCGGGGGAGGCACCACCATACTGCGGGGAACGAGGAGCGATGCTAGCCAACTTCCTCATTGGCTTGCGCGAAGGCCTGGAGGCCGCGCTCATCGTCAGCATCCTCATTGCCTACTTGGTGAAGTCCGATCGTCGCTATTTGCTGCCGCAGATTTGGATTGGGGTGGGTATCGCTGTTGCCATCTCACTCGGCTTCGGCGCCGCACTCACCTTCGGTCCCAAGGGGCTCACCTTCGAAGCCCAGGAACTGATCGGCGGCGCGCTGTCGATCATCGCCGTCGGCTTCGTCACGTGGATGATCTTCTGGATGGCGAAGGCGGCACGGTCGCTATCCGGCGAGCTACGGTCCCAGATCGACAAGGCCGCCGAGGCCGGCCGATGGTCGTTGGTCGTCATCGCGCTACTGGCTGTCGGCCGCGAGGGCCTGGAAACGGCATTGTTCCTCTGGGCCGCTACCCAAGCTGCAACCCAAGGCGCCACCTCGACTGCCCTCCCACTCCTCGGTGCTGCCCTCGGTCTGCTGGTCGCCATCGGGCTGGGCTACCTGATCTACCGCGGTGCGCTCAAGATCAACTTGAGCCGCTTCTTCACCTGGACCGGCGCTTTCCTGATCGTTATTGCCGCGGGTGTGCTGGCGTACGGTGTGCATGACCTACAGGAAGCTCGATTCCTGCCCGGTCTGAACAACTTGGCCTTCGATGTCTCTGAGACCATCCCGCCAACTTCGTGGTACGGAACGCTCTTGAAGGGCGTGTTCAATTTCTCGCCTGCAACGACGGTCCTCGAGGCAACCGCCTGGCTGCTCTACTTCGTCCCCACGCTGACAATCTTCCTCTACAAGACGCGCCAACGTGCGCATGCTCCATCACGCCCAACTCCCGCGCCCATCGGGGCGTCCGGAAGGAAATGACCATGACACGACCGAGCCGCGGTGCTCGCGAATTCGCCGTGCCCGTACGCACCCTCATCCTCGCCTCGAGTTGCGCCGTTCTCGGCCTGCCCTTGCTGGCCGGGTGCACCGACAACACGTCGGCTGGCAGTTCGGACGCAGCGGCGAGCGCGAATCCACGTGCCTTGACCGTGCAGGCAACCGACGCCGAGTGCAACCTCTCCGCGGCCAGCGCCCCGTCGGGAGCTCTCACTTTTGCAGTGACCAACGGCGGCACCAAGGTGACCGAGTTCTATCTCTACGGTGAAGATGGCTTGCGCATCGTCGGCGAAGTGGAGAATATCGGGCCCGGAATTACCCGCGAGCTGGTGATGAAGGTCGCGCCGGGGAGCTACATCACGGCATGCAAACCTGGCATGGCCGGTGATGGCATCCGCGCACCCTTCTCAGTCTCGGATTCAGGTGAGGAGCAGGGACCCTCGGGGAACGATGTCGAGCTGGTCGAGCAGGCGAACCAGAACTACCAGAGATACGTCGAAGACCAGACCGAGCAGCTGGTAGCAGGGACGGCGGGGTTCGTGGCCGCTTACAAGGCAGGTAAGGACGACGAAGCCCGCGCGATCTACCCGGTGGCTCGAATGCACTGGGAGAGGATTGAGACCGTCGCGGAATCGTTCGGCGACCTCGATCCCAAGCTCGACCTGCGAGAGGCCGATCTCGAGCCAGGTCAAAAGTGGACTGGCTGGCACCGGATCGAGAAGGATCTGTGGCCGGCACGCGCCAAGAACTACGAGCAACTCAGCAAGGCTGAGCGTGTGGTGTTCTCCGACGATCTGGTGAAGAACACGGCGATCCTCCAGGACAGGGTTGAGGACCTCACCTTCACTGCCGATGAGATCGCCAACGGATCGCGTGGCCTGTTGGACGAGGTGGCGACGGGCAAGGTCACCGGCGAGGAGGAGTACTGGTCGCGGACCGACCTGTGGGACTTCCAGGCCAACATCGACGGAGCCTTGGTGGGCTTCGAGGGACTCCGCCCGCTGCTCAAGCAGAAGGATGCTGAGCTCGATAGCCAGATCGCTGCGAAATTCGCGGCGGTGCAGACGCTGCTGGACGCTCAGCGGGTGGGTGAAGGATTCAAGACCTACGACCAACTGAGTCAAGCTGAGATCAAGGAGCTGTCTGACGCAGTCAACGCGCTGTCAGAGCCACTGTCCAAGCTGGCCGCGGCGGTCATCTGATTCAGGAAATGACAGATGACGACGACTCAGCACCTTCGCGACAAGTCCACTGAAACTGAGGCCACCTCGCCGCAGCCCGCACAGGCTCCTTCAGGGCGCTCGACAGTTTCTCGGCGCGGACTACTCGGTGTGGCAGGGGTCGGCCTGGCCGGGCTGGCCGCCGGCGCTGCCGGCGGCTACGCGCTGGGAAGCGGGGAGACCGCCTCGTCGCCCGCTTCCTCGCCAGGCGCGCGTACCTACCCTTTCTACGGCGAGCATCAGGCGGGCATCCTCACCCCCATGCAGGATCGGATGCACTTCGCTGCATTCGACGTCATCACCGAATCCCGCGAGGAGTTGGTGCAGCTCCTCAAGGACTGGACCACAGCCGCCGCACGCATGACACAAGGCCGCGCTGCTGGGGAATTCGGACCGACGTCGGGTCCGTACGCGGCACCACCCGATGACACCGGCGAGGCCATCGGGTTGCCCCCGGGGGGCTTGACCATCACCTTCGGATTCGGTCCGACACTGTTCCGCGCGGAGGGCAAGAGCCGGTTCGGGCTCGGTGACCGGCAACCCGCGGCGCTGCAGCGACTGCCCCACTTCCCCGCCGACAAGCTCGACCCGCTGAAGTCCGACGGCGACCTCTGCATCCAGGCGTGTGCTGACGACCCGCAAGTCGCCGTGCATGCCGTCCGTAACCTGGCCCGGATCGCCTTCGGCCGGGCTGCTATGCGGTGGTCACAGCTGGGCTTTGGCCGGACCTCGTCGACGTCGACCAGCCAGGCGACACCGCGGAACCTGATGGGCTTCAAAGACGGGACTATGAATGTCAAGGCCGAGGACACCGGCGCCGTCGACGAGCATGTCTGGGTGCCAGCAGATGCGGACGGTAAGGGCAAATGGCTGGCTGGTGGCTCCTATCTGGTGGCGCGCCGAATCAACATGACTGTCGAGATCTGGGACCGGCAGCCGTTGAGCGAGCAGGAGCAGGTCTTTGGCCGGACCAAGGCCGAGGGGGCGCCGCTAACGGGCGGTAGCGAGTTCAGCCAGCCTGACTTCGAACTTCAAGGCAGCGACCAAGAGCCAATTGTGGCCGCCGACGCGCACGTACGTCTGGTGCACCCGAGCAACAATGATGGAGCCAAAATGCTCCGCCGGGGCTACAACTTCGTCGATGGGAGTGACGGTCTGGGCAGGATGGACGCCGGGTTGTTCTTCCTTGCCTACGTCCGCGACCCGCGTACCCAGTTCATCCCGATCCAGACCAAGCTTGGACTGGGTGACAGGCTGAGCGAGTACGTGCAGCACACCGGCTCGGCCCTCTTCGCGATCCCGCCAGGTATCGCCCAAGGCGAGTACGTGGGTCAGGGCCTGTTCACCTAAGGCCGCTTTCTCAGGAAAGTGGTCAGTAGCCCCACGAATCCGACGGGATTTGTTGTTGTTTCTGACCGTTTTCTTCAGACTTCGGCATGACTTCGGGAATGGGCCGTTTGCGCTGGATCCCACGCCCCTGCCGAATTCCGCGGATGCCCTTACCTAGCCAAGGGGCCATATAGTGCCTCGCCCACTCGATGTCCCCCCTCAGCTTCTCGCGACCCCTCAGCCGCGCTGGCTCACCGTCCAGGTCAGACCAGCGCTCGTCGAAGCCGTCGATGCCGAGCCGCCAGGCTAGGGCGGCTGCGACCGCCTGGTGGCCGAGCTCGTTGCCGTGCAGATGGTCCTCGAAATACAGCCGGGGATCCTCAGCTACCGGGTAGGGCTCGAAGTCCATCACCACGACACCGTAATGTTCGGCCTCGCTTCGGATGATCTCGTTCAGCCTGGCGGCTCGCTCCCGCCAATACCTGCCAAGTGGATTGATAGCCGAAGGGTCCGGCATCGTGAAGGTGACGACCGTGGCGCCCTGGCGGCGCGCCTGGCCGAAGATAATCACGTAATCGGCCCGAATCGCATCGAAGTTGCAGGGGCCCGCAATGAGGTCATTGACGCCGCCGAACACACTCAGCAGATCGGGCCGCATGGCGAGGGCGTCGTCCAGCTGACCCGTTCGGATTTCTCTCATCCGCATGCCCCGGATGGCGAGGTTCGCATACTCCAACGGCTCGTCTTGACCATCGGCGATGTGTCGCGCCAGCCGGTCCGCCCAGCCGCGGTAGCCGCCGTTTCCGTCGGGATCTTCAAGTCCCTCCGTACTGGAATCGCCGATCGCCACATAGCGGCGAAATGCTGTCACGACCCGATTGATACCCCGCCAGTCAAGATCAATTCACATAACTTTCAGTCGATCCGTCGCCGGCCACGAATTACCATGAGAAAGGTGCTGGGTGTCCTTAGGTGCACATAAAGAGGTGAAGCATGCCGGCGGTTCGCGATGAGCAGTACGCCGCTGTGGCTGAGCGGGAACGTCCGCTTTTCCAGGCCACGGCCTACCTCCTGACGGGTGATCCAGCGGAAACCGAGCGGGTGGTCCAGCTGGTCCTCGCACAGCTCTACGGGCGCTGGCACGGAATGCCGAACCCTCGAATGGGGGCGATCCGGGCAGTGGTACGCGCCGCGCGTGCCCCCGTCAACTTGCCCTGGGAAGACCGAAAGCGCGTCGAGCTGATCGACGGACCCCCTGCTGGGCCTGCTGCGGCGCGCATCGTTGCCGACCTTCAGATGCTCACTTACGACCAGCGCGTTGCCATCGTTCTGGACCGCTACGTGGGATTGTCCAGCGGCCAGATCGCTCAGATTCTCCGCCGCCCCGCAGGCGAAATGCTTCTGATGAGCGGGCAGGCGCGGGCGGTGCTCGCCGCTGGGCATCCAGACCGGGTGAGTGACGAGGCACTCGCCCAGGAACTGAGAGAGGCGATCCCGTACGACCTGCGCGAGTCCCACGACAGCACCGACGACTTGTCCCACGGACGCCAGCTCAACCTGCGACGCTGGCTGCTGCGAGGGTCAGCAGCGCTCGTCGCGGTGGTGCTGATTGTCATCGCGGGCGCTGTACTCATCCCGACCCGCCCGCCGGTTCCACAGGCGGCACCAGTGCGGCCGACCCCCACTGCGCTCAGTGTGAACTGCGAGCCATCGAGTCCGACGTGCCAGGCGCAGATCTTATTCAGGTGGCGGTCCAGGATGACCGAGGTCGCGCGGTCCCATCTGGATCCGACCGGAGAGTATTTCAGCGGATTCGGTTACTTCTACGACAGCCGTTACAACACCCCAAGCTTCTGGTCCGGCGGGGGCGGTGCCCTCGCCTTCCAGATGTTCCGGCTCGACAAGGGCGCCACGGAGGTCTACCTGCAGGTCGCGACGAGCCGCAAGTTCGCCGCACGCTGCGGCGCCACCACCCACCAAGAATGTCTGGGTTTCAGCTCCATGGATGGCAATAGATATCTGATGACCGACTCAACGCTGCAGCGCCGCGGCATCGAGGTCCAGTACAGCCCAAACGGCGACGAAGTCATCACCGTGATTGCTCGCAACACCCAGCGCGGCAAAATCCTGGAGATCAGCCGCGGGGACCTGATCAAGCTGGTGCAGGACGAGCGGATTCTCTTGCCCAAGCGATGCTGCTACCGACGCTAGACCGCAGCAGCACTCGACGATCTCAGGCGTCTCAGGCTGCCAGATCAATCGAGTCGTCGCGATGATCGTCGGGCTTGAGCGGGGTCGGTGCCGGCGTATCGGATTCGTCCTTGTCGCGGCCACGGGGATAGTCGAGCAGGGAGGGAATGATCGCCAGCAACACGATGACGATGACGCCGACAACGGCGACCACCGCGATCAGGAGCTGGAAGATGGTCATGGTGTAATCATGGCTCGCCGAGCTGTGAAAAACACCTATCTGAGCTTGGCTAACCCTGAATGATCGTCAGAATGGCGAGATGAACGCCTGGGCAGTACACCAACCGGGGCCGATTGAGAGTGAACCGCTGCGGCAAGTGGAACGCAGGGTGCCAACCCCGCTTGCCACGCAAGTCCGCGTCAAGGTGACCTGCTGCGGTGTCTGCCGCACTGATCTACACCTGGCCGAAGGGGATTTGCTGCCCAAGCATCCCAGCATCACCCCTGGTCACGAAGTAGTTGGGGTCGTCGATGCGCTCGGTGATGGCGCAAGCCGATTTGCACCTGGTGATCGGATCGGCGTCGCATGGCTCGGCGGCACCGATGGCAGCTGCCGATTCTGTCGTCGCGGCGCCGAGAATCTGTGCCTTGCGCCTACCTTCACCGGCTGGGACAGCGATGGCGGCTACGCAGACTTCTGTCTCGTGGACGAGGCGTTCGGGTACGCGCTGCCGGCAGGAATTGACGACCAGCACGTCGCTCCCTTGCTGTGCGCGGGCATCATCGGCTATCGCGCATTGGCGTGCGCGGCAGTTCCACCCGGCGGCTCACTCGGTATCTACGGTTTCGGTGGCAGCGCCCACCTCACGGCACAGGTGGCACTGGCACAGGGCCTGCGGGTCCATGTGCTGACGCGGGGCGAGGCGAACCGGAAGTTGGCGGACGAGCTCGGCGCTGACTTGGTGGGGGACGCCCACGATGTCCCGCCTGAGCCGCTTGACGGCGCGATCTTGTTCGCCCCAGCAGGTGAGCTGGTACCGACCGCCTTGCGGGCGCTCGACCGGGGCGGCACGCTCGCCGTGGCCGGCATCTGGTTGTCCGACATTCCTGTCCTCAACTACGAGGACACGCTCTTCCAGGAGCGCAAGCTGCGGTCAGTGACGGCGAATACGCGCGCTGACGGGGAGACCTTCCTCCGGCTGGCAGAGCGGCTCGGCGTACGCGCCACCACCGTGTCCTATCCGATGAGCGAGGCGCCGCAGGCCCTCGCGGACCTCAAACATGGGCGATTCAGCGGAGCTGCCGTACTACACAATTGAGATCCATTCATCCGACAAGATCGCCAATCGCCTGGATTTCCACCGGTCCGACGCGGCAGCACCCGCCGACGAGCCGCGCGCCGCCGCCGATCCACTCCGTCACATCCTTGGGCTGGAACCCCTTCGGGCCGGTCCAGGTCCGGCTTGCTGCATCCCAGCGTTCCCCGCTGTTGGGATAGACAATGACTGGCTTGCCGGTGGACTCGCTGGCGCTTTGAACCAGGGTGTATGCGTCGGCAGGATCAATACAGTTGACGCCCACCGCCACAATCTCCTCGACATCGCGGGCGAGCGAGAATGCCTCGGCCGCAGGCTCGCCGGCGCGAGTACGGTCCCCTGAGCAGGTGATCGACAGCCAACACGGCTGACGGCTGCCGTCGACTTCGGCCAGCAGCGCCTCGACCTCAGCCAGGCAGGGAATGGTCTCCAAGGCCAGGATGTCGACACCGGCTTCGGCAAGCAACGCGATCCGTGGCCGATGCCAGGCACGTAGCTCATCCAGCGACAGGTCGTAGTCACCTCGGTACTCCGAGCCGTCGGCAAGCGCTGCTCCGTACGGTCCGACCGAGCCGGCGATCCAGCGATCGTCGCCGTCTTCCACGCTCGCACGCGCCTGCTCGGCAAGCCGTACGCTGCGACGGATCAGCTGCTCGGCTTCGGCCTGACTGATGCCGGCTTGGGCGAATCCGCCTAGTGAGGCCTGGTATGACGCCGTCGTCGCGACTTGAGCGCCTGCGGTGAAATAAGCCAGATGTGCCTGCACGATGGCATCCGGATCATCACGAAGCAGCCGCGCCGACCACAGCGCGGAGTCAAGGTTGTGACCCTGAGACTCGAGCTGAGTCGCCAGGCCGCCATCCAGCACGACCGGGCCGACGCCCAGCGCCTCGGGGAGTGCGGTGATCACCAACCCAACCTACGCATCCGCTAATCCCGACTTGTCAGAACGTGGTTGAGCTATAGGTCAACCACGTTCTGACAAGTCGGCGTTCTGATCGTCACGGAAGTGGAGCCAGTCGCGGGTGAGAGCAAGATCGAAACCGGAGCTACCGTCAGTGCCAATAGTGATCAGCCGCTCGCCGATGGCAACCAGCTGCTCGCCCAGACCCTCGGGTCCACTGCGGGCGGACGTCGATCGTTCGATCTCGCCAGGATCTCGTCCGACCTTGGCACACCACTCGTCCAGAATGAGGTTCTTCCGGGCAAGGGTCTCCACGCTTCCGAATCCGTGCCAGATGTTCGCGTGCTGCGGCTGCAACTGAATCCCCACCACCCGGACTGGCGGTTGGCGTACGGGAGCTCGGACATCAGACTCTCCCCCTCTCAAGATGTGGCGATGGGAAACAATCCGCCAGGTTCGGGAGTTTCGAATTCGTGTCGGCCATTGTGGCGCACCCGGCATCAGGTGAGAATGTCGGCGTCAGCTGCGAGCGTCGGAAATCGCGCGCCGCCGCACGGAGAGAGCAGAGGCGTCTTTCCTTTGCGAACGACGACGACGGCGGCGGCGGATTCAAAGCGCGATGCGCGAGCAGCTCGGAAATTGGCCTGTCAGACGATTGGAGGGGCACTCATCCCCCGCATGCATAGCCGTCCGGTGGAGGAGGTGCCGTGAAGCATCGCAGTCCTCTGGTCACACTGGCCGCCGTGGCGCTCGCCTTCGCCATCATGTTCACCGTCAACATCCTGAGCGGCCCGCCCGGTAGTGGCGCCACCGGCGCCGCAAGTCCATCAGCCGGGCCAGCGACCACCGCCGGTAGCCCCTCGCTGCAGCCGACAGAGACTGCCGCTGCCACGCCCACCGCAAGCGCGAGTGAAACCGCCGAGGACAGCAAGTTCCCAGAGCAGGTGGTGTACGCCGGCCGTGCCGAAGACAGCCCGGCCGCGATCGCCGTCGCAGTCCTGGGTAACCAGGCCGCTGGCTATTTCTGCGATGGGCGCAACGTCGAGGCCTGGTTTCGCGGCACGGTCGACGGAGGGAATATCTCGTTGAAAAGCAAGAGCGGAGCAACGCTCCAGGCTGAGCTCGACGGTAAGGAAATCAAGGGCACAGTGCAGGTCGAGAACGACACCCTGGAGTTCGAGATCGATGAGGCGAAGCAGCCGGCCGGCCTCTACCGGGCGCGTGGGTCCAAGACGACCATCGGATGGATTGTCCTTCAGGACGGCTCCCAGGTGGGAGTCCAGACAACCGGCTCGAGCTCCTCGGCTGCACCGCAGCTCGACCCCGAGAACCCGCAGGTCACGGTTGACGGTGAGAGCCTCGATGCGGCGCCGGTCACTGGCGACGAAGATCTGTGAGCAGAGGAGACTTCATGACCAGCATCCCGGTTCCCGTTCCAGAGGCTGCCCCCGCCGAACCTAGCGGCACCAAGATCGGCCCCGTGGTGGTCGCCTTTGCCGTCGGCACCGCGGTTTCCATCGGGCTTGGCGTTTACGGGCGGCTGCACACCCCGACGGGCCACGCGGTCAATATCGCAGGGTTTTCCAGCGGCGCCGCAGCCAAGGCAGCGCTGGCCAGTGTCGCCATGGGCCTGGCCATCGTGCAGGTCGTGACCGCGATGGGGATTTACGGACGGATCCCGTTGCGGGGCGCTTGGGTCGGTGCCGTCCATCGCTGGTCCGGACGGCTGGCAGTTTTGATCTCGGTTCCGGTGGCGGTGCACTGTCTCTACGCACTGGGTTTCCAGGCCTTTGACGGTCGAGTGATTTCGCACTCCATATTCGGTTGTTTCCTCTATGGAGCCTTTGTCTTCAAGATGTTGATCTTGACTCGTGATGACTCGCCCGGGTGGGCGCTGCCGCTGGCCGGCGGGCTGGTGCTCAGCGGACTGACTGCCCTCTGGATGACGGCGGTGATGTACTTCCTCGTTACATGATCACCACGCGTTTCCCAACCATACGGAGCAAACATGAAACGATACGACCGACCGACCGACTCACTGCCGATCTCTCGGCGTACGGCGATCATGAACGCTGGACTGGCCGCCGCTGCCATAGCCGGGCTCAGCTCATGCACCAACTATGGATCCGGACCGGTTACCGAACCTTCAGCGGCTGCAACGTCGGGAGGTGCCACAGGTGGGGCCAGCAATGGAGCGGGCAATGGACTGACGGCCACCGCTGCAGATATCCCGGTCGGCAGCGGCAAGATCTTTCCCGACGCCCAGACGGTGATCACCCAGCCGGAGGCAGGAGAGTTCAAGGCGTTCAGCTCAATCTGTACGCACCAGAACTGTCCGGTGGCCACCGTCACAGACACGATCAACTGCGACTGCCACGGCAGCAAGTACTCGATCACCGACGGTTCAGTGCTGAATCCTCCGGCACCCCAGCCACTGCCGGCCAAGACGATCGAGGTCGACGGAGATACTCTCACCGTCACCTGAGACCCGAGTCAGGCTCCTCCGAAGGCGATCATCTCGTTCAGCGTCGCCAGTCGACGGCTTACCAGCGCCTGCGCGCTGACACTCCATAACTTGCGGGCAAGCTGGTCGTTCTTGGCCAGCCCACTCAACTCCAGTGGATGGCCGTTCGCGTAGTAGCCGCCGGTCACTCCCGTTACCTGATCCGATGTCGCGAGATAGACCGCAGTAGCAGCCGCCCGTTCGGGGGTGGACTGCATCGGTCGGCTGAGAGTACGCAGCATGCGATGTCCACCCACGGCATGCCGGCCAAGGTTGGTTCGAACAAAGCCTGGGTCCGCGGCGTTGGCAGTGATCCCGATGCGCTCAACACGCCTGGCGAGCTCCCGGACGAACAAGACGTTCAGCAGCTTGGTAGTGCGATAGCTGTCGGGCGTCAACGGGGCACCGGTGACCACGCTGTTCAAATCGACCATCCGCACCTGAGTGTGGACCGACGATGAAATCGCGATTACTCGCGCCGGGGCCGAGGAGCGGAGCTGTCGCAACAGGAGGTGCGTGAGGAGGAAGCCAGCCAGATGGTTAGTCGCGAAATTGGTCTCGATGCCCTCATCGGTGAGCATCAGGTGGCTACGAGCCTCTGCTGCGTTGAGAATCAGACCATCAAGACGCGGCGTACTCTCCATGATCTCGTACGCCAGAGACCTGACCTCTCTCATCAGCGAAAGATCACCGACCACCACCTGGAGGTCGGCCTCCGCTACCCGCCTCCGGATTCGCTCAGCTGCAGCCTTGCCGCGCTCGGCGGTACGCGCCCCAACGAGGACCCGCGCTCCGCGTTCGGCGAGCTCAGCAGCGATGGCTTCACCTACGCCGCTCGTAGCGCCGGTGACCAGGAAGATGGGCCGGTGCTCGGCCCGGCCGGACTCCTCAGTCACCGGTGGCTACGATCCCGGCCTTTTCGATCATGATCACGGCGCTGCGTATCGGCGGCGGGGCTCGGTCATCGAGATCTCCCTCAGGTGAGGCTCTTCCTCAGAGTCCCACATGACCGAAATCAGACCTCAGCCACTCGATCTGGCGAAGAAATCGAGCGCGCGCCACCACTGAATCCCTCAATACGTAACGCCAGACGCACAAAACCGAACGACACGCCGGGCGGAAGGGCAACTGGCGTCAGTTTCTGAGGGGATTGCTCGGCATACCTCACCTGCCGGTTTCCGGCCGGTCCAGATATGGGTGTTAAGCGCACTCACACCCGATTGCAGCTAAATCAGGATGTTGCCGTGGGGGATGACAAGCCCATAGACCTCGAAGTCCTCGGTTGCTTGCTCGATCGAGGGCAAAGACTGGTCGGCAGCCAGCTGCCGCATCACCGGGTACACGATGTCAGTGTTGGCGCGGTCGAAGTGCTCCCTGGACGCCCAAATTTGATCTCGTCGCGAGGACTGCGCTCGCTTGAAAGCTTGAGGACATCGCGGCGTCGATCGCCTGACAGCCTGCCACGAAGGTGGGACGATTCGGGCATGCCGCGGGACGCGCGTACGGTCGCCAAGTACGTCGTTGCAGGCTTGGCCCTCGCCGCAATGCTCGCCCTCGCGCCTTTCTTCCTTGCCTCCGGGTTGATGGCGCCCGGCTGGGCGGTGGGAATCTTCATCGCAGTCTGGCTGCTGCTCTTCGGGCTCGGCTGCTTCTGGATCAGACGCAAGCCGCTCTGGGTAGTGCCACTGCCGCTGATAGCAGTCGTGTTCTGGTACGGCGGCATGAATGCCGGGGCGGCCTGGCTCGGCTGGACTCCGTAAGGATGCCTCACTAGCCGTCTGGGCGATCTCCACAGTGGCGTTCTGGTGACTTTGGGGCCGTCGCACGCCGCGCGAAGTGAGTGCGCGAGGGGGGATTTGAACCCCCACGTCCTTGCGGACACTGGCACCTGAAGCCAGCGCGTCTGCCGTTCCGCCACTCGCGCTCGGGTCGCAGCCAGATTTGCGAACCAGCCGGGAAAGGCTAGCACGACTGTTTCGTTACCCACGCGTCGGTTTTGCACGTATGCCAACGGTTCCAGTTCAATTCTCTGCGCGGCCAGCCCTCATAATTTCTGCGGATACGATCTAGGTGAACCTCGGGGAAGGAGGGGCATGGGCATTTTCGCGCGCTTTGAGAAGAAAGTGGAGGGCGCTGTCAACGGCGTCTTCGCGCGCGCGTTCAAAGGCGATGTGCAGCCGGTCGAGATCGCAGCGCGGTTGCAGCGCGAACTCGATGCCGAGGCCAAGCTGATGTCCCGCAACAAGCGCCTGGTCCCCAACGACTTCAGCGTCCATCTCTCCCAACACGACCATGACAAGCTCGCCCCGTACACCAATACGCTGAACGCCGAACTGGCGACTGGGCTGCGTAACCACGCCCGCGAAATGGGCTACGTATTCAATGGCCCGGTCAAGATCGGCTTCGAGCTTGACTCCCACCTGCCCACCGGCCGCTTCACCGTCACCTCTCAGGCGGTCGCCGGCATCACGCCACGCTCTGGCCGGGCGACTGAGACGGCCATCAACCGAGCGCCACTGGTGCTCGAGGTCAATGGCACCCGGCATCCACTGCAGCCACCGGGACTGGTCATCGGTCGCGGGAGCGAGGCCGATCTGCGTATCAACGACCCCGGCATCTCGCGCCGGCATGCGCAGATCCGAGTGAACCCGGCAGGACAGGGTCTGCAGATCGACATTGTTGATCTGGGTTCCACTAACGGCATTCTGGTGAACGGACAACGGGTGCAGCATGCGGTCCTCCAGGAGGGATCACGGATCGAGATCGGGTCCACCCGAATGCTCGTCCATGCTCCCGCCGGACGATGAGCCGCAATGTCGGAAATCGCACTCCTGATCATCAAGGTGGTCTTCCTGGCTCTGCTCTGGCTGTTCATCCTCTCCGCCGTCTCGGTGATCCGGAGTGACTTGTTCGGCAAGACGGTTCGGGCCTCCGACCAGCCGCAACCCCAGGAGCTGGAGACGCCGCCACCACCGCCCAGGAAGGCAAAGCGACAGCGCGGCCAGCCTCGAGTGTTCACGATCTCCCAGGGCAACCAAGCCGGACTATCCGCAGACTTGGCCGGTGGAGTGATCATGATTGGCCGGAGCGCAGACTGCCAGCTGATCTTGGACGACGATTACGTTTCCACTCGGCACGCCCGCGTCGTCGGTGCCCCAACGGGCATCTATGTCGAGGATCTCGGCTCCACGAATGGCACCTATGTCAACGGCCAGCGGATCACCGCGCCGACCACGATCACGCTTGCCGACACCGTACGCATCGGCAAGACCATGCTGAGGCTGGAGCCGTGATCAGATGACCCTCCAGCTGAGCTACGTCGCCCACTCCGAGGTCGGATTGATCCGGAAGAACAACCAGGACTCCGGTTATGCCAGTCCGCATCTGCTCATCGTGGCCGACGGCATGGGCGGTGCGGCCGCTGGTGATCTTGCTTCCGCCGTCGCGATCGACACGATACGAAAGATCGACAGCCCCACCACAGGCGAGGACATGCTCGAGGTGCTCGCACTGGCCATCCACCAAGCCAATGACAAGATTGCGGAACTGGTTGATTCAGACCTGTCCCTGGAGGGCATGGGCACTACCGTCACCGGTGCCATGTTCGACGGCAGCAACCTCGGTCTCGCGCACATCGGAGACAGCCGCGCCTACCTCTTCCGCGACGGTCGCCTGGAGCGGCTGACGCACGATCACACCTGGGTGCAGTCCCTTGTCGATGACGGGAAGATCAGCGAGAGCGAAGCCGCGAACCACCCGCACCGCTCACTGCTGTTGAAAGTCCTGAATGGGCAGCCAACCAACGACCCCGACCTCACGATCGTCCCTGTGGTGCCAGGTGACCGGCTGCTGCTCTGCAGCGACGGCGTCTGCGGTTTGATCGACGATGACGTGATCGAGGACGCCCTACAGCTGCCTGACCTGAATGACGCCGCCGAGCGCCTGAGCGGCGAGTCCCTTCATCAGGGCGGGATCGACAACATCACGGTGATCGTTGCTGATGTTGTGGAATCCGGAGGCAGCGACGATGTGATCCTGCTCGGTGCCGCGTCTGAGCATCCCAATCCAGTCGACAGCGTGAACCGCGCCCGGCCGGACGAGGACGACGACCCGGAAGAGACTCTGGTCACCACGGACTTCGAGCCGACTCCGGTTGCCGATGAGGAGCGATATACACCGCAGGCGCCGCACCAGCGACGTTTCCGGCGCCCGCTCATTGGTTTGCTTGTGCTGCTCCTCGTCGCGCTTGCCGGAGTGGGGATGGCGTACGGATGGACCCGCACCCAATACTTCGTCGGAGCGGACCAGGACAAGGTCGCGATCTTCCAAGGACTGCCGGAAGGACTCCCTGGGCTGTCACTGTCCCGGGTCTACGAGGTTCAACACCTAGCGGTGAACGAGCTGCCGCCGTTCTATCAGGAGCAGGTCAAAGCCAACATCAATGTGCCGAGCTTGGACTCGGCACGGGCGACAGTCGCCGAGCTGACTGAGGCAGCCAAAACCTGTGCCAGCCCACAACCGACGACTTCGCCGCGGCCCCGGCCCACATCAGGTTCGAAGCCGAGCCCCCCACCAAGCGCAAAGCCCGGCGGAAAGCCAAGCCCGACACCCTCGGCGAATGCCACTGGAGCGATGGGGCCGAACTGCTGAGCATGCGAGACGTGGCACCTGTCACCGTTGTCCCGCGCAAGCGTCGCGGGGTTGAGCTGGCCCTGATCATCTTCGCGCTGGGGCTGGCCCTCGGGGCGTACGCACTGGTCGACCTCAATGTCACTGGTGAGCTGTCGCCGAGCTTTGCCTACGTGGCTGGCATCTGCAGCTTGCTCGCTGCGTTGGCACACATCGCGGTCCGCTGGCGGCTCCCCTACGCCGACCCGGTGATCCTGCCGTGCGTGATCTTGCTGAATGGTCTGGGCTTGGTCATGATCCACCGCATTGACCTGATCAACGACCCACCTCTGAACGGCGCCCGCCAGCAGCTGATCTGGACCGCGCTGGGCGTTCTCATGTTCATCCTGGTCGTTACCTGGCTCAATGATCACCGGCCGCTGCAGGGATTCACCTACACCATCGGCCTCGCCGGTATTGTGCTGCTGCTGCTTCCGCTGGTGCCTGGTCTCGGCACGGAGAAGTTCGGTGCCCAGATCTGGATCCAGGTCGGTCCCTACAGCTTCCAACCCGCCGAGGCCGCGAAAGTCTTGCTCGCCATCGCCTTCGCCTCTTACCTGGTCGAGAAGCGCGACGTGCTCGCGCTCGCCGGTTATCGCGTGCTCGGCATCGACCTGCCACGGGCCCGCGATCTTGGCCCGATCCTGGTGATGTGGCTGATCAGCCTTGCGGTCTTGGTGTGGCAACGGGACCTGGGTACCTCACTGCTGTTCTTCGGACTCTTCGTGATGATGCTCTACGTCTCTACCGAGCGGGCCGGCTGGGTAGTGCTGGGCACCCTGCTCTTTGCGGCGGGGGCCTACTTCGGTTACCTCAACTTCAGTCACGTCCGGCGCCGCGTCGGCGCCTGGCTCGATCCCTTCTCTGACTTCGACGCCTACTACCAAGTGATCGCTGCCCAGTTCGGCATGGCTTGGGGCGGTCTGCTTGGGACCGGCCTAGGGCTGGGCCGACCAGGCCTCACACCGTTGGCTCGCAGCGACTTCATTGCCGCCGCGATCGGGGAAGAGCTCGGCATGACCGGCCTGATGGCAGTGATCATGATCTATGGGTTGATCGTGGCCCGAGGCCTACGGATTGCTCTGCAGTGCCGGGAGCCGTTCGGCAAGCTGTTGGCTACCGGCCTGTCGTTCGCCTTCGCGCTGCAGGTGTTCACCATCATCGGCGGTGTCACCCGGCTGTTGCCGCTGACCGGCCTCACCACTCCATTCATGTCGCAAGGCGGTTCCTCGCTGATTTGTAACTGGATCGTCGCTGGGCTGTCCTGGTGATCTCCCACCAGGTACGCAAGCCCGCCGCAACAGTTACCCCCATCAATCCGGATGTGGAGCAAACGCAGCTTGTGAAGGCGGGCGTATGAACAAGCCCATCCGGCGCGTCGCCTTCGTCGCCATGATCATGTTCGCGTTGCTGTTGGCCAACGGCACGTACATGATGATCTTTCGGCAATCCACGCTTGACGCCCAGCCGCAGAACCGCCGGGTGCGGGATGCCGAATTCGCCCAGAACCGCGGAGCGATCCTGGCTGCCGGCAAGACCGAGATCGCCAAGACCGTGTCTGCAAAGGACCGCTTCAAGTACCAACGTGTCTATCCCGACGGCGAGCTCTATGCGCCAATCACCGGCTTCTACTCCTACGACCGCGGCAGCTCCGCACTGGAGAGCACCTACAACGCCCAGCTGTCAGGCAGCGACGACGCGCTCTTCGTACGCCGGCTGATCGACCTCGCGACCAACAAGACGCCGAAAGGGGCGAGCGTCCAGACCACGATCGTGCCCGAGATTCAGGAAGCTGCTGCGACAGCGCTCGGCAATCAGAAAGGCGCAGTCGTCGCACTGGACCCCAAGACAGGCGCCGTGCTCGCCATGGTGACTAGCCCAAGCTTCGATCCGAATGATATTGCGAGCCACGACATCGAGGCTGCCGGTAAGGCGTACGACCGCCTGGCAGCGAACCCGCAGCACCCCATGTCCAACCGCGCGGCACGCGAGATCTATCCCCCCGGCTCGACGTTCAAGCTGGTGACGGCGGCTGCCGCCCTCGCTGACGGCAAGACCCAAACTCTCTGGTGGAGTCGCCGAATCGGCTGAAGTTGCCGGGCACACGCGTGTTCCTGTCCAACTCCGGTGACTGCGGGGGCACCAAGA
>CAVSSB010000031.1:0-164936 GCA_963730505.1 uncultured Actinomycetota bacterium
GGAACTAGCGACCTGACCCTCCCGCCGGAGGCTGAAGGAGATCTGACCTTGTCCGAAATTACGTTTGCCTGGCAGGACACGTCCTTGTCGTTTCGTGAGCGAGCCAAGAAGCTCGTCGAGGCCATGACGCTGGAGCAGAAGATCGCCCAGTTGCACGGCGCCATGGAGACCATCGACATCTACGGCATCACCGCGCAGGCTGCGGAGTCCGGGGCCGACCTGGAGCAGCTTGCGGCCCAAATCCGGGTCGAGCGCCACGTGACGGCGATTGACGAGCTGGGGATTCCTCGGTTCCGGATCACCAACGGCCCAGTGGGTGTCGGCATGGGTGACGGCACTCCGAGCCCGCCGGCCACGTCCCTGCCTATGACCATCGGCCTCGCCGCTGGGTTCGACCCCGATCTGGCGCACTCCTACGGGGACATCATCGGTTCGGAAACGGCGACGCTAGGCCAGCACGTCCTGGAGGGCCCCGGCGTGTGCTTGCACCGGACCACGATCGCCGGCCGCAACTTCGAGTACTTCTCCGAAGACCCCTACCTTTCCGGGGTGCTGGGGGTCGCGGTGACCAAGGCCATCCAGGCGCACGACGTGATCGCCATGGGCAAGCACTACGTGGTCAACGATCAAGAGTACGAACGGTTCCGGACCAGCGTCGAGGTGGACGAGCACGTTCTGCGAGAGCTCTATCTGTTGCCGTTCGAGATGCTGGTCAAGGACGCCGAAATCGCCGCAATGATGAGTTCCTACAACCGGGTGCGAGGTGTGTACGCGACCGAATACCGGTACACGCTCACCGACATCCTGCGTACGGAGTGGGGCTTCGATGGTTACGTCCAGTCCGACTTCTGGTCCTGCCGTTCCTGCGCCCCGTCGCTCAATGCCGGCATGGATCACGAGATGCCGGACGCCAAGTGGCTCAACGAGACGAATGTCAAAGCCGCCCTGTCCGACACCAGCCTCGAGATCGAGACCGTCGACCGTGCCCTGGTCCGCCGCTACACCCAGATGTTCCGGTTCGGACAGTTCGAGCGTCCCTACGATCCGGGCGAGATTGATGCCCAGGCCCACGGCGCCGTCGCCCGCACCATCGGCTCCCAGATCGCCGTACTGCTCAAGAACGAAGGCAGATTGCTGCCGCTCGATCCCGACACCGGGTCCATCGTGATCATCGGCCAGTCCAAGTTCGTTGACGAGGCCTGCCTCGGCGGCGGCGGCTCGTCCAAAGTCATCCCCTTGTACACCGTGCCGCCACTGGAGGGCATGCAGGAAGTGCTGCGGGATCTCGGCTCGTCCGCGACCGTGACCAAGGTGACCGTCAGCGACGATCTGTCCAACCTGGACGAGGCGAAGAACGCGGCCAAGCAGGCCGACGCGGTGGTGCTGATGGCAGGCCTGGTGGCGACCGAAGGCGCCGACCAGCCGGACGCCAACATGCTCAATGACCAGAACCGGATGCTGGACGAACTGCTAGGGATCAACCCGACCACAGTCGTGGTGATGAAGGACAGCAACCCGGTGCTGATGCCGTGGATCGACAAGGCCGCGGCGGTCCTGGAGGCGTGGAACCAGGGCGCCGAGGACGGACACGTCGTTGCGGACGTACTGTTCGGGGTGGTCAACCCCTCCGGCAAGGTGCCGACCTCCTACCCCAGGTCGGCCGACGACACTCTGTACGCCGGGAGGCCCGAGCGGTATCCGGGCACCGACGAAGGTGACGGCTACCCGGTGATCCGCTACTCCGAAGGGCTTGGCGATGGGGTACCGCTGGTTCCAGAGCCAAGGCATCAAGCCGCTGTTCGGCTTCGGTTTCGGCCTGTCCTACACAACTTTCGACATCGCCGACGTGTCAGTGAATGCACCGGACGGTGCCAATGCGCCAGTCACCGTAACCGCATCGGTGACGAATACCGGCGCGGTGGCCGGCGCCGAGGTGCTGCAGGTCTATCTCGGGCTGCCCGTCGAGGGCCAACCGCCCAAGCGACTTGTCGGGTTCAAGAAAGTGTTCGTCGAGCCGGGAGAGTCCAAACCGGTGACGATCACCATCGATCCAGCGGCGACGAACCACCCGTTCGGCGTCTGGGACTACTGCACCCAAGCGTTCGCGACCAGGCCGGGGGAATACACGGTCTACGTCGGCAACTCCGCCGATAACACTCCGCACATGTCGAAACTCACCGTCGGATCATGATTTCGGCGCGCCGGCTGGCCGGCCAACACCCGTCAATTCAGGAAGAGTGAAGACATCGACCACGAAAGCGTCACCGACGAGGACCTTGCCGCACTCATTCAAAGCACGGCAGAAGCGGCCTCTGCCTATATGCGCGGCGATATTCGCAGATACCTCGCGCTCATCAAGCCAGCCGACGACCACACATTGATGGCGCCGGCGGGCGGAGAACTGATCCGCGGCCGCGACGATTCCGACGAGGCCATAGAAATCACGTCGCGATACTTCCAGGCGGGCGATGCGGATCTGGAGGTCGTGCAGACATACACCTCCTGCGACCTGGTCGTGATGGCGGCGATCGAACGACAGCACGGCGAGGTGGGCGGTATGCCCGACCAGGACTGGTCACTGCGGGTGACCTTGGTCTTTCGTCGTGAAGGATCCGAGTGGCGGCAGGTACATCGTCATGCCGACCCGCTGGTTCACGAGATAAGCCTGGAGCAAGCGGCAGCCATCGCTCGTGGGGAAGCATCTGACACTCAATAGCCCGACATTCCGCTCCTACCGCGATCGATGAGCAGGCGCCGAGAGAATCCTGGCGAACAGCGCCGGCCCTAGGCTGAGAGAGTGAGTGCCCGCACCGATCCCGACGGCACATCTGAGCCTTTGGAGACAGCGCCTCGTGCACTCACCTGGTCGGGTCGGATCTGGCGAGTCATCGCGGACACCGGGGCTACTTGTGTGCGCTATCGGGTGACCGGCCTAGCGGCCGAGGCGGCCTTCTTCGGGGTCCTCTCGCTCCCGCCGCTGGTATTCGGCTTGGTAGGCGCCGTCGGTTTCATTGTCGGCACTTTGGACATCCGAACCATCTCCGGCTTTCGCGAGCAGCTGCTCGACCTTTCCTCACGTGCGCTGACCCCTGATGTCGTCGATACCGTCATTGAGCCAACGCTGGACGACGTATTGTCACGCGGCCGTGCGGCGGTGATCTCGATCGGGTTCCTGATCGCTTTGTGGGCCGGCTCCAGAGCGCTCAACGTCTTCGTCGACACCATCACGATCATGTACGGCATGGGCGGCAAGCGAGGCCTGGTCCGCACCCGAGCCCTCTCGTTTGTCCTCTACTTGGTCTTCCTCATCGCGGGTGTCGTGGTGCTTCCGCTGATTCTGGCCGGGCCTACCTTGGTGAATCGGGTGCTACCACGACGCCTGGAGTTCATCGGAGGTCTCTATTGGCCTGTTGTGTTGCTGGGATCCGCCTGCATGCTCGCAACGCTTTATCACCTTTCGGTTCCGGTTCGTACGCGCTGGCGGGCCGACTTGCCGGGCGCCGCAGTCACCGTGGCCATGTGGGTCGGTGGCAGCCTGCTGTTGCGATTCGTGCTCAGCCTGTCCGTCGGAACTCCGACGATCTATGGCCCGCTGGCTGCGCCCATCGCCTTCCTCATCTGGCTCTACGTGATGTCCATAGCTGTGTTGATCGGTGCGGCGCTCAACTCAGCCCTTGACGACGTCTTTCCCCGGCTCTCGGGCATCGACCATGATGCTCCTGAGGTTGAGAAGCCGCCGCCCGCGAGCAAGGAAGGGAACCCACTCAGCCGTACCCTCGCCGGCGTACGCGCTCGACGACGCGTCAAATCCCAATAAATGGACGTCTTTCCCACATATTGAGAAACGATTTGATTCGATCAAGGTCACTAGCGGAGTGTTGGTCCGTGCGTATCGCTCCGGAAAGTTTCCGCGCCTGGCCTCCGCCGGCGCAACCGGCGCTCTCGCCTGCTCGTCGGACCCTGGGTTTGACCGCGCGGCGCTTCGTCGACCTCGGCAGGACCGAGTCGATGATGTGTCACCTCCACGCTGCCTGAATCCACTGGCCCGCAGCCCCGCCTGGCAATCATTTGCCCAAGCTCGCCAGACCGGCTCGCGCTGCTTCCGAGAACGAGGACATCCGACATGACCACCGATACCGCAGCTGAGACGACCAGCCCTGGTCGCCCAGCTACTCGGCAACGTCCAGAGGTCCGTCCGCGTCGCAAGAAGGGCGAGGGACAATGGGCGCTCGGCTACCGCGAGCCCCTCAATCCCAACGAGCAATCCAAGAAGGACGACAACCCCCTCAACGTCCGCGCCAGGATCGAGAACGTGTACGCGAAGGGTGGCTTCGCTTCCATCGATCCCAATGACCTCCGTGGTCGCTTTCGTTGGTACGGGCTCTACACCCAGCGCCGACCTGGCATCGATGGTGGCAAGACCGCGACCCTCGAGCCGTGGGAGCTGGACGATGAGTACTTCATGCTGCGCATTCGGATCGACGGCGGCGCTCTTACGACGGAACAACTCCGGGTCATCGGCCAGATTTCTGTCGATTTCGCACGGGACACCGCCGATGTGACGGATCGGCAGAATGTTCAGTTGCACTGGATTCGGATCGAAGACGTGCCAGAAATCTGGCGCCGTCTGGAGGCGGTCGGACTCCAGACCACCGAGGCCTGCGGCGACTGTCCGCGGGTCATCCTCGGATCTCCGGTGGCAGGCATCGCAGCCGACGAGATCATCGATCCGACGCCCGCCATCCAGGACATCGTTGCCCGTTACATCGGGGATCCGGAGTACTCCAACCTGCCGCGTAAGTTCAAGACCGCTCTCACCGGTCATCCGGTGCACGATGTCGCACCGGAAGTCAACGACGTTGCCTTTGTCGGTGTCGTGCATCCCGAGCACGGACCGGGATTCGACCTGTGGGTGGGTGGTGGCCTATCCACCAACCCGATGCTCGCGGTACGCCTCGGAACATGGGTGCCGCGGGAGGAGGTAGCTGAGGTCTGGGCCGGCGTTGTTGCCGTGTTCCGCGACTACGGCTATCGACGGCTCCGGACCCGAGCGCGGATCAAGTTTCTGATCGCCGACTGGGGTGCAGAAAAATTCCGCAACGTCCTTGAAACCGAGTACCTGAAGCGGCCTCTGATCGATGGGCCAGCGCCTGCGGTGCCGACCGAGCCAGGCGATCATGTCGGGGTCCACCGTCAGAAAGACGGTAAGTATTTTGTTGGGCTGTCCCCGGTTGCCGGGCGGATCAGCGGCAGTGACCTGCTACGGCTGGCTGACACGGCCGAGGCCCACGGTTCCGGTCGCGTTCGGACCACCCCACTGCAAAAGCTGCTTGTCCTCGATCTTGACGAATCCAACGTCGACTCACTGATCGCCGGCGCCGAGGAATGCGGCCTTTCTGCGCGGCGTGATGCCTGGCGCCGCTCGGTGATGGCCTGCACCGGGATTGAGTTCTGCAAGCTCGCGATTGTCGAGACCAAAGCACAGGCCGCTCGTGTCGTCGCCGAGCTCGACCGACGACTCGGTGAGATGGACTCGCCGATCACCGTGCACATCAATGGCTGCCCGAACTCATGTGCCCGCATTCAGGTTGCCGACATCGGTCTGAAGGGCCAGCTTGTCGTTGGGCCGGACGGCAACCAAGTTGAGGGTTACCAGGTGCATCTTGGCGGTGGTCTCGGGCTCGATGCGGGGTTCGGTCGCAAGCTCAGAGGGCACAAGGTGACGGCCGAGGAGTTGCCGAACTACGTCGAGCGGCTGGCTCGTCACTATGTAGCGGAACGGCGAGACGGCGAACGGTTTGCCCAATGGGTCGCCCGCGCCGATGAGCTGGTGTTGGCATGAACACTCACAGCTGCAGGTCGCCGGAGGTCACGCGCCGTGGCTGAGACCTCGCATGCGACTCGGCAGGCAGTGCTCTACTGCCCGTACTGCGCCGAAGAGACCCTCTTTCCTCTGGAAGGGGGTGGCTGGGAGTGCCGCAGCTGCATGCGGGCGTTCTCGGTGACTTTCCTTGGGCTTTCCTCACGGGGTCACACCGGAGGAGCGTCTGGGACTTCCCGGCAGGAGGTCGGGTGAGCACCGCCGTGGATCTGGCCAACCTAGCGGCTCAGGCTAACCGTGATCTCGAGGGTGTCTCGGCCTTGGAGATCTTGGCCTGGGCCCACGACGAGTTCGGCTCGAAGCTGGTAGTGACCTCTTCGATGGCGGACACCGTGCTGATCCATCTCGCCGAGCAGGTGGCTCCGGGCATCGACGTGATCTTCCTCGATACCGGCTACCACTTCGTCGAGACCATCGGCACCCGGGATGCGGTGCAGTTGGTGCACAACGTCAATGTGATCAACGTGACGCCTGAGCAGACAGTGGCTGAGCAGGACGCAACGTGGGGCAAGGATCTGTTTGCGCGCAATCCTGATCAGTGCTGCGCGTTGCGGAAGGTGGCACCGCTCGGCAGGGCCCTCGAGCCGTACGACGCGTGGGCCACCGGGCTGCGTCGCGCCGACTCAGCCGCACGGGCTGCGACCCCAGTGGTCTCCTGGGATGCGAAGCGGAAGTTGATCAGGATCGCCCCTATCGCCACCTGGACCGATGAGGATGTAGCTCGTTACATCGAAGCCAATTCGCTCATGATCAACCCGCTGCTTGAGGACGGCTACACCTCCATCGGATGCCAGCCATGCACCGCCAAGGCGCCCAAAAACGATCCTCGTGCTGGACGGTGGGCTGGATTCGCCAAGACTGAATGCGGGATCCACCTGTGAACGCCCAGGCTGCGACGGCAGGGGCGGCGAGCCGGGAGCACGTGATCGAACACGCTCCATTGCATCCGGCCAGGAGAGGCGCAACGTTGTGGTTCACCGGTCTCCCCTCAGCTGGAAAGTCCACCATCGCCCATGCCTTAGCTTGCGAGTTGCACGCCGCAGGCGAACGGGTACAGGTGCTGGACGGTGACGATGTACGACCGCACCTCTCGGCAGGGCTCGGCTTCAGTCGTGAAGATCGTGATATCAATGTCACCCGGATCGGCTGGGTGGCCCGGATGCTCGCCTCGCACGGCGTGATCGTGCTGGTGTCGGTGATTGCTCCGTACGCCGCCGCCCGTGACGTTGTCCGAGACGATCATGGCCGCCTCGCCATCCCGTTCGCCGAGGTGCACGTCGCCACCCCGCTTGCTGTCGCTGAAGCTCGTGACGTCAAGGGTCTCTACGCCCGTGCCCGCCGCGGCGAGCTCAGCGGTCTGACCGGCGTCGACGACCCGTACGAGGTGCCTACCCAAGCCGAGCTGGTGCTGGATACCGCCCGTGTTGATCTTGATACTGCGGTGGAGATGTCTAGGGCGCTGCTCTCAGCGATCGTGGAGAGGGACTTCGGGTGACGACCTCTCAACTACGGCCGCTGACCGAGCTGCAGGCGCTCGAGTCCGAGTCGATTCACATCATTCGCGAGGTCGCCGCCACACTCGCCTCGCCGATCATGCTTTTTTCTGGTGGTAAAGACTCGGTGGTCATGCTGCACCTGGCGGCGAAGGCTTTCTGGCCGGCGCCGCTCCCGTTTGGCGTGCTGCACGTGGACACCGGGCACAACTTCGCAGAGGTGTTGCAATTCCGCGACGAGGCCGTCGAGTTCTACGGTGCGTCTCTCAAGATCGCGTTCGTTCAGGACTACATCGATGATGGCCGACTCCGTGAGCGGCCGGACGGTACTCGGAATCCACTCCAGACCGTGCCACTGCTCGATGCCATCACCGAGGGCCGGCATGACGCCGTGTTTGGCGGCGGTCGCCGCGACGAGGAGCGAGCCCGCGCCAAGGAACGGGTCTTCAGCATGCGCGATGAGTTCGGGCAGTGGGAGCCGCGTAACCAGCGGCCCGAGCTGTGGTCGCTCTACAACGGACGCCACCTACCCGGGGAGCATGTCCGGGTCTTTCCGCTCTCCAACTGGACGGAGTTGGATGTGTGGGACTACATCGCGGCGGAGAAGATCAATGTGCCGACGATTTACTACGCCCACGAACGTCAGGTGACACTGCGTGATGGCATGTGGATCGCGATCACAGCCGTGACGCCGGCCCGACCCGGTGAAGTGATCGACCTGCGCTCGGTCCGTTACCGGACAGTGGGAGACATGTCCTGCACGGCCGCCGTCCTCTCCAATGCCAACACGGTGCAGGACGTGATCAGCGAGGTTGCGCTCAGCCAGCTCACCGAACGCGGCGCTACCCGCGCCGACGACCGGCTCTCCGAAGCCGCAATGGAAGATCGTAAACGGGAGGGCTACTTCTGATGCGCCGGCCTTCCCCGCTCCTGGCTTCGACAAGCGATTCCCTCACCGGTGGCCGTACGCTGCTGCGACTTGCCACCGCGGGCTCGGTTGACGACGGCAAGTCGACGCTGGTGGGTCGACTGCTGTTCGACACCAATTCCGTGCTCTCCGACACCCTTGATCATGTTGAGCGGGTAAGCAGACGCAAGGGTCTGGATCGAGCCGATCTTGCTCTGCTCACCGACGGCCTGCGCGCTGAGCGGGAACAGGGCATCACGATCGATGTCGCGTACCGCTACTTTGCGACGCCAGCCCGGAAGTTCATTCTGGCCGACTGCCCCGGGCATGTGCAGTACACCCGGAACACGGTGACAGGCTCATCCACCGCCGATGTCATCGTGCTGTTGGTAGACGCTCGCAAGGGTGTAGTCGAACAGACTCGTCGTCACCTGGCCGTCGCGTCCTTGCTGCGGGTGCCGCATGTCGTCCTCGTCGTGAACAAGATCGACTTGGTGGACTACTCCGAGGATGTCTTCACCGCCGTCGCCACCGACTTTGCACTCTTGGCCCGCAGCCTCGGCGTGCTGGACACGCACTGCATCCCGGTCTCAGCAACCGAAGGCGACAATGTGGTGACGCGATCGCACCGCACTCCGTGGTACGACGGGCCGACAGTTTTGGGCTATCTGGAGAACGTCGACGACACGCGCCTCGCCGTTGGCTCAGACTTCCGGTTCCCGGTTCAACACGTTGTGCGACCTCAGGCGGCGGTCACTGCACAATGGGCTGCTCGCGCGCCACGGGTCAACGGTGACTACCGCGGCTATGCCGGCAAGATCGAGTCAGGCCGGGTGCGTCTAGGGGAGGAGATCGTGGTTCTGCCACGCGGCTCCCATGCCACCGTCGAAGCGATCGACACACCCGACGGTCCCCTTGATCTTGCCGTAGCTGGGCAATCGGTCGTGATCCGGTTGAACAGCGATATCGATGTGTCGCGTGGCGACATCATCGCCGCGACCGACGCTCCCCCAGCGCCGATTCGAGATCTGACGGCGACCGTGTGCTGGTTAGCCGAGCGGGAGTTATCAGCGGGTGCCCGCGTGCTTTTTCAGCACGGCACATCAATCACCAAAGCCGTCGTGAAGTCGATTGAGGGAACACTCGATCTGGACTTCGAGGCCGGAACAGTGCCCTGTTGGCGTCCGACCGACTCACTCACTCTGAACGACATCGGTCGGGTGCGGCTGAGCCTCGCCTCGCCGGTGCCGATCGACTCCTACCGCGAGCATCGTGGCACCGGGGCCTTCATCCTCGTCGATGATGCGGACGGCTGGAC
The DNA here is from genome assembly GCA_963730505.1 of uncultured Actinomycetota bacterium. GTDB lineage: Bacteria > Actinomycetota > Actinomycetes > Propionibacteriales > Propionibacteriaceae > Microlunatus. The sequence goes on from CAVSSB010000031.1 coordinate 9,600, forward strand.
CCTGGGAGCCGGCCTCGCCGGATCGACGCCGCTCTCCGCCATGACCGCAGCCACACCAAAGTCCGAATCGCAATATCCAGCACAACAAGGAAAGCCATCATGACCGCTCCTTCACTGATCCTCCTCGGCCACGGAAGCCACGACCCCCAGGTGCCGCAGGTCAGTCATCAGATCCGCGAGGGTCTGCTGGCGATTCGACCGGAGCTCGACATTCACGCAGCCTTTCTCGACCACTGCGCACCCAATGGCCTCCAGGTCGTCAAGAAGCTGGTCAGCCAGGGGGTCGCGGAGGTCGTTTTCGTGCCGCTGCTGCTGTCGGAAGCGTTCAACGTTCATGCCGAGGTGCCGGCGCTGCTCAATCAGGTACAGGCAAGCTTCCCGCAGCTGCGGGTCATTGCCTCGCGACCGATCGGTCCCGAGGCGCAGCTGCTCTCGATCATCGACCGGCGGCTGCGTGACGCACTGCGGGCACGGCGCGTCTCAGAACTCGATGGGCTGGTGTTCGCTGCTGCGGGTAGCGGCGACATCCGGAGCAACGCCCTGGTCGCAAGGCGAGCCAGGCAATGGGCGACGCATCACCGGCTGCCTTGCGTGACGGCCTTCGCGAGCGGTTCCGGGCCGTCGAGTGCCGAGGCCATTCGTAGCCTCCGCGGTCAAGGCAGGCGGCACATTGCCGTGGGCAGCTGGTTCCTGGCACCCGGATTGCACTACACCCGGCAGGCCGAACTCGCGCTCGAGGCCGGCGCCGTAGCAGTGTCCGCCCCAATGGGTGGCGAGCCTGAGATCGCTGAGGTTGCACTGATCCGCTATGTGATTGCAGCAATGGATCTGGTCGACCTTCATGAGGTCGACGACGCCGAGCATGAGCCCACGCGGGCACGCCACCTCTCGGTGGTCAGCGCGTAGCCTCTTCCCCTTTTAGCCCGCCCACCCCGGCCTTGCCCTCGCGTCCAGCCAGTGCGACTTAGCCTCTGCAGAAACGCACGTGCACGTCCGTACCTGACGCGAAACATACGTTGCAACGCGTGTAGTGCAACCGGAGCGGACGTGCACATGCGTTCCTGACAGAGGACCTGCAGCAGAACTACTCAGCTCGCGGCGACCCGAGCCTTCTCCTCCTCGACATCGAAGTCGGCAACCGGCCACTGCAGATCGAGGGCACGCAGGTGCTCGACGAGCAGCTGCGCCACGGCCCAGTTTCGATACCACTTGCGATCGGAAGGGATGACGTACCACGGAGCGCCCTCGGTGTTGCAGCGCTCGAGTACTGCGCGGTACGCCTCTACGTACGCCGGCCAATTTGCACGCTCGTCGACATCGCCGGGGTTGTACTTCCAATGCTTGGTCGGGTCATCGAGCCGGGCGATCAGTCGCTCTTTCTGCTCGGCCGAGGAGATGTTGAGGAAGCATTTGATCAACACCGTGCCCTGGTCCACCAAGTCCTGCTCCCATGCATTGATCTCGTCATAGCGCTGGCTCCACACCGACTCCTCGACGAGGTTATGGACCCGCACCACCAGCACGTCCTCGTAATGGGATCGGTCGAAGATGCCGATCAAGCCGGGCGGCGGCAGCTCGCGCTCAATGCGCCACAGGTAGTGGTGGGCCCGCTCCTCCTCAGTCGGCGCCTTGAAAGCCTTGATCTTCACCCCTTGCGGATCGACCATGCCGATGGCGTGCCGGATGACTCCCCCTTTTCCTGATGTGTCCATTCCCTGCAGCACGATCAGGATCCTCTGGGTCCTGGTCTCGTCAACCCGTCCCGCGGCGAACAGCCGTTCCTGAAGATCGCCGAGCTCGGGCGCCAGGGCGTCGGTGATCGCGGGTGCGTCCTGCTTGTCTCCCGGGAAGCCGGTCGTGGCGGCCGGGTCGAACGCGGTCATGTCAACGCGACCGACAGGAAGCCTGAGCACCTCGCTGAGCGGCTTGGTGATCAATGCGGGCACTCGGTTGCCATTGCTCTTCTTCGCCATGGGGCTGATTGTGCCGTACTGACACGTGCGTGAGGATCTGACGCGGCCTGAGCCCGTCGAAGGGCGCTTCGACAGCTCAGCGCGCATCACTGATCGACATACCGTGCGACGATGGTGCGGTGCAGCTGATCTTCAGCCCTGACGATGGCACGCCTCGAACTCTCAGTGACTCGGACCTGGTGGAGTTGTACCGCCATCCCGCACCAGAGGGCCGCGGCTGGGTCCGCAGCAACTTCGTCACGTCGCTTGACGGTTCCGTGCAAGGTCCCGATGGACGATCGGGCAGCATCAACACCGAAAGTGATCACCATCTGTTCGCCCTGCAACGAGCTCTGGCTGACGCGATTCTGGTCGGCGCCAATACGGTGCGCTTCGAGGGCTATCGCGCTGTCGATCTTGAACCATGGCAGCTCCAGATCCGGGAGCAGGAGGGCCTCGCCCCGTACCCGATGTTGGTGATCATCTCCGCCAGCGCTGATCTTGATCCGGTGATTGCCACACCAGCTGAGGGTGTCGGAGGAGCGGTCATGATCATCACTACCGCCGGCAAATCTGCAGATGATCTTGAGCCGTTGCGGACGGCGGGCATTACGGTGCTCGAGGCGGACGGCACCGCGCTTGACCTAGGCCACATCGTGGATCAGCTGGCCGGAACTGGCTTCCAGCGGCTGCTGTGTGAGGGCGGTCCTCGGCTGCATAACGATCTGCTCGCCGCGAGCATGCTGGACGAGGTCTGCCTGACGCTTGCTCCTGTTGTGGTGGGCGGCCAAGGCCTGCGTTCTACCAGCGGTGCTGCCCTCCCGGTGCCGAGCTCATTCCGGCTGCATCACGTCTTGTACGCCGACGATGGGGCGCTGTTCGCCAGCTACCGAGTCCTCCGAACCGAGTCAGTCGAGGGCGCCACAAACCTCTGAGGGAGATCAGCCGCGCTCGGCCGACGCACGATGCGATCTACAATCAGGAACAATCGCATCGCTGTCGACACGCATGTGGGATATCGTGCGTTGATAGTTCATTAAATGGATGGAAGATATTCAATGGCCGAACTCAGTCCCGACTTCCAATCCATGCCGGAAGAATATCAGCACCTTATTCAACTGGTACAGAACGCACACCCCATTATTGTCACTCCGCTACAGCTATTGGTCGGCGGCTGGTCAGGTGCCATTGTCTATCTGGTCAGCGTTTCTTACAATGAAACCGGACGGGTCGAGCATTGCATTCTCAAGCTCGACCGCAAAGGCAAATCGGCAAAGTCTGACGAGATTACACGGCACAATACCGTTAAAGACAAGTCAAGCCGTGAATTTGCGAGTGCCCACATTGCCGAGTTGGTTTTTGACCGCGTTGAACTTGACGGAGCCATCGCGATCTTCTATCGAATTGCCGGTCAATCGCTCCTCAAGTATCGACCCTTGTCGAATTACGACCGGCAAAACCAGCTTAGGACAATATTCGCACAAACAAATCGGATCCTGTTGGAAGAGTGGAACTCCTATGCTGAATTCGAGCAAGCCGTTCATCCGCAGAATGTCTTGCAGAAGTGGTTGGGCTTTCGTCTTGACGCTGGCGGAAATATCGAACACTTCATGCAGGATAGCTGCCAGGTGGATCCGGACACCGTGGGCTTGCTCATCAACGGGCATGTCTTTCCGAATCCATTACTCTACGCACGCCAGTCCGAATCATGGGGCAGGGCTCGTTCAATTGACATCATCACGGGATTCATCCACGGCGACTTGAACACTAACAATATTCTGGTGAAGTTCTCCGATAACAAACAAACCCTTGAGGGCTACTATTTGATTGACTTCGCGCTCTTCAAGGACCAGATGCCGCTATTGTATGATCAGCGCTATCTGGAAATGTCCTATTTTATACATGCGACCGCGCAGATGCCTTTTACCAGGAGGGTCAATTTTCTGACCTTATCTGCGGTGGCCGATGTCCTCGATCCCCATAGATTATCAATTGAGACAGCCGGCATCGGGGTGGTCATCGCTGAAGCCCGAAACGCATTTGCCATGTGGGTTCAAGAAAATCATCCGAGTTTGCACGACGACCTGTGGGGACAATATTGGCTGGCAGGAGTCGCCGCTGGACTGAGTTATTGCCATAAGTCTGGTTTATCTGATGAAGAACGTTTAACTGGATTGATCTATGCTGCCGCTAACCTAAGGCGTTACACGACGACTTTCAATCTGCCGTTGCCAACGAATGTAGAACTTCTCTTCGATGAGAATCAATCCGATGCAGATTCACCCGGTATATCGAGGACAAAGAAGGTGAAGCACAACCTACCGGCCCAACCAACTCCGTTCATCGGCCGCGAGGCGGAGGTGACGGCAGTGAAAGAACTCCTGATGAGGAACTCACAGGACATACGCCTCGTCACCCTGACTGGCGCTGGCGGCACCGGAAAGACTCGTTTGGCGCTTCGAACTGCCTCGGAGCTTACTCGCTCCTTCACAGATGGGGTCTATTTTGTCGATCTGGCCCCCGTTCGCGAACCTGAGGGGGTAGCTACTGCAATCGCCCGAACGATCGGCTTAAGGGAAACAAGTGACCGGCCGCTGCTGGATGAGCTTGAAGGACAGTTGCGGGCCCGAAGCATGTTGCTGCTCCTCGACAACTTTGAACAAGTGACTGCTGCCGCACCAATGATGGGTCAACTACTCCAGAACTGCCCTAAGCTGAAACTACTCGTCACCAGTCGGGAAGCCCTACACCTCCGCGGTGAGCATATCCATCCCGTGCCGCCGCTCGGCATCCCCGGCCCCGATCGCAAACAGCAGACTATCGAACAGTTGACTCAGTATGAGGCGGTCCGGCTGTTCATCGACCGTGTCCTGGCGGTGAAACCAGACTTTGAAGTGACGAACGAGAATGCGCCAGCGGTCGCTGAGATCTGCTTCCGTTTGGATGGCTTACCTCTCGCGATTGAACTCGCGGCCGCACGGATTAGACTATTTTCACCTCAGGCCCTGCTTGGTCGACTCGGCAGTCGACTGAATCTGCTTCGCGGGGGCGCACGCGATCTGCCAGTTCGGCAACAGACACTGCGCGACACGATTGACTGGAGCTACCAGCTGTTGGACACCGATGAACAGCGGCTATTCGAACTGCTCTCAATATTCGCCAGCTGCACCTTTGAAGAAGCAGAGGCTGTGGCTGGGGGAATCAATCATCCGGATGGAATAAGGATGGACATTCTCGACGGGCTGGCTTCTCTGGTCGATAAGAGCCTGATTCGGCAGGTGAATCAAGACGCCGGAGAGCCCCGACTCGTCATGCTGGAAACGATCAGGGAGTACGCTGCGGAGCGGCTGGAACAGGACCGCGGAGTTCAGCGCCAGCGCGCATTCGGCATTCGCCAGATACTTCGCCGAATTTACACAACATCAATGGGAACGCCTGACTGGGCCGGGCCAGGGAGCCTGCGTTAAAGGAGATGGAGTCTGAAATCGAGAATGTGCGTACCGCCTGGCGCTTTTGGGTAAAGGAAGAGAGACCTAGAGCAACTCACAAAGTTTGTCAATAGCCTGTTGCTGTTCTACGATGCCCGTGGCTGGTACCACGATACGGTCAGCCTCACCAATGATTTGCTGAACCTCCTGGCTTCCACGCCATCGACAACGGAACGCATTCAACAGGAGATTATGTTACAGACCAGCCTCGCCCGGGCCCTGTTGGATACCAAAGGATACACCGAAGAAGCGGAGCAGGCATACGCGCGCGCCCTTGAGCTCTGCGAAGGTGCAGGTGAAGTTCCCCAGCTATTCCCGATCCTGCGCGGACTCGCCTCTTTTCATATCTTCCGCATGGAATATGAAAAATCGATACAGATGGGCGAGCGCATATTGGCGCTCGCGGAGCACCTCGATGATGCAGAGATGAAGATCGAAGGGCAAATGATTTTGGGCTACAATCTAGGATTCCAGGATGCTCAAGTCGGTGTCGCCTATCTTGAAAAAGCAGTAGCATCGTACGATCTCCAACGTCCGCGCGTGGCCCTCGGTCTCGGTCCTTATCCGGCAGTGGTAGGCCTCACAACATCCGCGATATTTCTCTGGACGCTCGGATATCCCGATCGCGCACATGAACGTGCAGCCGATTCGATTCTGCTCGCCCGCCAGATGAACCATCCCTTTAGTATCACCTATGCGCTGTTTCATAGTGGGTTACTCAACATCTGGCTGAAGAACTACCGAGAGGCTAGGGAGACCGCTGAGCCTACTTTTGGAGGCCGCTGACGCGCACGGATTTCAAATCTGGCGAGCAGTCGGCTCGTGTCTGCTTGGTACCACACTGGTGGAATTGGGTTCAGCTGAGAAGGGCCTCGCCTTGATCGACCAAGGGCTACATGCTTATCAGAACCTTAAAACACCTCCGGTCTTTTGGCCGATGCTGCTTCACCTATGTGCTAGCGCATACGGTGCAGCGTCCCAACCGGAAACTGGACTGCAAATGCTGAACGAGGCGATGGAAATAGAAGTTGAATCTTCAAAATCAGCCAACACGTTCGCGTCAGAGTTTCTCATCCTGAAGGGAGCGCTCCTCTTGGCGCTCTCATCTGCTAATGCAGCTGAAGCACAGGCCCTGTATGAACAGGCTGTACTCAATGCTCAGGAAGTGCATGCCCCAATGCTTGAGCTGCGAGCTGCCATAAGATTGAGCCGCTTATGGCTCGGGCAAGGCGACAACGAGCGCGCACGAAAAGTGCTAAGCGAAGCCTACTCCAAAATAACCGAAGGGTTCGCAACGCCCGACCTGAAGGAAGCTAGCACGCTTCTGACCGATTTATCTGAACCCGGCTAAATTCATGAGGTGGTCGTGACTGAAGAGCCAAGTCTGCGGGTAAGTGTTGCCACGCTTAACCGAGTAATTCTCCTGCACCCCAAGGACGAGAACAAAATGCTGGCCTTGGAACGCAAGGCTACTGTTTCTCGTGATGGCAGTGTCCGGGTTCGAGCGCAGCCTTTCGGCGGAGGAGTCCGAATCCTTGACCAAGCACATCTACGGACAATCATCGGACAAGTACGATTTGACAGTGAGCGCTCAGAGCGCGAGGCGGATTTTCGCATTCTGATCTCGCCATCCAAATGGGAACTTGTCAAGCGGTACTCTCTACGCCATCTTGCTGACGCCGATGATATGGAGCTTGAGTCCCTTCCTCATCGCGAGTTGGTCGAGGAGTTTGCAGAAACACTTGGCGTTGGCCTGCAGGCGCATCAATATACCTTCCGACCAACGGGATTTGTTATTGAAAATCAGCCCGTACCAACGGATAATGCAAATGTTCAGCGGCAGCCAACGGTACGACTCTATCGGACATTTGAAGTGGAGATTGTTGATATTGCCCTCTGCCAGACAATGCTTTCCGCCAATCAGCTATATTCCGATGAAGAACTCGGGCGACTTGCTTTGGAGGATTTGCGAAATGGTGGAAGAGGGCGTGCAAACTCCATTTTGATCTTGCCGCTGAATTTGGTCCTGGCGTCGTATCTGGCACTCCCACTCGACATCCGTCATCAAAAGATCGTGATTGAAAACCATAAGATCGATGAAAGCGTGCTAGCGATCCTTTCCGAAGTTGATGTCCCCGAATATGAAAGGGCGTGAGGCGCTTCAGTCCAGATCCCGCACGCGAGCCAACTCAGGCAAGACCCTCGATTTCCCTTGTTTCCTGGGTCATGCGGCTGGGCTGGACCCTAGCTGGCTCACCCGGCATCTTCGGGTAGTCAGGCGGATAGGGCATCTCCGCTCCGCCATACTTGCCGGTGCCCAGCTCTCGCTCATCACGCGCATACAGCTCCAGCGCAGTGTCGATACTGCGTGGCTTCAGCTCATAGAAGGATCGCCACGCGTCACCAATCTCGGCAAACCGGCCTGGCATCGAGCTGACGGTGAAGTCCTCGGGAGCGACATCGCTCAGCTCGTCCCAGGTCAACGGTGCCGAGACCACTGCCGTGGGGGTCGGCCGGATGGAGTACGCCGAGGCGATGGTCCGATCCCGGGCCATCTGATTGAAGTCCACAAAGATCCGAGCCCCGCGCTCCTCTTTCCACCAGCTCACCGTGACGTGGGCGGGCATCCGGCGGGACAGCTCGCGGCCGAGTGCGATCACTGCGTGCCGGGCTTCGATGAAGCCGTACGCCGGTTCAATCGGCACGAACACGTGGACACCGCGCCCCCCACTGGTCTTGGGAAAACCCACAAGATCGGCGTCCTCCAATACCCCGCGCAGCTCGTGCGCGGCGCGTACCGCATCAGCGAAGTCGGTGCCCGGCTGAGGGTCAAGATCAATACGCAGCTGGTCGACCTTCTCGGTGTCGGCCCGGATCACCGGCCACGGGTGGTAGCGAAGGGTGCCCAGATTTGCCATCCAGGCAATCGTTGCCGGCTCGGTCACGCAGACCTCGTCGGCAGTTCGACCTGACGGGAAGGTAATGGTCACCGTCTCAACCCAGTCGGGCACGCCTTTCGAAGGGGCGCGCTTCTGGTAGAACGCCTCGCCGTGCGAATCGCTCCTGGTGCTGAGCTTCACATCCGGCCGGTATCCCCCCGGCCAACGTTCCATGGTCACCGGGCGATCCTTCAGCGCAGGGAACATGCCGTCTGCGACGGCGACGACGTAGGAGACGATGTCCAGCTTGGTGAGCTCGACGTCAGGAAAGTAGATCTTGTCGGGGCTGGTCACTCTTACGGTGCGGTTACCGACCTCGAGCTCGACCGCTGGCACCGGCATGGCGTCAGCATAGGTGAGTACTGTCGGGAACAGGCACACCGCGCTGCCTGTTGGCACATGTGCCACATGTGCCCGCAACGGAGAGGCAGAGATGACTGACACGCAGAACAATCCGGCCGCCCAGGTGGGCAAAGTCGTCAAATCCGAGGCCGAGTGGCGCGCCCAACTCAGCCCGTCGGAGTACAAGGTCCTCCGCGAAGCTGGCACCGAGCGCCCCTTTACCGGCGAGTACACCGACACCAAGACCGAGGGCGTCTACCGCTGCAAGGCGTGTGGTGCGGAGCTGTTTAGGAGTGATCAGAAGTTCGAGTCGCACTGCGGCTGGCCATCCTTCTTCGCGCCGCTGGCGGAGGATCGGGTGCGCTACATCGAGGACAAGTCGCTGTTCATGAAGCGGGTCGAGGTCCGTTGCGCCACCTGCGATTCGCACCTCGGTCACGTATTCGAAGGCGAGGGTTACGACACTCCCACCGACCTGCGCTACTGCATCAACTCGGTCTCGCTCACTCTCGAGCCCACCCGCCACTGACCACCTGGTCGGAACCCACGTTCACCAGAGGGCGAGGATGCTGCTGAGGTCCAGTCGCCGGCCGGTATAGAAGGGCACCTCTTCGCGGGTGTGGCGTCGCGCGGCGGCGGCCCGTAGGGCTCGCATCAGATCGACGATGCGATGCAGTTCATCGGCCTCGAACGCCAGCATCCACTCGTAATCACCCAGCGCAAAGGAGGAGACAGTGTTGGCTCGTACGTCCGGGTAGGGCCGAGCCAACATGCCGTGCTCGGTGAGCATGGCCCGTCGCTCCTCTTCCGGCAACAGGTACCACTCGTAGGAACGCACGAAGGGATAGACGCAGAGGTACGCCTTTGGCTCTTCGTCCTGCATAAAGGCCGGCACATGCCCCTTGTTGAACTCCGCCGGGCGATGCAGCGCCAGCTGTGACCAAACCGGCACCAGATGTGCACCCAGATCAGACCGACGTACGGCGTGATAGGCGTCCTGCAGCGTGTCGGAGCTAAGGGCGTGCCACCAGACCATCAGATCGGCGTCGGCGCGTAGACCAGCCAGGTCATACCAGCCGCGGATCACCACGTCGTCGCCTCGAGTGGCACGGTCGATCGCGCGCACAGTCGCGTCTGCGGTCTCCGCGGGCGGGTCGTCCAGTTGACCAGACCTCTTGAACACCGACCACATGGTGTAGCGAACCGTCGAGTTGATCTCGCGCGCCTTCATCTCCCGCTCTCCTCGAGTTGATCTTCGTTCTTGATCATCTCATCACGACCTAGGCCAAAGTCAGCCGCGAGAGCGTCGACCGCAGCTCGTGCCGAACCTAGGCAGGCCGCGATACCTACCCCGTCCAACGCCGCACCAGCCACCGCTAGCCCCGGTCTGCCAGACACCTCTGAGCGCAGCTGGGCAACGAGATCTCTATGTCCGACCTGATACTGCGGCAGGGCGCCACCCCAGCGGTTCACGACACCGTGGACGAGCATGGCCGTCTCCCATCCGGGGATGGTCAAGGCTTCACTGAAGGTGCGATCAATGAGTGCTTGGTCATTGACCTGGAGACTCGTTGGGTCCCCATGCCGTCCAATGCTCACTCGGACGATCTCGACGCCCGAGCCCCAGGCCCGACGCGCTTGGGAGGCAACCCAAGGCCACTTGATCGACGAGTACGTCAACGCCTTGATCGTCGGCAGTTCGCCGGGCGGCACCAGGAGCCCGGAGGCGTCCGATCGCACTCCCCGCACCACAAGGGTGATTACCGCGACTGACGCATACGGCAGGCGAGCGAACTCCTGGGCCGAGTCCACCAGACCGCAGAGCAGTCGCCCAGTCGCGGTGGCCGGCGCGGTGAGCAATACTCCGTCAGCCATGATCATCTCTGGTGCGCCGGCTGCGCCAATGACGAGCTGATATCCGTCAGCCATGTGATTAAGCGCCCGGACGGCTGCACCCGGCCGCAAGACAACCCCACGCCGATCAAGATCATCAATGAGTGCGTCGACCATGATCGACACACCGCCACGTAGCCCGGCGAACATCGGACCGCCCTGGCCCTCCTGAACCGTCGCTTGGGCGTGCCGAAGCAATGAGCCACCGCCCTTGGCACGCACGAACAGCTCATGGGCCACTGCATCGAAGGAGAGCCGTCGCGCGTATCCGGCATAAACCCCGCCCAGCAGCGGCTCTAGTAGTCGATCGGTCACTTCTGCGCCAAACCGTTCTTCGACATAACGGCCAATCGCCACATCGTGATCAAAAGCGGGCGCGGGCCGATCTGGCTCTGAGGCCGCCGTCCGCCAGCCTTCAGCTGATAGCAAACCCGCCAGTTGGGAGACGTCGGTCGGTACGCCGAGAAGCGAGGCCGGCATTGCGTGCAGATGGCCGCCTACCAGCAATTGGGGTTTGGCCTCAGTCGGATGCACCACGCGAGAGCCCAGGGCGAGCTCGTCGATCAGCTGCATACCCGCAGGGCGCCGCGCCAGGATCGACTCTGCGCCACCGTCCAGACGTACTCCGTTCAGTGCGACCGGGGCAAGCTTGCCGCCCCATCGGTTGCCAGCCTCGAGCACGATGACATCAGCACCTTGCACGGAGAGCATTCGGGCTGCGCTGAGCCCGGTGATTCCGCCGCCAACGACGACAATCGTCGTCATCGGCCGCCAGCCGCAGATGCCTCCGCCAGCGCCTCCCTGGCCGCATTGCGCAGTTGCGGCCCCTCGGTGTGGACCAGCTCGACGATCATCGCCAGCACTGCTGGATCGGCATCAGGTGGCACTCCATGCCCGAGATTGAAGATGTGACCAGGCGCGACGGCACCCGATGAGATGACCTCACGTACTCGCTCGGCGAGTACTGGCCAGGGAGCCGACAGCAGCGCCGGATCGAGGTTGCCCTGCAAGGCATAACGATGACCGACACGACGGCTGGCCTCGGCCAGCGGCAACCGCCAGTCCACCCCAATCACCTCAGCCCCCGCCGCACCCATCTGCACCAGCAATTCAGAAGTGCCGACGCCAAAGTGGATCCGCGGTACACCGGTATCAGCCACGGCTCGCAGCACCCGAGCCGAGTACGGCTGCGCGTAGCGCCGGTAGTCCTCGGCACTGAGGCTGCCAGCCCACGAGTCGAACAGCTGCACGACTGCCGCGCCAGCCGCCACTTGCGTCTGGAGAAACACGGCAGACAGATCAGCCAACTGAGTGCACATCGCCTCCCACAACGAAGGATCACTGATCATCAAGGCTTTGGTTGCGGCGTAGTCCCGACTCGGCCCGCCCTCGACGAGATAGCTAGCCAGGGTGAAGGGCGCACCAGCGAACCCGATCAATGGAAGGTCGCCGAGCTGGCTGGTGATCAGCTCGACGGCTTCGTTGAGGTACCACAAACGTTCAGGATCCAGTGGCCGTAGCTGCTCCAGGTCGCCAAGTGTTCGGACCGGATGAGCAATCACTGGGCCACGCCCAGAAATGATCTCCAAGTCCACTCCGGCTGCCTTGAGCGGCAGCATGATGTCGGAGTACAAGACCGCGGCGTCGACGCCGTAGCGACGCACCGGTTGCATGGTGATCTCGGCCACCAAATCCGGCCGCATGCAGCTTTCGAGCATCCCGATGTCTTTTCGACTCGCTCGATATTCCGGAAGCGAACGCCCAGCCTGCCTCATGAACCACACCGGCACGCGATCGTTCGGCTGAGCCTTGCGGCATGCCGCCACCATCAAAGGCACTTCCGAAGCTACGCCGCGCATTCGTGAATCTTTTCACGGTTAGGAAACCCGGCGCGTCGGAACTCCCGCCTAGGGGCGGCCGAATACGCTCATCGGATGGCAGCCAACAGCGACCCGGCTCCGGCCCCGGATGCGTTTCGTCGGGCGGTTGAGGACCTGATGTCTGCGCCGTGGCGCCCCGAGTTGCAGGTCGAGGAACTCCCTGCGCCGCAGCGCATTGCGCCGTACTCGGCGGCCATCACCGCTGATGTCGTGGCGAATGGTGACGATGTAGGCAGTGGTCGTTTCGTCCTGCTCCACGACCCGGCCGGCAACGCCGCATGGCAGGGGACGTTCCGGTGCGTCACGTTTGCGCGAGCCGATCTCGATCCAGAAATGGTGACAGACCCCCTATTGGCCGGTGTGGGCTGGTCGTGGCTGATTGATGCACTCGATAGCCATGGCGCTCACTACGACGCGCCGAGCGGCACCGTGACGTCGGTGTCCAGCGAATCCTTCGGGGGGATGGCCGGGGAGCCAGCGCGCGCTGAGATCGAAGTACGCGCATCGTGGACTCCATTGCTGGAGGAGGGAGCTGGGCTCAACCCTCATCTGGCTGCCTGGGCTGAACTACTCTGTACGCTAGCTGGCCTGCCCCCGCTGGCTGCCGGAGTGGTGATGATGCCCTCTCGGCGTAAACCGCAGAGCCGAAGTTCCCGTAGACGTTGACCGAAGTACCACTAAGCACCACTGATCTTGATCAGGAAGCGGAGTTGCTCACCGAGCCCTCCGAGGGTGTGCCAGCTCTTGTCACCACCCAGCACGCCTTGCACAAGGCAGTATTAGCGCTGGGTGACGGACTTGGGCCAGTCGCAGTGGACGCTGAGCGAGCCCACGGTTTCCGATACAGCCAGCGCGCCTATCTCATCCAGCTACGTCGTGCTGGGTCGGGGACGCATCTGGTGGATCCGGCTGCGTTCGAGCAGCCGGCCGACCTTTCTGCCCTTGGTGCTGCAGTTTCGGACGCCGAGTGGGTGATCCACGCAGCCGGTCAGGACCTGCCCTGTCTGTACGAGGTCGGGCTGGTTCCCAAGACCCTTTTTGACACCGAACTCGCCGCACGACTGCTCGGCTATCCCCGGGTTGCGCTCGGCACCATGATCGAAGAGCTGCTCGGCGTGCGGCTGCTGAAGGAGCACTCCGCTTCAGACTGGTCAAAGAGGCCGCTGCCTGAAGAGTGGCTGATCTATGCCGCCCTTGATGTCGAGCTTCTGATCGAACTACGCCATGAGCTCGCTGCCCGGCTCGTGGAAGCCGACAAATGGTCATGGGCGGAGCAAGAGTTCGCGGCATTGGTTGCGAGCGCTGGCGTTAGCCCGGAACCGCGACGGGACCCGTGGCGCCGCACGTCCGGCATCCATCACGTTCACACCCGTCGTGGTCTGGCGTACGTCGCGGAGCTCTGGTACGCCCGTGACGCCATCGCGCAAAGGCTGGATCGCGCACCGAGCAAGATCTTGCCCGACGTCGCGATCACCGAGCTGGCTGCCCACAAGCTTCCGGATCGTGCCACGCTCCGGAAAATTCCGGCTTTCTCTCGCCGCCAGGCCAAGCGTGCTGAGGCTAGCTGGTTGGAGGCGCTTGACGTGGTGGCGCAGACGCCAGAAAGTGCCCTCCCACCGATGCATGTTCCCAACGATGGCCCTCCGCAGTCGCGGCTATGGCCGGCAAAGAATCCTGGGGCCGCTGCCCGGCTGGCGGCGATGCGGGGTGCGCTGCTGGCGATCGCTGAACACAACGAGCTACCGATGGAGAACCTTCTTACCCCGGATCACCTACGCCGTCTGGCCTGGCGTCCGCCGATCCCCTTGACCGAGGAGTCGGTAGATCAGGCGCTGGCCGATCTTGGCGCCCGGCCGTGGCAGCGTGAGCTCACCGTCACGGCAATTACCTCCCTGCTGGCCCAGCCCTTGCCTTCTTGACCCACGGTGCATAGACGCCTAGCCCCGGAGCACGAACCGCTCGCGATTGGTGTGCCGGGCCCGGCGCAGCATTAGCCCGGCTGCGCCCAGCACAAGCCCGGCCACCGCAGCCACAACCGCAACGGTCCCAGCCGGAGTCTGCGGCGGGTGGTTCGGATTACCGGCCGCGACAGCGGTGGCCGCCGCTGGCGAAGCTTGCGGAGACGAATCACCTTTGGGAGCCGCATTGGATGTCAGGATGCCTGCGCTTCTGAGCACTGCCAGCAGCGCCGCATCGTTCTGAGGACGATGCCAGCGGCCGGGCCGATCGCGGAGATTGACATTGCCGCTCCCCTGGTCGATCAGAGTGCTGATCCAGATGCCGTCGGATTGGGTGATGTAGATCCCGTCAATGCGCCAGACGCTCACGTCGTGGATCATCCAGGTCAGTCTGACCACCATTTCGTCGTCGAGGTCGACACTCGCGGGTTGGCTGAGCGAGCTCGAGGGCTGGTCGACCTCGCCGCCGACGGCCTGGGCCAGCTCCTCATAGCGAGTCTCGGTGTAGTACAAGCCAGCGGCGCGATGCACCGTCGGGCTCGAAATGAGCACGCTGGTCGGCCCACCCGCGTGCGCCAACCCAGCTGTGCCAGCCCACGCAGCCCCGGCCAGCAAGGCGGTGAGCAGGCCTCTGACGATCATGCGTGGACTCATGGGTCACCTCCGTTGGCGGGTTCACTTGCCATACACCGCCACCAGGGTCGGGTTCGCCGATCTAACGTACGGATTCGGCGATCTCCACCGCGCGCTCCAACGACAGATCCCCTTCCAACCGAAGAGTGACCGTTTCGGGGCCGGTCAGGCGCTCCCAAACGAGGCACGGCCCAGAGATCCGCGCCTCGGCGCGCCGCTCGGTTCCGCCCCGGTCGGTGTAGACGATCTCGTGGGTATCGGCGATCCAGGCCGCGTCGCGGCCGTTCACGGCGGTGGGTATGACCTGGCTCCAGACCCGCTTCACGAAGACCCAAGAGATCGTGCCGTCGAACTGGTCGAGATGAATGCGATCTCGCCCACTCCCCCACTCCATCGACACCACACGCCGGTCAGCCGACACACTGACATGCTCCGGCATGCCGAGCTCACCGGGCACTCCAAGGCTGAAATCGACCATGGCCTGGGCCCGCTCGAGGGAGACTCCTGGACCGGATGTCGGCACGGGCTCTGGGCTGGCTGATGACGCGGCCGGTGGCGGAGCGGACTTGATCAAGACTCCACCGATGCGGAGCCACTCCATAACGGCGGCGCGTACTGGCGGGGTAAGTACCAGCCCGATAAGCAACGCTGCCACGATGGCGGCGACGAGCCGGCGCCGGGAGCCGGTCAGCCATTGCCACCATGTCGATATCCGGCCACGGCGCGGGTCCTCGGTCCGCACGCGCACGAGCACGCGCTCAGCGAGATCGTCGGGGGGTGGAGCCACGACCAGCGTCCGGCCAAGTTCTCGAAGCTCTTGCTCGAGGTCAATCTGCGACGACATCGGCCACCTCCGTCCGCAAGATCGTCAAGGCCCGGTGCAGACGGGATTTGACAGTGCCGGACGGAATGCGCAATGCGACGGCAGTCTCCGACTTTGACAACTCCAGCAAATAGCGGCAGATCACCACTTCTCGTAGCGGGACGGCCAGCCGCCGTACGGCAGCCAGCAGTTGCTCGCGCCGACCGGAGCTGAGAGCGGCATTCTCCGGATCGCTGGTGGGCAGGTCGAGTAGACCCTGAGCAGCCTCCTCACGAGCCACCCGCCGACTCCGCCCCCGGAACAGATTGCGGGTCTCGTTGCGGACGATACGGAGCAACCAATGCCGGAACTCGCCATCGCTGCGAAATCGTGGCAGCGCGGCGTACGCCTTCACAAACGCCTCCTGGACCACATCATCTGAATCGGCACCGGCGCCCCAGAACACCGCCATCCGTTTGGCCATCGGGGCATGCCGACGCACCAGGTGAGCGAAGGCAACCGGATCACCCGCCACCACCTTGGTCACCAGGTCCGCGTCGGTTGTCTCGCTGATTCCCTCGATCCTCACTCGGTGCCTGCCCTCACCTCTGTTACACCGCTGCCCACGATCGTGTTCCCGACGCCTACACAGACGATTATCGACAGATCCACACCACCGGGCCGGCGTCGTCGCCACGGCTTGGCGCCGCCCTCGCACCAGATGGGACGATGTTTGGCAATGACCAGTGACCGGGACCGAGATTCCCAAGGACGTGCGCGGCAGGCGCGTCCTCGGGACAAGCTCGGCCGGCCGCTGCCCTACGGCAGTGCCGGCGTCGAGCCGGTCTCAGAAGATCCGCTGCCGCCGAGCGAGACGATCAGCTACGCCCATGAGCTCCTGGACCAAGGCCGGCCGTTCTCCGCACACGAGGTCTATGAGGCCCGCTGGAAGTCGGGTCCGGATGCCGAGCGCGATCTGTGGCAAGGGTTGGCCCAGCTTTGCGTCGGCATCACCCACGCCCAACGGGGCAACCGGACTGGCGCGCTGCGACTCATCGGCCGAGCACGCGGGCGCTTGGAGCGCTACGTGCAGACCGGCCAGCCAACCTATGGCCTGCCACTGGCAGACATCATTGGCTGGATCCGAAAGCGGGAAAGCATGGCCGGCGATGCAGGCTCCTGGTTGGATGATCAACCCCTTTGAGGCCGCTCAGTAATTCCCGCAAAACCTCACTCCAGCTGGAGCCGTGGCTCTCGAGTCACGCGTGAACCGCGCCACGCAGGGGCGGCTGGAGTGAAGTTTCCAGGGTGACCGGTGCCTGGCAGCTCACGGCTAGCCGCCCAGCCGCCATTGTTACTGGTGAGTAATAATTCAGGTATGCCTCGCGAACTTCGGGATGTCGTCTTTGTCGACGGTGTGCGAACCCCCTTCGGCAAGGCCGGCTCGATCTACGCCGAGACCAGGGCCGACGACCTCGTCGTCCATTGCATTCGAGAGCTGCTACGGCGGCATCCGGAGCTGCCACCGGATCGCATCGACGATGTCGCTATCGCCGCCACTACGCAGACGGGCGACCAAGGCCTGACCATTGGGCGTACGGCGGCCTTGCTGGCTGGGATTCCGCGCTCGGTGCCAGGGTTCGCGATCGATCGGATGTGCGCGGGCGCGATGACCGCGGTCACCACGACAGCCTCAGGCATCGCGTTTGGCGCCTACGACGTCGCCATTGCCGGCGGCGTCGAGCATATGGGGCACCATCCCATGGGCCAAGGCATCGACCCAAATCCCAGAATCGTCGCGGAGAAGCTCGTCGACCAGTCAGCGTTGATCATGGGATCAACGGCGGAGAACCTTCATGATCGCTTTCCTGATATCACCAAGGAACGAGCGGATGCCTTCGCGGCGCTGAGCCAGCAGCGAGTACAGCGTGCCTACGAACAAGGCGTGATCCAGGAGTCACTGGTCAATGTCGCGACCCGGAGTTCCGATCTTGGTTGGGGGCTGGCAGTCGCTGACGAGCAACCCCGACCGGGCACGACTGTCGAAGCGTTGGCGACACTGAGGACCCCGTTCCGGCCGCATGGGCGCGTTACGGCAGGCAACGCAGCAGGGCTGAATGATGGGGCCACGGCGTGCCTGCTGGCGGCCGAAGATGTGGCAGCCGAGCTCGGTCTGCCAGTGGCGATGAGGCTCGTCTCCTTTGCCTTTGCCGGCGTGGATCCCGAGCTCATGGGAGTCGGACCGATTCCGGCGACGGAGAAGGCGCTGGCGAAAGCCGGGCTGTCGATCGATGACATCGGCGCGTTTGAGATCAACGAGGCATTCGCCGTTCAGGTGCTTGCCTTCTGTGATCATTTCGAGTTAGCCGCAGACGACCCGCGGCTCAACCCGTACGGCGGTGCCATCGCCCTCGGTCATCCACTCGCTAGCTCCGGCGTTCGCCTCATGATTCACCTGGCACGCGCGTTCCGCGAGCATCCCGAAGTCCGCTATGGGCTCACCACGCTCTGCATCGGTCTCGGTATGGGCGGCACAGTGGTCTGGGAGAACCCTCTGTCTTCCTCGGAGGATGCACAGTGAGGGCCGACGAACTCGAACGGCTGATCGCCGAGGCCTCGGCAAGCAGCGAGGGCGAGGTTGTTACCCGGGCGCTGAGCCGAGACATCCAGCTGCCACATACAGCCGGGACTGCGGTGTTGATCACTTTGGACAACGGGCGTGATCACACTCGGCCCAACACCTTGGGGGCGCAGGGTCTAGCCCAACTGAACCGGGCTCTCGACACTGCGCTCGCCCGCGACGACCTGGTAGCGATCGCGCTCACCGGAAAGCCGTTCATCCTGGCGGCAGGCGCCGACCTTTCCGCGTTTGCCAAGATCGTCAACCGCGACCAGGCCCTGGCAATCGCGCGGATCGGCCATGCCGTGTTCGACAAGCTGCGCACATCTCAGGTGCCGACCTTCGCCTTCATCAACGGAGTCGCGCTCGGTGGTGGCCTGGAGCTCACCCTGCACTGCCACTACCGAAGCGTCTCGTCCGCCGCCTCAGGGATCGCCCTACCCGAATGCTTCTTGGGGCTATTCCCGGGTTGGGGCGGCGCGTTCCTGATCCCTAACCTGATCGGTGCCGACCGGGCGATGCAGTTGATCATCGAGAACCCACTCAACCAGAACAAGATGCTCAATGGCCGGCAGGCCTACGAGTTGGGCCTGGCCGACGCGATCTTCGACGGTGCCGACTACCTGGCTCGCTCGTTGGATTGGGCGGGTCAGGTCGTCGCCGGATCGCTGATCGTGACACGGCCGGAGGTCGACCGCGGAGAGCCCTGGAACGAGGCGGTGGCGCGGGCCCGCAATTTCGTGGACGGCAAGGTCTACGGCGCCTCGCCGGGACCCTACCGGGCGTTGGAGCTGATGGCGGCAGCACGGACTTCGGACCGTGTCGAGGCATACGCTGCCGAGGACGAAGCGCTGGCCGATCTGATCATGGCCCCCGAACTGCGAGCCAGCCTGTACGCGTTCGATCTTGTCCAAAAGCGCGCCCGAAGGCCCGCAGGCGCCCCTGAGTCCAGCCTGGCGCGGCCCGTGACCAAGGTCGGCATTGTCGGCGCAGGTCTCATGGCCAGCCAGCTCGCCTTGCTGTTTCTGCGTCGGCTGCAGGTGCCGGTGGTGATCACCGATCTTGATCAGGAGCGGGTTGACAAGGGATTGGGCTACGTTACGGCGGAGATCGACAAGCTCCTCGGCAAACGCCGGATCTCCCCCGATGAAGCGAACCGCATCCAGGCATTGATCTCCGGCACAACCGAGTTGGTCGACTTCGCCGACTGCGACTTCGTCATCGAGGCGGTTTTCGAGGAGATGTCGATCAAGAAGCAGGTCTTCGCCGATCTTGAAAAACATGTCGCCGCCAGTTGCGTACTCGCCAGCAACACCTCCTCGCTGTCCATTGCGCAGATGGCAGCAGATCTTGATCATCCCGAGCGGGTGGTCGGCTTCCACTTCTTCAACCCGGTGGCGGTGCTTCCCCTGGTGGAGATCGTTCGTGGACCGGCAACTGACGACGAGACGCTGGCCACCGCATTCCAGGTCGCCAAGACGCTGAAGAAGAACGCGGTGCTGGTCAAGGATGCCGCTGGCTTCGTGGTGAATCGGGTGCTGCTCAGACTGATGGCGGAGATCTTCGCGGCGGTTGATGAGGGCACCCCCGTTGAGGTAGCCGATGCCGCGCTGCGACCGCTCGGCTTACCCATGCCGCCGTACGTGCTGCTGCAGCTGGTCGGCCCAGCCGTCGCCCTACACGTGCTGGAGAACCTGCGTGCGGCGTTCGGAGATCGCTTCCGGGTTTCGCCGAATCTCCAGGCGCTGGTGGCTGCCGGAAGGTCTGGCATCTACGACTGGACTCCTGATGGCGAACCGTACGTCAGTGAGGAAACGGCGAAGCTGCTGTCGGTGGGAAACCGGCCAAGCACCGCGGAACAGCTACGGGAGCGGGCCCTGAATGCCCTGGCGGAGGAGATCGGTCTCATGCTGGCAGAAGACGTGGTCGCCGCGCCGATGGATGTTGATCTCTGCTTGATCCTGGGCGCCGGCTGGCCATTCCACCTTGGTGGCATTACGCCGTATCTGGACCGGGAGTGCGTTTCAGAAAGGGTGCTTGGCAGCCGCTTCCTGCCTGCCGGAGTCGCTTCAGTTCCCCCCAACGCAGACTCAACTGGGTTCTGACAGGCCCGCGCGAGAGGGTTGCTCAAGAGGCTCGTCTGTTCGCACGATGGCCTCAACCGCGTACCGGGCAATGTTCTGTGGTGTCAGCCCAATCTCCTGCAGTAGCTCGGCACGGCCACCATGGGGCAGGAACTCTTGTGGAATCCCAAACTCCCGGACTGGAGTGTCCACGCCCGCAGAGCGCAGCTCTTGCGCCAGCCGCGAGCCGTAACCACCGACCACACCGTTGTCCTCGATCGTGATGACGAGATCATGATCGCGAGCGAGATCGGCGAGCGCCGGACTGACCGGCAGCGCCCAGACCGGGTCAAGGACCGTCACGCCGATCCCCTGGTCGGATAGCCGCTCCCCCACCGCGACGGCTGTCTTGGCGAGCTGACCCAAAGCGACAACGAGCACCCGCGGCTGCTCGGTCCTGAGCAGGATGTCCATGCCGTCGAGCTGGTCGACAGCAGGAAGATCCGGAGGCACCAGATCCTTTGGGAAGCGGAGCACGCTTGGGGCGTCATCGATCGCCAATGATCGAGCCAACGCCTCGCGGAAGCGCACACCGTCACGCGGCGCCGCCAGCTCAAGCCCCGGTACCACCTGCAAGATCGACATGTCCCACATACCGTGATGACTGGCGCCATCGGGTCCGGTAATGCCAGCCCTGTCGAGCACGAAGGTGACACCACAACGGTGCATGGCGACATCCAGGAGCACCTGATCAAAGGCGCGGTTGAGGAAGGTGGAATACACCGCGACCACCGGATGCAACCCACCCATGGCAAGGCCAGCCGCCGACGTCACAGCGTGCTGCTCGGCGATGCCGACGTCGAAGCAACGATCGGGGAACGCCTGCGCAAACCGGTGTAACCCCGTCGGGTACACCATCGCAGCTGTAATGGCAACGATCCGTTCGTTGTTGCTCCCGAGCCGGAGGAGCTCCTCGGAGAAGAGCTCGGTCCACGTCTGCCCGGAGCTAGCGCCGATCGCCTCGCCGGTGGTGGCGTTGATCTTGCCCACGGCGTGAAAGTGGTCCTCGACGTGGTCCTCGGCGGCCTTGAAACCGTTGCCCTTGCGGGTAAGGCAGTGCACCAGGACGGGACCGCGGAACTGCTTGGCCTGCTGAAGCGCACGCTCGACCTCGGCAATGTCATGACCATCGATTGGGCCGACGTACTTCAGGCCAAGGTCGGAGAACAGCCCCTGCGGTGCAAGGACGTCCTTCAACCCGATCTTGATGCCATGCAAGATGTCGTACGCGACGTTGCCGACCAGCGGCGCCCGGCTGACGCTACGCTTTACCAGCTCGAGAATCTGCTCGTAACGGGGGTTGGTGCGTAGCCCGGTCAGGTGCCGCGCCAGGCCCCCAACTGTCGGGGTGTATGACCGGCCATTGTCGTTCACCACGATCACGAGCGGCAGGTCTTCAGAGGCAGCGATATTGTTCAGGGCTTCCCAAGCCATCCCGCCGGTGAGAGAACCGTCACCGACAAATGCGACGACAGTGCCGGGCTTGCGCTGTAGCCGAATGGCCTTGGCCATGCCGTCGGCGTAGGAGAGCGCGGTTGATGCGTGGGAGTTCGCCACCCAGTCGTGCTCCGACTCATCCTGGCTGGGATAGCCAGATAGCCCGTGACGCTGCCGCAGGCTGCCGAATTGATCTTGGCGGCCTGTCAGGATCTTGTGCACGTAGCTCTGGTGCCCCGTGTCAAAGATGATCGGATCTTGTGGTGAGTCGAAGACCCGATGCACCGCCAGCGTCAGCTCGATGACTCCGAGGTTAGGTCCGAGGTGGCCACCCGTCTGGCACACGTTTTCGATCAGGAACGACCGGATTTCTCCGCTCAGCTCCTCCAGCTGATCTGGCGTCAGGTCCCGCAGTTCTTGTGGGCTAGTGATTGAGCTCAACAGTCCGTGCGGGGCGGCTGACATGGGCCTGAGTTTACGTGTTCAGCTGCCCCCGATCAGCGAAGTGTGGCCTAACGCACGTCACCCACTCAGCCAGCTCACAGCTTGCGAACAAAAACCCTCCCGCGCAGAGCCTCCTGCACCAGCGCTACAGCCCGACGAGTGCGGGCGAGTCGAGCACCTTGCTCGAGCCAAGCCTCGGTTGCGGCCTCCACGACATCTGGCTCGACGTATTCGCTCAGGCTGGTGCGAACCGCAGCCAGGCCGCGTTGGGACGCTTCGTCGGAGGCGTTCACGAAGTGGGTGGCGAACTCCGCCAGCACAATGGGGTGGTTGCGTAGCACGCGGTAGGCGCGGAAGTCAGGCGGGCAGCAATCGAGCAGATAGGCGATCGCTGTGGCTTCCCACCCAGATGCTCCCGGCGGGCGCACTTGGTTAGGCCAGCCAGGCGGCACGTACGCCGAAATGCTCATGCCGCAGTCTATTCGAACTCCCGTTCGATGACCACCTCAGTCGGGTGTTGCTTGCGTGTTCCGATCGGAAAGACAATCGGGCTCAGCAGGTGCAGCCTGCGCCCCGGTGCGGGCTGGTTGTCCATCCTGGACAGCAGGATGCTGCGTATCTGGTTGATCAGCTCGGCAAGTTCTTCTTGACTAAGCCACAGCGGGATCTGCCGGTATCCGACCTTGTCCTCGGTCGGGTCGGCTTGCGCCTGGTCGAGGTAGCTGTTGAACTCCGCGACGAGGGCAGCCATAGCGGCAGCGAATCCGTGGCGATGCTCATCAAGGCTCATCGACGCAGCCTCATCCGGGTCTATGACGGCGCGCGGTCGGTGCAGCCGGTAACGGCGTTCCACGGCACCATGCACTCGCTGTTCGCTGACGACTTCCAGTACTCCGGCCTCAGCCAGCAGGCTCACATGCCGGTACACCGTGGCCTTCGAGACATCTGGCAATCGAGCGAGCAGGTCCGAAGTCGTACGCGTCAGTCCGCCGGACATGGCGTGCACGATGCGCACGCGCACCGGGTGCAGGAGCAGTTCCAGCGTGTCCACCGTGCTACAATCTCACATTCGATACCAGTCTCAAACTTGAGAATAGACGCAATGGAGTCATCATGCAGGCTGAATCGCACGAACACCGCTCCGCCACCACCACTGACCCGGCGCCGCTCTTGGGACGCTTCTATGAGGTGGCGGGCCGGCAATTGCTGCTGCATCAGTCGGGTAGCGGGAGCCCGGCAGTCGTTTTCCTGGCCGGCGGTGGTGCAGTCGGCCTCGACTACCTCAACGTGCAGCGGCGAGCCGCTGAACTTGCCACCAGCGTGATCTATGACCGGGCGGGTACTGGGTGGAGCGAGCGCGTCGACCTCCCCCGCACGTCAGCCGAGGTGATCGATGAACTACGAGCGCTGCTGACTGTCGCTGGCGTGCCCGCTCCCTACGTACTGGTTGGTCATTCGCTGGGAGGCCTCTACGCACGTCATTACGCGCAGCGGTACCCGGGCGAGGTTTCCGGCCTGGTGCTGCTCGACCCTGCACATGAGGACTACAACGCCCACATGCCCCAGGACCTGGTCGACCAGTGGGCGGCTTGGGACGCCGATGAAGTGTTGCCCGACGAGCTGCCCGAGGAGCTCATCCAGTTCTACCGCGCCTTGTTCGAGCAGGAGATGGCGGACTGGCCTGCAGACATCCGCGACCTTCTCATCAAACGCCACGTCAGTGCGGACTGGTTACGCGCCAGTCTCCAGGAGGCCAAGAACATCGACCAGCTCTACGACGAAGTCCGCAGCGCCGGACCGATGCCAGATCTACCGCTGATCATCCTTACTTCGACGGACATCGACACATTCAAAGCAGCGGTATCCCAGGGCATTCCTGATTCGTTATTACGCGAGGAGATCGAAGGCAAGGAACGCCTCTACACCGCGTGGGCCGGCTCCTTCCGGTATGGCGAGAACCGGCTCATCGAAGACGTCGGGCACGTAACCCTCCACTTCCGCCGTCCCGATGCCGTGCTCCAAGCAATCCAGGACGTACTCAACAGACTCCACCGGTAATCGGGCGAAACGGGTCTCTGCACAGCGCCCTCGTGTGCGGCTCATCAGTACTGTCTGTCCATGATCGCGCGGATTTGGAGAGGCGTAGTGCGCCGTGAGGATGCTGGCGAATACGCGAATTACATCGACAGGACCGGCATGGCTGAGTACAGATCTACGCCGGGCAATCAAGGCGCCTGGATGCTACGTCGCGACGACGGCGATCGCTCCGAGATCATCACGTTCTCACTCTGGGATTCTCGGGACAGCATCCGGGCGTTCGCTGGCGAGGACATCGAGCAGGCCGTTTTCTATCCAGAGGACGATCGCTTCCTCATCGAACGTGATCGGTCAGTACGTCACTACGAGGTTGTGGCTTAGCGCGGTCCCTCACGTGAGCGGGGAGGGGTCCGTCATCCGCGATGGTCGGATCGGTTTCCGGCGGATCGAAGGCGGTAAAGACAGGAAGTACGCCTGCCCAACGACCGCCCACTTCGATGTCGTCAGCCTCATCCTTGGGTGGTCCAGTCCGAACCTTGACGCTGGCCTCAGCCAGGCCTACTGCGATCACTGTCGTGGCGGCGACCTCTCGCTTGTCCGGCTGGCGAGCATAGGTCCATGAACCAGGTGCGAGGTGTTCGGCGACCGACTTGAGCGCGGAGAACTTCTCCTCTGGGTCGGTGACGCGACGGGCGATGCCGTGCACGACCGCGCTTCGGTAGTTCATCGAGTGGTGAAACACCGAGCGGGCGTACACGATCCCGTCGAGATGGGTGACCGTAAGGCAAACCGGTTCGCCGTCGATGCTCCGCAGATAGCCCGCTCCGGTAGAGCCATGTAAATAGACCGTGTCGTCAACGCGTGCGTATCCAGTTGGCAGCACCACCGGTGCGCCGTCACGCACCACTCCGAGATGGCAGATCAGGCCGGCGTCCAGCACCGCATCAAGGTCAGCCCGGTCGGTACGGGCCCGTTCGCGGAGACGCGTCAGAGTGCTGCGGGGAGTGCTGGACAGGCTCACAGTTCCCAGCATGCAGCAGCCAGCGATGACGCCAGGCCCCAATTACCAGCACCTGGCCAGCGACCACGATCAGTGCGGGTCCCGGATGGCACTAGTCTCGTGCCGGTGAGCGATGTGATCTGCCAGATCCTGAGCGACGAGCTGGACGCAGCAGTGGTGGCGCGTAATGAGCAGATGGTCGCTTTCCTTGATCACCGTCCGGTGTTCAAGGGCCATGTCCTGGTCGCCCCAACTCTTCACGTGGACACGTTGCTGGCTCTGCCCGGCGACCTCATGGTGCCACTGCTGACAATGACACAGCGGATTGCCGCCGCCCTCGTTGCGGCGCTGGGCGCTCAAGGCACCTTTGTGGCAGTCAACAATGTCGTCAGTCAGTCGATACCGCACCTGCACGTACACGTCGTGCCGAGAACCAAGGGCGACGGCCTGCGCGGCTTCTTCTGGCCGCGGACCCACTACGCAGCCGGCGAGATCGAGAGGTACGCCAAGCAGATCTCAGAAGCGCTGCTGCCCGATCCCTCCCAGCACCCCGCCCATCTCACTGGGCTGGAAGGGCGCGACCCCGGTAGAGATAGCTGAAGGGCCGCGGCCCGTCACCATAACCCGTCTCCAGCTCACGGATCAGCAACCCAGCGTGAGTGATCATTTCGTCGATCGGCCGGTCCAGCTGGCAGCCTCCGGCGATCCGGCTGTGAACCGGATGCAGCCGATGCTGCCAACGGCGTACGGACTCAGTCGGTGCCCGCCCGTGCTCGAGGAAGTGCAAAGCACCATCCGGCTTGAGCACCCGATGGATCTCCAGGAGCGCCGCATCCACGTCGGGAATGGTGCACAACGTGTAGGTGGAGAGGACGCAATCCACCGATCCGTCCGGCAAGTCGAGCCGGGCACCGTCGATTCCCACCTGCCTCACAGTTGTGGAAATGCTGGACACCCGCGGCTCCGCAAGCCGCATCGCCGACGCCGACGGCTCGACGACCAGGATCTCGGTCACCTCGGCTGGATAGTGGCGAAGATTGAGTCCGCTACCGAATCCGATCTCGAGTACGCGACCGTGCATGCCCTGACAGACCTTGGCGCGCCGTGCGTTCACCTCAGGCGTTCGCAGCACCCGGTCCACTACCCGCGGTAATACGTGGTCGCTCCACAGACCCACGGGTCAAGGTTAGTGTCGCGCTGGACGGCCGACGCATGCTTCGCCCGCCTGCTGAGCGTGGCCCGTCAGAGATTGAATGCGTCTTCCAGTAGCACGCTGCTGTCGCGAGCACTCCAACTCCCATTGAGCAAACCTCGCAGGATTCACCACGACACCATGACGAATCGGCCCGCCCGCCAGGTTTCCTAGGCAGGCCGGGCAGGCTGACGGGTTTGCACTCTGAGCCTGTCGAAGGGCGCTTCGACGGGCTCAGCGCGCAGCCTTCGATGCCTATTTCTTGATCAATGACCGCAGCACGTACTGCATGATGCCGCCGTTGCGGTAGTAATCAGCTTCACCCGGGGTGTCGATCCGAACCAGCGCGTCGAAGCTGACATCACCAGCGTTCACCTTGACCGTCTCCGGGGTACGACCGGCGTTGAGCTCGGTGACTCCGGTTATGTCGAAGGTTTCGTCTCCGGTGAGTCCGAGAGAGCTGGCGGTCTCACCGTCGGGGAACTGCAGCGGCAGCACACCCATCCCGATGAGGTTGGATCGATGGATCCGCTCGTACGACTCAGCGATCACGGCCTTCACCCCGAGCAGAGCCGTTCCCTTCGCAGCCCAGTCCCGTGAGGAGCCCGAGCCGTACTCTTTGCCAGCCAGCACGACCAGCGGAGTGCCCGCAGCGAGGTAATGCTGGGACGCCTCGTACACCGTTGTCACCGATTCGTCCGACGCAGTGAAGTCTTTGGTGAATCCGCCTTCGGTCCCGGGGGCGAGTTGGTTGCGCAGTCGAATGTTGGCGAATGTCCCTCTGATCATGACCTCGTGGTTGCCGCGGCGGGACCCGTAGGAGTTGAAATCCTTCCGCTCCACTCCGTGCTCGGACAGGTATTGCCCCGCGGGCGAATCCGGCTTGATGGAACCGGCTGGGGATATGTGATCGGTGGTGATCGAGTCGCCCAGTTGGAGCAGCACCCGTGCCCCCTGGATGTCATTAACCTGCGTGGGCTCAGCTGGCATGCCATCGAAGTAGGGCGGCTTGCGCACATAAGTCGAGTCGGCGTCCCACGCAAAGGTCTCCCCCTCAGGGGTCGGCAGCGACTGCCACTCCTCATCGCCAGCGAAGACATCCGCATATGACTCGGTGAACATCTCTGCGCCGATCGCCGCGGACACGATCTCGTCTATCTCCGCCTCGCTCGGCCAGATGTCGGCCAGGTACACGTCATTGCCCTGCTCATCAGTGCCCAGCGAGTCGCTCATCAAGTCGATGTCCATCGTGCCGGCAATCGCGTACGCCACGACCAGCGGCGGCGAGGCCAGGTAGTTCATCTTGACGTCCGGGTTGATCCTGCCCTCGAAGTTCCGGTTGCCCGAAAGCACCGAGACCACCGCAAGATCATTTTCGTGTACCGCCGCGCTGACCTCGGGAATGAGTGGCCCGGAGTTTCCGATACAGGTCGTACAGCCGTAACCGACCAAGTTGAAGCCAAGCTTGTCCAGGTACGGCGTCAAGCCCGAGCGGTCGTAGTAGTCGCTGACTACCTTCGATCCGGGAGCCAGAGTGGTCTTCACCCAGGGCTTGCGATTCAGTCCTCGCTCTACCGCCTTCTTGGCGACCAGAGCCGCCCCGATCATCACACTGGGGTTCGACGTGTTGGTGCAGGACGTGATTGCGGCGATCGTCACCGCCCCGTGGTCGAGCTCGAACGACGTACCGTCTGCCAATGTCACCGCGACGTTCTTGCTTGGCCGCCCGATGTCGGCCGGCTCCTCGCCGTACTCATGCGGCTCTGAGGAATCGTTGCCGGAGCGACTCGGCGAGTCGGAGGCTGGGAATGACTCATCAACCGACTCGTCGTAGCCGGTCAGCTCTTCGGCGGCCACATGATCCCGCAGCGCCTCGCGGAATCCCTGCTTAGCGTGGGCGACCAGCACGCGGTCCTGCGGGCGCTTGGGCCCCGCAATGCTCGGCACCACGGTGCCGAGGTCAAGCTCCACGTGCTCGGAGTACCTCGGTTCTTTGTCGTCGGAGTGCCACAGGCCCTGGGTCTTGGCGTACGTCTCGACGAGGGCGATCTGGTGATCGCTGCGACCGGTAAGCCTCATGTATTCGGTGGTCTTCGCGTCGATCGGGAAGACCGCGATCGTCGACCCATACTCAGGACTCATGTTGCCGATCGTGGCCCGATTGGCGACCGGAACGTGGGAGACGCCGGGACCGTAGAACTCGACAAACTTGCCGACCACTTTGTGCTGACGCAGGATCTCGGTGATGGTCAAAACAAGATCAGTTGCGGTCGCGCCCTCTCGCAGCGCGCCGGAGAGTTTGAAACCAACGACCCGAGGGATGAGCATCGAGACCGGCTGGCCGAGCATCGCCGCCTCGGCCTCGATCCCGCCGACTCCCCAGCCGACTACGCCCAAGCCATTGACCATGGTGGTGTGTGAATCGGTGCCGACACACGTGTCGGGATAGGCGTACGACTCGGTCTCCCCGGAGCCCGTCGAGGGCTCCATCTCGCGGGAGAAGATCACCCGAGCCAGGTGCTCGATGTTGACCTGGTGCACGATCCCGGTGCCTGGTGGAACGACTTTGAAATCGTCGAAGGCGGTCTGGCCCCAGCGCAGGAACTGATAGCGCTCGCGGTTGCGCTGGTATTCGATCTCCACGTTCCTGGCGAAGGCGTCCGCAGTGCCGAACACGTCGGCGATGACTGAGTGGTCAATCACCAGCTCGGCCGGAGCCAGCGGGTTGATCTTGGCGGGGTCGCCACCCATCTCTGCCATTGCCTCACGCATGGTGGCCAGATCGACTACGCAGGGCACACCGGTGAAGTCCTGCATGATCACACGCGCCGGCGTGAACTGGATTTCCTCGCTGGGCTCTGCGTCGGGGTCCCAGCCGGCCAAGGCCCTGATGTCATCGGCGGTGATGTTGGCGCCGTCCTCGGTGCGGAGCAGGTTCTCCAGCAAGATCTTGAGACTGTACGGCAGCGAATCTGAGCCATCGACAGCGTCGAGCCGGAAGATCTGATACGACTCATCACCGACTTGGAGGGTGGCCTTGGCATCGAAGCTGTTCACACTCATGAGCCCTCCTCGTCGTTGGCCAATTATCTTGACGTCAAGATAACATGGGACACCTGATCCAAGATCGTGGTGAGCGAATCATTTCCCGCTCAACAGCACTCATGCATGCGGTGACACCATTGAGCAGAGTTGCAGGAGCTATGGGGAGGCGGGTGGACGTCCCCGGGTAGGTGGACGAGACATGAGCGGTAACGCAAGCTTCCGATTGGCCAACACCACCGTGCTATCGGTGTGTGCGGTTGACGCACCAGTGGTGATGACGTCTGCGGCCTTCGACGAACGGCTGGCAGACACCTACCGGCGGGTCGGTACGCGGCCCGGCATGCTGGAGAATCTGGCTGGGGTGGTCGAGCGTCGTTGGTGGCCGCCTGACATGAGCTTCGCTGATGCGGCGGCGATGGCCGGCGCCAAGGCGCTGGCCGAGGCGGGCATCACTCCCGCCCAGGTCGGCGTGTTGATCAACACGGCGGTCTCTCGGGAGTATCTCGAGCCTTCGACTGCGGTCGCGATTCACCATCAGATGGGCTTGCCGACGAGCTGCCTCAACTTCGATCTGACGAATGCCTGCCTCGGTTTTGTGAACGGCATTCAGTTGGCTGGGACCATGATCGAGTCCGGCCAGGCGGACTACGCAGTGATCGTCGATGCCGAAGGTTCCCGCTATACCCAGGAGCTGACACTGGAGAGGCTCGCCGCAGAGGAGGCCACAGCGGCCGACCTCCGCTCACAATTCGCCACTCTCACCCTCGGCTCGGGATCGGCGGCCATGGTGCTCGGACGAGCCGACCTTCATCCTGAAGGACATCGGGTGATCGGTGGAGTGAGCCGCGCCGGCACCGAGCACCACGACCTTTGCGTCGGTGATCTCACCCGGATGCGCACCGACACCAAGCGGCTGTTTGACGCCGGGCTCGCGCTTGCCTTGGCGACCTGGGCCGACGCCAAGGAAGAGTTCGACTGGGATGGAATCGACTGGTTCGTTGCTCACCAGACCTCGGTCGTGCACATCCGTGCGATGGCTAACGCGCTCGGGGTTGACCCGGCGCGCTTCCCACTCACCCTGCCGAGGTACGGCAACATGGGGCCGGCCGCAGTGCCGTTCACACTGGCTCTGCAGATGGACCAGCTGCGTGCCGAGGACCGGATTCTGTTGCTAGGCATCGGATCCGGCCTGAATACCTCGTACGCCGAGATTGTCTGGTGATCAACCGCCTGCTCGCGAAGCCCCGCCTGGTCGCTGAGATCATCGGAATCCCGGGGGTCGACCCGGTCTGGTCCACCTTGGTCCAAGCCATCGACGCCGAAGGGGTTCCGCGCACCTGGCATGTGCTCGACAACGGCGTCGCGCCAGAAGTGGGAACCCTGCTCTGCGTGCACGGCAACCCGACGTGGTCCTATCTGTGGCGCCGGTTTCTCTCCTGCGCGGATCCGGGCTGGCGAGTGGTCGCAGTGGACCAGCTTGGGATGGGCTACTCAGAGCGACCGAACCTCCCCCGTACCCTCGCTTCCCGGATCGATGACCTCGACACCATCACCTCGGAGCTGGGAATCACCGGACGCGTGGTGCTGGCGGCGCACGACTGGGGTGGACCGATCTCGCTGGGCTGGGCACAACGCCACCTTGATCAGGTGGCCGGGTTGATCTTGACCAATACCGGGGTCGCTGTCCCCATGGGGGCGGATCCGCCGGCGCTGATCCGGCTGGCCCGCAGCCGTGCGCTGCGGGAGCTGGTCTGCGCACGCACCAGCATGTTCGTACGTGCCGCCGCAGCTCTGTCCTGGCCGCAGATCCCAGTCGAGGTGCGTCGCGCGTTGCGGGCTCCGTACTTCTCCTCTCAGCGACGACAGGCTGTCGCTGAGTTCGTGGCCGACATTCCCCTGGAGCCGGGCCATCCCAGCCGAGCCGTGCTCGATGACATTGCGTGCCGGCTGAGCGAGCTCGGAGGCGTTCCGACGCTGCTGCTGTGGGGGCCGCGCGACCCTGTGTTCACACAGAGATACCTCCGCGATCTGCAGCGGCGGTTGCCGCAGGCGGACGTCCACCGATACAGCCGAGCGTCGCATCTGGTGATGGAAGATGCGCCTCAAGCGGCCGAGGATGCCTGGTTGTGGGTGAGGTCGAACGCCAGCATGCCGGTGCACGGGTCAAGGCCGGACACGCAGGCACCCGAGCCCGCTGCCGACCGGGCTGTTGGTGTGGCAGCCGGTAGTGATGATGGGCCGGCCATCGCCGAGCTTGGCCGCGGCGAGACCCGCGTGATCTCGTTTGGGGGGCTGCGGGATCGGGTCAGTGCGCTGGCTGAAGGACTTCGCCGAGTCGGCGTGCGGCCCGGACACCGAGTAGCGCTGCTCGTGCCGCCGGGTCTCGACCTGACCACGACGGTCTACGCCTGCTGGCAGTCGGGTGCCGTGATCGTGGTGGCAGACGCCGGCCTGGGCTGGCGGCGCATGGCCGACTCGCTGCGCAGCGCTGATCCGGACTACCTGATCGGCATCCCGGCGGCCGTCGCCGCTGCTGCCGCGTTCCATCTTCCGGGGATCCGGGTGGTTGCCGGCGAGGTGCCCAGACCGATCCGCCAGCTGCTGGGCATTCAGCACTCGATAGACGAGCTTGTGACAGCCGGGGATGGCGGCCCGCTCGTCGACACCCAACGGGTACCCCTCGACCCCGGCGGTGCTCCGTCGAATGAGGCAGCGGTGCTGTTCACTTCCGGCGCCACTGGCCCGCCGAAGGGAGTCGTCTATCGGCATCACCAGCTGCTGGCGCAGCTGGACCAGGTACGCGCCCTCTGCGACGTCAATCCCGGTGATCGACTAGTCGCCGCATTCGCCCCGTTTGCGCTATACGGCCCAGCACTCGGCATCGGGGCGGTCGTGCCGCGAATGGATGTCACCAAACCGGGCACTCTCACTGCGGTGGGGTTGGCCGATGCGGCGGCGGCCATCGACGCCACCCTGGTCTTCGCCTCGCCGGCAGCATTGCAGAACGTGGTTGCCACCTCGGGCGAGCTGACAGCTGAGCAGTCCTCGGCCCTGGCGCACATTCGGCTGGTGCTCTCAGCCGGAGCCCCGGTCTCGGTAGCGTTGCTGCGCCGCCTTCGTGACGTCCTGCCCCACGCCGAGCTGCACACGCCGTACGGGATGACCGAGGCCTTACCGCTGACCGACATCTCGCTGTCTGAGCTGGAAGAGGCTGGTTCGGGCAATGGAGTGTGCGTCGGGCGCCCGCTGCCTGGTGTGCAGATCCAGATCAGCCCATTGGACCCGCTGGGCGAAGCCGCGGGACCGCCCGGGGCAAGCGTCGAGGTCTCCGGCGAGATCTGTGTGTCCGCGGCCCACGTCAAGGACCGTTACGACCGGCTTTGGGCGACGGAGAGAGCAAGTTCTCGGGATCCGGGCTGGCATCGTTCGGGCGATGTCGGGCACCTCGACAGCGGCGGGCGGCTGTGGGTTGAGGGCCGTCTGGTGCACGTCGTGACGACCGCCGAGGGACCGCTCACCCCAGTCGGGGTTGAGCAACGCATCGAGGCCAAGAGTCCGGTCAGCAGCGCCGCGGTGGTCGGTGTAGGCCCTCGGGGCACTCAGCAAGTGGTGGCGGTAGTTGTTCCGGAAACTCGCGCCGCGGTTGGGCTGGCGTCGCAGCAGCTCGCCACCGCCGTACGCGCAGCGGCCGGGGTGCGCGTCGCAGCTGTGCTGGTCGTCGCAGCGTTGCCGGTGGACATCCGGCACGCCGCCAAGATCGACCGGCAGCGGCTCGCCCGTTGGGCCGAGCGGGTGCTAGCCGGTGCTCGGGTCGGTCGGCCGTAGGAGCGGAGGACAGCGTGCGGGTGCTGGTCACCGGGGCGACCGGGATGCTCGGACGCGGGGTGGCGCTGGCGCTCGCCGACAGGGGTGACCGAGTGACGGTGCTGCAGCGGCGTCCAGCCGGACTCGGCCTGCCAGAAGTGTTGACCGATATCAGCGACGTCGACTCTGTGCGCACCGCGGTGAGCAACCAGGACGCGGTCATTCACCTGGCGGCCAAGGTGAACGTGGTCGGTCCGGAGGCTGAGTACGAGCGGATCAACATCCACGGCACCCGAGCGGTCGTGGATGCCTGTGTGAAGGCCGGGGTACGACGGCTGGTGCATGTCTCATCGCCCTCTGTGGCCCACGCCGGACGCTCGCTGATCGGGCGCGGTGCGGATCCCGCCGATCCTGTCACTGCTCGCGGTCCGTACGCCAGAAGTAAGGCCGCAGCTGAGCTGATCGCGCTGCAGGCCAACCACGGCGAGCTGGCGGTAGTCGCGGTGCGCCCACATGTGGTGTGGGGGCCGGGTGATACCCAGCTGGTGGCTCGCGTGGTGGACCGGGCACGCCGCGGACGGCTGCCGCTCATCGGCTCGGGAGCAGCCTTGGTCGATTCCACGTACGTCGTCAATGCTGTGGAGGCGCTCATAGCGGCTCTTGACCACTGCGTCGAGGCACGTGGCCAGGCCTTGGTTGTTACCAACGGCGAGCCGCGACCAGTCGCAGAGTTGATAGCCGGCTTGTGCCGCGCGGCCGGGGTCCCGGAACCGACTCGGCACGTGCCGGTGGGGCTGGCACGTGCGGGCGGAATAGTGGTGGAGACGCTGTGGACGTTGACCCAGAGCGTGCGTCCGGGACGCCCAGACGATGATCCGCCGCTGACCCGGTTCCTGGTTGAACAGCTCTCAACAGCGCATTGGTTCGACCAGCGGCTGGCTCGCCAGGTCCTGCAGTGGCAGCCTCGGATCAGTCTCGATGAGGGATTCGTTGAACTCCAGCGCTGGCATGCCCAATCTGGCGCTGCTCGCGCATCGCGCTTGTAATCCGCCTACTTCGTCGTCGCTCGCAGAGGAAAAACGCCTCCGCTTGCTCCTCCTCAGCACGGCGGCGCGCGATTTCCGACGCTCGCAGCTGTTTGGCGCTGCGCAGTATTCCTAGCCGCCGCGCAGGGAGCGGCGGGCAGCGTCCTGAGCAGTCTCCCGCTCAAACCTCTGTTCGGCCTTGGTCGATGACGCCAGGAGGAACGGCACCGATGTCACCATGACTCCCGGCGTGAACAGCAGCCGTCCTTTGAGTCGCAAGGCGCTCTGGTTGTGCAGGATCTGCTCCCACCAATGGCCGACGACATACTCAGGGATGTAGACCGTCACCGCGTCACGCGGGCTCTCGCGCCGCAGGTTCTTCACATAGTCGATGATTGGGTTGGTCACCTCCCGGTAAGGCGAGGCGAGCACTTTGAGCGGAACTTCGGTGTCGGCCTCTTCCCAAAGCTTCACAAGGCGTTCGGTTTCCTCCGGGTCAACTGAGACCGTGAGAGCCTCGAGCGAGCTGGGCCGGGCGGCCTTGGCGAAGGCGAGTGCCCGCAATGTTGGTTTGTGCAGCTTGCTGACCAACACCAAAGCGCGTACCCGGCTCGGGAGCGTCCGATCCTCACCCTCTACCAGTGCAGTCTCCCGAGCAACCGCATCGTAGTGTCGCCTGATCATCTTCATGATCACGAAGAGGATGCCCATCGCGATGATCGCAATGTAGGCACCCTTGGTGAACTTTGAGAGCAGCACGATCACCAGCACTGTGCCGGTCATCGTCAGCCCAATGGCGTTGATCACACGGGAACGGATCATCCGTCTCCGCACGGCCGGATTGGTCTCGACTCTCAGGTGGCGCGTCCAGTGCCGCAGCATGCCGAGCTGGCTGACAGTGAACGACACGAAGACCCCGACGACGTAGAGCTGGATCAACGCCGTCACATCAGCATCGAAGGCGATGATCAGTACGACGGCCAAGAAGGCCAGCACGATGATCCCATTGCTGTACGCCAGGCGGTCGCCGCGAGTGTGCAACTGGCGTGGTAGGTAACCGTCCCTGGCAAGGATCGAGCCCAACACAGGGAATCCGTTGAATGCGGTGTTCGCGGCCAGGAACAAGATCAGCATTGTGGCGGCCACGACGAAGTAGAAAGCAGGTCTGAAGTCGGCGAATACTACGGCGGACAACTGACCGATGGCCGTCTCCTCGACCACGTCGACCCGCTCACCGTTGAGCGTGTAGTAGGAGTGGCCGGCATCGATCAGTTTGAGTCCGGTCAGGTTGGCCAACACGACGACACCGATCAACATTGACACTGAAAGAGTGCCGAGCAACAGCAGGGTGGTTGCTGCGTTCTTGCTCTTCGGCTTACGGAACGCCGGCACGCCGTTCGAGATGGCCTCCACCCCGGTTAGCGCTGCGCATCCGGAGGAGAACGTGCGGGCTAGCAGCGCGACCATCGCAAAGCCGGTAAAGGCTGCATAGTCTGGGTCCGGCTCGATCCCGTACTGGGCGCTGTGTGCTTGGATCTGTTCGCCCATGACCAGGATTCGGAACAGCCCGAAGATCACCATGCTCAAGATCGCGACCATGAAGCAGTACGTGGGAATCGCGAAGAAAGTGCCGGACTCGCGGACGCCGCGGAGGTTGAGCGCCATCAGCACGATCACGACGCCCGCGGCTACCCATGCTTCGCGCCCGTCCAGGACCGGGAATGCCGACTTGGCATTCTGTACGCCGGACGATACGGAGACCGCGACCGTCAAGACGTAATCCACCAGGAGCGCCGCTGCCACCGTGATACCCGCCGTGGATCCGATGTTGACGGTGGCAACCTCGTAGTCACCGCCGCCCGAGGGGTACGCGTGCACGTTCTGCCGGTAAGACGCTACGACAACCAGCATCACGACGGCGACCAGGATTGCGATCTTCCACGAATAGGCGTATGCGGCAAGTCCGGCCAGTGACAACGTCAGGAAGATTTCGTCCGGCGCGTAGGCGACCGAAGAGAGGGCGTCCGATGCGAAGACCGGCAAGGCGATGCGCTTGGGCAGAAGTGTCTCGTGGAGCTGAGTGCTACGGAGCTTCCGGCCCAGCAGCAGGCGCTTGCCAATGTCGGAGACATTCACCACACCGCAAACCCTAGTAGAGAAGTTGCGATCATCGGGGCGGCCAGTTTTGGCTGGAGGTGACCGGCGTCACAGAGCCGTATGAACGGGGTTCACTAGACTCAACGGCGTGCACATCGTGATCATGGGCTGTGGCCGGGTCGGGTCCAGCCTGGCCAGGAGCTTGGAGAAGCGTGGTCACACTGTCGCGGTGATCGACCTCGACTCCGAGTCCTTCCGCCGCCTCGGCCCGGACTTTGCGGGCAAGACGGTGAGAGGTGTCGGCTTTGATCGCGAGGTACTTCTCGAGGCCGGTATCGAGGACGCCGACGGCTTTGCTGCGGTGTCCAGTGGTGACAACTCCAACATCTTGTCGGCGCGCGTGGTACGCGAAACCTTTGGTGTCGACAATGTCGTGGCTCGCATCTATGACCCCGGCCGCGCTGAGGTCTACGAGCGGCTCGGCATCCCGACCGTCGCCACCGTACGTTGGACCGCAGACCAGGTATTGCGACGGTTGCTGCCCAGCGGTTCTGAACCGCAGTGGCGAGACCCGTCGGGCTCGGTACGCCTCATGGAGATGCATGTTGATCGAGCATGGGTCGGTCGGACCATCGAGCAGATGGAGGAGGCCACCGACGCGCGCATCCCATTTCTGTTCCGCATGGGTTCCGGAATCGTGCCCAAGCGCAACATGGTCTTTCAGGATGGTGACCTGGTGTACGCCGCTGTCGTCGACGCCAAGCTGGCCGCCGTCGAAGCTGTACTCGGTTCTCCACCAAGACCGAGAGGAGTGTGACGATGCGAGTCGCGATTGGCGGAGCCGGCAATGTGGGACTGTCCATTGCGGCCGAGCTCACCGAAAACGGGCATGAGGTGTTGTTGATCGACAAAGATCCACATGCGGTCAAGGCGGACGCACTGGCAGAGGTGGAGTGGCTCCTGGCTGACGCGTGCGAGCTCTCCTCACTTGAAGAAGCGGGCCTCGATACCTGTGATGTAGCGATCGCGGCCACCGGCGATGACAAGGTGAACCTGGTGATGTCGCTGCTCGCCAAGACTGAGTTCGGCGTGCCTCGTACCGTCGCCCGGGTGAACCACCCGAAGAACGAGTGGCTCTTCAACGAGGTCTGGGGGGTCGATGTCTCAGTCTCGACACCACGGCTGATGTCGGCGCTCGTTGAGGAAGCCGTCACGGTCGGTGACCTGGTCAGACTGCTGACGTTCCACGAGGGTGCGACGAACCTCGTCGAGATGACCTTGCCTTCCAGCAGCCCGGTAGCCGGAGCTCGCATCGGCGATCTGAACTGGCCCGGCGACGTTGTTCTGGTGGCGATCATCCGCGACGGACATGCCAGACCGCCCGACAAGGACGGCTCACTCGAGGCTGGCGACGAATTGCTGTTCGTGACAGCCCAGGACTTCGAGCACCAGCTGGCCGAGATGTTGGCCCCGCGTGATGGCTCGATCAATGTCTCAAAGACGCCGACCCCACGCGTTCAGGCGGTCTGAGACTGAGGTTGTCGGTGCCAACCCGCGCGACGGGCTGCCTCCACCGGAGTGGAACCTACCGGTCCTCGCTCCCGACCACCTGAGCCCTTGATGAAGCAGCATCCCGATTTGCCAACGGCGAATCCTCCATTGGGGTCCTGCCCTTGGACAGCATCACGCCCATGACAGCCAGGGCAGCGATCAGCAGCGGCCAGCCGAGGACGACCTTGGCCACTCCAAGCCAGACCACCTCGCCGGCGAGGAACAGTGGCATCTGAATGACAAATCGGGTGACATATGGCACCGCAAGCACCAGCGTCAGCTTCGAGGTCATCCTCACCAGCCCGCGGTCCTTTGCCCAACCAGTGGGATCGCCGACGGCCGCGCCGATAATGAAACCGACGAGCGGCCGACGGATGATCACCGTCAGGATCGAGAGCACGGCCAAAGCACCGTTGTAGATGATGCCAGGCAAAAAGACGTCCTGCGCTCGGCCGGTACGTGTCGCAATGAGGACAGCAATAGCCGTCGGGATGACGGCTTGAGCGACGTATCTGAGCGATTGCCGCTGCAGCAGGCGGATCATTGCCAGCAGCAGCGCGGTACCAACCGCAGCGCCGATCGCTGGATAGAGCTGCCGGCCTGCGACCCAGGCAATGGTAAAAGCGACGAAGGGCAGCGCTGACTCGACCATGCCGCGGGTGCCACCCAAAGACTTGCCGAGCTGGTAGCGGACGAACTCCTCCACGTAACGGAACTGGGGTGGCTCTTCTGTCCCCGTCACCGATTGTGTGCGGTGCGAACCCGTCTTCGGCTCTGCTGGAAGCTCGGTCATACGCCAGGCACCGCGGCGGCGTTGATCACGAGGCCGCCGGTGTCTGCATCAGCTCGTAGCGCGGGTTGTAAACCAACCGCCTTCCTTCGTGGCAACTGATCCGACCCCACACCTTGAGGGTCTGCCCGCAGTCGATTCCGGGAATCTGCCTTCGACCAAGCCACACCAGAGTCACCGCTCCAGACCCGTCACGCAACTCGACCTCGAGCGCGGGGTGGCCGGCCCTGGGGTTGATCGTCACCGTCGAAACGGTACCGGTGAGCTGCACCCGCTGCCGGTCCTCACACTCCTGAATCGGTACCGAGCCCTCTTCACGGACGTTGCGTTGCAAATCCTCTGATTCAAGTTCGGCATTCGATGATGTGAACCGGCGCAGGGCTCGCTGCAGCATGTTCTCTTTGGCCATCGCGTGTCACCTCCGCCCCTCAAGCATCCCACCGCGGTCAATGATTTGTCTCTATGCGGCAGGCGGGACGCCGCTTCGACGTCAAGACTCCTCCGACTCCTCACTCACGTCGCTTGGCATAGTCAAAGGGAGCAGATCGCCAGGTGCCATGGCTTCGTCGCCGCGCCGCACGATCACCTGACGAAAGGCGTCGAGCACATCAGCGACCACAGGGGAGTCTGTGTCGTCCTCGATTGCGGCCTGACCGTAGACAATGCCCCGCAGCAGCCAGCGCGGACCCTCAGCAACCCACATACGCGATGGCTGATATCCCTCCTCGCCGTCGGGTGTGGTCACGGGTATCAGCCGCCTCAGCTCGACGCCGAATGGTCCCTCGCCAAGTGAAGCAGTGCCGCCAGCCTCGGTGGCGCTGCGGGAGATCTCATCTCGCAACTCCGCCCACAGCCCGCCGCTGCGTGGAGCTGCGTACGCGCCGAGCTCAAGTGCGGATGAGTATGTCTGGCGTTCCTGATTGGCACTGGCGGGCGGTTCGACAATGGTCTCAATCACCAGCATCGCCGAGACGATTTCACCGGACTCCTCGGCG
Source organism: uncultured Actinomycetota bacterium (assembly GCA_963730505.1). Classification (GTDB taxonomy): domain Bacteria; phylum Actinomycetota; class Actinomycetes; order Propionibacteriales; family Propionibacteriaceae; genus Microlunatus. The sequence goes on from CAVSSB010000031.1 coordinate 49,647, forward strand.
ACCTGAAGGCGCAGTTCTGATCCTGGCACCGCGGTCAAGATCAGGCTGCCAAGATCGATCTTGGGGCTTTCTTCCGTACTCTCGATGCTGTCGACTTCGGTGATGTCGTAAGGTCCCGAGCCGCGCCAGTCGAGCTCCTCGAGAGCCGCCAGGTCCTCGCCCTCAACATCGGTTGCGGTCGGCTCCTCCGCTGCGGTTTCGTCAGACTCGTCTAGCTCGTCGACAGCGACATCCTCGGTGGAATCATCAACCGCGGCGTCACTGCCCCGCTTCCTACCCCTCTTGAAGATCATGCGCGTTCCCTTGGCACACTCATGCTCTCCCCTCGCTGGGTGGCCCCTGGCCGGACGGCCCCTCGTTGGGCACTGCCCAGTATTCCGCCGGTCGACCCATACCCGCCAATCCCGCGCGAGGAGCTTGGCAGCTCCGCCACCGGAACGAATGCGGCCACACTAACTGGCTGAATGACCAGCTGAGCGATCCTGTCACCACGGGCAATGCTTACCGGTTGGTGGCGGTCGGTGTTGATCAGGCAAACCTTGATCTCACCGCGATAGCCCGCGTCCACAGTGCCTGGCGCATTCACGATGCTGATGCCGTGCCGGGCGGCGAGTCCGGACCGTGGGTGTACGAAGCCCGCGAAGCCAGCCGGCAACGAGATGGCGACGCCGGTACCCACCAACCGGCGTTCTCCCGGCTGAAGCTCAAAGCTGTCCGTGCTGCGGAGATCAGCTCCCGCGTCGTCGGGGTGTGCATACGAGGGCGGTTCCAGGCCGGGATCGAGCTGAACGAGCAGCACCTCAACGGCAGTCATGGCTCGGTCTCGCTCACTCACTCGGTCAGCGTAGACGAGGCGGCATCCTGCAGTGCGGCTGCCAGCCGTTGCGGGTGTCGGGTGGAGACCAACCAGTACGGCACCGGATCCTCTGGGTCGTCCAGGGTGATCTCGACGGTCGTCTTGATGTAGGGCCGAAGTACCAAGTGCGCCCGCGCATCGGCCTCGACACCAGTCCGGCGACGTGTCTCCTCAGCAGTCAGCGCGCGACACGTACCGATATAGGGGTGTTCGATGGTCGCCCGACCCACGCGTACGTCCTGCTCCTCGACACTGATCACGATCGCTGCTGAACCGAAGATCGCGGCCGCCACCAGTAACGTCGCAACGGAGGTTCCAAGGCCCCAAGCCGGGCCGAGATAGGCGCCCACCGCAACCAGGACCGAGAGGGAGAACAGACCCGCAAGCACCCACCAGATGATCGGTACGTTGAGTCGCTCGCGGAACAGCATGGAGGTAACTTACGCGCCCAGATCACAACATCATCGGTGCGCCGTCGACCTTCTCCAATACCGCACTAAGATGCGATCACGTAGCGGCGCTCCGCGCTGCTAACCGTCAGACATGGAAGGTTGATCCGATGGCACCGACGCAAAAACTGCTCTGGAAGCTCTACGTCGGAGTGATCGGCGCAGTTACCACCATCGCGGCGCAGCGCCTGCTCAAGGCCGGCTGGAAGCTCGTCACAGGCGATGAACCACCATCGCCAACCGACCCCGACACTCCTGTGATCACAGCGATGAGCTGGGCGCTGGCAAGCGGCGTTGGCATAGGTGTCACGCAGATTCTCACCCAGCGCATGGCCGCGCGGCACTGGCAGAAGGACATCGGCAACGAAAACCCGAACGCCAGTTAGTTCAGTAGCTGAGTCGAAGCACCACCTCGCGGACCCTCTCGGGTGCGCGAGGTGGTGTTCTGTCCGGACTGACTGCCCCCAACCAGCCCGGTACATCGACTGCACCTAGCTGTGGTCGCGCCCCCCGTTGGCACAGCAGCGGCGGCATCCGAGCTGTCACCACTCGCACACGCGTTCAGTAGCACAAGCCTAAGTGATCATGCAGGCCTCAGCCCAGCCCATTCGCGCACTCAAATCGTGGGATCGCCCGATCCAGGCTCGGTTCCATCGTCAAGATCAGCCCGCGCAGTCGAAGCAGTATGCGTCCCCATTGGGACGGAGCTCGGCGACCTGGCTGCGATGTCGTACCAGGAAGCAGCCAGCGCAGGTGAACTCATCAGACTGGCGAGGCAGCACCCGAACGGTTAGCTCCTCGTGAGAGAGGTCCGCGCCCGGAAGCTCGAACGCTTCCGCCGCCTCGGCCTCGTCTTCGTCGACCTTCCCAGAGTTCTTATCGTTACGGCGAGTCTTGAGCTCTTCGATGCTGTCTTCATTCAGTTCTTCGTCGGTCTTGCGAGGGGCGTCGTAATCGGTCGCCATCTTTGCCTTCCCGGGCCCGAAAAGCCCAGATCTTCGTCTGACTCGTGCGCAGTCATATCACACGAATCAACCGTTTGCGCGCTATGTCTGCTCGCGCCCGCTATAACGCGAGGACGTGTCGAAAATTCCCACTTCAGAGGGGTTCTCTGCACCATCTTGCGGTAGCTCTTTCCGCCACCCCGAGACGCTGCACAACGAGGCTCTCTACGAGGGTCTAGCCGGCGATCTGGAACAGCGCTGGACGGCCGGGTTCCCGCAGGTTCGGACAGCAGTCCGCCTGGCACTCATACCATCCGACAGCCGCCGATCCCAGCACTGGACGCGCCGGCTCCTCCCCGCGGGCTACCGCGGCGCGCTCCACCATGAGATCAACCAGCCCACTGACGAAGGCCGGATGATCGCCGGCAGTGCCTGCTCGCGCGAAGGCCATGCCACCTTCCTCGGCGGTGGCTGCTGCCTCGGTATCCAGATCGAAGATCACTTCCATGTGGTCGGACACGAAGCCGATCGGCACCACGACCACGGCCGGAACGCCACTGCCCGCGAGCTGACGCAGGTGGTCGTTGATGTCTGGCTCCAACCATGGCTGACTGGGCGGACCGGAGCGCGAGCAGTAAACGAGGTCATGGTCGGAGCTCCGGGCGCGTTGCTGAGCCACCCGATGCGCAACTTCGGAAGCCACCGCTGCATGCCAGTCGACGTAGGCGCCGCGGCCGCTGCGCGGCGCCGGCCCGGCGGTCTCCGCCATAGCGGTTGGGACGGAATGGGTGACAAAGACCAAGCGGGCCTCGTCGGCGCGTTCACCGAGCGTGTCGAGTGCCTTGAGTGAGGCGTCCACCGAGGCTTGAACGAAACCCGGGTGGTTGGCATAGTGGCGGATCCGGTCGATCTGTACCTGGGTGCCTTGCGCGGCGTCGAACAGGTTTTCCCGGTACTGCCGGCAGGAGGAGTACGACGGATATGCGCTGGTGACCACGGCTAGCACCCGGCGGTGACTATCTCGTTCGATCGCACGGAGCTCGGTGTCAAGGTAGGGCGTCCAGTTCCGGTTCCCCCAGTAGAGCGGCGGCTGCATGCCACGGCGGCGTAATTCGTTCGTCAGGGCCGCGAGCAGCCTGCGACACTGATCGTTGATCGGGCTCCTGCCGCCGAGCAGCAGGTAATGTCGGCCGACCTCGGCCAGTCGTTCGGCGGGAATGCCCCGACCACGGGTGACGTTCTCCAGGAACGGCATCACATCCTCGGGGCGCTCAGGGCCGCCGAAGGACACCAGCAGGACTGCCTCATACGGCGCAAGTGCATTGCCTGGCTGCCTGGTCGGTGCCGGAAGAGAAGTTGCGGAGTGATCACCCACAGGCGTGATCTTTGCGTATAGGGAGGAGAGTCATGGCCGCGGGGCTCCGCACGTACCAGCAGGTGCTCTCGGATCGTCGCGCGGTAGCCTTCAGCCTCGCCGGCTTTGTGGCAAGGCTGCCGATGTCTATGACGGGCATCGGGATCGTTCTACTGGTGTCGCTGACCACGGGCTCCTTCGCCCTGGCCGGATTGCTCACTGCCGCCGCTACGCTGGCTGCCGCTGTCGTTGCTCCGCTCTGGGGCCGGGCAACTGACCGCGTGGGCCAGGCTCGGGTCTTGCGACTCACGGTCCTGATCAACGTGCTCAGCGTCGCACTCCTCGTCACGGCGATAGAGCTGGCTTGGCCGTTGGCTGTGAGCCTCGTCGCAGCTATCGGCGTCGGGATTGGTTTCAGCCTGGCTGGATCCGCCGTACGCGCGCGTTGGACCCTCCGACTGAACGGTTCCCCGTTGCTGCACACCGCGTTCGCACTCGAGGCCATGCTGGACGAAGTGGTCTTCATCATCGGTCCAGTGCTGGTCACCTTTCTCGCCACGGCTATCCATCCGGCGCTCGGAGTCAGCGTTAGCGCCGTCATAGGGCTCATTGGTGCCATTGCCCTCGCTGCCCAGCGCAGCAGCCAGCCGCCGATCCGATTGACGCCACACGGGCATCAGGAATCGAGTCGGTTGCCGTGGCGGGTCCTGGTGCCGGTGGCCATCGCGTCAGGTGCCCTTGGCATGGTGTTTGGGGGCATGGAGCTTAACGTCGTCGCGTTTGCGAAAGAGGCGGGCGTGCTTCCGTACGCTGGCCTGATCTTGGTCGCGTGGTCGTTCGGATCGCTGGTCGCCGGGGCCGTGACCGGGGCAATCATGTGGCGAACGTCTCCCGCTCGACGCTTCCGAGTTGGGGCGATCATGCTCACGCTGTCCCTGCTGCCGCTCCCGTTCGTCAGCCATCCGGTGGGCGTTGCCCTGCTGCTGATCCTCAGCGGCATGGCCATTGCACCAACCCTGATCGCATCGGTTGGGGTGATCCAGTCGGCGGTCGATCAGAGCCGGCTGACCGAGGCACTTGCGTGGAACTCGACTGGCATGGTCGCCGGTGTAGCCGCCGGTGCAGCAGCTGTTGGCTACGTGATCGACAGCTCAGGCGCACAGGCCGGCTTCGTCGCTGTTGCTATCGCCGGGCTGCTTCTGACGATCAGCGCACTGTTCGTTCGCGGGCCGCGCCTTAGCTCAGATGCCGATCAGATGCGCGCCGCAGCTCTTGATCCAGACTCGACAGGTACGACCGCAGCTGAGTCATCGCGTCCGCCGGTCGGAACCCGGAACTGATGATCTTGTCCAGACTCAGCAGACTGTGCCTCGGCCGGGGAGCAAGTGATTTGCCCGCGCCATACTCAGCGGTGGTCACACTTTTCACTGAGGCCGCGTCACGGCCGCGGGCCGCGAAGACCGCCCGAGCAATGTCGGCCCAGGTCATCGGCTCGCCGTCGTTGCTGAGGTTGTAGGTTCCATAGGGCGCCTTCGCCTGCAGCAGATGAAGGATCGCGCGGCTGATCTCGGCGGTAAAGGTGAGCCGGCCGAACTGATCGTCCACGACCTCCGGATTAACGCCGCGGTCTGCCAGCGCCGCCATCGTGCGCACGAAGTTGTGGCCTTCGCCGATCACCCAGCTGGTCCTCAGCAGGTAGTGCGCGGGTAGAGATCCGACCAATGCGTCACCGGCTGCCTTGGTTTGCCCGTAGACGCCGAGCGGGGAGAACGGTTCAGTCTCGGTATGAGGCGTCCGGGTGCCGTCGAAGACATAGTCGGAGGAAATGTGCACCAGGGTGAAGCGGTGCTTGCGCGCCGCCTCAGCCAGGGCGGCAACACCACCGACGTTGACTGCCCATGCTTCGCGCCGGCCATCCTCGGTCTCAGCAGCGTCGACCTTCGTATATGCAGCCGCGTTGATCACGATGCCGTACGACCTAAAGTCAAAGCCTGCAACCGATTCCGGGCTCGCCAGATCCAGTGTTGCGCGACCAATGGGGACCGCTGCAGGGATGGCTTTGATCAATGCGCGCCCCAGCTGGCCACCGGCCCCGATGATCAAGGTCTGCTTCGGTTCCATTGGTTTCACGTCGGCCAGTCGCGGATGCGTTTTGTCTGCCTCGGACAGCTCCGCCCGCTCAAGCGGGATCGGCCAGTCGATGGCCAGCGTCTCGTCGGCAAGATTGACGAAGGTATAGGACTCCCTCGCTGCCGAACTCCAGTGATCATTAACCAGATAGGAATACGCAGTCTGTTCGGTCAAGGTCTGGAAGGCGTTCCCGACCCCGCGTGGCACAAAGACGGCGGTCTCCGGCCCCATCTCTGTCGTGAAGCATCGCCCGAAGCCATCTCCTCTGCGGAGGTCAACCCAGGCACTGAAGATCCGCCCGGTTGCCAGTGACACGAGCTTGTCCCAAGGCTCGGCATGGATGCCGCGTGTCGCGCCGACTTTGTTGTTGAACGACATGTTGTTCTGCACCGGGGCGAAATCAGGCAAGCCAAGATCGACCATCTTCTCCCGTTGCCAGTTCTCCTTGAACCAGCCGCGGTTGTCGCCGCGGATATCCAGGGAAATGACCAGCAGACCGGGGATGGGAGTCTGCTTGATCGCTAGCTCGGGCATGCCCCGCTACTGCCCCTGCCTCGCGTAGGTGGCCTCAGTCTTGGCCTTCTGGGGCCGCCACCAGGCTTCGTTGGCCTGGTACCACTCGACGGTGGCCACTAGGCCGGACGTGAAGTCGGAGAAGATCGGCCGCCAACCCAGCTCCAGCCTGAGTTTGGTGGAGTCTATGGCGTAACGAAGGTCATGCCCGGCGCGATCGGTGACGTGATCGTACGCGTCGTGCGGCTGTCCCAGCAGCTCCAAGATCGTCTCTACGACTTGCCTGTTGTTCCGTTCACCGTCGGCACCGATCAGGTAGGTCTCGCCGATCTTGCCTTCGGCTGTGATCAGCAGTACGGCAGCGCTGTGATCATCAACGTGGATCCAGTCGCGAACGTTCAATCCGGCCCCGTAGAGCTTCGGTCGGCCGCCGTCGAGGATGTTGGTGATCTGCCGAGGAATGAACTTCTCCACGTGCTGATAAGGACCGTAGTTGTTCGAACAGTTGCTGAGCGTGGCCGCTATGCCGAAGGAGCGCACCCAGGCGCGCACTAGGTGATCCGAGCCTGCCTTGGTCGCGGAGTACGGGCTGGACGGGTTGTAGGGCGAACTCTCGGTGAATCGGTTCGGGTCGTCGAGTGCCAGGTCGCCGTAGACCTCGTCGGTGGAGATGTGGTGATAGCGAACGCCGTACCTGCGCACTGCCTCCAGCAGCGTGTACGTACCGACCAGGTTCGTTGCGACAAACACCGACGGGTCACGCAGCGCGTTGTCATTGTGGGATTCGGCCGCAAAATGCACGACGTGGTCTTGGCCGCGTACCAATTGGTGAACCAGGCTCGCGTTACAAATGTCGCCCTGGACGAAGGTCAAGCGATTCTGGGGTAAGTCCTTCAGAGACTGACGATTTCCGGCATAGGTCAGCTTGTCCAACACGGTGACCGTGGAATCTGTGTGGTCGAGTACGTAGCGGACGAAGTTGGAGCCGATGAACCCCGCCCCGCCGGTCACCAGGAGTTTCGTCATGCGAGTCATCCTATGGACGATCCGCGGCGCACTCTCCGGCCCTCGACAGGTGCGAGACTAAGCGCCATGCGAGGCATCATCCTGGCCGGCGGCTCCGGTACCCGACTGCATCCGGTGACGCTCGGGGTGAGCAAGCAGTTGGTTCCGGTTTATGACAAACCGATGATCTACTACCCCTTGTCGACGTTGATCTTCGCCGGGATCCGCGACGTGTTGGTGATCACCACGCCCCACGACGCATCTGCTTTCTGGCGGCTGTTGGGTGACGGCTCGCAGTTCGGCATCTCGATCAGCTATGCCCAGCAGCCCTCGCCCGACGGGCTGGCCCAAGCCTTCGTCATTGGCGCTGACTTCATCGGTTCCGAGAAGGTGGCCCTGGTGTTGGGCGACAACATCTTCTATGGACTGGGCCTCGGCACTCAGTTGCGACGCTTTACCGACGTTGACGGCGGGGCGGTTTTTGCTTACTGGGTAGCCGAGCCTCGGGCGTACGGCGTTGTTGAATTCGATGCCGGGGGTCGGGCCATCTCACTCGAGGAGAAGCCCGCTCATCCGAAATCCAACTACGCCGTTCCCGGCCTCTACTTCTACGACAACGACGTGGTTGGCATCGCCGCGCAACTCCAGCCGTCGGCTCGTGGAGAGTACGAGATTACCGACGTAAACCGGCATTACCTCGAGGCCGGAAAGCTCCAAGTGGGTGTCCTCCCACGCGGCACCGCCTGGCTCGACACCGGGACCTTCGATTCGATGAACGACGCCAGCAACTTCGTACGCACCATCGAAGCTCGGCAGGGCCTCAAGGTAGGTGCCCCTGAGGAGGCGGCCTGGCGGCAGGGTTTTCTGAGCGACGAGGAACTGGAGCAGCGGGCTAACGCGTTACTGAAGTCTGGCTATGGGAAATACCTCGCCGACATCTTGCAGCGCCAGCGGCAGACTGCCCTGAACGTCGTGCGCTGAGCAGCACCAGCTTGACGATCTCGACCTTGAGAGCCCCAGTTATCAGGTTCAGCGGCGGCCGCGACGCGCCTGCAAGTAGTCGGCGACCACGTATTCACCGAGCCGGCTGATATCGGGGGTGAAGACCCGACCGCCTGCGCGGCGGGCGAGCGCGTCGACAAAGCGAGCCAGGCCTTCGTCATCCCCGAGCATGAAGGTGTTGATCGTCGCGCCGCGACGGGCGAGCTCGTCTACCTCGGCAATGGTGGCCCGCAGCGTCTCTGACGTCGGAGGCCAGTGAAAGTACGCCTCTCCCCCACCGGTCAGGTGTGCAGTCGGCTCGCCGTCGGTGATCACGAGCACAACCGCCTCCGCCTCGGGATGGCGACGCAGGTGCCGCGAGGCGAGCAGCAGCGCATGCTGCAGATTCGTGCCTTGTATCCAGTCCGGCTCCACCTCTGCGAGCTGGACCGGCGTCATGCGACGGGCAAGCCTGTTGAAGCCGATGACCTGAAGCGCGTCCTGTCGGAATCGGGTTTCCATGAGGTGATTGAGCGCCAGCGCCGTTTGCTTCATCGGGCCCCAGCGTCCGTCGTGCACCATCGAGAACGAGAGATCGACGCAGAGCGCCACCGCCGCGCTGATCCGGCGCTCGGTCTCGATGACCTCGAAATCATCGACAGCCAAAGCAACGCCGGTGGAAGTTAGCCCCGATCGGCGCAGGGCGTTGGACACCGTACGCGGTGCGTCGATCGGCAGCTCATCGCCAAAAGCCCAGGGCCGGGTCAGTCCGGTCGGCTCGTCGGCGGCCCCGGTCTGGTGGTCGTCATGATCGCCACGGCCTGACCCGTCGAGCTGAGCGAATACCCGCCGCAGGGCGGTCTGCCCTAGTCGCCGAACTGCACGCGGGGTCAACCGCAGACCGTCGTCGCCTCGGGTCAGGTAGCCCTGCTCCTCCAGCTCTCGTTCAAGATCACGGAGGGCTTGCAGATCGCTCAAAGCTTCACGACCGAGATGCTTTTCCAGCAGCTCGACATCCACCTCGTCCAGCGTGGAGGTCCGGTCCCCCTGAGACAGCTGCGCCTCCAGTGCCTCCAGATCAGCCAGGTCGGCAACGGCCTCGACTGCGGCACTGTAGCCGAGCTGCTCACCGCCGGGGCGCATGTTCGCAGCCTGCTCCCGGTCGAGGCCGGGACGCAACGCCCGGAGGTTGTCCGCCAGCTGCGCCATTTCCGAAGCAAGATCGGCGTCAGCGAGTGCATGGCTCAGCAGTTGGCCGAGCTGTTCCCGCTGCCCGGGGCTGAGCGATGCCATCAGCTTCCTGCCAGCGGCCTCACGGCGCGCCAGCGCATCGATCAGCTCCTCGATCGTCTCCGGCTGCTCTGGGAAGAACTCGCCGTGACGCTCCATGAAGTCGGCGAACTGATCCGTCGTATCTTCCTGCCGTGCATGTGCGGCAAGCAGCGCATTGAGATCGGCCAACATGTCCTTCACCCGCTGCATGACCTCAGAGTCGGGTGATTCCAAAGCTTGCTTGATACCGGCGAACTGGGCGTCCAGCACCTCACGTTGCAGCATGTTTTTGATCGCCTCAAAGATGGCGCGGGCGTCTTCGGATCGCCACGAGTAGTGGTCAAGGGCGCGGACCTGGCCGGCAACGTCGTCGGGCAGCGTTTCCAGCTCCAGCTCAGCCAGTCGCGCATCGTCGGTGTCGCTGCCGGCCAAGGCTTCTCGCTCGGTCGCGAGCGCCTGGTCAAGCGCGGCTCTGACCTGATCGAGAGTCCCGCCGAGATCGCCGCGGCGTCGAGTCTGCGCACGCAGCCTTCTGATCTTGTCGACCAAGCGATCGAGCCCGCCACGACCGTCCACCCCACGGCGCATCAGGTCTCGCAGGGAGTCCCGCACGGTCCCCGCAGAGAGCACGTCCTGGCCGATCTTGTCGATAGCCGCCCGCACGTCGAAGGGTGGTCTCAGCGGGTCTGGCCCGCCGCGCCATGGTCCGTAGCGGAAACGGTGGTGGGCCCTGCCCGGCTCTTGATCGCCGTCGTGATCGCGCCCGCCGTCATCGGAAACCATGATCACTCCTTGTCAGGCTGCTCCGTAGATTGTTCGACCGTCGACGGTCTCCTTCTCCAGCCGGCGAGTCAGGTACAACCCTTCGAGCGTGAACTCAACCGCGGCCGCGACCTGCCCGCGCCCAGCCGCATCGTCGTAATCAAGGCGGGACAACACCTTGTACAGACCCGGCACGGCGCCCAGCTGCGCTAACAGATCAGACGCGGCGACCAGGTCACCCGTCTCCACGACGCCGCCCTGTGCGAAAACTCCTGTGAAGCCGGAGAGATCGAGACCTGACAACCGATCACGGAACGTCGCCGCGACCGCGAGCCGCAGGAGATGGTCCAGCACGGTTCGTTCCCGGCCCTCCTCCCCCATCTCGAACTCGATCTTGCCTAGCAGCGTGGGAAGTACGACGGCAAGATCACAGGTGCGGGCGACGGCTGTTTCTTGATCGCGGGTACGGGCTGCACGCCGCAGTGCTGAAGCCGCCACCCCTTCTGCGGCTGCAATCGCAAACCGGGCGGAGATACCCGACCGCTGGTCCACGGAACTGGACTCCCGAAGGTTTCGTGTGAGACGCGCCAGTACTTCCAGCAGATGATCACCAACCTCCGACACCAGCTTGGCTTCCTGGCGGATCAGAGTGACCTCATCGGCGAGGTCGGTGAGGTAGTGGGTACGCAACTCAGCGCCAAATCTGTCCTTCAGCGGAGTGATGATTCGGCCGCGATTCGTGTAGTCCTCTGGATTGGCCGTAGCAATCATGAAGATGTCGAGCGGCAGCCGTAGTGAGTAGCCGCGCACCTGGATATCCCGCTCCTCTAAGACGTTGAATAGAGCAACCTGGATGCGCTCGGCGAGGTCTGGCAGCTCGTTGAGACCGAACACGCCTCGATTTGCTCGAGGTACCAGTCCGTAATGCACGGTCTCCGGGTCCCCAAGTGTGCGACCCTGAGCCACCTTGACCGGGTCGACATCGCCGATCAAGTCGCCGACTGAAGTATCGGGCGTCGCCAGCTTCTCGGTGTAGCGTTCGTCGCGATGCCGCCAATCCACTGGCAACTCCTCGCCTAGCTCCGCCGCCAATGATCGACAGCGGACACACACCGGCGCAAACGGATCATCGTGAATCTCACATCCGGCTACGTGCGGGCTCCACTCATCGAGGAGCCCCGCCAATGTCCGCATCAGTCGAGTTTTGCCCTGACCGCGTTCGCCGAGTATCACCAGGTCGTGGCCAGCCAGTACGGCGCTTTCCAGCTCAGGCAGCACCGTGTCGTCGAAGCCGACGATGCCAGGAAAAGCGGTCGTCCCCGAGCGGAGTCGTTCCAGCAGGTTCTCGCGGAGCTCCGCCTTGGTGCGGCGACTCACATATCCCGATTCCCGGAGCTCGCCACGTGTGGCTGGCTTCCGATGCAGAGGCTCGCGCATGGACCGACAGTACGACCCGACCCAAGCTGGCCGGGCCTCCTGGCTCGCCGGTGCGCCGAGCGCCTCCCCCAACTCCTAGGTCCGGAAGAGTAAGTTGACTGGAACGAATGCCGCACGAGGAGCCGCCGCGACGGATGCGCACCGCACGACTGGTCGGACTCAGCCCAGATGGGAAGTCCTTGATCGTGGCTACCGAGAGCGGTGAGGAGTTCATGATCGAGGCGGATGAGAGGCTCCGCGCGGCGCTGCGCGGAGATCGGCCGCGACTCGGACAACTGGAGATCGAGATGGAAACCTCACTCACCCCCCGCGACATTCAGGCGCGGATCCGGGCAGGCGACACCCTTGAGGATGTGGCCCGAGTGGCAGGCATTCCGATGGACAGGGTCGAGCGCTTCGCCGCGCCCGTCCTTGCCGAGCGCGAGCACGTCGCGTCGATGGCCATGGCATCCTCGGTACGCCGCCGCGGCGAGCCCTCCGGTCACCGCAGTCTGCGCATCACAGTCACCGAGCGGTTATTGGGGCGTGGAGTCGATCTCGACGCCATCCGGTGGGATTCCTATCGTCTGGATGACGGCCGATGGGCCGTGACCGCGGATTATCGAGCGGGAGACGCAAGTCGGCACGCCTGGTTCTTTTACGACCTCCGGGGACGATTCTCCGTCGCGGCCAACGACGAGGCCAGGTGGCTGCTCGGCGATCAGCCCTCGTCACGAGGTCCGCAGCGAAGTCGCGCGCGACTGGCGGAGGAGTCCGAAGGTGATACTGAGCCAACACTTGTCAGCGACAAGCTCGCCCTTGCGCAGGCGGCTCATGATGCCGCGCGAAGCCAGCCAGCCGATGAGCAGTCAGCTGAGGAGGAAGCGGATGAGCCGACCGTTGCAGTGGCCCGGGCGCTGCGCCCAGTGGCGGACGTGCCCATTGCAAGTGAGGTAGCCGATCAAGCACCTGAGGCGTCGCCAATTGGGACGCTCTACGAGTTGCTGAGCGGCGACGGCTACAGCGAGGATTCACCTCGGGTGTACGGGGGTCTGAGCGACGCAACGGCGGTACCTGAGACCGACACCGTTACCGATGGCGGGTGGGAGCCGGCCATTGTGATCAACTATCCGGTCGAGCCGAGCATGCACGACGAAGGGGTCATCGACACGCCGGGAACCGAGGAGCATTCCCCGAGCCTTTTCACGGCGACGACGACCGAGCCTGACTTGCCAGGCACCGACGAGCCCGGGCCACCCGATCTGCCTGCGAACCTGGACGATCGAACTGATGAGGCCCATGAGTTCGAGATTGAGTCGCTGGTACACGTCGACACACCGCCGGACCGAAAGAACGTCAAGCGGAAGCGAGCCTCCGTGCCGAGCTGGGACGAGATCATGTTCGGCGGACCCAAGCGTCAAAGCTAGTCCTTTCCAGGGCACTAGCTGTCAGGGACCCGTTCCAGTAGCAATCGGGCGGCTCGGGTCGTTGATCCAGTCACTCCATGAGCCCGGATACAGAGTTGCGGTCACCCCAGCAGACTCCAGCGCCAGCAGACTGTGCGAGGCGGTGATCCCGGAGCCGCAGTACAACACGGCACCGTCGGTGCCGCCAGCTTCGGCGTACAACCTGACAATCTCGCCCGGTGGCAGGAACCGACCGTCGGCGTGCACGTGTGACAGCCAAGGCAAGTTGATCGCTCCCGGGATATGGCCGGCAACCGGGTCGACTGGCTCGTTCTCTCCGGAGTAGCGCTCAGCAGTGCGTACATCCACCAGGGTGGGAGCGTCCGGCCTTCCAAGCAGCGCACAGATTTCCGCCGCCTCCAGTTGTGTTCTTTTGCCAGGGTGTGCGACAAAATCACCTGGCGCCGGCAGCGTACCGCGGCCCGAGAGTGTCGGCAGCCCGGCGGCCCTCCAAGCAGCGAAACCGCCATTGAGCACCCTGACGCTTTGATGTCCGGCATCAGTCAATAGCCACCACAGGCGCGACGCGGCTTGCGAATTGGCCGCATCGTAGATGACAACCAGCGAATTCTGGTACACGCCGATTTGCCGCATCGCCTGCTCGAAAATCGCAGCCGTTGGGAGCGGGTGACGACCACCGACGCCTGGCGGGCCGGCGAGCTGCGTCTCGAGATCCACCCAGACCGCCCCAGGAATATGGCTGGCTTCAAAATCAGGCTTGCCGGGCGGTCCGCCTAGCGTCCAGCGCACGTCGGCGACCACGGGAGGCTGGTCGGAGTCAAGCAAGTCAGCCAACTCCCGAGCAGAGATCAAGACGGCTTCAGAGCTCATCGTCGGCTGTCTCCTCGGCAAGCGGAAGCGGATCAGAGAGGGTGGCCTGCGCCACAGCTCGTGTCAGCCGCCGCCGGTGATGCCGGCGGCACAACACCTCGTACGCGAGCTGCAAGGCAAGGGTCGACTTACCGCAGGCCATCGGTCCGGTGAAATAGCAGAGCTCAGCCACGCCGGAATCCTGCCATTGCCAACCGAGGTCGAGGCCTTAGGCCACGAGAAGTGGCACGAGCATCTCGTCGGGCGTCAGTGATCCATGCATGCCGATCAGGGTGTACTCGCGTGGGAAGGCACTCGTCATGACCGCCCAGTCCCCACGCAGGGCAACCAGCACATGTCCCCAGCGCTCCCGGAGTTGATCATCTATCGCCGCGAACCAGCCTTCGTCGATCGCCTCGTCCCGGGTCCGTACCCAAGCAAGATCACCGAGTCGGTCGCGCCATCGGTCCGCCACCCGACGCGGCGGTTCGTGATCAACATAGAGCTGTCGGAAGCGACCCTCGCCGGCAAGCGCGGACAGACCCGCCATAAGTGCTGGATCATCCTCGGCGACGATTCGCTGATCCGAGGGGATGTCAACCATGCCATGGTCGGCGGTAATGATCACCGTCACTTGAGGAGGCAAGGCAGCGCGTAGCCGCTCGCACATCGCATCGATTCGCGCTAGCTGCTGGAGCCAGTTAGCTGAACCGCACCCGTGCACGTGACCGAAATGATCAAGTTCACGCTCGTAGGCGTAGACCACGCTGCAATCGCCGCGCATGGCTGCCTCAGCGATCAGCGCGATCCGCAGTTCCTCGGCACTTTCGTCGGAGAACGGGACAAAGGCGGCTCCACGAAGCGCCGACTCGGTCAACCCGGTGCCTTGGAACCGCGCCAAGGCGACTGTGGTGACCGCGATTCCAGTCTTTGCCGCGTGCTCGAAAAATGTCGGCTTGGATTGATAGACCGTGGGAACCACATCCGATTCCCACGTCAAGGCATTCAAAATCTCGCCGGTCGACGGTACTCGCGAGGTGTAGCCGACCAGCCCATGCTGCCCGGGCGGCTGCCCGGTCCCCAGACTTCCGAGGCTGGTCACCGTGGTACTCGGCACCGCGGACGTGATCGGCTGCGCGCCTCCCAAGAGTGAGGCGAAGAACGGGGCCGCCATAACCGCCCTGCGTAGCAAGTTCCAGCCGAGTCCGTCGATCAGCACGACGACGTAACGGGCTGACTCTGGCAACCCAAACGCATCCTCGGTGTAACCAGGCACATCCAGGTGCGAACCAATGCTCGGCATCAGTTCACCGAGGGTTGTGGACTGGTAAGCCGGAACAACCATCTCGGGCAGTGGCTGGCTGGCCGGCACCTCTGGCGAAGACCACCCCACTGCGGGTGAGGTCATACTGCAGCCGCTCGCTGAAGTGAGCTGGCGAACTGCACCAGGCGCGCGACTCGATCCGAACCATCGGCTGCCGCGCTCATCCGCACGGTCAAGTCGTCGCCGACCAGGGTCCCGGTGTATCCATGATCAGCCTCGCACTGCGGATCGCTGCAGGTGGCGAGCTCGAGGTCGATGCGACGTACCGCTCCCCAACCCACCGACAGCCAGGTCTCGAAGACATCCTCCGAGCCAGCCTGATACGACGCCGGCTGGGTAAGGACACGAGTCAAGGCAACGGTGTTGATCTTGCTCAGCGCCACTGACTCCGTGGAGGAGGCCGCGTAGATCCCCGATGCCGGAGGCTCTGCAGGCTGGTCGTCGGTATGGCCGATCACAAGTCGGGCGGGGGTGAGCGCAAGCACCGTGACATGGCGGTGGATCTCGTCGCGGTTGAACGTCGGCTCGTGGTGCACCACGAAATCCAGCAGCTCCTCATCTGCGAGGGCGATCATGATTGCGTCCTCGACAAGTTCCGGGAAGTATCCGCACGCATCGATTTCGGCGCGCAGATCTTTCCTCGTGGAGCCAATCCTCATGCCGATCATCCTGCCACGCACTACCCACACTCCGCGTTGATCGGCTGCTGATTGCTGCGGCACCGGCAGATTGCCCACTGCGCGCTGAGCCTGTCGAAGTGCATCGAACTAGAGGACGCGGGCCAGGGGGTCGCGTTGATCCGCTGTGGGTGTGATGAACACTCGCGCGCCCAGTACCGAAATTGAGCCAACTGAGGCAACACAGGGCCGGAGGGTGACTGAGGCCAGCTGGGGAATTGCGTCGGCCAGTTGCGCTATCCGGTGCAGTATGTCCTCAATCCCGGCAATGTCGACTCCAGGCGCCCCGTAGCGACCAAACAGCGTCGGGGCAGCCTTTAACTCCCGTACCATTTCCGCGGCATCAACCGCTGTCAGTGGTGGCACGCGGTAGACGGTGTCGCCGAGCAACTCGCTAGGAATGCCGTCCAGACCGATCGAGATGATAGGCCCGAACGCGGCATCCTCGCGACTGGTGATCATCAATGCCACGCCGGGTGGCGCCATGGCTTGGACGACCGGCATCGCTACTGACAGGTCTTCGTCGTTGCCAAGGCCGATCTCTGCTATGAGTTGTCGTAGATCTTTCCAGGCGGCGACCATCTCTGCGGCGTTGTCGATGTTGCGGTGCACGCTGGCGAGATCTGGTCGACCGCGTACGGCGCTACTGGTGGCCTTCAGTACGACATTCCAGCCCAGCTGATCACCAGCCGTAACTGCATCGTCCAAGCTAGCGACTGCGAACTGCGGCATCAGATTGATCCCGTACGTACCGAGCAGCTCAGCGGCCTCGGTCTCCGTCAGCTCACGACCGGCCGGCTGCGTCGCCAGGATGCGATTGACCAAAGGCTTTGCGGCTTGGGTATCCACCTCCACCATCGGCACTGCGCCAGGGTCCCGGCGACACCACCCCGCGTAGCTGGTCAGGGCGGCCAGCGCCTGGATGGCATCGACCGATCCATCAAATCTGGGCAGCATCCCCGGTGCGTCCGGTTCGCCGCTGCTCATTAACGGCGGATGGAAGTCCAAAAACACCCCGATCAGCGGCTTGGAGGCTTCCGCAGCGACGTCCTCCAGAGCCAGAATGATCTCCTCTGTGCCCTCATCGAAAGCATTCACCGCCGCGCAAACCACCGAGTCATAACGCTGGTCAGCTAGCGCCGCACGTGCTGCCAAGACAAACTCCGCCGCGCGCGCCTCGGCTCCGAGCAGCTCTGGCTGAGGGTCGCGGAGCAAGCCGACTGACTCCATCTTCTGCAGCATCTGGTGAGTGAGCGTCAGGGAATTGCTGATGATCCGCACTCGCGGGCCGGACGGCAACGGCTGTCGTGCGGCGATCTTGGCAATGTCGATCATGTCACCGCGGCGATGCACCACCATGATGCCGGCCTGCCGGAAGAGCGCATCTACTGCCTCATCCGCGGCATGGCCAAGCCCGCCTCGTACGCCAGCATGATCAGCTCGATGGGTACGCCCGGGCGCGAACACGACGACCGGCTTATTGCGGGCCAGCTGCCGGGTGATTCGAGAGAATTTTCTCGGGTTGCCGATCGAGTCCAACGTCAGCAGGCAGACCCGTGTGGCCTCGTCGTCCCCCCAGTACTGCATCACGTCGTTGGCAGTTACGTCGGCATAGTCACCGGTACTGATGAAGCACGAGAGACCTAGGTCCTGACGTACGGCGTCGTTGAGCAAGGCGACACCGACAGCCGCTGACTGACAGAACAACCCCACTCCCCCGGCGCGAGGCATGGGTGCAGGCGTTGCGTTCAACTGAACAGAGGGCAAGGTGTTGATGATGCCGAGAGCGTCCGGACCAAGCGCGCGGATTCCATACGCCCGGGCCAGATTGATGATCTTGAGATTGTCGCCCGGGACGTAGTCGGTTCCGGTCAGCACCACCATGCCGTGAGCGCCCTGGTGTGCCGCCTCGATGACGACTGCACCCAGCTGGTTTGTTGGCACTGAGACGATCGCCAGGTCCAGATCGCCCGGTACCGCGGCGATGGAGGCAGCGTTGGGCACGCCAGCAACCAGAGCACCATCAATGCTGACTGCAACCACCTCGCCGCGATAGCCGCCGTGCACGATCGAATTGATCAAGTCGCGTACTCGATCATCCTGTCCGTACACCGCGATCCGCTGCGGATTCAGCAGCCGTCGTACCGAGGCACTCTCGGCACGGTGCTCGCGGCGTTCCATGACGCCAACCGAGGTGTCGGTGGGCAAGATCGGAAACTCGACCGCGAGCACGCCATCTTCGACGCCCTTCGATATGCGGTAGCCGGCGTCGGCAAACACCTTGGCCATCCGCCGGTTCTGCGGTAGCACCTCGGCGACGAAGCGTGTGATTCCGCGTTCTCGAGCAGCCTGCGCGAGATGCTCCAACAACAGCTGAGCGATCCCGCGGCCCTGGTGGGCATCTTCGATCAGGAACGCTACCTCAGCATGATCACCTTCAGTGCGGTCATAGCGCCCCACCGCGATCATGTCCTCACCGAGCGTGACGATGAACGCCACCCGATCCACGTAATCGACCTCGGTGAACAGCTTGACGTCCCGATCAGTCAGCTGCGGATAAGGCACGAAGAAGCGGAGGTACTTCGACTCCGGCGAGACCCGTTCGTAGAAAGCGACCAGCCGCTCTGCATCGGATGGCCGGATCGGGCGCAAATGCGCCACGCCGCCGTCGGCCAGCAAGATGTCGGCTTCCCACTCTCGCGGGTATCCGGGCGGGTCCGCGTCAATATTTCCCGGGGCCTGGCTCACGGACACGGCCAAAAGCCTACGCAGATGATGTTGCGACGAAGTGTCGAGGGCATCAGTCGACTCCAGGGGCGCCGCGCGAACGCCCAAGGAATAGTGTCAGCGCATGGCCGACTTCGTCGCTGCAATCGATCAGGGTACGACGAGCACTCGCTGTATGATCTTCGACCACTCAGGGCGCGAGGTCGGGAAGTACCAGCTCGAGCACCAGCAGATCCTGCCCCAAGCAGGATGGGTGGAGCACGATCCAACCGAGATCTGGCAGCGCACTCAAGAGGTCGTCCAGCGCGCCCTGGCAGAGGGCGATCTTGGTGCCACCGACCTGGCGGGGCTCGGGATCACCAACCAGCGTGAAACGACGGTTGTCTGGGATCCCGACACCGGGGAGCCATACGGGAACGCGATCGTCTGGCAGGACACCCGTACGGACAAGATCGCCGCCGAACTTGATAGTGATGGCCGTGGTGATGTCATCCGGCAGCGGGCCGGCCTACCTCCTGCCACCTACTTTTCCGGCGGAAAGTTGCAATGGATCTTGGAGAATGTCGACGGGGTTCGGGAGGCCGCCGGCCGCGGCCGCGCCAAATTCGGAACTACCGACAGCTGGCTGTTGTGGAATCTGACCGGCGGCGTTGACGGCGGTCAGCATGTCACCGACGTGACCAATGCCAGCCGCACCATGCTGATGGATCTAGAGACGTTGGACTGGGATCAAGAGTTGCTGAGTTTCTTCGGGATCCCGCGGGAGATGCTGCCCAGTATTGTGCCGTCCTCCGATGCCGCGGCGTACCAGCGCACCCGTGCCGACGGCCCGTTCGGCGCCGAGGTGCCGATCGGTGGTGATCTTGGGGACCAACAGGCTGCCATGGTCGGCCAGGTCTGCCTGCGGGCCGGCGATGCCAAGAACACTTACGGCACTGGCAACTTCCTACTTCTCAACACCGGCGAGCAGCTGTACCGCTCGAGCAATGGCCTGCTCAGCACCGTGTGTTACAAGTTCGGCGACGCCGCGCCGGTTTACGCCCTCGAGGGCTCCATCGCCGTCACTGGCTCCGCCGTGCAATGGCTGCGCGACCAGCTCAAGATCATTCGTGATGCCGCAGAGATCGAGACGCTGGCGAGCCAGGTCGACTCTTCCGCACATATGTATTTTGTGCCCGCGTTCTCCGGACTCTTCGCGCCCTATTGGCGTTCTGATGCCCGCGGTGTCATTGTCGGCCTCTCCCGCTTCCATACCCGAGAGCACATCGCCCGAGCGACGCTAGAAGCAATCTGCTACCAGAGTCGTGATGTCGTGGAGGCAATGGAAAAGGATGCCGGTGTTCAACTCGACGAACTCAAAGTTGACGGAGGCGTCACCGCAAACACACTCTGCATGCAGATTCAGGCCGATACGCTCGGCGTCGAGGTGAGCAAGCCGGTAGTGGCAGAGACGACTGCACTGGGTGCGGCGTACGCGGCCGGTTTGGCCACAGGCTTCTGGGCGTCACCAGACGAGCTCCGGGAAAACTGGCTGGAGGACAAGCGTTGGGTCCCGCAGATCAGCGAAGAGGAACGGGCGGCGGGTTACGCAGAGTGGAAGAAGGCTGTGCAACGGACGCTGGACTGGATCCAGGTCTAGTGGGGTTTCGCATCAACGACTAGAGGAGTGGAGATGGGAACGGTGGCTCAGCCCAGGACCAAGGAATCGGTAGTCCCAGATCCCGCCCGCAATCTCGCGCTCGAGTTGGTCCGTGCTACGGAGGCGGCCGCGATCAATTGCTCCCGTTACATGGGGTTCGGCGACAAGAACCAGGTGGACGCGGCAGCTGTTGACGCGATGCGCCCGGTGCTCGGTTCAGTGCGCATGAACGGCATTGTGGTGATCGGGGAGGGCGAGAAGGATGAAGCCCCCATGCTCTTCAACGGTGAGCGGGTCGGTGACGGCTCAGGACCGGAATGGGACATCGCTGTGGACCCGGTTGACGGCACCACCCTGACCGCCAAGAGCCTGCCCGACGCTGTCAGCATTATCGGCGTTTCGCCCCGTGGCACGATGTTCTCCCCAGGTCCGGCCGTGTACATGCAGAAGTTGGTGGTCCCCGGCCACGCGGCGGCCGATGTCGATCTTGATGCGCCGATCGGAGACAACCTCGCCAAGGTCGCTGAGGCTACCGACCGCGCCGTCTCAGAACTTACGGTCTGCGTCCTCGACCGCCCACGGCACACCGAGCTTGTCGCGGCCATCCGCGCGGCTGGTGCTCGGATCAGATTCCTGCTCGACGGCGATGTGGCTGGTGCGATCATGGCCGTCAGCCCTTCGACTGGAGTAGATCTGCTGGTTGGCGTCGGCGGCACCCCTGAGGGCGTGCTTGCCGCATGCGCGCTTCGCTGCCTTGGTGGCGAGATGTTCGGACGTTTGATCGCTCGGAACGACGATGAGCGGGCGGCAATCCTGGACGCTGGCTTCGACTTGGATCGGATACTCAGCACCACCGACCTGGTCTCCGGTGACAACGTGTTCTTTGCCGCCACAGGTGTCACCGACGGAGCATTGCTGCGGGGCGTGCGGTTCGAGAGCCACCGCATCGTGACCCAGTCACTGTCGATGCGGTCCCGCTCGGGCACGATCCGGCTGATCGAGAGTCGCCATGACCCGGAGCGTTCCTTCCTGGTCAACCCCTGACGACGCCGATGTTCTCCACCACCTCCCCGCTTGGTCTCGCCGCCCGGGCGGATGCTTTGGACCGGCTCGCCAGCGAAGATCTGGACATCCTCGTCATTGGAGCGGGTGTCACCGGCTGCGGCTGCGCGCTCGATGCGATCACCCGCGGCCTGCGCGTCGGGTTGGTCGAGGCCCGTGATTTCGCGGCTGGTACGTCGAGCCGGTCCAGCAAGTTGTTTCACGGTGGGCTCCGCTATCTGGAGCACCTCAACTTCGCCCTGGTCTTCGAGGCCCTCAAAGAGCGCTCGCTCGCTCTCAACAAGCTGGCCCCGCATCTGGTGAAGCCTGTGCCGTTCCTGTACCCGCTGATGCGACCGGTGATCGACCGCGGCTATGGAGGCCTCGGCATCGGGGTGTACGACGTGCTCGGCGCCGGGCGCGGGGTGCCACAACACATGCGGCACCTGAGCCGGAAGCGCACGTTCGAGTCCTTTCCATCCGCAAATCGCGACACGGTGATCGGCTCGATCAGGTTCTACGAAGGCCAGGTCGACGACGCCAGACACACCATGATGATCGGCCGTACGGCGGCGCATTATGGTGCGGCGGTCGCCACCAGTGCTCGGGTGATCGGTTTCCTCCGGGAGGCGGACCGCGTTGCCGGCGTCACGGTCCGTGATCTTGAGTCCGGGCGCGAGTTCACCATTCGCGCCAAGCAGACGATCAATGCCGCAGGAGTTTGGATCGATGAGCTGCAGGAGATGCTGGGCGGTCGTGGGCAGTTCCGAGTCCGCGCATCCAAAGGTATCCATCTCGTGGTGCCCCGGAACCGCATCAACTCTATGACCGGATTGATCACTCGCACCGAGAAGAGCCTGCTCTTCATCATTCCCTGGGGCAGTCACTGGATCATCGGCACGACCGACACCGACTGGCAGCTCGATCGGGCCCATCCGGCCGCGAGCTTGGCCGACATCGACTACTTGCTGGAACGCGCCAACACATTGCTGGCTGACCCACTGAAGCGCGAGGACGTGGTCGGCGTCTACGCCGGTCTGCGGCCGCTGCTGGCCGGCGAATCCGACTCAACGTCGAAGCTCTCCCGAGAGCATGCCGTCGCCTCTCCGGTCCGCGGCCTGGTGACCGTCGCTGGCGGCAAGTACACCACCTATCGGGTGATGGCAGCGGACGCCGTTGATGCGGCGGTCCGGGAGTTGGACAAGAAGGTGCCGGCGTCCTGCACCGAAGAGGTGCCGCTCTTGGGTGCCGACGGCTACCACGCGTTGTGGAACGCGCGGCCTTTGCTGGTCGACGAGACCGGCCTGCGTGATGTGCAGGTCGAGCACCTGCTCAACCGTTACGGCTCCTTGCTGCCCGAGCTGCTGGACATGATCAAATATTCCCCGGAGCTGGCGCACCCACTGGAGGGTGCTGCGGAGTATCTCAAGATCGAGGCCGTCTACGCTGCGTCCCACGAGGGAGCCCTGCACCTTGACGACATCCTGGCCCGGCGTACCCGCATCTCGATCGAGACATGGGACCGCGGCCTCATCGCGGCGCCGGAGGTCGCGCGCCTGGTTGCTCCCATCCTGGGCTGGGAAGCGGCCGATGTTGATCGTGAGGTGGAGCACTACCAGAAACGGGTTGCCGCCGAGCGCGAGTCACAAGACCAGCCAGATGACCTCTCGGCTGACGCCGCCCGCCTGGGAGCTCCTGACGTCCGGATGGGACGCGTCCACTAAGGCTGCTGGCGCGCGCTGTCCGGACAGCCGCGTCGAGTCAACAATGGTCTCGACGGCTACCTCTATCGACACTCTCCTCACGTGGCCCCAGACGTTGCCAGCTCAGCGTAAGGTCACGGCATGCCCTTCAATCCGACCAACCGGACCACGCTGGCATGAACAATAAGGTTGGCAGCGTTCGCGACCTCATCGGCGACTACATTGCAGAGCAGTGCACGGTCATCATCGACTCCGAGGCTCAGCTACGTGCCGGTGAGAACGTGGTTCACACGACGCGGGTGGCGGTACGCCGGTTGCGCAGCACGGTCCGGGTGTTCCCCGACCTGTTCGAAACCTCCGAGGTCGAGCATCTGGAAGAAGAGCTGGTGTGGTGGGCAGGCCTGCTCGGCCAAGTCAGGGATCTGGACATCCTGGCCCAAAGGCAAGCCGCACTACTGGCCGAGCTGCCGGCTGAGCTGATCCTTGGCCCGGTTGCGTCGACCATCGAGGCTGAGCTGGCTGTGCAGCGCAAGCAGGCGGCCGATGCGGTTGCCGAGGCACTGGATTCTGAGCGTTTCCGGAAGCTGATGGGTCTGATGTATCACTGGCGTAGCGACGCGCCATTCACACCGGCCGCCGACGCCTCCGCCGACGCGATCGACCCAATGATCAAGAATGCCCAGAAGAAGGCGCGCAGGCGGCTGACAACCGCGGTTGCGGCGCGGCGCGGCGGCGAGCCATCAGATGAGCTGTTCCATCGGGCTCGAAAGGCGTCGAAGCGCTATCGGTATGCGGTGGAAGCTGCCCAGCCCGTCTGGGGTAGCAAAGCTGACAAGATCGTCTCGGATCGGAAGGATCTGCAAGACCTGCTCGGGAATCATCAGGATGCCATTGTGAGCGCTGCCTTCCTTCGCGAACTCGGCGCTCGGCTCGGGATCCGGTCAGGTCAGAACGGGTTCAGCTACGGAGTCTTATACGCCCGCGAGGTCTACGCCGGCGATTCGCTGCTGGACGACCTCAAGCCCTATCTCTAGTTGGGGCCGGTATGCGCCGCAACGTGTCGTCGCTGCAATCGGGAGCACCGGTGCCAGACTGAAAGGGCGAGACTGCAGAGGGGAGAATCTGCGTTCGATGGCTAGAACACCAGCACCACCAGAGGACGACTTTACCGAGCGAATCGTCGACATTGATGTCTCCTCGGAGATGCAGACCAGCTTCTTGGAGTACGCGTACTCGGTGATCTATTCCCGGGCCCTTCCTGACGCCCGGGATGGGCTCAAGCCGGTACAGCGGCGGATCTTGTACTCGATGGACGAGATGGGCGTACGGCCGGACCGTTCGCACGTCAAGTGCGCCCGCGTGGTCGGTCAGGTCATGGGTCAGTACCACCCGCATGGCGACGGTGCTATCTACGATGCGCTCGTCAGAACCGCGCAGCCGTGGACCATGCGATTGCCCCTGGTCGACGGCCACGGCAACTTTGGATCGCTGGACGACGGCCCGGCGGCAATGCGTTACACGGAGTGCCGGATGGCACCAGCCGCCGCGGCCATGACCGACGGACTCGACGAAGACACCGTTGACTTCAAGCCGAATTACGATGGCAAGGACATCGAGCCGACGGTGCTCCCCGCGGCTTTCCCCAACCTCTTGGTCAACGGCGCGACGGGGATCGCGGTCGGTATGGCAACCAACTGCCCGCCGCACAACCTGGTGGAGGTTATCCAGGCGCTACGTCACTTGATCAAGCACCCAGACGCCGACGTCGACGAGCTGATGCGTTTCATTCCCGGGCCTGATCTGCCGAGTGGCGGCAAGATCATCGGACTGGACGGTGTGCGCGCTGCCTACCACACCGGAAAAGGATCATTTCGTATCCGCGCCACCGCGCGGATCGAGCAGGTGCATCCACGTCGTAAGGGCATCGTGATCACCGAACTGCCCTATCTGATCGGCCCAGAGCGAGTGATCGAACAAATCAAGAGCCTTGTCAACGCCCGCAAGCTACAGGGCATCGCCGACGTCAAGGATCTATCGGACCGGGCTAATGGAACTCGGCTGGTGATCGAGATCAAGAGCGGCTTCAATCCCGACGTCCTACTGGAACAGCTCTACAAGCTGACCAAGATCGAGGACAACTACGCGATCAATGCCGTGGCCCTGGTCGACGGCCAGCCGCGCACGCTGACGCTCCGCGACATGCTCACCGTCTATCTCGAGCATCGCTACGAGGTAACGCGGCGCCGGACAGAGTTCGCCAGGACGAAGGCCCGAGAGCGGCTTCACCTGGTCGAAGGTTTGCTGGTGGCGATCCTCGATATCGATGACGTCATCGCCATCATCCGCTCATCTGATGACACCGCCCAGGCCCGCTCGCGGCTGATGGAGGTGTTCGAGCTTTCGGAAACACAGACCAACTACATCCTCGAGATGCCGCTCCGCAGGCTCACCCGATTCAGCCGGATCGAGCTCGAGACCGAGCGGGACAAGCTGGTAGCGACCATCGCCGAGCTCACCGAGATCTTGGACAACCCTGAGCAGCTCCGCACGCTCGTCGGCAACCAGCTTGCCGAGATTGCCCAGCAGCACGGCAGCCCGCGCCGGACGATCTTGCTGGCGGCGAGCGGCGTTGCGGCCATCGCTACCACTGCTCCGCTGGAAGTCGCGGACGATCCCTGTTGGGTACTGCTCTCCTCCGCCGGTCTGCTGGCCCGCACCAATCACGCGCAGCCATTACCGCCTGTGGGTGCACGAGCCAACCACGACCTCGTCATGTCCAAGATCATCTCGACTGCTCGTGGCGACTGCGGACTTGTCACCAGCGCCGGCCGGCTGATCAAGATCTCTGCGCTCGATCTCCCAACTGTCCCCAGCACCGCCCATGCACCCAACCTCCAGGGTGGTACTCATGTGAGCGAGCTGGTCACTCTTGCCGCCGATGAGAAAGTGCTCTGCCTGACAACGCTGACCGCGGATTCGCTGGGCCTGGCACTCGGCACAGCGCAGGGTGTGGTGAAGCGGGTCAATCCGGAGGTGCTCGGCAAAGACGCGTGGGATGTGATCCGACTGGAGCCTGGCGATCGCGTAGTCGGCGCAGTTGAACTCACCAGCACCGAAGCCGAGCTGGTCTTCATCACCAACGACGCCCAACTGCTGCGCTTCCCCGCCGCTGCGGTACGACCGCAGGGTCGCCCTGGAGGCGGCATGGTGGGCATCAAGCTCGGTATCGGCGGACGTGCCATCTACTTCGGCGCGATAACCACGGCCGACGCGGTGGTCGCCACCGTGTCCGGCACGTCTCGTGCCCTGCCTGGAACCGATGCCGGCTCCGTCAAGATCACCGAGTTTCGACATTATCCGGCCAAGGGCCGGGCAACCGGTGGAGTACGCTGCCATCGGTTCCTCAAGGGCGAGGATTCTCTACTGCTCGCCTGGGCGGGGCCGGCGCCTGCCATCGCCGCTGCGGCTAGCGGCAGTCCCGTTCCGTTGCCGGCCGCAGACACCCGGCGCGACGGATCAGGAACCCCCGGCAGTCAGCCCATCGCGGCGATTGGCTCGGCCGCCGCCGGCTGATCAGGTTCGCATTGGAGGTCGATACCCGTGGACCGCGCTCCAGAGCATCGGCCGGACCATCATGAGTCCACTGACGGCGCCTTCGACGATCTACTGGCCAACAACAAGAAGTTCGCTGAGCGCTTTGATCAACATGGCTTCGACGGGGTTGCCCATGCAGGAGTCTTGATGATCACCTGCATGGACTCCAGAATCGTTCCACTCGAAATGGTCGGGCTGACCTTCGGTGACGCCAAGATCATCCGTACCCCGGGCGGTCGGGTGACCACCTCGGCGCTGGCTGGATGTATTGCCGGTGTCCACCTGCTTCAGGTGAACCGGATCATGGTGATCCCCCACAGCCGCTGTGCTATGGCGGCTGCCGACGATGATGTGATCATCGAGGAGATCCGAAATGCCAGCGGTGCCGACGCCTCTTGGGTGCGGTTCGGTGCCTCGGCCGACCAGCGGCGTACTCTGCATCGCGACGTTGAGAAGCTCCGGAATCATCCACTGGTCGGCGACCGAGCAGCCGTAGGCGGCTTCTACTACGACGTAGACACCGGTCTCCTGGAACGCTGGGACTAACTCCCTACGCGTTACGCGTCGATGGTGGCAGCGTCGAGGGCGTACGCCCCGTCGATGATGAACGCCTTGCGGGGCACGACATCATTGCCCATCAGCATCTCGAAGGTGGCTTCGGCGAGCAGCCCGTCATCCACCGTCATTCTGCGTAGCGTACGGTGCCGTGGATTCATCGTTGTCTCGGCGAGCTGATCAGCGTCCATCTCGCCAAGGCCCTTGTAGCGCTGCGGCTCCTTGAAGTGCAGGCCGCGCTTGGTCAGCTCAGCCGCTTTCCGTTGGTACTCAGCGTCGGAGTAGGTGTAGATGTACTTCTCCTGGCCCTTGCGGGCATTGGTCAGCTCGAAGCGATGCAGGGGCGGCACGGCGGTAAAGACCCGTCCGGCAGCCACCAGCGGGCGCATGTACCGGAAAAACAACGTCGCCAGCAAACAGCGGATGTGGGCACCGTCGGAATCGGCGTCGGCCATGAAGATGATCTTGCCGTAACGCGCCGCTTCAAGATCGAAGGTGCGGCCAGAGCCTGCGCCGACGACTTGAATGATCGAGCCGCACTCGGTGTTTTTCAGCATGTCGCCGATCGACGCCTTCTGCACGTTGAGGATCTTTCCCCGGATCGGCAACAGCGCCTGGAACTCGGAGTTCCTGGCCAGCTTGGCCGTACCGAGGGCCGAGTCGCCTTCGACGATGAACAGTTCGGTTCGGTCAATGTCGTTGCTGCGGCAGTCAACGAGCTTGGCTGGCAGTGATGATGACTCGAGCGCATTCTTGCGCCGCTGCGCCTCCCGGTGCTGGCGGGCAGCTACTCGAGCCCGCGCGGCGCCAACGACTTTCTCCAATACCGCGCGCGCCTGCGCCCTGGTCGCCATCTTGGTGGATCCCAAGAACCTCGTGAGCTCATGTTCGACGGTCTTGGCCACCAGCCGTGACACTGCCGGCGTGCCGAGCACTTCCTTGGTCTGACCTTCGAATTGCGGCTCCGCCAGCCGCACGGTAACCACCGCCGTCATGCCCTCGAGCACATCGTCCTTCAGCACCTCGTCGCCGTTCTTCAGCAGTCGAGTGTTGTGGAGCGCGTTCACAAAAGCTTTGGTCAGTCCGCGTTCGAACCCTGCGACATGGGTGCCACCTTTGGGTGTGGCGATGATGTTCACGAACGAATGGGTACGCGTCTCGTAGCCCTCACCCCAACGGACGGCAACATCGATGTCCAGGTCACGCTCAACGTCTGCGGGCTCCATATGGCCCGCATCATCCAGCATGGGGACGGTCTCAGTGAACCGATCGGTGCCGCGCAGCCGGATGACGGCACTGATGGGTTGGTCCGGAGCGAGGAACTCGCAGAATTCGGAGATACCTCCCTGGTGCAGGAACGTCTCTTCGATGACGTCTGGGGTACGCGCATCGGTGATGTGGAGCGCCAAACCCGGGATCAAAAAGCTGGTCTGCCTGGCGCGGTCTTGGAGATCCCGAAACGACAGCTGGGCGTCGTGGAGAAAGATCTGCCGATCGGGCCAGTAGGTCACCCGGGTACCAGTGGTCCCCTTCGGTACCCGTCCAATCTTGCGGAGCTCACTTCCGGGGGTGAACTTCGCCGTCGGACCGGACCCGTCAAACGTCCCAGGAACGCCACGACGGAATGACATAGCCCAGGTAGCGGAGTTGCGGTCCACCTCGACGTCAAGCCGACTCGACAACGCATTGACAACCGAAGAACCCACGCCGTGCAGCCCGCCCGTCGCGTTGTATGAGCCGGCGCCGAACTTGCCCCCCGCGTGCAGTTTGGTGAAGACCACCTCTACCCCGGAGAGGCCGGTCCGCGGTTCGATATCTACCGGAATACCACGAGCTCGGTCGTTCACTGAGATGCCACCATCCGAGCGCAGTGTGACGAAGATCTCCTTGCCATGGCCGCCGAGCGCCTCGTCGACCGCATTGTCGATGATCTCCCACAGGCAGTGCATCAGCCCTCTGGTGTCGGTGGAGCCGATGTACATCGCGGGCCGTTTCCGAACGGCCTCAAGCCCCTCCAGCACCAGCAGGTGCCGTGCCTCATATTCACGGCTTTCCGTTGCTGGGCTGGCAGTTGGCACGCGCCGAGATTACCTCGCGAGCGGCGTTCCAACCGGCGCACGGGCCCAATCCGAACCGTGTGTCGTACTCGAAACCTTGGTGGCAGGACGGCGACCCAAGGCGGAACGATTCACAGGATTCGTTACACAACAGTCATTGCCTCGAGATGAGGAGACGGAACAATCAGAGGCAGACGAGATGTTGAAGAAATGCCAGGCGGGTGTCGCAACCGCGATACCGCTCAAACAGCAAGATCATCTGATCGTCAGGAAGGGAGGCCCGACCGTGAGCACTCCTGTTATCGAAGATTCCCACTTGAACGCCTCAGATCGTTGCGATCGGTGTGGCGCGCAAGCCTACGTACGAGTCACCATGGCCAGCGGCTTCGACCTTCTCTTCTGCTCACATCACAGCAAGGAGCACGCTGACAAGCTCAAGCAAATAGCGCTGACGATCCACGATGAGACACAGCGCATCGACTAGACCCCTGAGACGCCTCAGCCGGCCCCAGCCAATTCACCATGGTTGGGGCCGGTCTGCGTCTGCAATGCGAGCTTGAGCTACCTGAGGCGCTAGTCCAGATAGTCCCGCATTAGGGACGACCCAACGCTATGCATCTGAGCGTGTTTCGCGACAGGTTTGCGAGCGCTGTGGGGCGAAATATTCCCGACTGAGTCGGGCGGTCCCGGTTCGCGTTAGCGGCGCTCCCCGGGACCTCGATGCCCCAGGAGGCACCGTGTCCCCATCCTCCCCTATCGTGCTCGCCAGCGGGCAGCTCACCCGTTCCGGCGACCAACTGATCATCGAGCTAGTCCAGCCCGATTCGATGCCCGCGGCGGTCCGCGTGGTTTGGCCGGTGAAACCCTCCGTCACCGCACCCACACCTAAAGCGCTCGCGGCGTTGGCGGCGGCGATGGTGCGTTGCCTGGCGGAGGCTCAGACGGAACTCGCCGCGATTAAGGCGGGCCGACGACTGTGAACTGCTCGGGTGAAGATGACCGCCCGGACCGCCCACCTACCCGTTAAGGGGAAACTGCCCAGTCTCAAGATGTGATCTGATGAGCCCGCACCGTTTGCACGTCCATACCGTTTCGTGCTTCTCGGCATCCCAGCCGTTGTGCCACTGATGTCGACGGAACAGGCAGCGCAATTTTTGAGGCAGCATCCGAACACTTCCCAGTCTCGATCACAGTAGCGAGAAGTGACCTGGCTGTATACGTTCCCCTGACCGCTCACTCGTTTCTGGCTCTTGCTGGCTAAGGAGCCGCTCGCTCCGCCGTCCCGGCCCGCTCGCGGCTCCCAAGAGGTCGAGTTGGCCTAGTAGCTCCCCGGGCCCGCCCCGTAGTCGGTCAGGGTGTACTTCTCCCGATAGGCGCCGCAGCGCGTGCAGAGCTGGTACCTCTGGCCCTCGTCGTTGTGGTACGTGTGCCAAACGTGCAGATGAAGCAGGCACCTGAACGGCTTCATCTCCGCAGTCTGTCGGAGACCCCAGCTAACAACTCCATCGGGTGCGGACCGACCGCAGGTATTCCAGGACTTGCGCCGCCTCCCCCTGGTCGGCCCGCCCTTTATCAAGCTACGGGTAGCCGGTGAGAGCCTTCCACGTACACCGCGCAAACATTCCACAGCCTGCAGTGCCGTAGTGTCCGGGTGCGTGCGACCCATCTGGGTGACGCTGTTCGTAAGATCCGGGCTCTTCCTTCCTGGCGTGCTAAGGCGATCCCGGAGGGTCATTCCCGCAGTCGGAATTCGTGCCGCTCTCCGGCGGTCCCCACCACGGATGACGATCCTCGCACCAATACTCCCGTGAACATGCCTACGACGATGAAGAAGCCGACGACCGCCAGAAGAGCGAACACGACGAGGGCGGGGTTAGCCATACGCGGAGCTCCGTGGTCACGTCGGCACCAGACCTATCTAGTCCCGCCATCCGATCAGGTACCAGTTGGCAACGAGCATCCCGAAGAAGAAGAAGGCGATCCCGATGGTCTCGACCACCGTCAAGGCGATCAGCTTCGCATACGTCACGGCGTCACCAGTCCATTACCGAGACGTAGTAGGTGAAGGCGTGATAGCCGAGAATGAGCCCGAGCGGGATCGAGACGATCTGCGTCAGTGCCAAGGCGATGCGCTTCGCGGTCATGCCGTCGAATCATAGGGGACATACGTCGCAGTCACTGGTGTGACAGGGAGTCTGTAAAACTCTCACGTCAGGGGTCGTAGTGAGCGGTGGGCCACGCCATCGAGACAAGACTGATAGGTCAAAAAGCTCAGCGAATGACATATCTAGACGTACAGACCAGCGCCTGACGAACGGCTGTGCGCAGCCAAGCTAGCTCAGGGCGTCGCAGAGAGCCTGAACCGTTCCGTCCGCGCCAACATCGAAGCGTCCGTGGTACTCCTCGGAGACGAGTTCCCCTATCGCAGGGTCGAAGACGAGTCGCCAAAGCCCGATGGCCTTCTCACCGCCCTTGATCTTCAAATGGATGCCGGTGCCGAAGATGCTGATCGTCCCGTCCTCGTTCTCGACGAACCGGTCCAGGCCCACGTCCGCCGTCGTGATGGTCGCCGTCGGACTAGTAAGGGTGGACCGGAAACTCGGGTGAGCGGTGACCCGTTTCACGGAGCCGTCCGGGTTGAAGAACACGGTCTCCCGGTAGTGCCCAGCGATGCGTGCAGTCACCGGAAACCCGCAAGCCTCGCTCAAGAACTCGTCCTCGACCGTGACGTCCGCGTCGAACACCTCAGAGACCACCCGCTCAGGCGGTACGGCCATGGCAGGCGAAGCAGTCGAAGCAGTCGCCAGCCCAACTGCCAGTGCAAGAGTCGCTGCCGCGATGATTCGAATCATCCTGCCCCCGATCGTGTTGCTAGCCCCCGGCCAGTCTGAGCAACCTTATCCCCGGGGACTGCGGCGGCGTGCAGAACGGCCAAATGTGGTAGCAGGTCCTCTAGATCGATCCCCTCGGCGGCCTTCGATTCCCGACCCCGGCGTGAGAAAGGAAACGAAAAGCCGCCGGGCGGGTGACATTGACGCCCAGACCTAACCCGGCCGCCTGCCGAGGAACCGGACACCCAAAATTTGCCCCCGCTGCTGGTCAACCGTGACAATCGCACGCAGATCTGGATCGCTAGTCAACCGCTGATAATCAGCAGCGGCCAACCGAAACCTGACCCAGTTACCGGCCACCGCTTCACCGCGGCCAATGTCGCGCCCCGCAGCACGCGCGTACACAGTCGGTGCGCCGTAACGGCCGTCATCCTGCATCAGCGCCTGATGACCCTTCCGCCAAAACCTCGCGCCGACACCAGACACCTTCACCAACACCGACCCCGTGGCGGGGTCATGAGTTGTCTCGACATCACAGGTGGCAAGCGGCGCCGGAAGAGTCACACTCACTCCTCATCCGGCGTCCCGGAGATGGGGTGGAAGACCGTCCCCTGGTGGCTCAACGAATCCTCCAACACGCTCGTTCGTTTCGGCCGGGCGGCACGGTCAGCCGCCGCCCACGCCTCCGCAGCCGACACGCCGACTGGAAGCTCGTGCCAGGGCTGACCGCGGTACAACGCGGCCCTAAACCGCCGATCCTCCTCGACGGCCTTCTGCTCCTGCCGTGCAGCCACTTCTTGAGCCCGTAGCTGATTCTCACGGTGCTCAGTGAACAGCTGCCTCGCGGCGTCGCGTGAGATCGCGTCGCGGCCGATGTCGTCGACAACAACCGGAATGTTCCGGCCATTGAGGTAGCCGACGCTGACCTCAGGCAAATCCAATGCGAGCTGCTGATCGGAACAGGGCCGTCGGCCGGGGCGGCGTCCTGGTGGGGCGGCCCGATGTCGGTCTTGGTGCTGCCGAACATATGAATTCATCTCCAATTCAAATTAGGAACTGATGGCGAGACGATGGCAGGCGCGGCTGAGGACGCCGGGCAGAAAGGGACCCGGCTGACCGCCCTTCGGTCCCGAGTTGATTGAGGCCGAGTTGGCACTCGGGCGGCGTTGACCGTCGTCTCGCCAAGCTCATGTGGTCCGCTGTTCCGGCCCGGTGTGTCTGGTCAAGGCATTGAGCAGCCGTACGCGTTCGGGGTCCGGTAGCTCATCCACTCGTTCGGCGAGTTCCCTCGCCAAACGCACCGGCCTTTGAGCACCCCACCGCGACCCCGACAGCTGCCGCGCAGCAACACTCACCGCACTGTCGCTCATGCGGACAACGATACCGCAAACATGTTGCGCCCCACCTACGCCAGACACAACAACCCGCCGCCAAATCGCCGTAAATTGAGCGTATGGCGATGCATCGCAAGCGGCCGATGATGGACAGCCCCCCGCCGGCCGAGCTACTCAGGTTCAGACCGGACAACTGGACAGGGCCAGCCCACGAAACCACCTGGCACCCCGCCTACGAACGGTGGTGCGCAGCCCGGCAAGCCTGGAGAACCAACACCCCGGCTGGCTGGGTGATCCCGTGGAACAACTACACGACGAACACCAGACCCGGCACGAACTCATGCAACGCTGGCCGCTCGAACCGATGGGCCCCGTCAAGATCACCAACTACATCGTCCAAGAAGGCGTCGTCGACCCGGTAACCGGTCTGATCCGGGGCCGCGTAGCTGGCGAGGACCACATCCCGGCCGGTGGAATCGGCATCCGCCACTGCGACTGGCTACCAGGTATCTAACAACCCGCGGCCTCCCACTCAGAACGCCGACGCGCCTCAAACAGACGATGCTGCACCCTGAGCACATCCAACGCCGTGCCAATCTCCGAACCCGGATGCTGCTTCACAAACTTCATGCGAGCCCGACCCCAGAGTTCACACGACTGCCACCATTCCCCAGCCGGCCACTCACTCGGATCGAAGATCATCAGCTCAGGCGGAGGCGCCACCGTCAACGGCGGACGACGATGCACAGCCACTGTCACCAACCCCCTTCGCTGGCCGCCCGGAGTTCGGCAAGCTTGCCGTTGCTCTCACCGTCGCCCTTGTTCCGCCAACGCCCGGCGGCGGCCTTCTGGGCATGCCTGCTGCTAGCGCGAGTACCGACTTCCTCGGTGTCGTCAGGAAGATTCAGAGCCGTCGTGAGGCGCTCCAACAGCAGACGATGGGCACGAACCTCACTGAGCAGCGGATGCGGCCGTATCTGGCCTGTGCTCCCGACGGTGGTCAACTCAGGCAAGGCCCGAACAGCACGCTCCAGCCGATCCAACTCATCGGCCGTACGGGCGGCTTGACCGAGCATCTCCACCTCAGCCGCAGTCAACACATACTTGTCGACCACAGACAGCCACAGCCGCTTACCCGACGCTCTCAGACCACTCGGCGGCCTTTGGTCGGGCATAGAGTCATTCTCTCAGGCCCCCGCCCGGAAAACGACCTTCGGGCATGTCGGGGACGGAGACGAAGTGACTCTAGTCCCGCGATGATTTCACCTCAAAGAAACCGACCCCACTCACCATCTCGCCGCGGTGTTCACTGTCCGATCCCACACTGGTGGCCAGTCGGTCACGGTTTGCTCCTTGCGGCACGCTGGAGGGGCGCCTGGAACGGCGCCCCGGTGCTGTGCGGTCAGCTGTTTAGCCGCTTGCAAATCGAGTCGAGGTCAGTGACGTGTGGCTCATTGATCATGATGGTCTTACCGTTCGAGAGGTTGGTCTTCAGCTGCAGACCGGTGAACTCAACTGATCTGCCTGCGATGCTGGTGAGGACCGTACCGTCAGGTTCGACCCGTGTGATCTCGATCGTGGCAGTCTGGAACGGCACCTGGTTGGTGCCCTTGCTGAAGAAGCCGGCGATATTGGCCACCCGCAGGTCCTGCGGACCGACTGGTTTTTGGGGAGCAGTCAAGACCGTGATGGTACCGCTGATGGTGAATTCGACCCGACCCCCGCACCGATCGCTCAGAATCTTGCTTCGGAACGAGTCTGAGATGGGGATCCTTTCCCTTATCATCCGTCCTCCTCACCCGATTTCGGCGCCTAGCCGGTGCGTCTGGACTCGACAGTACTCGGAAACCCGGGCGCCGGTCGGGCTAGGTGTGACTCGTGGAATAACACCGGTGAGGCGTCCGGGTGTGACTGTCATTAGCGGGCGGTCATGTCTTCGTTGCCTCTAGTTGATCTTGTTTGGCGCTCGGGACTACGCAAGGGGGTCTTATTAAGACCCCCAACTTGCGCATAGGTCTGGCCGCGCATAGCCCGCATAGGTCTGCGCATAGGTCTGTTGAGCGTAGCGCGAACAGCCCGCATAGGGTCCGCACAGCTATACGGCCGAAAAGGCCGCGCATAGGTCTCCGCATAGGTCATTTCGCCGCCCAAATCTTGGGTTTGTTGGTGGCTGCGTCGCCCGGTTGGGTGATCTTCAGAAAGCCTTGGCCGGTGAGTTTGTCGAGCCTTCTGCGGGCCTTGTCCTTTTCGTTTGGGGTGGGCTTGTCGGTTTCGAATATCGCCATTGCAGCGGCGGCCGCGGTTAGCCCACCAG
The DNA here is from genome assembly GCA_963730505.1 of uncultured Actinomycetota bacterium. Taxonomy (GTDB): domain Bacteria; phylum Actinomycetota; class Actinomycetes; order Propionibacteriales; family Propionibacteriaceae; genus Microlunatus. Next base: position 85,401 of record CAVSSB010000031.1, read on the forward strand.
GCTGCTTGGCGAGGAGGACAAGGTCGACGCTGCGCCAGATTTCGGATTTGCCGGTGTCGTGGTCGTGGATGATTTTGAGCGGGCCAACTTCGGAGGCTGGCTGTTTGATGTGGTGGAACGACACGATCGCATCACCGGGTTTGCCGTTGAGCAGAACCACGGAGCCTGCTCCGGATGTGATCCAGGTCGAGCCGTAGACGCCGTCGATGGTTGGATGTTCGGCTTCGACGCGGGTTAACGCTTTGCGGAGGTGGTGGAGCTCCAGGACCTGGACGCCAGCCGTGCAGGCGGTTTGGCGGGCCCGGTTGTAGCTGGCTCCCACTTCATCGTCAGAGAGTCCGACGGCGGCGTCTTTGAGTGAGTCGACTATCACCGCGTCGGCACACGCCTGCTTGCAGAGTTCCAGCAGCAGGGATGGGTATTTGGCGAGGTCACCGGGCGGCGGTCCTTGCCAGACGGTCAGATGCTCGTGGAGTTGGGCGCGGTGTTCTTCGCCTACCATGCGGCGGAATGATCGGGCGGCTTGTCGGGGCCTGTCCATCGCCAAGTACAGGACCCGCATCCCTGAAGTGATCGGGAAGCCGAGCAGGCTGGAGTAGCCGGGGATTCTCATCCAGCCGAGCGCTATCTGTTGGGCCAACGTAGTTTTGCCTAGGCCTTGTAGCGCGGCGATGATGAGGGCTTCGCCGTCGGCCCATAGGACCTGGTCCCCTTCGCCCCACAGCGCCTTGGGTTCGGGATCTGTGTCGAGGATGAAGTTGTCGCCGGGCGTGAACTGGAAACCTGTCTTGGCGTCTTGGTCGGGTTCTGGTTCGTCCTCTCCTGGCTGAGGCGGCGCAACTGAGAGTAGACCGTCGGGCCCGTGTCCAGCTGCGATGTGGTCGGCAGCGTCTTTGCCAACTTTGGCCAGTTTGAACTGCAGGCTTTTAGCTTTGAGTTTGAGCGCGGTTCGAACCTGCTGCGCCCATTGTTTGCCGCCGTTGTCACGGTCGGGTATGGCGATAATGTCGGCGCCGGTCAGTGGTGACACATCCACTTTATGGAAGTTGGCGGCGCCCATTGGTGCGGTGGTGGCCACCAGCCCGATGGACTCGAGCGCGTGAACGTCTTTCTCGCCTTCTACCAGGTAGACGGTCTGCCCAGCTGCGACAGCCTCGGTTATTTTCGGGAGCCGGTAGAGGATCGGTTGGGATTGGGTGTCGCCGCTTTGCCAGAACTTCTTTTCTGGGCTGCGGTGTGCTGTGCGCAGGATTTGGCCTGGTGCGACTTCGTAGACGTAGGTGACGCCGCGGGGTTCGTCGTACAGGTCACGGCTGGCCATGCCGAGCGCGTCGAGCACAGCCTCGATTGGGCAGCCGGTGTGGCAGTGCGCCAACACCTGGCCTTCGATGCCCGTGATCGACAACGACGGATGCCGGTCATCGTGGGCTGGACATTGGGCCTTCGCCTGGTTCGGCCTGCCGTTGGTTTTGACGACCTTGCCGAGGTCGTGGAGCCGGTCTAGTAGCCGGTCGTAGGCCGTGGCGGTCATAACGTCACCTCCGGACCAAGATCGATCGGGAGGTAGCCAGGCAGCAGTGCCAGGCAGCCGGGCTCGTGCGGCACCGTGACCTCGATTGCAAGGCCGGCACGAGCTGCTCGGCGTCGCGCGGCCCGGTTCGGCAAGATCAGCTTGGCGCCGCATGGGCAGGTACCCCCGCCGTTGACGATGGCTCGGCGGCTCAACCCTTCTTTGATCGCTTCGGGTGCATTGTCGGGGATCTCGGTTTCCAAGATCACGAGACGTTCGCCTTGCAGGGATGTTTCTCTTGGCCGGTACCGGAACTCGATCGGCTCACTCATCGCGACCACCGCCGAGTGGGCGGTAAACTGAGCGCAGAATCCATCGCCCGCAATCGCATGGTTTCTTGATGAGCCGGCCCCCCACCAGGGCCGGTTCGCTTTTCATGCGGCATCCGGGGCACCGCCTGAATGCAGCTCAGCCTCAGCAGACTCGGCGACGACGGTCAACTCTTTGATCTTGCGACGAGCCTGGGCGGACTTATGCGCAAGCCGCAGAAAGTGCGCCTTGCGCAGGTGCTCGGCGCGGACGGGGTCGCCGTTTGCCTGCGCCAAAAACCTTGCGGCGAGAGCCGCGCGGGCGGGCGCGGTTCTAGCGGTTCGATCCTCGGTGACAGCCCAAGAGGCATGCGCCCCGAGCTTGCCGATCAGTCTCCGCTCAGCGGGGGTGGAAGCAGTCATTTCGCATCACTCCATCGGCCCACCCTGCTGGGGGTTTGCCGTGGAGCTACTTTGCGACGGGCTTAGCTGCCGGACCCGTGCCCGCGGTCGCCGCGGGCCTGCGTTGTGCCATCAATTATGTCATATCGCTGGCGTATCGTCTGTGCGATGATCATTGTCGAGTGTCACCGGTGTCACCGTCCGGTAGCACGCCTCGCCCTCCAGGACGGGCGCGCCGAGTTCCTCGGGACGACCGTGGCCGAGAACGGAGATCCGGGAGGTGCCCTCACAGCCGACGTCGGGCAGCGCATCGGGCGGTGGGCGGCGACTGAGGTGATTTCCACCGACGCGACAGTCGCGCCAGGTTCCGCGATGTCGACAGGGCGGAAAACGATCGGCCATGCCAGTGGACACTGCAACGAGCGTCGAACGGTCACGCTAGAGGCCCGGACGGCCGCCTACCACCGCGCGATAGCTGCGGGACGAAAGCGGATATCACTCCTGGACTTGAGGGCCTGAAACAGTTCTACAGTTCCCCCAGGTTGAGCCGCTGGGCCTCTTCGGCGGCCCTGGCGGATGCCTGAGCCTTGGTGTAGCGCAGGAGCATGTCGGGCCGCGTCCAGCCGGCCACGGCCATCAGGCCACCCTCGGAGCCGCCCTTCGCGAGCCAGCGGTGGGCCGCGGTGTGCCGCAGGCGATGCGGGTGGAAACCCTGTATGCCGGCCATCTCGGCACGCATCGCCAATGTCTTGTGCAGTGCGTCGTAGGAGAAGTGTTTGCCCCGGTCCCCCAGCCACAACGCCGGATCGTCTTTGAGCCGATGCGACCGGCGGGATCGCAGATAGCGGTCAATGGCAGCGGCAACCTCCACCGCCAACGGGACCACCCGGCCTCTGCCGCCTTTGCCACGGCGGATGATCGCTGTCGGCGGATCAGTACGCAGGTTCAGGTCCTGGACTTGCAGCGCAACCACCTCACCGGCCCGAGCACCGGATGTGAACATCAGCCGCACCAATGCCTCGTCGCGCTTGTCGCGTAGATCAGGGCCCCGGCATGCCTTTAGCAGTGCCCGTAGCTGGTCGTCGGTCAGCGGCTCAACCACCGGCTTATCCAGTCTGGGTGAGCGAAGCCCGAGCAGTGGATCGGCTACCTGTTCGCCTTCCTCGGTGAGCCAGGCCGAGAAGCGTCGCACCGCAAGGTGGCGAGATACTGCGGTTGCGGGTTTGGCGCCGGAGGTCAGCAGCCCATCGACGAACTCTCGGAGCTGCCGCCGCTCCAAAACAGCGGGTTTCTCGTTGGCGGCGCACCAGGTGAGGTAGGCGCGTATCCCGTCGCCGTAGCTCTTGACCGTTTGGGGTGACTTCCGCTCCGCCCGCAAGTGCAGCTCCCAGGAGCCCAGCAGCTCGGCGAGGTCCGGCGCGGCGTTACGGCTGGCCATCGACCCCTCTTGACGTAACAACTCAGGGTGCAGTCGCGGTCTGACCGAGGGCCAGGGCAACGGCCTCCGGTGGCGTCATGACCACGATGCCCACGTCCGACCGCAGCCGCTCCTGCGTCCGCTTCTTGATCAGGTGCTTGTCCCGGGTGACGAACACGTCGTGTCCGGCCATCACGTGCGCGGTGAGGTGGTGGACATCGATCATCCGCCTGCCGGCGTCTTCCGGTTTCTTGCCTTCCAGGACAATCGCCGCGATCTCCTCGTCCAAGCGCTGCGTCTCGTCGTCTGCGAACACGTCACCGTTGAAAAATTCGTAGTCGTCGCCGAGCCTGAGCGAACCTGGCACCTTTTACGATCGGCGTCTGGCTCAGATAGTCCAGGTTGTCCCGGCGCTGGTCCGGAGAGGCTTTGCGTTGGTCCGCCTCGAAACCGGAGGTTCTGGCGATGGCAATCTTGCCCGCCGCCGCCAGCTCGACCAGCCGCTCAACGGACGGGCTATCAGGCTCTCCGTTGGCGGCAGCGATCACGCTGTTCGTGTCTAAGGTGAATGTCACCATGGTTCCGGCGTCCTTCTCCGACGTTGTCTCCGCAGATCCCAGACGCCGTTACCCGGCCCCCCGATGCTGCGCTGTGTCGCGGCCTAAACAATAGCGCAATATCTTGGACTAGAACGCTGTGCAATGCTACGTTTGGCGTGTCAGGCCCCATTTCACGCGTAAATCACGGTGAAACAGCTAGATGCTCAGTCCAGATAGTCCCGCAACACCTGCGACCGGGATGGGTGCCGCAGCTTGCTCATGGTCTTGGACTCAATCTGGCGGATGCGCTCCCGGGTGACCCCATACACCTTGCCGATCTCATCCAGGGTCTTGGGCTGGCCGTCGGTCAATCCGAAGCGCATCGACACCACTCCGGCTTCGCGCTCACTGAGAGTGTCCAATACGTCGTGTAACTGCTCCTGCAAAAGGGTGAAGCTCACCGCATCTGCCGGAACGACGGCCTCCGAATCCTCGATCAAATCTCCGAACTCAGAGTCACCGTCTTCGCCGAGCGGTGTATGCAGCGAGATCGGCTCGCGCCCGTACTTTTGAACCTCGACAACCTTCTCCGGAGTCATGTCGAGCTCACGCGCCAACTCTTCCGGCGTCGGTTCCCGCCCCAGGTCCTGCAGCATCTGCCGTTGCACCCGAGCCAGTTTGTTGATCACCTCGACCATATGGACAGGAATCCGGATGGTACGAGCCTGATCGGCCATCGCTCGGGTGATCGCCTGCCTAATCCACCAGGTCGCGTACGTGGAGAACTTGTAGCCCTTGGTGTAGTCGAACTTCTCGACCGCCCGGATCAGCCCGAGGTTGCCTTCTTGGATGAGATCGAGGAAGAGCATTCCCCGGCCGGTGTAGCGCTTGGCCAGCGAAACGACCAGGCGGAGATTAGCTTCCAGGAGGTGGTTCTTGGCGCGGCGACCGTCCTCGGCGATCCATTCGAAATCGTCCAGCTGTGATGCCTTGATCTTGGTGTGATCGTCGTTGACCTTCTCGTCGGCAAAGAGTCCGGCTTCGATCCGCTTCGCAAGCTCGACCTCCTGCTCGGCGTTCAACAGCGCGACCTTGCCGATTTGCTTCAGGTAGTCCTTCACCGGGTCAGCCGTGGCACCGGCTGCCATCACCTGCTGCTCGGGCTCATCGGCGTCATCGGCCTCCGACAAGGTGAAGCCCTCGTCCTCAGCCAGTTCCTCTTCGAGCTTGGCCTCCGCAGCCGGCTCGAATGCTGACTCATCTATGTCGTCCAGGCTCCGCTTTTTGCCGACGGTGAGTACGACCTCTTCACTCTCCAGGTCGACCACGACATCAGCGGTCAGCGCTTCAGCCTCTAGCGCGACCTCGAGCGGCTCTAGGGCGAGCTCCTCGAGATCCGCCTCCTCGACTACGTCGTCAACTACGTCTGGACCTGCTGGCTGCAGCACCTCACCGTCAGCAACCGGCTGCGCGGCCGCGGCCTTCTTGACAGGTGCACTGTCGACCGACTTCAACGACGCCTTCTTGGCGGGAGTCTTCTTGGCCGACGTGGCCTTCTTGATCGGAACACTTTCCTGTCGGGCCCGACTTGTGGACGCAGCCACCGTGCGAGCCGATGTGTGCAGTTTGGAGGGGAGTTTGGAGGGGGGTGTCACAAAGAGCCTCTCGGACTGACCAGGCGGATCTAGGGCAGGCAGCGCCCATTGGATGTCAATAGGTGCTCCACGCGTATTCTGGCACGAATCTCCAAACGTCCAGTCCATTGGCGAAATGGTGTCGGAAATCGGGCTACTCAGCGCCGGGCTCGGCCTTCACTGCGAGGACTGGGCAGGCGGCATCCAGTAACACCCGCTGAGCATTGCTACCTAAGAGCAGTTTGCCGACCGGGGATCGGCGACGAAGCCCGATGACGATGAAATCGGCGTCGGTCGCCTCAGCTGTTCGGATCAGCTCCTCCGCCGAATCATGCGCGTCGCCTGGGGTCCTGATGTCATAGGTGACGCCCGACGCCGCAAGCTCTGCGGCCAGGCCACGATCCGTATCCACTTCGGAGGAGGTGTTCACCACTACGAGCGCTGCGCCGCGTAGCCGTGCCTCGCTCAGTGCCCGTCTCAGGGCCGCCCGTCCCTCAGGTCTCGGCGAATAGCCAACGACAATGAGCGGCTGGGCTTCTGGAGGCAACGATTGAGTTGGCAGCTCGCTCTGTCCGGGGCGAGCCTGATCGGACGGGTACTGAATTGTCCCGGACATTCAGTGCCTCTCCCAGGTGTGAACCGGCTCATTGCTGTGCATCAGCGTCATGTAGCTGGCGAGCATGCCTCGCACAGCATCCTGCCTGGACTCGCCGGCGCGCTCCCGCCGCGCCACCTCAGCGACCTGCCATGTTGATCCATTGGCCGCACGCAGACAGCGGTGCTCGATGATGTCGAGCAGCCGCCCAATCTCGCTCTCATCAACCTCCCACATCCGCAGGCCGTCAGCCGCCAGCGGCAACAGCTTGCGCACCACGAGTTCGGTTACATGCACCTGACCTACCTGGGGCCAATAAACATCAGCATTGATGCCGTGCCGTATTCCGGACACGAAGTTCTCTTCGGCCGCCTGGAAGGACATTTGCGTCCAGATCGGCCGATCAGCGTCGGCCAAGGCACGTACCAGTCCGGCGAAAAAGGCTGCATTGGCCATGGTGTCCACGACGGTCGGACCTGCTGGCAGCACGCGGTTCTCAACCCGCAGGTGCGGGCTGTCACCGCTGATGTCATACACGGGCCGGTTCCAGCGGTAAACGGTGCCGTTGTGGAGCCGGAGTTCATCCAGGCTTGGTACTCCCCCGCTGTCCAGCACCTCAACTGGATCCTCGTCGGAGCTGATCGGTAACAACGCGGGGAAGTATCGGGAGTTCTCCTCGAACAGGTCGAAGATCGAGGTGACCCAACGCTCACCGAACCAGACACGCGGGCGTACGCCTTGGGCTTTCAGTTCGTCGCTGCGCGTGTCGGTGCTTTGCTCGAATAGCGGGATGCGGGACTCTGCGACCAAATGCTTCCCGAAGAGGAAAGGTGAGTTCGCGCCGAGCCCGATTTGTATGCCGGCGATCGCCTGGGCAGCATTCCAGTAGCCGGCGAAGTCATCCGGGCTTACCTGCAGATGCACCTGGGTCGAGGTGCATGCTGCCTCCGGCATGATCGTGTTGGACACCATCGCCAGCCGCTCTACGCCGTCGATGATGATCTCCAGATCTTCACCACGCGCGGCAAAGATCTGCTGGTCCAGCAGTGAGTAACGCGGATTCTCACTGACGCTCTCCAGGGTGACATGATGCGGCATCAAGGTGGGCAGAATGCCGATCATCACCAGCTGGGCACCGATCGCCTTTGCACGCGGGTCTGCGTCGTTCAGCGACTTCCGCACCGACTGTTCGTAGTCAGCGAAGCCGAAATCGGCCAATCGGCGTGGCGCAACATTGATCTCGATGTTGAAGCGGCCCAGCTCGGTCTGGAATGAGGGATCGGCGATGGCCGCCAGTACCTCAGCGTTGCGCAGGGCCGGCTGGCAGTCCATGTCCACCAGATTGAGCTCGATCTCCAGGCCCGTCATCGGCCGCTCGAAGTCGAACCGGGATTCGGTGAGCATTCGGGCCAGCACGTCTAGGCCCTTGCGGATCTTCTCTCGGTGATGCTTGCGGTCCTCCCGAGTGAACTCTGTCGCGTCGACTTCTGCTCCCATAGGGCTATCCTCACGCATCGTCGTCGTTGCGGGAACACTACGCTCGTCCACCATGTACGCCGATGCTCCGCTTACCTCCGCAGCTCCTATTGCGAAACGACAGCCAACAACGCGTGTCCACCACGGTGATGTGTTCGACGACCCCTACGAATGGCTGCGCGACAAGGACGATCCAGAGGTGATCAGCTATCTGGAGGCGGAGAACGCCTACACCGAAGCCCAGACTGCCGCGCTCTCAGAGCTTGCGGACGCAGTCTTCGGCGAAATCAAGGCCCGGACCAAGGAGACCGACCTGAGCGTGCCGAGTTACACCTCGCACCCGGGTGGTTCGGCCTACTGGTACTACATTCGTACCGTCGAAGGATCGGAGTATCCGATCTACTGTCGCGTTGTCGCCAGCGATCGCGGAAAACTACCTGACCCCGAGCAGGAGATCATCGGCGAAGAGGTGCTGCTGGACGCCAATCTCGAGGCTGAAGGCCATGAATTCTTCTCCCTAGGCGCGTTCAGCGTCTCTCTCGACGGACGACGGCTGGCGTACTCGATCGACCTAACCGGAGCAGAACGCTTTACGATCATGATCAAGGATCTGGTCTCGGGTGAGCTGCTTGCTGACCAGATCAGCGACACCGCCTACGGCGTCGCGTGGGCGAAGAACAGTCACTTCTTCTACACCCGAGCGGATGAGGCCTGGCGCCCGTACGTCGTCCTGCGGCATCGCTTAGGTACCGACCCAGCCGAGGACGTGGCCGTGGTAACGGAGCCTGACGAGCGATTCTGGCTCAGTGTCGATGCCAGCCGTGATGATCAATGGATCATGATCGGGGCAGAAAGCAAGATCACCTCAGAGGTCCGTCTCCTCAGCACCGATGATCCCGAAGGTGAGCCGCGAGTCGTTGCGCCACGCCGCCAGGGCGTTGAGTACGACGTAGAGCCTGCGGGCGACCGGTTGTTGATCGTGCACAACGATGGAGCTGAGGACTTCGAGCTCGCTGAAGCGCCGCTGACCGCTACCAGCCATACCGAATGGGCGCCGGTTATCCCGCATCGTCAGGGGGTGCGGATTTTGGCAGTCAGCGCGTATGCCAGCCACGCGGTCGTCTCATTGCGACGGGACGGACTCACCGGCTTGCACGTGATGCCGCGTGACGCCGGCGGCAATCTCGCGGCAGGCAGCGACATTGCCTTCGACGAGCCGTTGTACGTCGTCTACGCCCCAGGCGAGTCCGAGTACCAGACGGCAACCATCCGCGTTGGCTACGCATCACTGTTGACCCCGGACTCGATCTATGACTACCAGCTCACAACGCGAGAGCTGAGATTGCTCAAGCGGACACCGGTGCTCGATGATCCCCGCTTCGGGCGCTATGAGCCGGACAACTACATCCAGGAGCGCGGTTGGGCCACAGCTCCTGACGGCACTCGGGTTCCGCTCTCAATTGTGCGGAGGGCAGACATTCCGCTGGATGGCTCAGCACCGGCCCTGCTCTACGGGTACGGGTCGTACGAGGCGTCTATGGACCCCGGATTCTCCGTGTCGCGCCTCTCGCTGTTGGATCGCGGCATCGTCTTCGCCATTGCCCACGTTCGGGGCGGCGGTGAACTCGGCCGGTCGTGGTACGAACAGGGCAAGCGGCTTGCCAAGATGAACACCTTCACCGACTTCGTCGCCTGCGCCGACTACCTGGTCGAACAGGGGTACACCGCATCGGACCGGTTGGCGGCCCGCGGCGGCAGTGCTGGTGGCTTGCTCATGGGTGCGGTCGCCAATCTTGCACCGGACAAGTTCCGCGCCATTCATGCAGGAGTGCCGTTCGTCGACGCCCTCAACACGATCTTGAATCCTGAACTGCCGCTCACGGTCATCGAGTGGGACGAGTGGGGCGATCCACTGCACGACGCCGACGTCTACGCGTACATGAAGTCCTACACACCGTACGAGAATCTGCGGTCAGTGGACTACCCGGCCATACTGGCGACCACCAACCTCAATGACACACGCGTTTTCTACGTGGAACCAGCCAAATGGATCGCCGCTCTGCGGCACGTCGCCACCAACTCTGGAGGACGGAAGATCTTGCTCAAAACCGAAATGGTCGCCGGCCACGGCGGAGTAAGCGGTCGATACAAGAGCTGGCACGAGCTAGCTTTTGAGTACGCCTGGATCATCGGCGAGATAACCAGCGACGGCTGAGCCCACTCAGGAATGTCCGTCCGCCTCTGTACGTTTCCCTATCGGCAACGGGCGGGCGTGTAGGGGTGTTCAAGCGGATATTTCATCCGGAATAGACCGCAGCTCCGAACCACTAGCGTCCGCCGTCCAACCAGACGACAGAGACAAATACCGGCTCCGGGTTACCCCCGAGTAGGTCTCAGGGATTCTTCAGGGCAAGCGAGGAATCCAAATCGGTACCTGATGCGTTCTCCCTTGTGAAGGAAACGAAAGGGGCCATAGTGGCAACAACTACTCGCTCGCGAGTATCCGAAGGCATCGATGGCAAGGATGCAGTCGGCTTATATCTGGAAGGCATCGCCAAGACTCCGTTGCTGAGCGCCGAAGAGGAGGTTGAGCTCGCCAAGACGATCGAAACTGGTCTTTACGCAGAGCACATCCTCGCCGGCGACGTGACGCTTGCTGAGCGCGGAAAGCGTGCCAAGCGTCCGACCAAGGCCGAGTTGGAGTTCTTGGTTGACGAAGGCCGGAAGGCAATGCAGCATTTCGTGACCGCCAACCTTCGTTTGGTGGTTTCGGTTGCTCGCAAGTACGGCCGGTCTCAGATGCCCCTTTTGGATCTGGTGCAGGAAGGCAATACCGGTCTTATCCGGGCAGTTGAGAAGTTCGACTACACCAAGGGGTTCAAGTTCTCGACCTACGGCACCTGGTGGGTCCGCCAGTCGATCAGCCGTGGGATCGCCCAGCAGGGCCGGATCGTTCGGCTCCCCGTCCATGTGGCCGAACAGGTCAATCAGGTAGGCGCCGTACGCAGGACGCTGGAACGGCGGCTCGGGCGTGATCCGGAGATCGCAGAGATCGCTGCCGAAATGGACCTTGAGCCTGAGCGTGTACTCGACCTGATGCGCTATGGCCGCGACCACGTCAGTCTTGATGCGCCTGTCGAGGAAGGCGGCGACACTGCTCTCGGCGATCTGATCGCGCGTGAGCCGATGCCGGGCCCTGACGAGGTCTTTCTGGATGCTGAGGAGCACGCACGACTGGAGAACATGCTCGCCTCGCTGGACGAGCGCTCAGCCGACGTCGTTCGCCGCCGTTACGGACTCATTGATGGCCGTCAGGCCAAGCTTGCTGATATCGGCGCAATCTGGGGAATCACCGCAGAGCGCGTCCGTCAGATCGAGCGCCATGCCATTGCCAAGCTGCGGGGGAAGTCGGTCCTGGCTGCGTAACCCCCACGCGCCACGACCTCGCTTCCCAGCAGCCCCAAGGGCGATCCGGACTTCCCCCACCGGATCGCCCGATTTTTTTGGCTCTGCTTCAGCAGGTGTTCGATGGTGGGCGCAGGGAGCCGGCGGTTAGGAGTTACGGAGGGGACGGATGAGGCCTTCTTGGGCAACGTTGGCGACCAGTACGCCGTTTTGGAAGAGGCGACCGGTCCCGAGCCCGAGGCCATTCGAAGCGGACGGTGAGACCTGATCGTGGAGCAACCAATCATCGGCCCGAAATGGCCGGTGAAACCACATGGCGTGATCGATTGAGGCGGCTTGTACATTGAGGCCGATCAAGACGCCGTGCGGCACTGTGGTTGCCGAAAGCAGCGTGAGGTCGCTGGCATAGGCGAGCGCCGCATGATGGAGCCGACGGTCGTCAGGCAGCGTCCCATCCGCGCGTACCCAAACCCGAGCGCGGGCCGGATGACGAGCATTGGCTAGCACGCCTCCTGGCCGAGAGTCGCCGACGTAGCGGACGTCCAGCGCTCCCCACTCACGTTCCCAGAACGAGATTGGCCGCCCTGATGCCTTGAAGAGCACCTCACCGAGCTTCGGACACTGCTCTGGCGGTGGAACGTCCTCCGGCATCGGGTCAAGGTGCTCAAAGCCCTCCTCCAGCTCGTGAAAGGAGCTAGACAGGTAGAAGATCACCTTGCCACCTTGTCGGGCCACCACCCGCCGGGACGAGAACGAGCCGCCATCGCGTACCGCCTCGACGTCGTAAACCATCGGAATGTCGGTCCGGCCGGCAAGCAGGAAATAGGCATGCAACGAATGCAGGACGCGGGTTACCGGCACCGTCCGCGCGGCTGCCACGAGGGCCTGGGCCAACACCTGTCCGCCAAAGACCCTTTGCAACTGAGTGTCGGGCTGCCGCGCCCGGAAGAGTCCGATCTCAATCTCCTCCAAGTCCAGGAGGTCGATGAGCTCGGCGACAGACTGCGGCACACGAGGAGCCTAATGCCCGGCTCCGAGGTGGTTGTCCGGACTGCCAGTCCTGGTCCGCCAGCCGATGACCGCGGTTGCGTCGAGCTCATCGGAAGTGACGATCCGGCCCGCCATTTTGTGATACTCGAGCGTTGCAACGACCGCAGACGCCTGGCTCCTGCTGGTCTCCAACAGCAGTCGTCCATCCGGTGCGAGCCAGCGTCCGGCTCCGGCGATGATGCGCTGCACGACGTCCATCCCGTCTGCGCCACCGTCCAAAGCGACCCGAGGTTCGTACAGGCGGGCCTCGGGTGGCATGAGCCTGATCCAACCGGTCGGCACATATGGAGCATTCGCGAGGAGCAGATCCACCCGACCCGCTAGTGAATGAGGCAGCGGCTCATAGAGATCGCCTTGTAGAACGCTCGCAAAGCCGGGGAGACCAGCCAGGTTCTGGCGGGCGCACTGCACCGCAACAGGGTCGATGTCGGTGGCGTAGAGCTCAACCTGTGGCAGGGTCCAGGCCAGAGCCAGTGCTAGCGCGGCCGAACCGCAGCACAGCTCGACAACCACTGCTTGTGGCGGAGCAAGCATGAGCGCGTGTCGCAGCAGGAGCTCGGTACGCCGCCGCGGCACGAAGACACCGGGTGCCATCTCAACCCGTCGGCCGCCGAACTCAGCCCAGCCGAGGACCTGCTCCAATGGGACTCCACTCGTCCGCTGCTGGACCATCTGTTCCAGCTTGTCGGGCGTCGCCGTCGTCAGCAGCAGCTCAGCCTCAGCCTCGGCGAATACGCAGCCCGCGGCTCGGAGCCGCTCCACAAGGGCGGCATGAGTAGCCGCGTCAGGCAGCCGCAGCTCAGTCGTCCTTCTCGCGCTCGGCGAGGAACCTCTCGAACTCTGCGGCGATCTCCTCCGCGCTCGGCACCCGATCCGGTTGTTCGGCTTGCATGGCGTCGTACTGCTGCTCCAGCGTCGCTACCAATTCCTGAACCTCTGTCGAGGTGGACATCTCCTCGGCAATGTCAGCCAGGTTGCTGACGGACGCCTTCTCCAACGGTTCGAGCGGCACCGCCAGGCCAGTGGCTTGGTTAAGGGAGCGGGTCAGGGTGAGAGTGGCCTGCGGAAATGACGCCTGCGCCAGATAGTGCGGGACATGCGCGGCAAAACCCATGGCCTTGCGATCGAGCTGTCCCAGGCGGAACTCCAGCAAGCCCGTGAAGCTGGCAGGCACCTCGACACGGTCGATCCAGCTCCGGTACCCCTTGACCAGCGAGGCGTCTGTAGCGTGCGCAGTCAACGTAATGGGACGGGTGTGAGGCACCGCCATGGGAATGCCATGTACGCCTACAGTCATCCGGACGCCGAGCTGCTCGATCAGGCCCACGACAGCGGCGGCTAGCCGCTCCCACTGCACGTCGGGCTCAGGTCCGCTGAACAGCAGGAATATCTCTCCGTGGCCGTCTTTGACGCGGTAGATGCGCAGATGCAAGTCCGCGTATGACTTCCACTGATTGGTGTCGAAGATCATCGCTGGTCGGCGACTGCGGTAGTCGTGCAGCTGATCATGATCGAATTCGGCGAGCACCTCATGCTCGAGGTTCTCCAGCAGGTTTGCCGAAAACAATCGGCCGGCCTGCCCGGCGTCCACAAAGCCGTCCAGCTGATGGATCAGCACGGGGCGATGGTCCTTGAGCTTGGCTACCACAGCCTCGTCCAAGGTGTAGAGCTGCCGAGGATCCATCATGAGGACCAATCTACCTGCGACTGCCGGTACGACCTTGGTACACAGCTTGCCCAGAGCCCGCGGCGAGAAGGGTCGTTCAGTGCGGCCCGTCGTGCTCAGTGAAGGTCGTGCGACCGTCGAGTTTTGCCGCCAGCTCATCATCGATGCCGTCGGCTACCTCAGAGAGGATGCGGACAGCCTGGTGTAGATGGGCCGGTACGAACGGCCGGGACAACACCGAAATGGTCACGAACACCCGGTCCCGGATGAGCTGAAACTTCACCCACCGAGCCTCAACGTTCAGATCGTTCAGTACTTCGGCGGCGCGCGACCGCCCAGCGACGTCATGCACCACTGCGGCGAAGATCACAACCTCCTGACCGTCCTGGGAGGTCCGGAGGAAGAGCATTGTCGATCCGACTCGGATCGCGACGTCTCCTTCGGCGTCGCGAATTGGCTGATGGCCGTACATCTCGGCGAGCTCGGCGTCGACCAACTCGTTGAGATGTTGCTGGTCACGGGGCATGGTCGTCAGGAGGTCGGCCCGCTCCACCTCCAGAACGCTGATCGAAGCGGCGCGCTCAATGGGCGGCGGAGTCGGCTGGAGCACTTCAGCGAGCTGGTCAGGGGCAAGGAAGATCGGGTGCTGGACGCCGTAGACATCGCGCAGCGCAGAAACGGTGAGCTCGCTTATCCGATCAGATTCGAGCTGAGGCAGCTCGATCCAGAAATTGGCTGTTGGCTCGGCCACTTCCGCAGCTGAGGAAGTCTCACCGCCGGCGGTGGGCGGCTGCCATCCGAGCCGTTCCATCTCTGTGAGCTGTTCGGAAGAAAGCTGAAAATCATCTCCAAGCACCGCGTTGCTGGCAGCCTCACACCTGATCACATCCCGGCGTGGGCTGCTGAGTCTCACGAACGGCGGCGGACCATCGCTCTCGGACTCAGTTCCGATGGTGAGGTCGGCCGAGTCATCGATCATGGAGATGACTTCACTCAACCGGCTCTGGAACTCAGCCCAGGCTTGAGCGGTACTTCGGTCGAGGTCGAAGTCATCGATGTCGGCCATATCCGCCCCTCCCAGCCAAGACGACGACACTAACGCCGCAGGTGTTCAACTGCCCAACGCGGCGACTACGCGCGAAGGCGACGGCCGGCCCAATTCGGTGGCGAGCCAACGGCTGGTCTCGACCAGAGCCGGCAGGCTCACGCCGGTCTCGATGCCAAGACCATCGAGCATCCACACAAGATCCTCGGTCGCCAAATTGCCAGTCGCTGATTTCGCGTACGGGCAGCCGCCGAGTCCCCCGGCTGATGAGTCGAACTCGGTGATTCCAGCCTCCAGACCGGTCAGAACGTTTGCCAGAGCCTGGCCGTAGGTGTCGTGGAGGTGCAGCGCAATCTGGTTCCGCGGAACTCCTGCTGAATCCGTGCGCTCCAACACCGCGACCACCTGACCTGGCGTGGCAACGCCGATCGTGTCACCGAGGCTGATAGTCGAGCAGCCGAGCTCAGCCAGGCGGGCCGCAATGTCCGCCGGACGTGCAGGATCAACTTGCCCTTCCCAAGGGTCACCGAAGCACATCGAAACATAACCCCGCACGGGAATCCTGCCGGCTCGGGCCGCCGTGACGACCGGTGCTGCCATCTCGAGGGCACCCTCCACTGTTGTTCCCAAGTTCTGCTCCGCGAAGCTCTCGGTGGCAGAGACGAAGATCGCGAGCTCGTCTGCCCCAGCCGCCAGAGCTCGCTCGAAGCCGCGCTCATTGGGAACCAACACTGGATAGCGCACGCCGGGGCGCCGCCGTAGCGCTGCCATCAGCTCGTCGGCATCAGCCAGTTGAGGAACCCAGCGTGGTGAGACGAAGCTGGTTGCTTCGATGACGACAAGGCCAGCTGCGGCGAGCCGGTCGATTAGCTGCAATTTGACCGGCAGCGGCACCACCGCCTTCTCGGCCTGCAATCCGTCGCGAGGCCCAACCTCGTAGACGCTGACCCGAGAAGGTAGGCCGGGTCGTGGATGAACTGCCGGCAGCACCTCCATACCGGCGACTGTACGCGGCAGCCTTCCCGCTACGTCCGCTTGGCGAGAAGGAACATTTGGATCTCGGGTGGGGCATCAGGGGCGGGCGGGTCATAGACGCGGACGTCTTCCGCATGGACTTCGAATCCGGCGGCCTCGACCACCGTACGAAGCTGCCCACGAGGCCAACCCGACACTCGCAGTGGCAAGCCGAGGAAGGGCAGTTCCACGTCGTCAAGGTCCGCTTCCACCATGCCCAGGGCCAGCCAGCCCGCTGGCGTCAGCAGTTCACCGATCCGCTCGAGCGTGGTGACAATCTCCCCTCTGGGCAACATCAGCAGCGAGAAGAACGCCACCACAGCGTCGAAGCGGCCGAGGCTGGCATCGACATCGACGGCGTCCCGCTGCAGGTACGTCGCCTCCGGCACATTGCGGCGCGCGAGATCGAGCATGACGAGCGAGATGTCGATACCGGTGACCTCACAACCAGCCGTGACGAGCTGCTGTGCGGTCGGAATGCCGGTGCCGCACCCGATATCGAGTACGCGTGCGCCGCTGGGGAGACGGGTCAATAGCTGTTCCACAGCCTTGACCTGGCCATCCTTGTGGGGGAACACATCGTCATAGCGGGAGCCGATCGCGTCGAACCCGGCGGCTTGCTCCTGCTGGCGCCGTGCCCTGTCCTCCGCGGATATCTTCTCGGTCATAGCTGCTCATTCTCCACCCCGGGAACCCCCCGCTGGGCGTGAACGAGCTGGCGCGTCATCTGCCTATCGTTGAGTGAGGCGGTCAGCTCACACCTGGGTGGACCGCGATAGGAACGGAGATGCAGTGATGGACCCCGCGATGCTACCGGCGGGCATACCGCGTCCAGCGATGCCTCCTGTTGCACCGCCTGCATTACTGCACCGTCCCCGATCCGCGTTGACGTGGGTGACAGTGATCGTTCTCGGCCTGGGCGGCCTACTGATTGCGATCTTGATCTTCCTGCTCGGTGGGCCGGCGGGGGCGTTGATCGCCACCCTTTTGGCGGCGGTCTCCTTTCCAGTGATGATCTTGATCTGCTTCTGGCTTGATCGTTATGAGCCAGAACCTGTGCGCTACCGGCTCGCGGCATTTGGCTGGGGTGCCGTCGCCGCTGTCGGCTTTAGCTTCGTGGGCGAGCAATTGGTGTTCGGGCTGTCAGGAACCAATGAATTCATCAACCTGGCAGTCGCCGCGCCACTGGTCGAGGAGCTCGGCAAAGGTCTGTTTCTGGTGGCAGTCGTCATCTTTCGCCGTGCCGAGTTGTATGGCCCGCTCGATGGCATTGTGTACGGCGCCTTGGTCGGGATCGGATTCGCCTTCGTTGAGGACATCGTCTACTACCTGCAGTCGCTGCAGTCGGGCCAGCTCGGTATCACGTTCTTCCTCCGCGGCATCATGGGCCCGTTCGCGCACCCGCTGTTCACGGCCGCAACAGGACTGGGCATTGGGATCGCCGTAGCGACGCGTCGCCCGGGCGTGCGCGTTCTGGCGCCGATCCTTGGGTTCCTGACGGCTGTCGTTCTGCACGCGATTTGGAACGGCAGTACCTTCTGGGGCGGAAACGGGTTCTTGTTCGCGTACATCGCGATCTTCCTGCCGCTGTTGATCGTGATACTGGCGGTCGCGGTCTGGGCTCGCTCCCGGGAGGGCAAGCTGATCACCTCGGCACTCCAGCAGGTCGCGCAAATGGGCTGGATCCGGCCCGAAGAGATCCGCTGGATAGCCCGACTCTCAGATCGCATGTCGGCACGCGCCTACGCCAAGCGCGTCGGCGGCAAGCCCGCCGCTGATGCCGTCCGCGCGTACCAGCAGACCATGACCGAAGTGGCCTTCCTCCATGATCGAGCGGTCAACGGGACAGCTCCGGCTGATCTCAACCAGCGCATGAACGGGCTGCTCCAGCGGGCCGCGTGGCTGCGGCCCTACGTCGTCCTGCCTCCGCAGTCCCCCGCAGTGATGTGGTGATGATCAGGCGCTGGCTCAGCTCGCTCGGAGGCCTGCGCGGTGCAGGTCGGCGTACCAATGTGGCACTGCTCCTCGTCCTCATCTGTGCCGCGCTGACCGGTGGCCTGGCCTTCGCGGCAGGCACGCCTGTTCCCGCCAAGCTCGCAACGGTGATCCATGGGCTGTTTGGGCTGGCTGTCATTGTGCTCGTGCCCTGGAAGTCGGTGATCGTTCGCCGCGCTCCTGCCCTGCAAGCCGCCAGCCTGGCGTTGGTCGGGCTGATCGCAGTCTGCGTCATTGCGGGCTTCCTCGAGGTGTTTGGTGGATACGGCGTGATCTGGCGAATTAGTCCGATGCAGGTACACGTGGGGGCTGCAGTGCTGGCCGCACCGCTGCTCGCTTGGCACCTCCTGCGTCATCGCCGGCAACGCCTGCGCCGCCGCGATTTATCACGCCGCACGCTACTGCGTACCGGCGCTCTGGCTGTCGGCGTTGCTGCGACATACGGCACGCTTGAGGGCCTAGGTCGGCTGGCCGGATCGGCATCTGCGAGCAGAATCGCAACCGGGTCCCATCACCTCAGCCCGAACGCCGTTCCGGCAACGATGTGGCTTTTCGATCAGGTCCCGATGGTTGCAGCCGATCACCGCGTCCATGTCGCCGGAAAAGAGTTGACCGTTTCCGATCTCGCATCGCGCTCCGCCACTGTCGCCGCCCGGCTCGACTGCACCAGCGGCTGGTTCACCGACGCGGAGTGGACAGCCGTCGGGCTTGCCAACCTGCTCTCTGCCGAACAGCTCGCTGCAGCCGCCAGCATCGAGGTCGTGAGCATCACCGGGTATCGCCGCCGCTTTCCCGCGGACGAGGCAGGTTCTTTGTGGCTGGCTACCGCGTTTCAGGGGGTGCCACTGCGGCCTGCCTACGGTGCGCCGGTACGCCTGCTGGCACCTCATCGGCGAGGATTCTGGTGGGTTAAGTGGGTTGCCTCGGTGGAACTCAGCGATCTACCAGCCTGGGGGCAGTCACCCTTTCCCTTGCAGTGAAGGCAATTCCTTTGGCTCAGCTCGTCGATTCGGTGAGCTCACGCGGCACGGCGATGACGTCGACCAAAGCGCCGTTCCGCCAGACGGTGATCTCCACCCGGCGTCCAATGGCGTCTTCCACCATGCGGCGTTGCAGCTCCGTGCTTGAACCAAGTGATGTGCCGGCGACGGCGACGACGATGTCACCGGATCTCAGCCCAGCACTGTCTGCCGGACTCCCGGTAATCACCTGAGCCACTCGAAGGCCATCCCGCCGGCCGAGTTTGGCAGCCAGCGGCGGCGGCAGCGGAGCTTGACTCCCCGCAATGCCGAGCCAGGCACGGCGTACGCGACCGGAGGTCATCAAAGCGCTGATGATGCGCTCTGTTGTTTCGTTGATCGGCACTGCGAGGCCTACGCCGATACCAGCCACCGCGGTATTGACCCCGACCATGCGCCCCCGGCTGTCGGCCAGCACACCACCGCTGTTGCCTGGGTTGAGGGCGGCGTCGGTTTGGATCACTTCGTCGACCACCCGGCCCTGCCTGGTCGGCAGCGACCGGCCCAGTGCCGAAATGATCCCCGCGGTGACGCTTCCGGCCAAACCGAGCGGGTTGCCAACAGCGACCACCAGTTGACCGACCTGCAGCCGGCTCGCGTCGCCGAGCGTTACCGGCCCGGGAACCTCACCGCGGGCGCGTAGCACAGCCAGATCGGAGAAGGCATCTTTGCCGACCACATCGGCAGTTGTCTCGGTGCCGTTCGCGAAGCCAGCCACCACCTCACTGGATCCCTCGATGACATGGGCGCTGGTCAACATAAAGCCATCAGTAGTCAACACACTCGCGCTGCCGGCGCCTTCGCCCAGCCGGGACCGGACTCTCAGGCTCGCCACGCTCGGCAAGACCCGTTGAACCACCGTTGTCACCGCGGCGGAGTAGGCATCCATCGCCTCACGGTCACGCTCATCCGCCATGTTGTGGTAACGCGTACAGGCCAGAAGTGTTCCCACGAGTGTCGGAGGAAGCGGGGTCACGGCAGCAGATGGATGGCCAGAGGCAGTACCTGGGTGGCGCCGGCTTCCGCCAGCAACGCCGAAGCGACCGTCAGGGTCCAGCGGGTCCGTACGGTGTCGTCGACCAGCAGTACAGGACCGTCGAACATGACACCGTCGCGCACACTCGTCCGGGCCAGTAGGTCCCGTGCCCGCACGGCCGACGCGGCCTCGGCTGTCGGAGGCGGCCCTGTCACGACCACGGCTTCGACCAGCGGCAACCGGCCGACCCGCGCCACATGCTCGGCGAGCGAACCGACCAGCAGCGGGAACCGCCGGGATGGCATCGGCACGACCGCGACCGGCCGCTCCCAGCTGGCCGACCAGCGCACCAGCGCCTGCACCAGACCGTCCAGCACCTCCGGCGGCGCAGCGGCGTCCCGCTGCCACAGCCCACGCAGCGCGTCGCCCCATGCCGGGTCGTCAGCGTATGCCAGCGCCCGACCCGGCGCCGCACCCACGATCTTGCCCCTGCGCCCAGGCAGGCCGCTCACCCAGAGCTTCCGGGGCTCGATCACCACGTCCCGGCCACGGTGGAACCGCCTTGCCGCCTCCACCAGCTCGGCGCTGGGTCGCGAGCCAGGCGCCGGCAAGCGGCCGTCGCATACCGAGCAGCGACCGCAGGGCCGTGGATCGGGGTCGTCCAGGGCGCGTTGGAGGAACTGCATCAGGCAGCCAGCGCCGCGGGCATACCCGCGCATCAGGTCTGCCTCGGCGGCCCGTACCCGCTGCAGATCGGACCACTTCGGCTCGTCGAAGTACCACGCCCGGCCGGTCGCTTCCCAGCCGTCGCGGGTCTTCGCGACCACATCGTCCACCGCCAAGATCTTGAGCAGCGCCTCGAGCCGGCCGCGGCGGATGCCGGTAGCCGTCTCGATGCCGCCCAGCGACTGCGAGCCGTCGGCGAGCGTGCCCAGGATGCGTTCCACCTGCTCATCGGTCGGGATGCCAGACGTCGCAAAGTACTCCCAGATCCGCTCGTCGGGCGGTCCGGGCACCAAGACCGCGATGGCGTCGTCCAGTGCACGCCCGGCCCGGCCGATCTGCTGGTAGTAGGCCACCGGCGAAGCCGGTGAGCCAAGGTGGATGCAGAAGGCAAGGTCGGGCTTGTCGAAGCCCATCCCCAGCGCTGAGGTCGCCACCAACGCCTTGATCTCGTTGCGCCGCAACCGACCCTCTAGGGCCTCGCGGTTGTCGGACTGTCCCGAGTACGCAGCGACATCCAGCCCCTGATCGTCGAGGAACGCGGCCACTCGCTCGGTCTCGGCCACGGTCAGCACGTAAACGATGCCCGAGCCCGGGAGCATGCGCAGCGCCTCGGTCACCCAGGCGTACCCCTCGAGTGTGCTGAGGCCGGGCACCACGGCGAGCCGGAGAGAGGCCCGGGCGAGCGAGCCCCGCAACGTGACAGTCTCCGACCCGAGTTGGGCCGCCACGTCCGCGGTGACCCGCTGGTTGGCCGTAGCGGTCGTAGCCAGCACGGGCGTGTCGGCTGCGAGTTGCAGCAGCGTGCGGGTAAGCCGCTGGTAGTCAGGTCGGAAGTCGAAGCCCCAATCCGACACGCAGTGGGCCTCGTCGATGACCAGCAGCCCGCAGCCGCCCAGCAGCTCGGGTAGCTCGGCGGCGAACCGCGGGTTGGCCAGCCGCTCCGGCGAGATCAGCAATATGTCCAGCCGGCCGCTGCGCAGCTCGTCCAGCACGCTCGACCAGTCGTCAACGTTGGTGGAGTTGATGGTGGCGGCGCGCAGGCCAGCCCGTGCGGCCGCCGCGATCTGGTCGCGCATCAGCGCCAGCAACGGTGAGACAACCAGGGTCGGCCCGGCGCCCAGCTCGCGCAGTGCTGCCGTAGCCGCCCAGTAGACCGCCGACTTGCCCCAGCCCGTGGCCTGCACGACCAGGACCCGGCGCCGGTGCTCCACGAGCTGCTCGACAGCACGCACCTGGTCGGCGCGGGGTCGGGCGTCCGGGCCGGCCAGAGCTGCGATCGTACGGGCTAGGACCGTTGCCGCGTGACCGGCGGTGGCGGAACCCGCCGGCCCGGAGATCAAGGGGCGCCTGTCGCTTTCAGCTGCAACCGCTAGTCGATCCGCACCCTTCGCAGACGTAGCAGCTGCCGCTGGGGCGCATCTTGGTGCCGCAGGTGAGGCAAAGCGGCGCATCGACGCTGGTACCGGTGATCTCTTCGAAGAGCTCCGATGTGGTACGGGCGGTGACGGGGGCGGGCTTTGCTCCGGCTCTGTCCATCTCGTCCGTTCGGACCTCGTCGCCCGGATCGTTCTTGAGCGACTCCGCCTCGGTGAGCTCTTCCTCCGCCGGCAGGTATGACCCGGTTTCAACCTGACGCGCCCGCTCGGTCGCGGTGTAGATACCGAGTTCGGCTCGCTCCTCGAAGGACAAGTAATCCAAGGCCAACCGCCGGAAGATGTAGTCCATGATCGACTGCGCCATCCGGATGTCTGGGTCGTCGGTCAAGCCAGCGGGCTCGAACTTCAGGTTGGTGAACTTCTGGACGAAAGTCTCCAGTGGCACCCCATACTGCAGGGCGATGGATACGGCAATGGAGAAGGCATCCATCACGCCCGCAAGAGTCGAGCCCTGCTTGCCGAGCTTCAGGAACACCTCGCCCAGACCATCGTCGGGGTACGAACCAGAGGTCATGTAGCCCTCGGCTCCGCCCACAGAGAATGACGTCGTCCGGCTCGGGCGCGACTTCGGCAGTCGCTTACGGGTCGGCCTGTAGACCACCTTCTCCACGACCTCAGTCTCGACGGCTTCTGACTTCTTATCATCCGCCTTGCCGGCTTTACCGTCGCTGAGAGGCTGACCAACCTTGCAGTTGTCACGGTAGACCGCTAGCGCCTTGAGGCCGAGCTTCCAGCCCTGGAGGTAGACATCGGCAATCTCCTCCACCGTCGCTGTTTCCGGCAGATTCACGGTCTTGGAGATGGCTCCCGACAGGAACGGCTGACCCGCAGCCATCATCCGGACATGGCCCATTGGCTTGATCGCCCGCTGCCCCATCGCCGTGTCGAACACCTCGTAGTGCTCCGGCTTCAGACCAGGCGCATCGATCACGTGACCATGCTCCGCGATGTATTCAATGATCGCCTCGGCCGTCTCGTCGGCGTAGCCCAGTTTCTTCAGGGCGCGGGGAATGGTCTGGTTGACGATCTGCATCGAGCCACCACCCACCAGTTTCTTGAACTTCACCAGCGAGAAGTCTGGCTCGATTCCGGTGGTGTCGCAGTCCATCATGAAGCCAATAGTCCCGGTGGGCGCGATCACAGAAGCCTGCGCGTTCCGGTACCCATTCGCTTCACCGATCTTGATCACTCCATCCCAAGCGGCGGTGGCCCGTTTACGGATCTCAGCGCCCAGGGTGTCCACCGTACGCAGCGCGTCGTTGGCCGCCTGGTGCTTACGCATCACGCGTTTGTGGGCATCGGCGTTGCGTGCGTAACCCTCGTACGGTCCGACGATGCCCGCCAGCTCCGCCGAGCGACGATAGGAGACGCCCGTCATCAGCGAGGTGATCGCCGCCGCGAAGGCGCGGCCACCCTCGGAGTCGTAGCCATGGCCGGTGGCCATGAGCAGCGCACCCAAGTTGGCGTAGCCGATGCCGAGTTGCCGGTAGTCGCGGGTGGTACGCGCAATCGCTTCGGTCGGGAAATCGGCGAAGCAGATCGAGATGTCCATTGCGGTGATGATCAACTCCACCGCCTGTTCGAACGCTTGCGCGTCGAAGGTGTCGTCATCCCGTAGGAACTTGAGCAGGTTGAGGCTGGCCAGGTTGCACGAGCTGTTGTCCAAGCTCATATATTCCGAGCACGGATTAGATGCGGTGATCCGACCGGTCTCGGGGTTGGTGTGCCAGTCGTTGATGGTGTCGTCGTACTGAATGCCGGGATCGGCGCATTCCCAGGCTGCCTTAGCCATCTTGTTGAACAGATCACGAGCGTTCATAGTCTCGAGAACCCGACCATCGGTGCGCGCACGCAGTGCAAAATCGCCGCCGTCCTCAACCGCTCGCATGAACTCATCAGTCACCCGGACGGAATTATTGGCGTTCTGGTACTGGACGGATGTGATGTCGCGGCCGCCCAGGTCCATGTCGAATCCGGCATCGCGCAGCGCCCGGATCTTGTTCTCCTCGCGAGCCTTGGTCTCAATGAACTCCTCGATATCGGGATGATCCACGTCGAGCACGACCATCTTGGCGGCGCGGCGGGTCGCTCCTCCGGACTTGATCGTTCCCGCACTTGCATCGGCACCCCGCATGAACGAAACAGGGCCGGAAGCGGTGCCACCCGAGCTCAGCAGCTCCTTCGAGGAGCGGATCCGCGAGAGGTTCAGGCCGGCACCCGAGCCACCCTTGAAGATGAATCCTTCCTCCCGGTACCAGTTCAAGATCGAGTCCATCGAGTCGTCCACCGACAAGATGAAACACGCCGATACTTGCTGCGGAGAGGCAGTGCCGACGTTGAACCAGACAGGGGAATTGAACGAAAAGTACTGGTGCAACAACATCCAGGTGAGTTCATGTTCGAAAATCTCGGCTGACTGAGGATTGGCGAAATACCCGAAGTCCTCCCCCGCCTTGCGGTAGGTCTTCACCACACGGTCGATGAGTTGCCGGAGGCTTTGCTCACGGGCCGGCGTGCCGAGCGCACCACGGAAGTACTTCGTGGTGACGATGGTGGAGGCATTGACACTCCAAGAGTCCGGGAATTCGACACCCTTCTGTTCAAAGACGACCTCACCGGTCTTCCAGTTCGTCTGCACCACGTCACGGCGTTCCCACGTCACCTCGTCATACGGATGTTCCCCAGACGTGAAGACACGCTCGATGGTCAGCCCTGCGGGTTTCCGCGTTGAACTCTCGCTTTCCGATCGCCCATTCGCCGAACGGGTGGTTTCGGTCATTTCTGCCTTTCTGTGAGCTACCGGCGCCATCACTGGCGTCGATTGATTGGGGAATGGCTCCGACGTCTGGTTAGTTGTTCCCGCCTGGCCTAAGGCAGCTCGGAGCTTGCTCAGCGTGGCCAAGAGGAGCGCTCTGGGTCTCAGGGTGGTTCAGGTTGACCACCGGTGCGCTCCCGAGCTGGGGTCAGCCGGTGCGGCACGAAGTCGCTCATCTTGTTGTCGGCTACGCGATCTGGGATAAGCGGCTCGATCCCGGTCGGCTCTTGCTCGATGCGAAGCAGCGCAATCTCGGCCTCGAAATCCTCCACTGACCGGAACTGGCGATAGACGCTTGCGAAGCGGAGGTACGCAACCTGGTCAAGCTCGCGAAGCGGTCCCAGGATCGCAACTCCGACTTCATCGGCCGGTATTTCGGGCTGACCGAGGGTCCGTAGCGAATCCTCGACCAGCTGTCCCAGGCGGGCGAGCTGGTCTTCGCTGACCGGCCGTCCCTTGCAGGCCTTGCGAACGCCGTTGATCACCTTGTCGCGGTTGAACGGCTCGACGACGCCGCTACGTTTCACCACGACCAGCTGCATCTGCTCAATGGTGGTGAATCGCCGCTCACAGGATGGGCACTGCCGACGTCGGCGGATACTCGCTCCGTCGTCGGTCGTCCGTGAGTCGAGC
This sequence comes from uncultured Actinomycetota bacterium, assembly GCA_963730505.1. GTDB lineage: Bacteria > Actinomycetota > Actinomycetes > Propionibacteriales > Propionibacteriaceae > Microlunatus. The sequence goes on from CAVSSB010000031.1 coordinate 111,062, forward strand.
ACCTTGGAGTCGGAATTCCGGCAGTACGGGCAGTGCATCCTCCGGCTCCTTTCTGCAGTTCGCGGACAGATCTGGGGACAGGCCTGTGGATCTGGCGGGCGATCCTGTGGACTGTCTGTGGACTTCTGTGAGTTTCTAACCACAACTTGTGGATGAACCACATGGTTGTAACTACTAGATATGGATACCGTACGTCCAAGAACCATTCTCCGCAAGAACACTGACACTTTTCACTCTGGCGTCGCGCGTCCATTGGTTTCACCTCGCGAAAAGTGGTCAACAACAGCAGCTCTTGATCGATTCAGCCGTGTCGGATGTGACCGCTTTCCGTTTCGTGGATGACAGCCCGCTCCACGGTCTTGGTCAGACCAGGTTCCGCGTGATGGTGTAGATCAGCGCGACGAGCAGGCCAACCACCAACCACTGGGCGGGACGTATGCGACGCAGGCGCTCGGCCAATCGACGCGGCAAGCGGACGGCCGGTCCACCGGCCGCCTCAACAGTCCACACACCGCCAAGTACGCCAACGATCAGCAGGCCGATCAGGGCGAGTGGGTTGTATCCGAATGCGGCTAGCACGTCGCCATGGAGCAGCGCGTCACCCATCCGGGTGCCCCCACACAGCGGGCAGTCCCAGCCGGTAAGGGCACGGAACGGGCACGGCAAGCCCACACCGGTGGTTGCGTAGAGCGCGCTGAGAGCCAGCCCGCCGGCAAAGAATGCGCCGACGACTCCCGCTGCGCGTGTGGCCCGAAATGGTCGGACGTCAGTAGAGACCGCCACGTTCTCATTGTGCCCGCACCTGAGTAGTGCCCCCTTGACTGCATCGTCGGGTCCGCGCAGACACCAATCGCCTACACTCACCACGTCGCAGCTGACCTCAAGGACGCTCATGACCGACCAGTACCGCAGTCAATGGCCAGCGGCATCTTCGGCCAATCCGCAGCCGTCCTTTCTGGAGCCGCCGGCAAGTCCGGGCTACTCACCTGGGCCGGCATACTTCGGGGCGCCTCCGCGAAGCGACTACGCCGTGTGGGGCCAGCGGATGCGGGCAAGGCTGATCGACCAGGGCCCGACATATGTCGGCTTGATCATCTTCTTCGCTGGCTATCTGGTCGCGGTCATCGAGCTCTCCCGGTCCAGCGAATCGACTCCCGACTTCGAGACCGCAGCCGTTGCGATGATCATTGGTCTCAGCGTGATACTCGCCAGCCTGGCATGGGTCGCTTACAACCGTTGGATGATCGCCGGCAAGACTGGCCAGTCGCTGGGCAAGCGGATGACCAAGATCAGGCTGATCGGCGAGCAGACCAACACACCGATCGGTGCGAAGAACGCGTTCATCCGCGATCTTGTCCACATTCTCGACGCTCTTACGGTTGTGGGCTATCTCTGGCCGCTGTGGGACGACAAGAAACAAACGTTCGCTGACAAGATCATGAAAACCATTGTGGTCAACGAAGCGGTGGACACACGCGGCTCTTGATCTTGACCAGCGTCCCAGGCCTGATGGCAATGCCGTAACGTCGCCGGAGATATCGACGAAAGGAACAGACGATGCCACTGTTGCGAGGCCGTCGGGAGGAAGCGAGGCCGACGAGGTACCGGATGCAGGAGAAGCTCTTCGCGATCGGCGATGATTTCTGGATTGAGAACGAGAGGGGCGAGCGCGCCTTCAAGGTCAACGGAAAGGCGCTTCGGTTACGCGACACGCTGCAGCTCCAGTCGCCTCGCGGGGATGAGCTGTATTCGATCCAGGAGAAGAAGCTCCGGGTAAAAGACACGATGGAGATTGAGCGCGATGGACGTCAGATCGCCACGGTGAAGAAGGCACTGCTGACCCCGCTCCGCGACCGCTTTTCAATCGACGTCGACGGCGGCGACGACATGGAGGCGAAGGGCAACATCGTCGACCATGAGTACAAGATCGAGCGCGGCGGGGACGAGGTGGCCGAGGTCTCGCGTCGCTGGTTCCGCGTACGCGACACCTATGGCATTGAGATCAAACCGGGCGAAGACGACGCTCTCTTGCTGGCCACGGCAGTCTGCATCGATCAGATGAGCCACGACATCGGCTGAGGCTGCTGCCTCTGGGCCGAGTCTAGTGTTGCGCCTGCCGCGCCTCGTGGAGGCCGGCATCGCCACCCGGGCCGGTGACGCGTACGGCGGTGATGCCGATAACCGCAATTGCCGCCGTCAAGATCATCGCGGCGATCATCATGACTACAACGATGCCGCGATCGGTGAGCCGCCAATCAGAGATTGCTCGATCGCTCGACCTTTCCCCACCAACGGTGGCCGGAGCCGCGACGATCGGGCACGGTGGTGCGCTCGTCTGAGCAGTTCGCAGCTGGCCAACGGAGCGATGGGAGTGCGGTACTGCGACAGTGATCGCGCTCATCTTTATCTCCTTAGAGCCATCGAACTGACGTTCGATAGAACGTACGTTTGATTTGTATCGCATCTTCACGACAGTCCCAAGAACATTCGTACAAATATTCGAGGCGTGTCGCTAAGTAGCGAATCATCTGCCTCCGACAGTTCCGGCGGCAGAAATGCCAAACGACGCCAAGATCGACAACACGCTCGAACAAATGTTTGAATCTTGCGACGTAGTTCTCTATCGTCAGCCTTATGGCACAAACCGACCCGAAGTACCCGCAGCCCAGTGGGCGGCGTGGCCGGCCCCGCGAAAGCGATGTGGCAGCTCAGCTGGGCGACAGCGCGCCTTTCACGTCATTTCCGGACGGGCCCACCGACGCCGACGGATTGACACTTCGGCAACGCCGCATCCTGGAAGTGATCAAGGAGACCGTCGACAGGCGCGGCTATCCACCCAGTATCCGAGAGATGGGCGACGCCGTAGGTCTCGCCTCATCTTCGAGCGTCGCGCATCAGCTCAAGATGCTGGAGGCAAAAGGTTTGCTGCGCCGTGATCCCAACCGACCGCGTGCCTTGGAAGTACTCCTGCCCAGTGAGGACCGGCCAGCAACGAGGCACCTCGCCCGGTCTCGCCAGACAAGTGGCGACGACACCGGTATTGGCGACGCTTTCCCCGAACCGGTGCATGTTCCTGTGCTCGGACGGATCGCCGCCGGCGGACCCATCCTGGCGGAGGAAAGCATCGAGGACGTCTTCGCCCTCCCGCGACAGTTGGTGGGTGAGGGCACCATGTTCCTGCTCGAGGTCCATGGGGACTCCATGATCGAAGCGGCGATCTGTGACGGCGACTGGGTGGTTGTTCGGCAGCAACCGACAGCGAACAACGGTGACATCGTCGCCGCCCTCCTCGACAACGAAGCAACCGTCAAGACCTTCAAGTGGACGAGCAGCCAGGTGTGGTTGATGCCACACAACCCTGCCTACGACCCGATTGACGGGAATCTCGCCACAATCTTGGGCAAAGTCGTCGCTGTGCTGCGTCGAGTCTGACCAAGATCTCTGGGCCGGTATTTAGAGCATGCTGGGTTCGCTGGCTGCCATCTCCATAGTGAACCGGGCGACAGCGCGAAGCTTGTTCGAGACATCGAGAGCCGCGACCTTATACGCCTCTGACAACGTTGGGTAGTTCATGACTGTGTCGACGAGATAGTCGACCGTGCCTCCGCAGCCCATGATTGCTTGGCCAATGTGTACCAGCTCGGTGGCATTACTTCCGAAGACGTGTACGCCCAAGATCTCCCGTGTGTCCGCATGCACGATCAACTTCAACATGCCATATGAGTCCCCAATGATCTGGCCGCGCGCCAGCTCGCGATAGCGGGAGATGCCGACCTCGAAGGGAACCGACTCACGAGTCAGCTCTCCTTCAGTCTTACCGCAGAACGAGATCTCCGGAATCGTGTAGATGCCGATCGGCTGCAGACTTCGGAGCTCGTTGGCTGGCTCGTTGAACGCGTGTGCTGCGGCAAGGCGGCCCTGGTCCATCGAGGTTGAGGCCAGGGCAGGGAAGCCGATCACATCACCGACCGCGTAGATATGCGGCACCTCGGTCTGATAGTTCGAGTTCACCACCAGCCGTCCCCGCTTGTCGGTCTCCAGCCCCGCGAGGTCGAGGCTCAAGCTCGCCGTATTGCCTTGCCGACCTGCAGAGTGCATGACGACCTCGGCGGCGATCTTCTTTCCGGAAGCGAGCGTCGTGATCGTGCCACGTCCGGAACTCTCCACCGAGGAGACTTCCTCACCGAAACGGAAGGACATGGTGTGATCACGTAGGTGGAACTTCAAAGATTCAACGATTTCGGGATCGCAGAAGTCGAGCATGTTGTCACGCTTCTCGACCAGCGTGACCCGGCTGCCTAACGCGGCGAACATCGAGGCGTACTCCACGCCGATGACGCCGGCGCCGACCACCACCAAGGAGCCCGGCACGGTGTCCAACGTGAGGATCTGATCCGAATCGAGCACACGCAGGCTGTCGAAGTCGACATTCGACGGATGGGCCGGCATGGTACCGGTCGCGATAACGATGTAGTTCGCAGTTAGGGTGCGGAGCGCTCCCACGCCTTCGATCTCGATAGTGAGTGTGTGCGGATCGAGGAAGCTGGCGGTACCGGGCACGAGCTCGATGTGGTTACGCATGAGTTGCGAACGGATGACCTCCGTCTCGCGACCGACCACATGCTGCAGCCGCGCCAGCAGGTCGGAGATGGTGATCTCCTCCTTGACCCGGTAGCTGGCGCCGTAGAGGTCGCGAAGCTGCATGCCGGTCAGGTAAAGCACAGCCTCACGCAGGGTTTTGGACGGGATCGTGCCAGTGTTGACGCAGACGCCCCCAACCATCGACCTGCTGTCGATGACGCACACCTTGTGGCCGAGCTTGGCCGCCATGATCGCAGCCTTCTGCCCGCCAGGACCCGAGCCAATGACCGCTAGGTCGAAATCGTACGTATGCTCCATAGCGCAAGCGTGCCAGAGGAAAGGCACCTCCGCTAGGTGCGGTGTGCTGGCCGTCCGCTTGCGGGACAGCCGGCGTATTAGCTGATCAAGACTGGCCAGACAGCCGGCGCAGGGCTTGGATCGCAACTTGTTGATCAGTCGTCTGCCACATGTCGGGCATGGACGCCTTGAGGAACGTGCCATAGCGCGCGGTGACCAGACGGGGGTCGAGTACGGCCACCACTCCCCTGTCGCTGAGGCGGCGGATCAGCCGACCTGACCCTTGTGCCAACAGCAGGGCGGCGTGGCTTGCGGCGATTTTCATGAACCCATTTCCGCCCGCCTCAGTGACGGCGCGCTGGCGGGCCACGGTCAGCGGCTCATCCGGGCGAGGGAACGGGATCCGGTCGATGATCACGAGCTGGCAGGTGGCACCCGGCACGTCGACTCCTTGCCACAGCGACAGCGTGCCAAACAGGCTTGCCTTCTCGTCCTGAATGAACCGCCGCGTGAGTTCTGGCAACTGCGCATCGCCCTGGCACAAAATCGTCAACGCTGGCAGTCGCTTCCGGGTGTAGACGGCCGCAACTTCGGCGGCCTTACGGGAAGAAAAGAGTCCGAGGGCCCGTCCATCGGAAGCCTCCAGCAGCCCGGCTATCTCGGCAATCGAGGCGTCAGACAAGCCATCGCGACCAGGCGGTGGCAACGACCGGGCGATATACAAGATGCCCTGGCGGCGATATTCAAACGGTGAGCCGACATCAAGGCCGCGCCAGGAGACGGCCTCCTCCGGCTCACTAGCTGATGACCCATTACGGTCTGAATTCCTTGCTGGAGGCACCAGGTCGAGGCGCTCGTTGCCCTTGAGCCCGACACTGGCCGCAATCGGGGTGAAGTCACCGCCCAGCTTGAGCGTTGCTGAGGTCAGCACGGTTGTGTGCTCACCGAAGACCCGGCCTCGCATCAGCGCTGCCACCGACAGTGGGGACACTCGGGCCTCGCGGCCGAAACGTTCGCGATCGGCAACCCAGATCACGTCAGATTTGGCGAGCGCCGCCATCCGTTCTGCGATGTCGAAGATCTCCTTGACCGCCGCCGCCGTCTGCCGTCTGTTGGTGTCCTGGTTGCCCTCGCCGCTCAGTTCGCTCACTGCGGTCCGGGCGGCGTTCCGCACCGCGACACAGGCGGTGACGAATGCAGAGTCAGGGTCCTCGATGCGTTCCAGAGGCGCACTTTCCAACACAGTGCGAAATGTCTTGGCCGACTCCAGCAATTGCAGTGCAACCTCATCCTCGAGGAAGGTCAATGCCCGGCGGGCCACCCGCTCGATTATCTGTGGGCTCAGCTCCGCCGAGGCGGCGCCCGTCACGCGGGAGACCAATTCGTGGGCCTCGTCGATGATCACAGCACTGTGTTCGGGAAGAGCGGTGCCGCCGTGCATGGCGTTGATCGCGAGCAATGCATGGTTGGTGACCACGAGATCGGCCGCGCGAGCCGCGTCTCGTGAGCTCTCGACAAAGCACTCATCGCCGTACGGGCAGCGCTGCGCACCCAAGCACTCCCGAACCGGGATCGAGACTTGAGCCCATGCGCGTTCGGTATGGGACGGCGCGTCGTCCCGGTCGGCCAGCCCAGCTCCTCGGGCCTGCTCCTCAGCCCATGCGCGTATCGCCAGCACCTCCGCCCCCAAAGCTGACTGCGGCGTACTCTGCGGCGCGGATCTGATGGACTCGATCAGATCGCCGGCCGGAATGAGAGCTTCCTGGTCTTGCGCAGTGCCGTCCCTCAGCCGAAGGAGACAGACGTAGTTGGTACGACCTTTGAGGATCGCGTGCTGCGGTCGATGGCCGGTGACTGACTCGACTGCAGCCACCGCGGCCGGAATGTCATTGTTGGCCAGCTGGCTTTGCAGAGCCAGGGTCGCAGTTGCTACGACGATCCGCTTGCCGGGATGCCGGACCAACCACAGCAAGGCCGGAGCCAGATAGCCAAGTGACTTACCGGTGCCCGTGCCAGCCTGGACCAAGAGATGGTGATCCGACTCCAAACACTCAGCAATCGCGTCGGCCATCTCCACCTGACCGGGCCGTTCGCTGCCGCCGATTGCCTTGACTGCCGTCGCGAGCACATCGCGGTGGTCCACCTCAAGGCTGCTGGCAGCCTTGATCGCTCGGGTCACTGCTGAACTCTAATCAGGTCCTGGAGCTGCAGCCAGGATTGCTCAGTCGCGTCTCGCCGGGTCACTTGTCGCCCGCTCGTACGGCACCAGCTCCCCGGCGAGCGATGGGTTGACCCGGGCGACGATCAGACTGCCCGCGGCCGTGTGCTCGGTGCTGAGAAACTCGCCAGTCTGGTGGATGCGGTTGACCAAGTCACCGCGCTCGTACGGGATGAGCGCACGAATCGTGATCTCAGGCCGGGGCAGCAGCGACTCGATGGTCGCCTGCAGCTCCTGCATGCCCGTACCGGTTCGCGCGGACACGAACATCGCGTCGTGATACCTGGTCTGCAGCATGCTGAGCGCCTCAGCGGTAGCCCGGTCTACCTTGTTGACCACAATGAGCTCGGGAATCTCGGCTGCACCTATGTCGGCAAGGACCGCTCTCACGGCGTCGATCTGGCCGATCGGGTCAGGATCGGAGCCATCGACCACGTGGACCAGCAGGTCGGCTTGGGTCGACTCCTCAAGAGTCGAGGCAAACGCTTCCACGAGGTCGTGTGGCAAATGGCGAACAAAGCCCACCGTGTCGGTCAGTGTGTACACCCGGCCGTCCGCAGCCGCGGCGCGGCGAGTGGTTGGGTCAAGCGTTGCGAACAGCGCGTCGTCGACGAGTACGCCGGCCCCGGTGAGCCGGTTGAGCAAGCTGGACTTGCCGGCGTTGGTGTACCCGACGATGGCGACCGACGGGACTTCATGACGACGCCGTTCGGCGCGCTTGGTCTCCCGAGTGATGTCCATCTCACGAAGGGCCTTGCGCAACTTGGCAATGCGGCTGTTGATGCGACGCCGATCGGTCTCCAGCTTGGTTTCGCCGGGACCACGTCCACCGATGCCGACGCCACCGCTCGCGCGACCGCCGACTTGCCTTGAGAGGTTGCCACCCCAGCCGCGTAACCGCTGCTTCAGGTACTGCAGCTGGGCCAGCTCGACTTGAGCCTTACCTTCGACGCTCTTCGCATGCGCTGCGAAGATGTCGAGTATCAGGGCCGTTCGGTCGATGACCTTCACGCCGACCCGGTCCTCCAGATTGCGCAGCTGCGCTAGCGTCAATTCGCCGTCGCAGATCACCGTATCTGCCCCTGTGGCAACCACGACGTCCCGCAACTCGACGACCTTGCCGCGCCCGATGTAGGTGGACGGGTCGGGGCGGTCACGGCGTTGGATCAGACCTTCGAGTACCTGCGATCCGGCCGTCTCGGCCAACGCCTTGAGCTCGGCGATTGAGTTGTCGGCTGTTGCCTCGCTGCCATTGGTCCAGACGCTGACCAGAACCACGCGCTCGAGCAGGAGCTGGCGGTACTCAACCTCGGTGACGTCAGCCAACTCGGTTGACATTCCCACAACCCGGCGCAGCGAAAGCCGGTCTGCCCGGTCCTGCTGATCGCCGTCATAGCCGGATTCGTCTGCCGGCCGCGACTCGAGCCGCTCGACGAGCAACTCATCGCCATCGGAAGTGGGGGTTGGGTGTGGGTCTCGCCGAGGAACTGTCATCTGCACCAGAATCTCACGCCGGCACAAGTCACAGCGACGCGTTTTCGCAGCGTCAGGCAAAGAATCCGTCGATTGACCGTCCGACCCTCAGAACAGCGTGTAGCCACCGTCCATAACGACCACCTCACCAGTCATGAAGGAGGACGCGTCTGAGGCCAGGAAGACTACGCAGGGACCCAGCTCGGACGGCATGGCATAGCGCCGCATCGGCGCGTCGTCGATCCAGTAACGCTTGAACTCTGGTGCGTCGACCGGGGCCATCTCAGTCTTGATATAGCCAGGTGCGAGGGCGTTCACCCGAACCCCATGCGGCGCCCATTCGGCGGCCAGCGAGCGGGTCAGTTGGTGTACGGCGGCCTTGGAGGCGTTATACCCAGGCTGCCACTGTGGTCGGTTGACGATCTGAGCCGAGATCGAGCCGATATTGATGATCACCCCCCTATGTTGTGCGACCATGTGTCGGCCGAACTGCTGTGCGCAGTGCCAGACGCCGTTCACGTTGACATCCATCACAAAGCGCCACTCCTCCGCAGTCACCTCAAGGGCGGGCCGATGGATGCACGCGCCGGCATTGTTCACCAGCACGTCGACCTGGCCGAGTCGGTTCATCACTTCTCCGGCCGCTCGGCGCACGTCGTCGGGCTCTGTCACATCTGCTGTAACAGCGATCGCGGTGACCCCGAGGGCCTCCAACTCCTTGATCACCTCAGCCGCCCCGGCGGTATCTCGAACAAGCAGCACGACGTCACTACCCGCTTCAGCCAGGGCTGTGACCAGGGCCCTACCGATCCCCCGATTAGCTCCAGTGACGACGGAGACCTTCCCGGAAAGCGAAAACGCGTCGAGAACAGACATTGATTGCTCCTTTGCTAGCCCGGCTGGGAGGCGCCCGACGCCGCGGCGAAGAGGTTTTCGGTCTCGAAGAAGGTCCGTTCCGGCAGTGCCAGCTCCCCGTGCGCCACCAGAACTGCCGGCCCGGTCAGGTACGCCTGGTGCTGGGTCAGCTCGACCTCAACCCTGCCTCCAGGCGTATCGACGCAATAGATCACCGGCAATGGCGTCAGATCCTGATCATGGACACGAGATGCCGCCGCGGCGGCGACTGTGCCCGTGCCGCACGAGTGGGTCTCACCGACGCCACGCTCGAAGACGCGCATGGCGATGTGCCGGGGGCCAAGCTGCCGTACGAACTCCAGGTTCACACCGTGAGGAAACTCCTCGGGTGGATCCCAGCGGGGAGGCGCATGCAGCCGCAGCAGGTCAAGGTCGTCAACAAAGCTCACGGCATGGGGGTTGCCCACGTCGGCCCGCAGCGCTTTGAACTCGGCGTCGTCAGCCGTAGTGACGACCAACGGTCGACTCCCGACCACTGCACGGCCCATGGTTACCTGGATCCTGCCATCCGGCAGGGCAGTCGCCACCTTGAGGCCGTCCCGCGTGGCGATTTCGACGACTGGCCCACTGACCAGGTCTTGATCGAGCAGGTAGCGGACGAAGACTCGGATTCCGTTGCCGCACATCTCCGCGATCGACCCATCAGCGTTGCGATAGTCCATGAACCACAAAGTGCCGTCGCCCTCCCAGCCATCGACGTGCTTGGCGAGCACGGCCCGAAGCAGCCCGTCGGCGCCAACACCTGCCCGCCGGTTGCAGATGAAGCGAACCTCAGCAGGTCCGATCTCGAGCATGGACTCTCGATCCAGGATGAGGACAAAGTCATTCTCGGTGCCGTGTCCCTTCGCGAACGACCACCTGCGCATGCGGGTCAGTCTTTCATCTCACCTGCAGGTGCCAGACCGTCCGGCACGGCGCCAGTCCCGGTCGGCCCCGCCAATGCGTGCGCGGCCGAAACCAGCTCCGGGTGGTCGTAGGGCAACCACGAAATCCGCGCATCCTTGCGGAACCATGACTCCTGCCGGCGTGCAAACTTCCGGGTACCGATGACGGTCAGATCACGAGCCTGCGCCTCAGAGATCTCCCCATCGAGATAGCGCAGCACCTGTCGGTACCCGAGCGCCCGCGAGGCCGTGAGGCTCGCACGAAGGCCTGCTGAGTCGAGCCGGCGTACTTCATCGACGAATCCGGCGGCCCACATCTCCTCCACCCGGGCGGCAATCCGGGCGTCGAGCGTCGCGGCGGTCGACCGCAATGCCGATCTGTACGACATCAGCGAGCACATAGCGGCGCTCCGGCAAAACCGCGGAGAATGATCGGCCGGTCAGCTCGATCACCTCCAAGGCACGGACGACCCGGCGGGCGTTGCCGGGAAGGATGCGCGTTGCTGCTAGTGGATCCACCTCACTCAACCGCTGGTGCAGTCGTTCGGCGCCTTGGGCGAGAACCTCGTTCTCCAACCGGGCGCGAACCGCCGGATCGGTCCCTGGGAATTCGAAGTCATCGACAATTGCTCGCACGTACAGCGCTGACCCGCCAACCACGATCGGGATGACATTGCGCGCCCTGCAGTCAGCAATCGCGGCTCGGGCGAGCTGCTGGAACTCCGCCACTGTCGTGCTGTGATCGACATCGAGCAGGTCAACCATGTGATGACGGATTTCCGCGCGCTCGGCGGCGGACGGCTTGGCCGTGCCGATATCCATACCTCGGTAGACGAGCATTGAATCCGCATTGACTACCTCGGCTCGCTGGCCTTCTTCGGCATACCGCCGAACCATCGCGGCGGCCAGGCTCGACTTGCCGGCAGCCGTTGGCCCAACGAGCACTAGGGTCACGTCCACAGTGTGGCGCGGGTGTCGTTATCCGGTGGCTGCGCGTTGTGCATATCTCGGAGCCTGGAGTAGAAAGAAGTTGGTTTGTTTCCCGTGAGAGGTGGCAACGCGATGGGCATCTTCGACAGAGCGAAGGAAGCGCTCAGCGGACACAGCGAGCAGGTCGAGGCCGTCGTCGAAAAGGCGGGGGACTTCATCGACGAGAAGACCGAAGGCAAATACGCCGAGCAGGTTGATCAAGGTCAGCAGATGGCCAAGGAGAAGCTCAGCGACAGGGCGGCTGGCGAGCCGGAGCAGCCAGCCTGAGACTTCGGCGTTTCGGCACTTGCCGTATGTGACTCAGCCTCCCGCAATGGCCGGAGCCATCGGGTCGGCTGAGTCTTTCCTCTGCTCCCGCTGGATGTACTCCTCAATTGCCTCGATGTTGTTCTTCGAGCGCCGCACCACGGCGACGAGGTCGCTCATTGTGGCAACTTCCTCTACCTGTTCCTTAATGAACCATTGCATGAACTGGTCAGAGGCAAAGTCGCTTTCCTCGCGCGCGATCCTGGTCAGCTCATTGATTTGAGCAGTGACCCGGCGCTCCTGCTCAAGGGCGAGTTCGACGGGGGCGACGACATCAGGGAAGTCCACTTGCGGGGCACTGACTCCCGAAACGCGTGCGGCTGCGTCCTGGTCGATGAGGTACTTGATCATCATCATCGCGTGGTCGCGCTCTTCCAGGGCCTGATCGTAGAAGAAGCCGGCCATTTGCGGCATCGTGAGCGCGTCGTAGTAGACCGCACATGCCACGTATTGCTGGTGGGCGGCGAACTCGTGCCCGATCTGAATGTTCAGATGCTCAACAAATCGTTCGGCAGGCATGCAGCGGCTCCTCAGCGGTCGTCAGTGTGCAGTGCAGGTTTGGGCGAGCTGTAACGCACCAGGGGCGCCCACCGTAGGAATACCTAGATCGATGACAGCGCCAGCGGGTGCCGATCGACTGTGCTGCCACGCGTCGCCACCGCGGGTGCGGTCGAGCGCGAGCAGTCCGGCGTCAGCGTTGAGGTGATGCGGGGCGGCGTAGGTGATGATCACGTCGGCCATGTCGCCGGGACGTGGCCGGGCCTGCGGTTCATCAGGCACTGAGACGTGGACTAACCGATTGTCCCGGGCCCGTCCGGACAACCGATGTGTTTGGACATCCTTGCGGCCCTCGCCATCGGCGAACATCACTTCCACTTGCTGGCCTACTTGCTTCAGGTTCTCCTGCCAGGCGATTTCGCCAACCACGTTGACCAAGCGGTCGTAGCGGTCCTGGACGATTGTCTTGGGCACCTGTGCGTCCATCGTCGCCGCGGGCGTACCTGGGCGTATCGAGTACTGGAAGGTAAAAGCTGCGGCAAACCGCGCTGCTTCGACGACATCGAGGGTGGCTTGGAAATCCGATTCGGTCTCTCCGGGGAAGCCGACGATGATGTCAGTGGTGATAGCAGCCTCCGGCATAGCGGCACGGACCTTGTCGATGATGCCCAGATATCGCTCGCTGCGGTAGGAGCGCCGCATCGCACGCAGGATCGTGTCAGATCCGGACTGCAGCGGCATGTGCAGCTGGGGCATCACGTTATGCGTCTGAGCCATCGCCGCGATTACGTCGTCTGTGAAGTCTTTTGGATGGGGAGAGGTGAAGCGGACCCGTTCCAGCCCATCGATCTCGCCGCAAGCACGGAGCAGTTTGGCAAAAGCCTGACGGTCCCCGAATTCCACTCCGTACGCGTTGACGTTCTGCCCGAGGAGCGTTACTTCCTGCACTCCTTCGGCGACCAGCGCCTTGATCTCGGCCAGGATCTCGCCTGGCCTGCGGTCGGTCTCGCGACCGCGCAGCGCGGGGACGATGCAGAAGGTGCAGGTGTTGTTGCAGCCAACGCTGATGGACACCCAGGCCGCATAAGCCGACTCCCGACGAGTCGGCAGATTGGAGGGGAAGGTCTCCAGCGCTTCCTTGATCTCGATCTGCGCCTCGTGCTGGATTCGGGCACGTTCCAGCAGCACCGGCAGCGAGCCGATGTTGTGTGTGCCAAACACCACATCGACCCAGGGCGCGCGGCTGAGGATCACGTCCTTGTCTTTTTGGGCCAGGCACCCACCGACCGCAATTTGCATGCCAGGGCGCGCCTTCTTGGCCGGCAGCAGGTTACCGAGGCTTCCATAGAGCCGGTTGTCGGCGTTCTCGCGCACCGCGCAGGTGTTGAACACCACCACGTCAGCCTGAGTGTCCGGGGCCGATCTGCGGTAGCCCGCCTCCTCGAGCAACCCGGCCAGCCGCTCGGAATCGTGCACATTCATCTGGCACCCGTGGGTGCGAATCTGATAGGTGCGCGGCCGAATGGATGCGGGCGCGTCCGACACTGTCGACATAGCAGACCAAGGGTAATGCTCAGACTCCTCTGACGATAAAGTGCCAATTTGTGAGTACCGTGCCCACGGGCGAGCAGTACGAGATCATCTCCGGCACCCACCGCGCGGTTGTCACCGAAGTGGGCGCTACGCTGCGCAGCTTCTCAATCGAGAGTCGAGATGTGGTACGTGGGTTCAGCGTCGACGAGATGAGTACGGCTGGCCGCGGGCAGAATCTGATCCCCTGGCCGAACCGGATTCGAGACGGTCGCTACACCTTCAGCGGGATCACCCATCAGCTCGCGCTCACTGAACCCGCCCGGCACAACGCCAGTCATGGCCTAGCCCGCTACCTGCCGTGGGTTCTCGTCGAAAAGAAGACTGACGCAGTGACCAATCGCGCTCGCATCTATCCGCAGCCCGGCTGGCCCGGCACGCTCGAGGCAATGATCACGCACCGGGTCGGCCCGGAGGGGCTGACCGTGACAGTTGAAGCGACCAACATCGGTGCCGGCGAACTGCCGTTCGGCTACGGCGCACACCCATACCTGACTGTCGGAGAATCGACGGTCGACGAGGTCGCGGTCACCGTGCCCGCCGCGTCCTACCTTGAGGTGGACGACCGGCTGCTACCAACCAAGATCTCCCCAGTTGCTAACACGATCTATGACGTGCGCCGCGGCGCCGTCCTGGGGTCGGCGAGCCTGGACACCGCAATGACTGACCTTACCCGCGATGCCGATGGGCGCTGGCGGGTCAAGCTCGAACTCGGCGACCGTTATGCGGAGATGTGGGGCGACGAAGCGATGCGATGGGTGCAGGTCTTCACCGGAGGGCCGAACCGTGACTGGTCCATCGCCGTTGAGCCGATGACCTGCGGCCCGGACGCATTCAATCCCGGCCCGACCCACGATGACCTGAAGGTGCTGACGCCGGGTGAGACCTTTATTGGCCAATGGGGGATTTCCGGCAGATAGTCTCGCGACACGTCCGGCTCCCAAAGCGAATTGAGCCCGTAACCGAAACTCAATACATATCTCCCGCCCTTTTCATCCGCCAAAGGTCTAGGGTCGGCCCCATGACGGAATCCGAAATCTCGTCAGACGACGCGTCCCCCGAAGCGGCACCAGAGTCCGAGCCCATTCCGGATCCGACTACTGGTCCGTCTGTCGCTCCTGACCACCTTGGCGGGCCTCTTGTGGTGCTGAGCAATGTCGACAAGCACTTCGGTCAGCTACATGTGCTCCAAGACATCAATCTCACGGTGCGCAAGGGTGAAGTCGTCGTCGTACTGGGCCCGTCGGGATCGGGGAAGTCGACCCTCTGCCGGGTGATCAACCGCCTGGAAACGATCGAGTCCGGAACAATCACCATCGACGATCAGCAACTGCCGGAAGAAGGCAAGGCCCTGGCACATCTGCGCGCCGATGTCGGGATGGTGTTTCAATCGTTCAACCTCTTCTCCCACAAGACGGTTCTGGAGAACGTCACGCTCGGTCCGATCAAGGTGCGCAAGAAGTCCGCGGCCGACGCGAAGAAGCGCGGCATGGAGCTTCTCGACCGTGTCGGAGTCGCCTCGCAAGCCGAGAAGTATCCGGCTCAGCTCTCCGGTGGCCAGCAGCAGCGCGTGGCCATCGCGCGGGCCCTCGCCATGGATCCCAAAGTGATCTTGTTCGACGAGCCGACCTCAGCATTGGACCCAGAGATGGTGAACGAGGTGCTGGACGTGATGATCTCGCTGGCTCGCCAGGGCATGACGATGATCGTGGTCACGCACGAGATGGGTTTCGCCCGAAAGGCCGCGAACCGGGTGGTGTTCATGGATGAGGGCCTGATCGTGGAGGAGGCTGACCCGGACTCGTTTTTCACGAGTGCACAGAGCGCGCGAGCGCAAGACTTCCTGAGCAAGATCTTGACCCATTAGTAAACACAAGGAGAGCAATGCACATCAGTAAGAAGATCCTCGCCGTAGCAGCGGGATCAGCGTTGGCGCTCACCATGGCTTCGTGCGGTGCGGCGGCGACGCCGGAAGCACCGCCGGTGAGACCATCACCATCGGCATCAAGTACGACCAACCCGGCCTTGGTCAGAAGGTCGGTGAGGACTTTAAGGGCCTCGACGTCGACGTGGCGCGCTACGTCGCCAAAGAACTTGGCTTCGAGGGCGACAAGGTGATCTTCAAGGAGACACCGTCGGCACAGCGGGAGACTGCGATTCAGGGTGGTCAAGTCGGGCTGATCTTCGCGACCTATTCGATTACCGACGAGCGCAAGAAGAAGGTGTCCTTCGCTGGTCCGTACTTCATTGCCGGTCAGGATCTGCTCGTGAGCGCCGACAATACCGACATCACCGGACCGGACGCGATGAACGGCAAGACGCTGTGCTCGGTTACCGGCTCGACTCCGGCGGAGAAGATCAAGAAGGACTACGCGACCTCGGTAAAGCTCTTCGAACAGGACACCTACTCCAAGTGCGTCGAGGCGCTGGTTGGTGGCACTGTGGACGCGGTGACCACCGACAACGTGATCTTGGCCGGCTTCGCCGCACAGCCGCAATACGCAGGCAAGCTCAAGGTCGTCGGTAAACCGTTCTCGACCGAGAGATACGGCGTTGGCCTGAAGTTGGGCGACACCGAGCTGTGCAACAAGGTGAACACTGCACTCGAGAAGATGATCTCCGACGGATCCTGGCAGAAGGCTATCGATGCCAACGTTGGCCCATCTGGGTTCAAGGTCGACACCACGACCAATCCGCCGAAGGCTGACCCCTGCGCGGCGGGGGCCTAGGCGTCTCTCGGCGCGTGCTGGCAGCCCGGGTTCAAGGGGGTCGTTGAAGGCGTTGTGCACGCGGCGGGGGTTCAAGGGGGTCGTCCCCCTTGGCCGATATTGGGGTGATTGGGGCCGGCAGATTGCCGGCCCCAGACAGCGGAGGGGGTGTGTTGGGTGCTCCAGGGCCTTTCTGAGCTGTTAGCCGAATACGACGTGCTCGCCGCGTTCTGGATGACGATCAAGCTGACCGTCGCAGCCGCAGTCGGGGCCCTGCTGCTGGGCACGATCATTGCGATCATGCGCGTTTCACCGGTTGCCGTGTTCAGATCAGCCGGGACGGCGTATGTGACGCTCGTGCGCAATACACCCCTGACGCTGATCGTGTTCTTCTGTGCCTTTGGGTTTTACATCACCTTGCAGTACCGGCTCGGGGCACAGGACTCACCCATCGATGTACAGAACTTCCGCTGGGGGGTGCTCGGACTCGCGATCTACCACGCGGCCTTTGTCGCGGAGGCGCTACGGAGTGGTATCAACACCGTCCCGAAGGGGCAGGCTGAGGCCGCCAGGGCCATTGGTCTGGACTTCCGTGCAAGCTTGACCAGCGTCGTGCTTCCCCAGGCTTTCCGTGGTGCAATTGCTCCGCTGGGAAACGTGTTGATCGCCCTCACCAAGAACACCACCGTGGTGGCCACAATTGGCGTGGCCGAAGCGTCCTACTTGATGAAGGGGATGATCGAGTTCCGTCCAGACCTGATCTACGCCATCTTCGGGATCATGGCAGCTGGCTTCGTGATCTTGACGCTTCCCCTCGGGATTCTTTTCACCACTTTGTCGCGGCGACTGGCAGTGAAGCGATGACTGCCGAAACGGCCGTGCTGTTCGACGCTCCAGGTCCCAAGGCACGCACCCGCTACCGCATCATCGCGGTGGTCGGCAGCCTCGGCATCCTTGCCCTCCTCTTCCTACTGGTCAGGGCGCTCGCCGCCAAAGGCCAGTTCACTGCCGACAAGTGGGCTCCGTTCATCGACCCGGTGACCTGGACCTCTTACCTGCTACCGGGTCTACGGGCCACCTTGGTCGCGGCCTTTTTCTCCATCATCCTCGCGATCATCGGCGGCATCTTGCTCGGCATGGGCCGATTGTCTCAGCTGAAACCGGTGCGGATGGCCTGTGGAGCCTTTGTGGAGTTCTTCCGCGCCGTTCCGGTGCTGATGATGATGCTCTTCGCCTACTACCTCTTCCTCTTCGGTTTCCAGATTTCTGGCGAGGCCCTTCCGCTGCTCGGCGTCGTCGCTGGTCTGACGTTTTACAACTCCTCCGTTATCGCTGAGCTCATCCGCTCCGGAGTCGGGTCGCTGCCAAAGGGGCAGCGGGAGGCGGGCCTGGCCATTGGACTGACACCCTTCGCGACGCTTCGGCTGGTGCTGCTGCCGCAGGCGATCACCTTGATGCTGCCCTCCATCGTCAGCCAACTCGTCGTCGTCTTGAAGGACTCTGCGCTGGGGTTCCTGATCTTGTACCCGGAACTGGTCCGCAGCGGCCAGACCCTGGCCTCGCTCAAAGGAAACCTGATCCCCACCTTCATCGTGATAGCCGCAATGTTCATCATCATCAACTACCTGCTGACCCGGGTCGCCCATTACCTGGAACGCAGGCTGCAGGCCCGGAGACGCGGACCGAAGCAACCCGAGCTGGAAACGGTGATGAGTCCG
This sequence comes from uncultured Actinomycetota bacterium, assembly GCA_963730505.1. Lineage (GTDB taxonomy): Bacteria > Actinomycetota > Actinomycetes > Propionibacteriales > Propionibacteriaceae > Microlunatus. The sequence goes on from CAVSSB010000031.1 coordinate 129,240, forward strand.
ACGCTACCGGGCGGTGCGCTCGCAGCACCCGGTCAGATCTAACGAGCGGTCTCGGTTGCTCTGGACTCACGGACGACGGTGACCTTGATCTGGCCCGGGTAGGTCAGCTCCTCCTCGATCTGCTTGGCGATGTCGCGAGCAAGTACCTGCGCTTCAATGTCGTCGACGACCTCGGGAGCCACCATGACCCGAATTTCGCGACCGGCTTGCATCGCGAACACCTTGTCCACGCCTTCCCGAGCAGCGGCGATCTCTTCAAGCCGCTCCAGCCGCTGCACATAAGCCTCGATGCTTTCGCGCCGAGCGCCGGGCCGGCTGCCGCTGATCGCGTCGGCCGCTTGAACAAGAACTGCCTCCACGGTGCGTACTTCAACCTCGTTGTGGTGAGCCTCGATCGCGTGCACCACATCGGCATGCTCACCGTACTTGCGAACCAGATCGGCCCCGACGATCGCGTGCGACCCCTCTACCTCGTGTGTCAACGCCTTGCCAATGTCATGCAGGAAGGCGGCGCGTTTGCAGTGAGCTACGTCGAGCCCGAGTTCGGCTGCCATCAGCGCGGCGATGTGGGCGCTCTCCACCAGGTGCTTGAGAACGTTCTGGCCGTACGAGGTGCGGTAGCGCAACGTGCCGAGGACTGGAACAAGCGCAGGATGCAGATCGGAGATTCCCACCTCGGTCATCGCGTCCTCGGCCGCTCGCAGACACTGAGCCTGGATCTGGCTCTTGCTCCGCTCATGCACCTCCTCGATCCGAGCCGGATGAATTCGTCCGTCGGCAACTAGCTCGGTCAAAGTCATGCGGGCGGTCTCTCGGCGTACCGGATCGAAGCAGGACAGCAACACCGCTTCCGGCGTGTCGTCGATCATCACGTTCACTCCGGTCACCTGCTCAAAGGCCCGGATATTGCGGCCTTCCCGACCGATGATTCGACCTTTCATGTCATCGCCGGGAAGGTGCACCGCCGAGACCACCGACTCTGAGGTCAGCTCGGACGCCAGACGCTGGATGGCGCCCACAATGATCGTCTGCGCTCTCCCGTCTGCCTCCCGGACCGCTTGTCGTTCGATGTCACGAGCCAGCAGCACCGCCTGCCGCTTTGCATCGTGTGCGACAGCAGCGACCAGTTCTGCCTTGGCCTGCTCAGCTGTCAAACCTGCGATCCGCTCCAACGTGCTCTGTTGCTGCGCCTCGAGCTCTCCGAGCATTCGGCGTTGATTCTTGAGCTCGGTCTTGAGCTCCTCGAGCTGCCGAGTCTTGTCCTCCAGCCCACGCACGTCGCTGTCGAGACGTTCCTCACGATCTGAGAGGCGTTGCTCGCGGCGTTCCAGATCAGCACGTAGCTCCCGAAGCTCGGTCCGTCGAGCACGTGACTCTTCCTCGGCCTCGGCCCGCGCAGTCTGCGCCGAGGCCAGCAAAGTCTTGGCTTTCGCGCCCAAGTCCTCCAGCTCCGCGTCCGCGGTCGCCTCTTCGCCTGAGCCGGCATCTGGGCGGCCTATCTGCGTGCGAGGCGTACCCGGTGTAGCAGAGCTGGAAGGAGGCGTCGTCGACGTTGAATGAGCGGTTCTGAGTTGGTGGCCGGTGCTGTCATGGTGACCGCGCCGAACCATGACCAAGGTAGCCACGCCCACCACGGCGGTGAGCAAGAAAAGGCCGACAACTACAAGTGCTTGAAAGACAACCCCGGTCACCGTTGCGCTCCTGTCTACACGCTTGCACGTGTACCTCAAGAGGATCCGCAACGCGAATACGCAAAATCAGTCGACGTTCAGTCAGAACGTCGGTTCCTCATTAAGTCCTCTCAATCAAGAAACTGATTTCATTGGGTTACTACATCCGAACGCTGTTTCGTCCGGGCTTTCGTCATATCGTTCAGGCGTGGCAGATACCTCGTGACTGCAGAGTATGTCCGGCCCTCGCCCCGGTCAAGCACAAAAGTGTGGCCCCCAGCTGGCTGGCACAAGCGCCAGACTCGCGGCTCACTCACCTAGCACATCGGCCAACACTTGAGTCGTGATGCCAGCATCGAATCCGCGCCGGCCAAGTATTCCGGCCAGCCGCCGATACTGAACATCGCGCGATAGTCCATTCATCGCAGCGCGCTTGCGCTCGACCAGATCACGAGCGGAGGTGAGCTCCGCATGGCGATCAACACGGTCGAGCGCGTTGTCGATGTGGCTCGACTCGACTCCTTTCGCCTGCAGCTCTCGCCGGAGAAGGCGGCGAGACAAGTGGCGGCGCTGCTGGCGAGAGGTGACCCAGTCCACTGCAAACGAGGCGTCGTCCACCAGTCCGACTTCTTGGAGTCGATCAAGCACTCCATCGATCACACCTTCGGGCACATTCTTGGCCTGCAGTGCTTGGTCAAGCTCGTGTCGGGTGCAAGCCTTGGCGGTTAACTTGCGCAGCGAGATGGTACGGGCCACCGACTCGACGTCGGCATCAACATCCTCGGATGGCCGCTGCTGGTCGATTCGCACTGGCTAGAACTCCACCTCACCGGTGACCGGATCGATGCCTGCGGGCAGATTGATCTTCGGGCCGATGCCCATCCGCTCCTTGATCTTCTTCTCCAACTCATCGGCCAAATCGGGATTGTTGCGCAGGTAGCTGCGAGCGTTCTCGCGCCCCTGACCCAATTGGTCGGCGTCGTAGGTAAACCAAGCCCCAGCTTTGCGAATGATTCCTGTATCCACGCCCAAATCAATTAGGCTGCCTTCGCGACTGATTCCCTGGCCATAGAGAATATCGAACTCGGCTTGCTTAAATGGCGGCGCCACTTTGTTTTTGACTACCTTCACGCGCGTCCGATTGCCGACCATTTCCTGTCCATCTTTGAGTGTCTCGATACGACGCACGTCTAGGCGCACTGATGAGTAGAACTTGAGTGCCCGGCCGCCGGTCGTTGTTTCGGGCGACCCGAACATCACCCCGATCTTCTCCCGAAGCTGGTTGATGAAGATCGCCGTCGTGCCCGCTCCGCTCAATCCACCGGTCATCTTCCGAAGGGCCTGGCTCATGAGCCGTGCTTGAAGACCGACATGGTTGTCGCCCATCTCCCCCTCGATCTCCGCCCGAGGTGTGAGTGCGGCTACCGAGTCGATCACAATGAGCGTCAGCGCGCCGGAACGGATCAGCATGTCGGCAATCTCCAACGCCTGCTCACCGTTATCGGGTTGGCTGACCAAAAGCGAGTCGGTGTCGACCCCGAGACGGCCTGCGTACTCGGGATCCAATGCATGCTCGGCATCGATAAAGGCGCAAATCCCACCTTCAGCTTGAGCATTGGCGATCGCATGCAGAGCCACAGTGGTCTTGCCGCTTGACTCGGGACCGTAGATTTCCACGACCCTGCCGCGCGGCAAGCCACCGATGCCCAGAGCCACATCGAGGGCGATAGAGCCGGTGGGAATGACCTCGATTGGCGCTCGGACCTCGTCACCGAGGCGCATCACCGATCCCTTGCCGTACTGCTTGTCGATCTGCGATAGTGCTGCCTCCAGTGCTTTCTCGCGGTCTTCCGTGGCCATCGTGATCCTTCCCTCGTCCGTTGGCCATTTGCTCACTGCCTCCGGCGCTGCTGGTGTGTTTGAAAGTCTTGCGCTGTGACCCTAAGGACGAGCACTGACAATCGTTCGGTCGCACGGGATTCTGTGGATAACCAATCCTGACCCCTGGTGGATAACCTACCGAACGTTTGTTCGAACTGCACTCGACACGCCACGTATAGCGCATATGCGCCATCAGTCGGCGCAACCACACCTAGCGGTCGCGCGCCGGCAGTTCCAGCGCTGCCCACACCGCGCGCCAGATGATCTTGCATGGCACGCCGTCGGCCAATGCTTCAACGACGGTGCGCTGGCCCAGCGCCGCGAGGCTGTACTCCGACGCCCAGACCCGGAAGTAACCAGCACCGAGGTGGAGCTGCAGGCGCTGCCATAGCTCGGTCTCCTTCACAGCCGCCATTGTGCCTGTACATGCCGGCTGCCACGACCCAGCCGGGCCCATCCACCCGACGGCCTCCACAGCTGCGATGAACAACACACGCCTGGCGAGAGTGTGTCAGTCCTGGAGAGCAAGATAGATAACGTGCCAGCCGATCCACTGGAGGTCTTCTCCCCGGCCACCGCCACCTGGTTCCGGGAGGTCTTTGCGCGCCCGACAGCGGCACAGGTCGGGGCATGGCAAGCCATTTCCGCTGGCGAGAACGCACTGGTCATTGCACCCACTGGCTCTGGGAAGACTCTTGCCGCCTTCATGTGGGCCCTCGACGATCTGACCCGATCACCGCAGCCCAACGCCAAGCAGCGATGCCGCGTTCTTTACGTCTCTCCGCTGAAGGCGCTGGCGGTCGATGTCGAGCGAAACCTCCGAGCGCCATTGGCTGGCATCACCCAGACGGCCCTGCGGCTGGAACAAGTGCCGCCGAGCGTGACCGTCGGCGTGCGATCCGGAGACACATCGGCGGCCGACCGACGTGCCCTCATCACGCGGCCGCCAGACATCTTGATCACTACGCCAGAGTCGCTGTTCTTGATGTTGACTTCTGCGGCGCGGGACCTGCTCCGGTCTGTTCGGACCGTGATCGTCGACGAAGTGCACGCCCTGGCCGGAACCAAACGCGGAGCGCACCTGGAGGTCTCCCTTGAGCGGCTGGAGGCACTGACCCAGCCTGATGAAGCATCCTCCTCACGGCATGCTTTGCAACGGATTGGCCTCTCTGCGACGGTTCGACCACCCGAGCGGGTCGCCGCGTTCCTCGGTGGACCGCATCCGGTACGGGTGGTGGCGCCGCCGGCGGAGAAGTTGTGGGATTTGTCGATCGTCGTTCCGGTCGAGGACATGAGCGATCTTGGCGCGACCGCATCGACACCGACGCCTACGCCTGCCAGCTTGGATGATGAGCAGGCCCCACCAAGGCCACCGTCGATCTGGCCCCACGTCGAGAACCAGATTCTCGACCTGATCCGCGAGCATCGCTCGAGCATTGTGTTCGCCAACTCGCGGCGGCTGGCCGAGCGGCTCACCGCCCACCTCAATGAGCTGAATGCCGAGCGCCTCGGCGAGGTTGCCGATCCATTCCCACCACCAGCGCAGGTGATGGCCCAATCTGGTGCATCCAGCGGTCGTGACGGCAGCCACGGTCCGGTCATCGCCCGGGCGCACCACGGCTCGGTCAGCAAGGAACAGCGTGCCCAGATCGAAGACGATCTCAAGACAGGCCAGCTGCGGTGTGTTGTGGCGACGTCATCGCTGGAGCTGGGAATCGATATGGGCGCCGTCGATGTCGTGGTGCAAGTCGAGGCTCCACCTTCGGTGGCCAGCGGGCTGCAGCGAGTCGGTCGGGCCGGGCATCACGTGGGGGCGACATCTCGTGGAGTGTTCTTTCCCAATCACCGCGGAGATCTCATCGCGTCGGCTGTCGTCGTCGAACGGATGCGGCAAGGTGCGATCGAGGAGGTCGCCGAGCTACGCAACCCACTTGACGTGCTTGCCCAACAAATCGTCGCAATCGTCTCGATCGAGGACGCCAAGGCGGAGGAGTTGTACGCCTTGCTGCGCAGAGCGAGCAGTTTCCGCCATCTGCCCTACAGCGCCTTTGAGGCCGTGCTGGACATGCTGAGCGGCCGCTATCCCAGCGAGCAGTTCGCAGAGCTCAGGCCGCGTCTGATCTGGCACCGGGAAACCGGTGTGCTGGCCGCCCGTCCCGGAGCTCAGCGGCTCGCGGTGACCTCTGGTGGCACGATTCCCGATCGCGGACTTTTCGGGGTCTTTCTGGTCGGTGAAGGCAACGCGTCGGGGCGGCATGCGCCTGGCCGTCGGGTCGGCGAACTCGATGAGGAGATGGTCTACGAGACTCGGGTGGGCGATGTCTTCACCTTGGGCACGACGAGTTGGCGGGTCGAGCAAATCACCCACGATCAGGTACTGGTCTCCCCCGCCCCGGGTAGTCCGGGACGACTGCCGTTCTGGAAGGGTGATGCACCAGGTCGGCCGCTGGAGCTGGGCCGCGCGTACGGCGGGTTCGTCCGCGAGGTAGGTGCGCTGCAACCGGCTGCTGCGAAAGCTCGGCTGCGCGAAGCCGGGTTAGACGACTTTGCGGCCAACAACCTGGTCTCCTATCTAGCCGAGCAGCAGTCAGCCGCCGGGGCACTGCCGACCGACCAGACTGTGGTCTTCGAGCGGTTCCGCGATGAGCTCGGAGACTGGCGCGTGTGCGTGCATTGTCCTCTCGGGACCGGTGTCCTCAGCCCCTGGGCGCTTGTTGTTGAGCATTCGGCGCGGGAACGCTATGGCATGGACGTGCAGGCGACGGCCACGAACGACGGCATGGTGCTCCGCATCCCTGACACTGAATCGGAGCCGCCCAGCGCCGAACTGATCGTGTGTGATCCGGAGCTGATCGAATCAGTGATCAGCGATGAGGTGGGCTCATCCGCGCTCTTTGCCGCTCGCTTCCGGGAAAATGCAGCCCGTGCGCTGCTGCTCCCCAGACGTGATCCGAAGTCCCGCTCTCCGCTCTGGCAACAGCGCATGCGGTCAGCGCAATTGTTGACCGTTGCCGCGCAATATCCAGAGTTTCCGATCGTGCTCGAGACCATGCGCGAATGCCTGAATGATGTCTTCGATATCGACGGCCTGCTTGAGGTGCAGCGGCAGGTGGCGTCGCGGTCGCTTCGCATTGTCGAGGTCGAGACGAAAGAGCCGTCTCCCTTTGCCCGCTCACTCCTCTTCGGCTACGTCGGTGCATTTGTGTACGAGGGTGATGTGCCGCTGGCCGAGAAGAAGGCCGCAGCCCTCTCACTCGATGCCACACTGCTAGCGGAGTTGCTCGGAAAAGATGGCATCAAGCAGCTGCTTGATGCTGATGTCATCGCCAGCATCGAGGCAGACCTCCAGTGCCTCAGCGTCGAACGTCAGGTCGCCACGCTGGAACAAACGTTTGATCTGCTGCGCACGGCTGGACCGTTCGCCCCTCAAGAGCTGGCAGCACGGGCTGCTCCTGGGCTTGACGTCGCTGAGGTGGTCGACACGCTGATCAGCGACCGCCGTGTGGTGGAGGTCCGGATTGCCGGGCAGGCGATGCTTGCGGTCGCTGAGGACATCCCGCGACTCCGGGACGGCCTCGGAATTCCGGTCCCGCCTGGTGTGGCAGCCACCTTTACCGAGGCTGCGCCACACCCCATCGATGATCTTGTGCTGCGTTGGGCCCGCAGCCACGGGCCGTTCGTCGCCTCGACGATCGCGCATCGCTACGGGTTGGGGCGAGCAATCGTCGAGGCAGCCTGCGACGGGCTGGTCGCCCACGGCACATTGGTCGCCGGTTCGTTCGTCGACATGGTGGGAGAGGCCGCCGGCGAACGACGCCAGTACTGCCACAGTCAAGTCCTGGCATTGATCAAGAGACGCACCCTTGCGCTGCTCCGTAAAGGCGTCGAGCCGGTTGACCAGGTCACATTTGCTCGGTTCCTCGCGGAGTGGCAGGGCGTGGGCTCGGCCGGCCGAGGCGTCGATGCCGTCCTCGGGACGGTTGAACAACTCTCGGGCTACGCGATGCCAGCCAGTGCCGTCGAGTCGATGATCTTGCCAGCGCGGGTGGCCGGCTATAACTCCTCGATGCTGGATGAGCTGACTGCGGCAGGTGAGATCTGTTGGGTCGGCGACGGGCCGATTGGTGATTCCGACGGCTGGGTGCGTTGGTACGTCGCGGATCAAGAGCCGCACGCTCCACGAGCCGAGCCATCACAGTTTCGCAGCCAGGAACTACTAGCCGCTCTTGCGAGCGGGGGTGCCTACTTCTTCGACGCCTTGCTGCCGACGGGGTTGCTGGCCGCTGATCGCTCCCAATACCTCGATGCTTTGTGGGAGCTGGTGTGGGCGGGTCTGGTGACCGGAGACACTTTCGCCCCGGTACGCAGCCTTGCGGCCAGCGGAGCTCACAGAAGACCTAGTCGGCCCGTCGCGAGGACGCATCGCACTCGGCTCGCTGGCGGCGGCCTACGCCGGCCGGCTCGTACGCCGCGCTTCAGCACACCCACCGCAGCGGGCCGTTGGTCGCTGGTGCAGCGCTCGCCGTCCTCGGCCGCAGACCGCTTGGCCTCCGATATCTTCGCCCAGCTGGACCGCTATGGGGTGGTGACCCGCGGCAGCGTACTCACCGAGAACGCCGAAGGCGGCTTTGGAGCGGCCTATCGGGCGCTCAGCTCGCTCGAGGAAGCGGGCCAATGCCGCCGTGGGTATTTTGTTGAGGGCCTGGGTGCGGCTCAGTTCGCCTTGACCGGTGCCGTAGATCGGCTGCGCAGCCATCAACGTGAGCCAGCCGAACCTGCAGCCGTCGTACTCGCTGCATCTGATCCGGCCAACCCGTACGGCGCTGCTCTGCCCTGGCCCGATCGCGAGGGCCACCGGCCCGGTCGTAAGGCGGGGGCTTTGGTCGTGTTGGTCGGTGGGGATCTGACCTTCTATGTGGAACGTGGCGGCAAGACGCTGTTGTCGTTCACCGAGGATTCGGCCCGTCTTGCGCCCGCGGCGGCAGCGCTCGCCGGGTCAGTGCAGCAGGGACTGCTGGGAAAGCTGACGGTGGAGCGAGCCGACGGTGCACACGTATTCGGTTCGATTCATGTGAGTGAGGCGCTGCAGAATGCGGGCTTCCGGATGACACCTCAAGGGCTGCGACTCAGGCCGAACCTCTAAGTACCGGTCCGCGATGCCAGATGATCAGACGGGCTTAGGCGGCAGCCTGCGCCATCGTCCGAACATTCGGCAGAGCAGTCACGCGTTCGTAGCTCGCCATCTTCTCGCTGACGACGTTGAGGACCACGGAGAGTGGCAGGTCCAGGGCCGCACAAATCGCGGCTAGCAGCTCGCTCGACGCTTCCTTCTGACCCCGTTCGACCTCGGAGAGATACCCCAGACTGACGCGAGCGTTCCTAGACACTTCGCGCAGCGTTTTTCCCTGCGAGACGCGCTCCTCCCGGAGCGACTCACCGATGAGCTCGCGCACTAGCACCGGCTTCACCGGGAGTTCCTCGGATCGCATATGGAAACTGTACCCATCCTCACTGACAACACCAGACTGATCCACGATCACGTCTTGCTCGCGTCGTTTACGCCTTCGGAAGGACTGTTCAAGCCCAGGGCATCGGCCAGCAGGGCGAGCACAGCTACGGCTGCTTGTTGCCGGATCGCGCCACGCTCCCCCTCCAGCGACAGTTCCTTGATTCGCAATAGATCACCCGCTGGATGGCTGACCGCCACGAAAACCTGGCCGACCGGGTGGCTGTCCTGGGCCTCCGGCCCAGCCACCCCGGTGGTCGCTATCCCCCAGTCCGCGTTGCATCGCTGCGCCACACCCCGGGCCATCTCGGCAGCCGTTCGTTGAGCGACCGGGCCGAGTTCGGACAGGATCGCCGCATCCACGCCTGCCAGCGTTGCCTTGAGTCGGGTGGCATAGCTGATCACTCCACCCAGGTAGCTTGTGGAGGCGCCGGGTACCTCAGTCAGCAGCTCTCCGACCATGCCCCCAGTCAATGACTCTGCACTTGCCAGAGTCTCGCCACGACGGTCCAGCTCGGCAAGAACCCTTGCGGCCAGCTCGGATCTCATCGCCTCGCGTGTGCCCGACGTCGTAGCCTGAATGCCTCCCGGACGTAGTCCAGGCCAGTCACCATGGTGATCAACCAGGCGACAGCCATGACCACCACGGCGACAATATGAACCTGGGGGGGCAACGGGAGCAGATACATGATCACGGCAATCGCTTGTGTCACGGTCTTGATCTTGCCACCGCGGCCGGCCGCCATGACACCGTAGCGGAGCACCACGAAACGCATGATCGTGATCCCCCACTCGCGGACCAAGATCGTGACGGTGACCCACCACGGGAGTTCATCGATGATCGACAAACCAATGAACGCCATACCGGTCAGCGCCTTGTCCGCGATCGGGTCGGCCAGTTTGCCGAAACGGGTAATGATGTTGTGCTTGCGTGCCAGGTACCCGTCAAGGGTGTCAGTCAAGATCGCCACGGTAAAGATCACCGCGCTGAGGATCCGCCACCCTGGCTCCTGAGGATGGACCAGTAGCATCCACGCGAAGACCGGAACAAGGACGATGCGAAACGCCGTCAAAGCATTCGGCACATTCCACGGACTCGTTTCAGGTTCGGCCATAGGGCCTACCGGATGGGTCTCACTGGGCGCCAGAGCATCGCGGTCGGGCATGGGCCGGGACTTGTCGGATCTCGCATCTGGTCGATGCTCATCGTCGATCATGGTGAGCTGAGTTCCTGCCCACTGATCAAGAGGGCCCGCTGGTCGCGAATTGCGGTGGCAACCAGATCGACACCATCGGTATCGGCGACCATGGCGTCCACCAGGTCACCGCGCCTCCGTCGGTCGGCGGTGATCAAACGAACGTTGCCGTCGACCTCTGGTCCCTGATGAGCAGCGCGGCCGATGATCTCACCATCGGCCTCCTCGATGAGCACCTGGACCTTCTCGCCGATTCGGGCCTCGGCCCGTTGGCTGACCAGCTCGTCGGCCAGATCGGCCACCCGGGCACGCCGGGCCTCGATCTCCTCCGGCGCATGCCCCCCATCGAGCCGGAGCGCCTCGGTGCCTTCCTCGGGTGAGTAGCCGAACACACCGATAGCATCCAGATCTGCCGCGGCAAGAAAATCGCACAGCACATCGACATCGGCCACGGTCTCCCCCGGAAAGCCGCAGATCACGTTGCTGCGGATTCCTGCCGTCGGCGCCAGCCGGCGGATCGAGTGGATCAATCCCAGGAACGACTCAGCTCCCCCGAAGCGGCGCATGCGACGCAGCACGCTCGGCGAGGCGTGCTGGAAAGACAGATCGAAGTAGGGAACCACTTTCGGCGTACTCGCCATGACCTCGATCAGGCTGGGCCGAATCTCGGCCGGTTGCAAGTACGAGACCCTAATCCAGGACAGGCCGTCAAGCTCGGCCAGCTCGCTCAGTAGCCGCTCCAGATGGCGGATGTCGCCAAGATCTTTGCCGTAGGAAGATGAGTTCTCGCTGACCAGGAAAATCTCGCGCACGCCCTGCTCGACCAGCCAAGTCGCCTCGGCCACGATCTCGGCTGGCTGACGCGAAACGTACGCACCCCGGAAGGCTGGAATCGCGCAAAAAGTACAACGCCGGTCGCAGCCGGAGGCGATCTTCAGCGGAGCCGACGGACCGCCGTCAAGCCGGCGACGGAACACGCGCGGTCCACTTGCCGGACCTATCGTGTCCGAGCGAACGGCCCGATGCCCCGGGATAGTTGCGGTATTCGCCACAGCTGGCCGGGCCGCGGGAGCCAGTGGCAGCAATGTGCGGCGATCACGCGGCACATGAGCTTGGTGGCGTTCCCCAGCCAGGATCGCCCGAAGGCGATCCGCCATGTCGGGGTAATCGTCGAAGCCGAGCACGGCATCAGCCTCAGGCAGGGCCTCCGCCAACTCATGGCCGTAGCGCTCTGCCATACACCCGACGGCCACTACGGCCTGGGCGCGGCCGGTCTTCTTGAGGTCACCGGCGGCGAGCAGCGTATCGATCGAGTCCTTCTTGGCCGCCTCGATGAAGCCGCACGTGTTGACCATCACCGCGTCCGCCTTGGCCGGGTCAGCCACCAGCGCGAAACCGTCGTGCTCGAGGAGTGCAGCGAGTTCGGATGAGTCAACCTCGTTGCGCGCACAACCGAGCGTGATGAGGTGCACAGCCGTCGGCTTCGAGGTCACTTTTGGCCGCTTACTGGCAGCCGGAACGGCGGACTCGGCGGACACATGCATGGCCGTCCCAGTATGACCGATGGTGCGCTGCACCGGCGCCGGCTGGTACTCGGCTGCTTTCAGTGCGGTCCGGCTAGCCGACTCTGAGGTTCTCCACGACCGCTTCCAGCTCGTCGGGAGTGACCAGCACGTCGCGCGGCTTTGACCCCTCAGAAGGTCCGACAATGCCGCGCGTTTCCAGGATGTCCATCAGCCGGCCTGCCTTGGCGAATCCCACCCGAAGCTTGCGTTGCAACATTGAGGTCGAGCCGAGCTGCAGCGTGACTATCAGCTCGGCTGCCTGAAGCACCAAATCCAGATCGTCGCCGATGTCCTCAGCCACTCGGACGGAGGCCTCCGATGCCAGCATCACATCTTCGCGGTACGTGGGCGTGAGCTGGCCGCTCACATGGCTCACCACGGCTCTGACCTCGTTCTCGGTGACCCAGGCGCCCTGGATCCGGATCGGCTTGCTGGACCCCATCGGAAGGAACAGCCCGTCGCCCTGGCCGACCAGCTTCTCTGCACCAGGCTGATCCAAGATCACTCTAGAATCGGTCATCGAAGATGTCGCGAACGCCAGCCGGCTAGGCACATTTGCCTTGATCAGCCCGGTGACGACATCCGTACTGGGTCGCTGGGTAGCCAGCACTAGATGAATCCCCGCGGCCCGCGCCAGCTGAGTGATCCGGACGATGGAGTCCTCGACGTCACGAGGAGCCACCATCATCAGGTCAGCCAGCTCATCCACGATCACGACGAGGTAGGGATAGGGCGCGAGCACACGGCTGGGCTCTACTTCCAGCAGCGTGGACGACTCTGCAGTGCTCCCGACGTCGGGCGTCAGTGGCTTGATCGAGCCGGTCCGCACCGCCTTGTTGAAGTCGTCGACATGCCGGAAACCGAATGCGGCCAGATCGTCATATCGCATGTCCATTTCACGGACCACCCATTGCAGTGCTTCGGCGGCCCTCTTGGGGTGGGTGACGATCGGTGTCACGAGGTGGGGGATTCCCTCGTATGCGGTTAGCTCCACTCGCTTCGGGTCGACCAGGAGCATCCTGACCTCGTCCGGCGTGGCCCGCATCATGATCGAGGTGATGATGGAGTTGACGAAGCTCGACTTGCCGGATCCCGTGGCACCGGCGACCAGCAGGTGTGGCATCTTGGCCAGATTGGCCACGACGAAGCCACCCTCGACGTCTTTGCCGAGACCGACCGTCATCGGATGATGATCATTCCGGGCGCGGACCGATCGCAGCACATCCCCAAGAGAAACCACTTCCTTGTCACTGTTGGGGATCTCGATGCCGATCGCGGATTTCCCGGGAATCGGGGACAGGATGCGCACATCGGCACTTGCCACCGCGTACGCGATGTTACGGCTCAACGCCGTGACCTTCTCGACCTTCACGGCCGGACCGAGCTCGACCTCGTATCGGGTGACGGTTGGACCGCGGCTGTACCCAGTGACGTGGGCGTCGATCTCGAACTGCAGCAGCACTTCGGTCAGCTGATGCACAACGGCGTCGGAGGCATTGCTGCGCGCCTTGTGCACGCTGCCATGCTTCAGGGTGGCCGCGTCTGGGAGGAGATACTGCACATCGCCGGACAGCTGCAGTTGCTCAACGCGTTGGGGGATCGGCGTGTGCGGCGGAGCCTCCAACTCCTCGCCGTCGGCGTCGTGCACCGTGACGCCCGGCGGCAATCCTGCCGTGACCGTACGACGGGACTCCAGAGTTGCCTCGGACTCGTCGCCGTCGGTCGCCGCTGGGCTCAACTCGTGTCCATTGTCCGTCCCGCTGTCGCCTCGCCGGCCGGACCGGGCCTGATCGCCGATCACCGGAGTCTCATAGGCCTGATTGCCGCGGTACTCCAGTTCAGGCACCACTTGACCCTCAATGACCACCGGCCGATGTCGCACTCGGGCGCGGAGCGATCGCAGGCGATCCGGAATCTGATGCAACGGAACGCCGGCGATGACGATCACGCCGAAGAGCAGCAGCAAGATCAGCAACGGCACCGCGACATAGACCGTCAGGAGGTCGGATAGCAGGCTGGAAGAGATATAGCCGATGATGCCGCCCGCATCGTTGAGTCGTTCCGGCTCGTTGGTCCGCGGTAATCCGCGGGCAATGTTGATCAGGCCCAGTAGTCCGAGCAGGAACGCGCTCCAGCCGATCACCTGCCGCCCAATCGGGCCATTCCGATCCGGATGTCGCAGGGTCCGCCAACCCATGAGCGCCAACAGAATCGGCGCAACATAGCTGAGAGTGCCAATGACGCTAGCGACACCGATGGGAATGGCCTGCCCGACATTGCCTGGCAACCCCCACCAGACTGCTGCCCCGACGACAATCGCGCTGCCGAGCAAGAACAGTCCGATGCCGTCTCGCCGCAGGGCTGGATCAACGTCCTGCACTCCAGGTCCGATTCGTCGCACCGCATTGCCCAGACCGTGCGCGATACCGGCCAAGATCGCCGCAATACCGAGTAAGAGCTGATCGAAGAGTGAACGGCGACGGCGACGGCTCCTCGGGCGGCGGCTGCCAGATCGCTTGGCCGGAGCAGCGGCCGGTGCAGCCGTTGGTGAGGGTTTCTTGCTTCCCCTCGACCGCGGTTTTGCACGCTGGGATGAACCAGAGCTGTTGCGGGGCCGCGGTGGGGAAGACGCGCGGGTCGCCATGCTTGGGAGATTACAAGATCAATGGCCGGATGGAAGGGTCACACGCCGCGCTCAGTCGGGATCGGCGAGATGCTGTCGCAACCGCCACAGATTAGGACCTGAAGTGGTCGAAACCCGCAGGCGCCTCCAACACTGCGCCATCCACCAAGACCCCAGTGCGATCATCATCTGCGATGCCGACTGCGCCGACAACGAGCCAGCCTCCTGGTACGGCGTCCGGTGCTGGAAAGGTTGCCGCCAGGGCGTGGTCCTCGCCGCCGGTGAAAACAAAGCTGTATGGATCTGCGCCAGTGGCAGCGGCGACTGCCTGGAGCGGTTCCGCGAGCTCAAAAGCATCCCGACGGAGATCGATCAGCACATGTGACGCACGTGCCACATGGCCCAGGTCGGCAAGGAGGCCGTCGGAGATGTCGATCATGGAGGTGGCTCCGGCTCGCGCAGCAGCCGCTCCGGCGCCGTAGTCGATCTGAGGCACCCGGTGTGCCTCGACCAGCACGCGAGGCGAACGGAAGCCTCTGCCGAGCACCGCCAGACCTGCAGCAGCCCAGCCCAGTCGGCCGTGGATGGCGACCAGATCGCCCGGCCGGGCTCCCGACCGCAGCACCGGGTCGCGGCCCTCCAATGACCCCAAGGCCGTGACCGCAACCGTGATGTCGCGGGCTCTGGTCACGTCGCCTCCGAGCAGGCTTACCCCGGCAGTCTGGCTTTCGTAGCAGAGACCGTCGGCAAAATCGAGCACCCAGCCCAAAGGCAAGTCAGTCGGCGCGGAAAACCCGACCAGCAGACCAGTTGCCCTGGCCCCCATCGCCTCGATATCGGCGATATTGACCGCGGCAGCCCGACGTCCGACGTCGCGAGCCTCGGACCAATCGCGCCGGAAGTGCACTCCCTCGACAAGCACGTCCACTGACATCACCACCGCATCGGCGACGGCCAGCACGGCCGCATCGTCACCTGGGCCTACTCGGACATCGGCACCAAGCGACACCCCCTCGGTGATTGCCGCAATCAGTGGAAACTCCCCGATTTCGGCCAAGCTGGCAGTGCGGCTGAGATTCACCGAAACCTCCCGCGCTCCCGCGTACCCGCAGCAGTCCCGGACGATGTAGCGTGACGCACATCGGCGAGCGTACGCGGTCTCCAGCCGGGCACTGACGACGCACCTGAGACTGAGAAGGCACCGCCGTCCCGGAACACAGGAGGTACCACTCGATGGTCGTACAGGCATACATCCTGGTTCAGACCAACGTCGGCAAGGCGGCTGAGGTCGCCCATGCGATCGGCGCCATTCAAGGTGTCACGCTGGCTGAAGATGTAACCGGCCCTTACGACGTCATCGTGCGCGCTGAGGCCTCTAGTGTCGACGAGCTCGGTCAACTGGTGGTGGCCAAGGTCCAGGCGGTTCCTGGCATCACGCGCACCGTGACCTGCCCTGTCGTCCACATCTAGTTTTAGAGCTGCTCGCGCATCGCGCTTTGGATCCGCCGCCGTCGTCGTCGCTCGCAGAGGAAAGAACGCCTCCGCTCGCTCCTCCTCCGTGCGGCGGCGCGCGATTTCCGACGCTCGCAGCTGTTAGCGGAGGCCAACTGGACGACGTAGCGCCAATGTGATCAACCGCTCGACCAGTTCCGGATAAGGCACACCGCTGGCCGCCCACATGCGCGGGAACATGGAGTGTTGCGTGAACCCTGGCATGGTATTGATCTCGTTGATGACGACTTGCCCTTCGTGCGTCACGAACACGTCGACCCGAGCAAGCCCTTCGCAGCCAATTGCCTCGAAGGTCCGGACCGCTAGCTCCTGGACCTGGCTGGCCAGGTCGGGCCGGACTGCGGCTGGCACATCAAGATCAACCTGCTCTTCTGGCAGATACTTCGCCTCGAAGTCGTAGAAGCCGGACTTACTGTGCACGCGGATCTCTGCGACCGCGCTGGCCAGCGGTGGCCCACCGTCGAGATCAGCCAGCACCCCGCATTCGAGTTCGCGGGCGCCGACGAACCCCTGTTCGACAATGACCTTGGGATCGTACGCCTGCGCGACTTGGATGGCTTCCTCAAGCTGCGTGGGCTCGTCGACCTTGGAGATGCCCAAACTTGACCCGCCCCGGGACGGCTTGACGAAGACCGGATAGTGCAGCGCCGCAGTGGCCTCCAGGCAAGCAGTCTTGTCGCGTCGCCACTCAGCAGGAGTGATCGCGACGAACGGTCCAACCGGCAGCCCAGACGCCGAAAGCACCAGTTTCATGTAGTGCTTGTCCATCCCGACAGCGCTAGCCAGCACGCCGGCGCCGACATAGCGGGTGCCCATCATTTCGAAGAGCCCCTGGATGGTGCCATCTTCACCGTACGGTCCGTGCAGCAGTGTCAACGCAACGTCGACCGGGCCGAGATGGGAGAGAGCGGACTGTTCACGTACCGCCAGTTCACTGCCGCTCGAGACTCGCATCAGCACGGCTTCGGCTGCGTTCTCGCCGAGTTCGGGCAGTTTGCCGTCAGTCACGCCCAGCCGGCCGATGGTCTCGGGATCGACCAATATCCAGCGCCCAGTCCGCGTAATGCCGATGCCGACGACATCAAAGCGATCCCGATCCAAAGCACCCAATACTCCGGCGGCGGTCAGACAGGACACACCGTGCTCGCTGCTGGTTCCGCCGAAGACCACCGCGATTCGGTGGCGGGAACCATTGACCCCACGAAGGCTCGGCTGGATCTCACTCACGATCCTCGACCTTATCCGGATAGAGCGGCTCACGCCGGGCAGCCATCAGACTTGGCCTGTGATCAACCAGCCACGGCCTCCGGAGAGACCACGATCAACCCCCTTGCATCCCGAAACCGTTGCGGTCACCGCTGGCCGTCCGGAGCGACTGGTGGATGCCCCTTTGAATCCGCCGGTGGTCTTCGCTTCCACCTTTGTCGGAGCGCACGACGCAAGCGCCGCCAACCTCGGGTACGGCCGCTACGCCAACCCGACCTGGCAGGCGCTAGAGCAAGCGATCGGCGCTTTGGAAGGCGGCCTGGCGCTGAGCTTCGCCTCAGGGATGGCCGCGGCGCACGCTGTGCTCGAACTGATGCCACCTAGCGGTGTCATCGTCATCCCACACAGCTGCTACCTCGGGGTTGCCGAGGCTGTCGACCGACGGGCTACGAGGTACGGCTGGCAGGTGCGGCGGGTCAACATCGCCGACACCACCGAAGTCCTGGCGGCCGCCGATGGCGCCGATGTGGTTTGGATCGAATCTCCCACCAATCCGACAATCGAGGTGGCGGACCTTCCCACGCTTGGCAAGAACCTTGCCGATAAGTCTCTGTTCGTCGTCGACAACACCTTGGCCACTCCGCTACTGCAACGTCCGCTGGAATCCGGTGCCGATATCGTGCTGCATTCGGCCACCAAGCTGATCTCGGGTCATTCCGACGTGCTACTGGGCGTCCTGGTAACACGAGCAGACGACCCACACATCTTCGACGCACTGGATGCGATCCGCCGCTCCTTCGGCGCGACTCCCGGTCCGATGGAGGCCTATCTTGCGCTGCGCGGCCTGCGTACCCTGCCGTTGCGCCTCGCGCGGGCCCAGGCAAGCGCGCAGGTTCTGGCGGAACGGCTGGCTGGACATCGTTCCGTGCAGCACGTGCGATTCCCCGGACTCCCGACCGATCCTGGTCACGATGTCGCGCAGCGAACGATGTCTGGCTTTGGCTCGTTGATCTCAATCGATCTGCCCGACGCGAAGACCGCGGAGGCTTTTATCGATGGCTGCTCACTGTGGGTGCTGGCGACCAGCCTCGGTGGCGTCGAGTCCACCCTCGAGCGACGCCGACGCTGGAAAGCAGAACGGCCGTCGGTACCTGAAGGCCTGGTGCGGATGTCGGTTGGCATCGAACATGTCGAGGACCTGTGGACTGATCTCGCTCAGGCCCTGGATCGCCTCTAGCGCGCTGCAAGCGTCGGAGCGGTGTAAAGATCACCTGTCAGTACCGCTCCGGCTTGGCCGAGCGAGACATCAGCGTGGTGATCATCTCGGCCGGTGTCAGCTCGCCGGCAATGACAGCAGCTACGTTCTCAACAATCGGCATTTCAATCTGATGCTTGGCAGCAAGTTCGGTGATCGACGCACAGGACTTCACGCCCTCAGCGACCTGCCGAGTTGATGCGGTGATCTCGGCAACGGTGCGTCCTCTGCCAAGCTCTTCACCGAATCTGCGGTTCCGCGACAACGGCGATGAGCATGTCGCAACAAGATCACCGAGACCAGCCAGCCCTGAGAAGGTGTAGGGGTCGGCGCCCAGCGCCATTCCAAGTCGACTGATCTCAGCCAGCCCTCTAGTGATCACTGACGCCGTGGCATTGGCGCCTAGGCCGAGCCCCATCGCCATGCCAACAGCCAGCCCAATCACGTTCTTGGTCGCCCCGCCGAGCTCGCATCCGACTACATCGGTGTTGGTGTACGCGCGGAAACGCGCGGTATGACAGACCGCCTGGAATGCTTCGGCTGTCGCAAGCGAGATACTTGCCACCACACTCGCGGACGGCTGCCGCTCGGCGATCTCCCGCGCCAGGTTGGGACCGGTAACGACCACAATCCGCTCTGCGGCGATATTGCCGGCCTCAGCAATCACCTCGCTCATCCGCAACCCAGTCCCGAGCTCGATCCCTTTTGCCAGGCTCACCACGATGGCGTTCTCGGGGATCCGCCATTGACTGAGGTTGCTACGGAGCGCTTGTGAGGGTACGGCGAGCACCACGAAGTCGGCCCCGTTGATGGCTTCATGCGGATCACTGACGGCCTTCAAGGACGACGGCAGCGGTAGGTCCGGAAAGTAGTCGGGATTCCGGTGTTCCATGTTGATCTTGTCGGCGAGCTCACGGCGCCGCGCCCACAGAGTCACCTGATTGCCGGCGTCGGATACCACAAGGGCAAAAGCGGTGCCCCAGGAACCGGAGCCCATGACCGCGACGCGCGATCGGCCCTCGGCAGCCGCAGTGTCGCTCATGTTCGTTCTCCGCTCGTCTCGATGTCCGGGTCGTAGCGGTGCGCGGGCGCTGTCGCCCCGCGTAGCTCCGCGACCAGGAAAGTAATGGCGTTCATGATTCTTGTCGTCGCCTCATCAAGTGTGGCTGCAGTTGCCGGCTTCTGGAGAAGATCATCAAGCGAGACCGGGTCGCCCGCAGCGATGCGCAAGGTCTTGCGAGGAAACAGCTTAGGGAACCGCGGAGTGCGACCCGGCATCAGCTCCTGAGCACCCCACTGTCCAATCGGCACGACTGGACAGCCGGTCGTGAATGCTAGCCGCGCAGCGCCAGTCTTGCCCCGCATCGGCCACAGGTCGGGATCTCGGGTGATCGTTCCCTCCGGGTAGATCACCAGCGCCCGGCCATGCTCGATCGCCTGTGCGGCGGCAATCAGCGCGTCCTTGGATTGCGCCGAATCGCGCTGCACAGGGATCTGCCCAGAGGCGGCGATGATGCGCCCGACTACCGGAATCTCGAATACTGACGCTTTCGCCAGGAAGCGCGGCCAGCGCCCGGAGAAAGCAAGAAACTGCCCGATAGCGAGGGGATCTGCGTTGGAGATGTGGTTCGCGACGAAGATGACTCCCCCGGTCTGCGGCACCTTGTCCTGGTACCTCCAATCCCGTCTGGTCAGCGGCCTCATGATCGTGTTGAGAATCCTGATGACCGTCGAGATCGTCTGTCCGCCGGGTTCCTGATTGACCTGCGACAGTGGCCGGATTTCCGGGTGCCGACTTGCGGCGGCATTCTCGGCCATCGACACCTCAGTCTGGGTGAATGGGTCTTGGGCGATCCACGGTCGGTTACGGTCGGCTCGGGTTGGTTCACAGCCCAATGAGTGGCTACACCTTACGGGATCGTGGCAGCATCATCATGCGCCGTGATCCGTGAGAGGAGTTCGTCAGCATGCCTGTTGACACCGGCTCCCGATGATGGGCGGCTCCCCCGCGGCGGCGGCGGTGATCGCGCTCAAACCAATCGAGCATGCCAAGTCCCGGCTCGCCATACCCGACCCCTTGCGGCGCCGGCTCGCGTGGACGATGGCGCTCGACACTCTGTCCGCGCTGTGTCGCGCGCTGCCGCATGTCCTCGTCGTGAGTGATCAGCCTGCCCTGGAGGCGCGTCTGCGCCGAGCAGGACTTGTGCTGGAGGTCATCAGCGAATCCGGCCACGTCGGCATGAATTCGGCCCTCACCCGAGGCGCGTCGAGCCTCCGCGCCCAGGGATTCACCTCGATCTTGGCCTCTGTCGGTGATCTTCCTGCCCTGCGGCCCGAATCTGTTGCGCGGATTCTCGCTGCCTCGCGATCTCATCCGCGATGCTATGTCGCGGATGCATCCGGCATCGGCACCACCATTCTCGTGGCGCACGAGGTCGAGCTTGCGCCACAGTTTCAGGGCCGGTCAGCCGCGGCTCACCATGCTTCAGGCGCAGTGGGTCTTTCTGAGGAGGCGATTGGATCGCCGGTTGCCGATGCCCGTCGCGATGTTGATACCGAAGCCGATCTGGCGGCGGCGATCGGGCTGGGCGTGGGTCCGGCAACTAGCGCTCTTATCGATCATGAGAGAGGCGGCCTCGGCCACTATCAGTTGATCACCGCGACGCAATGGCGCAACGCGGCGGGACACCAGCTGGCTGTCACCGCAACCGGAAGACGGATTGCGCTACCGGCCAATGCGCTCGGCGACGAACTCCGGCACGCCCGCCTCGGCCAGCGGCTACACGCGGTGGAGGCCGACGACCGGGTGCTCTCCGCCTGGCTCTAGCGCGTGGCAGCGGTCTTCTTGGCCGTGGCCTTCTTGGCTGCAGGTTTCGCGACGGCCTTCCTTGGAGCTACCGCAGCCTTGGCAGGCGTCGCCTTCCTGGCGGTCGCTTTGGGTACCTTCTTGGCCCCTGACACGTAGGCCTTCAGGTCCGACCCCGCACGGAATCGCGGAACGGCCGTGGCCTTGGCGCGCTTGCGCTCACCCGTACGCGGGTTCCTCACCATCCGGGCCGAACGATGCACTTTCTCGAAGACACCAAACCCGGTGATCGAGACCTTCTCCCCAGCTGCAGTCTTGTAAGTGATGGTTTCCACCACGGCGTTGAGGGCCTTGGCTGCTTCGCTCTTGCTGCCGTCATAGTAGGCAGACACCGCCTGAATCAATTCAGCCTTGTTCACAGCTCCCCTTCTCAATGCGATACCAAGCTTGCTGGGACCTTGGGCAGCGTACGGTACGCCTGCAGAGCCAACGCTAGGGAAGATCGCCCAGTCAGACAATCACCTGGGTCGCACATTTTGGTGTGTTGTAAGGAAAACAGCCGATCGCTGGCAACTAACCGCTGCTGGCGACCTTTGCAGGGAGGGTCTTCGGTTTGTACGGCGCCCGAGTGCTCTCAAACTGGTCGATCTGATCAACGTGCCGCAGGGTGAGCCCGATGTCGTCCAGGCCTTCCAACAGCCGCCATCTGGTGTAGTCGTCGATCTCGAATGTTGTGTGGAAGCCTTCGGCAGCGATCTGCCGGCTGACGAGGTCCACGGTGATAGGGACAGCAGGGTGTTCCTCGACGAAGTCCCAGAGTTCCTCGATGATCTTCTGCTCAACGACCGCAATGAGCAGCCCAGCCTTACCCGAGTTGCCTCGGAAAATATCTCCGAAGCGCGACCCAATCACCACCTTGAACCCGTAGTTCTGCAACGCCCAGACCGCATGCTCTCGGGACGAACCAGTTCCGAAGTCGGAGCCGGCGATCAAGATCGTCGCTCCTGCATACTGCGGCAGGTTGAGCACGAAGTTGGGGTCATTGCGCCACGCCGCAAAAAGCCCGTCCTCGAAGCCGGTCTTGGTTACCCGCTTGAGGTAGACCGCTGGGATGATCTGGTCGGTGTCGACATTGCTCCTGCGCAGTGGAAGGGCGGTACCGGTGTGGCTGGTGAAGGCATCCATGATCATCGTGCCCCAGAGAGATCAGCGGGTGAACTGAGTGTGCCGGTCACGGCGGTCGCAGCCGCGACCAGCGGCGATACCAGGTGGGTCCGTCCGCCCTTGCCCTGCCGGCCCTCGAAGTTGCGATTCGAGGTGGAGGCTGCGCGCTCACCAGGAGCTAGTTGATCTGGGTTCATGCCCAGACACATGGAACAACCCGCAGCACGCCACTCGGCTCCGGCTTCTTTGAAGATCACGTCTAGACCTTCGGACTCTGCCTGCAGACGAACCCGCGCCGAACCGGGCACGACCAGCATCCGCACGTCGTCAGCGACGTGATGCCCTTTGATAACGCCAGCAGCGGCGCGTAGGTCCTCGATTCGCCCATTGGTACAGGATCCGAGGAAGACGGTGTCCACGTGGATGTCGCGCATCTTCTGGCCAGGCTTGAGCGCCATGTACTCCAGTGCCTTGGTTGCGGCGGTCCGGTCGCCCTCGTCGGCGAAGAGCTCCGGATCGGGCACCTCGGCACTTAGTGGAACGCCCTGACCAGGGTTGGTCCCCCACGTGACGAATGGCGTCAGCCGACTTGCGTCAAGATCAACTTCGGCGTCGAAGATGGCATCGGGATCGCTGTGCAGCGTCCTCCAGTAGGCCAGGGCCGCGCCCCAGTCGGCACCTTCCGGAGCGTGCGGCCGTCCTTTGATGTAGGCAAAGGTGGTTTCGTCCGGTGCGATCATGCCGGCCTTGGCGCCCCATTCGATGCTCATGTTGCAGATCGTCATGCGACCCTCCATGCTGAGCGCCTCAATGGCCGAGCCGCGGTACTCCACGATGTAGCCCTGGCCGCCGCCGGTGCCCACCTTGGCGATCAGCGCCAGCACAATGTCCTTCGCGGTCACCCCTACCGGCAGCGCACCATTGACATTCACCGCCATGGTCTTGGGCCTGGCCTGCGGCAAGGTCTGAGTGGCCAAAACGTGCTCGACCTCAGAGGTACCGATGCCGAAGGCGATCGCGCCAAATGCGCCGTGTGTTGAGGTGTGGGAGTCGCCACAGACCACGGTCAGTCCTGGTTGGGTCAGGCCCAGCTGCGGCCCGATGATGTGCACGATGCCCTGATCAAGATCGCCAAGACTGTGGATGCGAATGCCGAACTCGCGTGCATTGTTCCGCAAGGTATCGACCTGAGTCCGCGACACGGGGTCGGCGATCGGTTGATCAATGTTCAAGGTCGGAGTGTTGTGGTCCTCAGTCGCCAAGGTGAGGTCAGGACGACGAACAGGGCGGTCGGCCTGCCGCAGACCATCGAAGGCTTGCGGGCTGGTCACCTCGTGGACGAGGTGCAGATCAATGAAGAGGAGATCGGGCTCACCTTCGGCGGTTCTTACGACGTGGTCGTCCCACACTTTCTCGCTCAGCGTCTTGCCCATGACGATTGTTCTTCTCCTTGTCCCCGTTTCCCGCATGATCTGCCAAGCTGTTTCGCGAGCATTTCCGCGAGTGACAAGCTAATCTTCGCACTTGCCTTCCAGCATCCGAGACGGCAGTATCAAGGCATGGACAACTCTAGCGGTGTCGGCGTCCTCGACAAAGCCGCCCTCGTGCTCAGCGCCTTGGAGACGGGACCGACCACCCTTGCTGGCTTGGTGGCCGCGACCGGGCTGGCCCGACCGACCGCGCATCGCCTTGCTGTCGCCCTCGAGCATCATCGTCTGGTGAGCCGGGATCTGCAAGGCCGATTCATCCTCGGCCCTCGGCTTGGGGAGCTGGCGTCGGCCGCTGGCGAGGACCGGCTGCTGGCGACGGCGGGACCGGTGCTGGCCCGGCTCCGAGACATTACCGGGGAATCGGCACAAATGTTCCGGCGGCAGGGCGACTACAGGGTGTGTGTCGCCACAGCGGAGCGCATGTCTGGATTGCGTGACAGTGTGCCTGTCGGCACCCAACTGACCATGAGCGCGGGCTCTGCGGCTCAGGTCCTGCTGGCCTGGGAGGAACCTGACCGCATGCAGCGTGGGCTGCGCGGCAGCCGCTACTCGGCGGTCGCCCTGGCGGCAGTCCGCCGGCGTGGCTGGGCCCATTCGGTTGGCGAGCGGGAACCCGGCGTGGCATCTGTTTCGGCACCCGTACGCTCCCCGTCCGGCAAGGTCATCGCTGCGGTCAGCGTGTCCGGGCCCATCGAACGACTGTCCCGACAGCCCGGCCGGCTGCATGCACCTGCGGTGATCGCCGCCGCGGAGCGGCTGAGCGAAGTGCTTCGCCGGAGCGGAGGAGAGTAGCTCCTCGACTAGCGGCCGATAGGGTCGTATCTGTGGAGCAATCCGTCATACACCGGCCCGCACGAGTGGATCAGGCGCTACAACGCTGGCGGGCGCGACGCGCCCGTGATGCCGGCCACATCGCTGAGGTAGTTCCATATACAGGCTATGGTTCGACGAGCCGGGTGCGGGTGCTTGCCCGCGTGCTGCTAGCGAAGCCGCCAGAGCGCCGCGATGAGGTACCCACCGGAGCACGCGGGTGGCGCAACTTCGTTGGCGTCCCGCTGGAGGACGCGCAGATGAATGTCCGCATCGGCGAACAATCGCTCGAGGTCCAGGCCGACCGCAGCGGCGTCATCGATGTGGTCGTGGATGTTGATCTTGAGCCGGGCTGGCATCGGATTGGTCTGAGCGCGGAAGGGTCAGCGGTCGCGACGGCGCTGGTTTTCGTGGTCGATCCAGAAATAACCTTCGGCGTCGTCTCCGACATTGACGACACGATCATGGTCACCGCTTTGCCGCGGCCGCTGCTGGCGGCCTGGCACACCTTTGTTGTCAACGAACATGCCCGGGCGACGACCCCTGGGATGCCGGTCCTTTACGAGCGACTCACCACTCGTTACCCCGGCGCGCCGCTGATCTACCTCTCGACGGGAGCGTGGAACGTCGCGCCGGCCTTGACCCGCTTTCTGTCGCGCAACCTGTATCCGGCCGGTGCGCTCTTGCTGACCGACTGGGGTCCGACGGCCGATCGCTGGTTCCGCAGCGGTCGCGAGCACAAGCGCAACAGTCTGGAACGCCTGGCCCGCGAGTTTCCTCAGGTCAAGTGGCTGCTGATCGGCGACGACGGGCAGCACGATGAGTCGATCTATGGCGAGTTTGTGAAGGAGCACCCCGATAATGTGGCGGCGGTGTGCATCCGCCAGCTGACGCCGAGCGAGGCGGTGCTGGCCGGCAGCAGCTTCCGGGGACACTCCACCTCAGAAGACTCGACGGTGCCCTGGCTCTACGCCTCCGACGGTGCCGGTCTGGCGGACAAGCTGGAGCGCCTAGGCCTGCTTGATCCCGCACCACAGCAACCCGAGATCGAAGCCTGAGCGACTCAGGTCACGCGCGCCCGAAAGTAGGTAAAACTACGGATCCGATCGCACGCTGATCGTCCGAGGCTTGCACCGACCGAGCAAATAGGCGGTGCTGAGATGCCAACCCATACAGAATCAAGAGCAGCGTGGCCTCACGCGACGGCACCGAGATCGCGCGGACGAGTGGGAGCGGACCGCCGATCGTGCTGGTCCATGGCTCGCCCGCCGACCACGCGCGATGGCATCCCTTAATCCCCTATCTGGAGCACCACGTCGCGGCGGTGGTGGATGCAATTGCGGCTACAACGGGCGAGACCGTGGACATCTACGGCCATTCGCGCGGCGGCATCGTCGCCTTCGGCGCCGCGACCCTGACCGCGCACCCGCAAACTGGTCCTTTACGAGGCCTGGCCAGTCCCGGACCCATCGATCGACGCCCTCCCGGCAGACGTCATGAGGCGGATGGACAAACTCCTGACTGAGGGGGATCGGGATGGCGGTGGCGAGGCACTGTTCCGGTCGGTTGAGGAGATGTCCGATGACGACATGGCCCTTCTCCGGTCAGCACCTTCGTGGCCCGGGCGCGTCGCCGCTGCGCACACGGTGACGCGCGAACTCGTAGCCGAGACACAGGCCCGACTAGAAGCAGAGCAGGCGGCGAAGATCACATCGGCCCCGCATCGATTAGTACAATGCGAGGGACGATGAGTCGGATGGTTCTCGAGTCATGACCACTGTTGGCGTTATCGGCGCAGGCCGCGTTGGGGCGTCGTGCGCGCGGGCGATCGTCCGTGACGGACTGGTCACGCGGTTGACGATTTATGACCGAACCGAGAGCTACGCGCAGGGAGAGGCTCTCGATCTCAGTCACGCGTTGCCCATGCTCGAGCCGTGCGAGGTTCGCGGGCGACCCTTGACGGCCGTCGAACCGGAAGATGTCCTCGTTATGGCGTTCGGCAGTCATACCGCCTCTGGTCAGACCCGCCTTGATCTGGCACGCGTGAATCTCGCTATCTGCGAGGAGGTCGCTGGGCATGTCGAGGTGGGTGGACTTCCTCGCGTATGTCTCGTGGCGACGAGTCCGCTCGATGTCCTCACTGAGTACCTCACCCGGCGCTGGGCGGGACGCATGGTCAACGTGATCGGCTCCGGCACATCGCTCGACACCTGGCGGCTTCGCGGGGAGCTTTCCGCGGTCTGCCGCGTACATCCGGCTTCGGTGCACGCATGGGTGGTTGGCGAGCACGGCGACTCGGCTGTGCTGCTTTTCAGTTCGGCGACAATCGCCGGCCTCACGCTGGACGAGTTCGCTTCGCAGACGGGCGTCGACTTGTCAGTCGAGCGGCTGGCGACTATTGCCGACACCGTGCGAACTGCTGCATATCGAGTGCGCGAACTCAAGGGCTCGACATGGGATGCGATCGGACTTGCGGTCGCGGCTCTGGTGCGCAACATCGTGCGAGACCACGGCCGAATCGTTCCGGTCTCGGTCCGCGTCGCCGATCGGCTCTGCGCCAGCTTGCCGTGCGTGCTCGGTTCCGAGGGTGCGGGCAAGCCACTTCGCCCGAGGATGGACGAACAGGAGGCCGGTGCATGGGAGCGAAGCCTCGAGGTGCTACGTCAAGCTTTGACAGTGCTCCCATGACGCCGGCCGGGTAACGCTATCGGTCACGTGGCAATGATCGAGAGCAGGCAGTCAGCGTCGTCCCGGAACGGTACGAAGTACTCGCAGGCGTACGCTACGTCGTCGAGCGGGTCTCCGGGTCGGGCGTACTCATAGTCGAGCAACCCGACCGGCGTGGTGCCGTCCCAGACGATGTTCCAGGGCCCAAAGTCGCCATGGCAGATCACCTGGCCTGGGCCGCCCGTGCCAACCGAGCCGTCGAACCATGCCGGTTCGGTCTCCGGCTGCCAGTCTCGTACGGCGTCGTGGTAGCTGCGCTGCAGTCGCGCTGCGGCAGCAAGGCCCTCCTCGGTCGCCGCGGGCACCCACCCATCGGGCCCAGACCCTCCCGGGATGTAGCCGAGGAGGTCTGCTTCACCATCGGTGCCGACCACCCGGGGTGACGGTCCAAAGCCGATCGCGGACAGGTGCTCGAGCAGCGCCCGAGTCGCCGGACTCCATGGATGCCACGGGTGTCGTACAGCTGCGCCATGGTGGGCCAGCATGCGGTCCTCGCGGTGCTGAAGGATCTCCTCGGACATCGCCTCAGTATCCGACTTCTCATGTGCAGGGCTCGTCACCAACGCAGGCTGGGGAGCTGGGCTGGCAGCAGTCAGCGGAACGCCGCCACCGCCCCGCCGAGCACGGCCAGCACAAGCAGGGCCACCAGGAGCGCGACAATCAGCTGCCGGGCACCCTCGCGGTGGTCCAGCGCTGCATCCGCTCTGGACTCGGCCGGCAGGTCGTGTACAACGGCCGCGAGTTCGCCGCGGGTGCGAGCGACCAGAACCCGATCCACTCGCTCGCCGTACTCGTCCAGGCTCAGCCGACCCGCCGCCGCATGCCGCTGCAACTGATCGACGAGCCGGTCCCGGTCGTCGTCGGAGGCCCGCAAGCTATGTTCGGTCGACATAACAACTCCCTCCCGGGCCGATTCATCCAGTTTCATCACGAGGCTGCTGACCAAATGCTAACGTCCGGCCATGGCGAATCCCCCCGGACAGAATCTGCTCGTGATCGAACGTATTCTGCGCGATCGCGACGGAGTCTGGCGGCAGATCAACGAGCAACGCGACCTGCGCAGCCTCACCCTACAAATGCTGACGAGCTCGGCCGTTAGCCTCGCCATCTTCGGCTTGGTGCTGGGCGCCTCCAATGGCTTCTGGCAGGCGCTCTCATCGATGGTCAAGCTGCCTCTGCTCTTCCTAGCCACCCTGGCCATCTGCCTACCGACCCTGTACCTGTTCAATCTGGTCTTCGGCGCCCGGCTGTCGATGATGCAGGCGGTCACGCTCATCATGGTGGCGATAACCGTCATTTCGGTGCTCACTCTCGCCTTCGCGCCCATCAGTCTGTTCTTTTTGATCACCGCGCAGAACTACGAATTCTTCAAATTACTCAACGTATGCATTCTGGGCCTGACCGCTGTGATCGGATTGCTTTTCCTCACCCGCGGCATGGCTGCCCTCAACGCGTACCACGAGGCGGAGCTCGAGGCCTCGTGGAACCAGGCGCCGGCCGCCGGGGTGGCGATCGAGGCCCCGGACCGGGAGCTGGCCCTCGTCGGCGTCGGGAACGGCAACGGGCCCCTCCCGGCTGCGCCAGTGGCGATCCCCTCGCGTGGCCGCGACGCCGCCCCAGCGGCAGCCGTTCACCCCGAGCGGCCAACCAGGATGGCGCTGGTATATATCTGGATCCTGCTGTTCGGCTTCGTGGGTACCCAACTCGCCTGGACGTTGCGGCCGTTCTTCGGCGACCCGGACGCCCCGTTCGCGCTGTTCCGCGAGATCAGCGGGACCTTCTACGGCGATATCCTGAGCACCATCGGCGCGCTCTTCGGGTGATCGCTTCGCTTGGCGGCATACCTTGCCAGAAGGTCAATTGAGCCGGGCACGAAATAGCGCTGATTAGGTCTTGCTGCTCGCGTCGAGGTACGCCTCCAGGCCTATGAGTCCCCCGGACACCCAGCGCGGCATAGGACCATGGCCGGACGACGGCCACGCCTGAGCAAAACCCCGGGACAGGACCAGCCACTCAGTCATCGCAAGCGGCTCCCCTTCGATCCGCTGGCCCAGCGTGGTCTCCACCACGATCCAGAGACGGTCTCGGAGCTCCTCGACCGCGGGGAGTTGATCACCGGGCCCACTCTGAGCATGATCAACAACACCATAGTCGGGCGAAGTAGGGACCTTCGGCCCGTTGTGTGCGGATCGTCAGGCTCGATGATGGAGAAGTTACCTTGAGTACCTTGAGAAATGGCACTCCATGGACTGGTTGCTGATCGGCGTCATCGGTGTGATCGTGTTGGCGCTGATCTTCGACTTCACCAACGGCTTCCACGACGCCGCCAACTCGGTGGCTACGGTCGTCGCGACACGGGCCCTGCCGGCGCGCTGGGCGCCCTGGTTCTCCGCAGCGTTCAACTTCAGCGCGTTCTTCGTCGTCGGCACCGCCGTCGCCAACACGGTGGCCAAGGTGGTCAAACACGATGCCGAGGGTGTCGCCGTCGTGTTCGCCGCCCTTATCGCGGCGATCACCTGGAACTACCTCACCTGGTACATCGGCATGCCGTCCTCCTCCAGCCACGCGATCATCGGTGGCTTGGTCGGCGCCGGACTCGCCGCGGGCGGTCTCTCTGCCATCAACTGGGGCGTCGTCCAGACCGCGCTAATCGCAATCGTCGTCTCGCCCATGGTGGCGTTCACGGTGGCATTCCTGGCGATGCTGGGGCTATCCCGACTCCAGCGACGGCTGACGATCCCCGAGGACGCCAAGGCCTTCAAAGGCCTGCAGCTGCTGTCAGCAGCCGCGGTCTCGTTCGGGCACGGCGCCAACGACGCCCAGAAGACCATGGGGATCATCGCCGCGGTCTTGCTGGCAGGCGGGTACATCACCCTGCAACCCGACGGGAATCTGCACATTGATTGGTGGATCCCCTTCCTCGCCTACAGCGCCATCGCGATCGGCACCGTCTGGGGAGGCTGGAAGATCATCGAGACGATGGGTCTTCGCATCACCTCGCTGCGCGCCAGCTCCGGGCTGGCGGCCAACATCGGCGCGGTGACCGCGATCTTCGGCGCTACCGGAATGGGGATTCCGATCTCGACCACCCACGCCGCAGCTTCCTCAGTCACTGGCTCCGGCGTAGCCTCCGGCCAAGGGGTCAACCTACGGATCGTGATGGAGATGGTGGCAGCCTGGGTCATCACCATCCCCTCGACGGTCATCATCGGTTGGCTGATGTACCAGCTCACCAAGCTCCCCGGCGCGGCGGCCTGGATTGCGGTTGGTTCGGTCATGTTCGTACTCGGCGGCTGGATCGCCTGGGCCATGGCGCGCGCTTTGCACGCCTCCGACGTCGCCGCCGAAATCCCCACCGAAACCGAGCTCCGCGAACCGGTGTCGGCAATCCCACACATCGAGGGCCACGCGCCGGTTGAGTGAATAGGCGTTGCGGATCATCGAGTCCTCCCGACCACTCCATCATCCGGCGGACTTCGTGAGAGCGCGGGATGGGGCTACGACACGCTCTGCCTCAACCGGCACCGCCACGGGCACGCGTCGCCGACGAACGAGCTTGGTCACCTCGACGACGAGCGGAAGCAGAGCGGCAAGCCCGCTGCAGATGAGCCATTCGAGCGGGCTGAGCGGGGTCGTCAGGAGTCCCTGCTGCAGCGTCGGCAGCTGAGTCGCGAAAAAAATGAGCGCGACTGTGATCAATCCGATGCCTAAGGACTTGAGGATCGGTGGGGTCAGCCCGCTTGTGGGGTCCCGCCGGTTTACCAAGGCGTTAAAGACGGTACCCAGGCCCATCACAACAAAGGTCATCGTCATCGAGACGCTTGGGTGGTCAACGCTCGGCTCGTCAGGGCCCACAACCAGCGGCAGGAATGCTGCCAGGAAGAGGACGAATGCGTAGCTGATCCATAGCAGGATCGCTTTGCGGTTGGTGATGTGCAGTGTCGGGTCCCGTGGCGGACGATGCATGACGTCCGGGTCGCCCGGATCGACAGCGATGATGACGACGCCCAGTGCAGTCGCGAAGAAGAGCAGGTACAGCACCATGGACGGCGTCAGCGCCACACCCTGGTTGACATTGAAGATCGTCGCCGCGAGAAACAGCATGATCAACGACAGCAGCTGAGTCATCTGGTAGCGCACATAGGCCACGACCTTGTCGTAGACCCGCCTGCCTATCTCGACGGCGTGCACCAGGGTCCCGAAGTTGTCGTCGGTCAGGATCATGCGAGCCGCTTGCTTGGTCACCTCGCTGCCGCTTCCCATCGCGACTCCGATATCGGCCTGCTTAAGCGCCGCAGCGTCGTTGACTGCGTCACCGGTCATCGCGACGATCAATCCCTCTTCCTGCATGATTCGGGCGAGGCGCAGCTTGTCTTCTGGTGTCACGCGCCCGAACACATGCAACTGAGGCAGGCGCTGACGCAACGCCGTATCGGAGAGGGTCCGCAGCTCGGCGCCACTGATCGCCCCCGGCCCCAGGCCGAGCGCCTCTCCGATGGCTTGGGCGGTCACCGCGTGGTCGCCGGTGATCATTCGGACATCAATCCCAGCCGTCAGCGCGGTGCGTACGGCATCCTTGGCTTCGGCTCGCAAAGGGTCGATGATTCCCGCCATCCCGACGAAGGCAAGCTCTCGTGTTAACGACATCGGATCGTCGCTCATGAGTTGCATCTCATCGCTCTCGATGAGCCGCACTGCGAACGCCAACACCCGCAGACCCTTTCCGCCCATCCGCTCATTCGCGGCGTCAATGCCGGCCCGCGCCTCGCCGATGGGGACCTGTGAGCCGCTCAACGGACCGCCCTCATGGGAGCAACGCGCCAGCACTACATCAGGCGCGCCCTTCACCAGCTCGACCATGTACTCGACACCATCTACGGGGACACGGTGGAAGGTGGCCATGAACTTGTACTCGGAGTCGAACGGCACTTCCGCCAGCCGCGGGTAGGTTCGGCGGGTTTCTTCGGCATCGACGCCTAACTTGGCCGCGAGGACGACCAGGGCCGCCTCGGTCGGGTCACCGATAACTGAGCCGTCGTCCTGGACGACCGCGTCGCTGTCAAGTGACAGTCCGTATGCCAGCCTGGTGAAGTCCGGGACGGGGACACCAGCCACCGATGTGATGGCGCCGGACTTGCGGTAGCCCTCGCCTTCCACGCTGAACCAAGAACCGCTGGCATACAGGGTCGACACCATCATCTGGTTCATCGTCAGTGTGCCGGTCTTATCGGTATTGATAACGCTCGTAGCCCCCAGCGTCTCAACGTCGGTGAGGTTTTTGACCACTGCCTTGGCCTGGGCGAGTTGTTTCGCTCCGATCGATAGAAGTCCTGACACGAACGCCGGTAGACCGGTCGGGATCGCCGAGATCGCCATGGCCGTGCCGAGCAGTAGCAGATCCTGGATCGGCGTGCCGCGGATGAAGCCGACCACCACAATGACGGCCACGGCGCCCCACGCGATGGTGCCAAGCACCTTGGTGAGCGAGTCGAGCTCTTGTTGTAGCGGCGAACGCGTTCGGGTGACGGCCGTCAGCATGGTTGCGATCTGGCCCATCTGGGTCTGCATGCCGGTTGCCGTCACGACCATTGAGCCGGTGCCTCGGGTGACGGACGTGTTTTGGAAGAGCATGTTGCTTCGGTCGCCCAGCGCGACGTCGTCGGAAGCTAGCGCGGCCGGATCCTTCCCTATTGGCGCGCTCTCGCCGGTCAATGCCGCCTCCTGGGTCTCCAGGGTCGCGGACCGTACGATACGGCCGTCGGCGGGCACGATATCGCCCGCCTCGACGTACACGATGTCGCCTGGAACCACCTCGGATGCCGGCACCAAGCGAACTTCGCCGTCGCGTATGACCCTGGCCTGCGGTACCTGCATCTTCGACAGGGCATCGACGCTTGCCCTCGCCTTGAGTTCCTGCCGTGTGCCGAGTGCCACGTTAAGAAGGATCAACGACGCTACGACGATCCCGGTGGACACCTGTCCAATGAGAATGCTGACCACAGTGACGGCCACCAACATGATGTTCATCGGGTCGCGCAGCTGAAGCAGCGCCACTGCCCATATCGAGGGCGGCTTCTCGCTGACGATCTCGTTCGTCCCGTATGTCGACAGCCGGCTCGCAGCCTCAGCCTGACTTAAGCCGGAGTCTGCGTCAGAGCCAGCCGCCTCGGCGACAACAACTGCATTGCACGCATACGGTGGCAAAGTCCGATCAGCACC
The DNA here is from genome assembly GCA_963730505.1 of uncultured Actinomycetota bacterium. Taxonomy (GTDB): domain Bacteria; phylum Actinomycetota; class Actinomycetes; order Propionibacteriales; family Propionibacteriaceae; genus Microlunatus. The sequence goes on from CAVSSB010000031.1 coordinate 162,870, forward strand.
TGCAGCCGCCGCCTGGTCAGCAACCATCGCTTCTGCCCCTTCCGCGAGCCGTAACTCGCTGCAGGACCTGAACGTCAGGTTTAGTACGCCCGTCCAACTGTAGAGCCGCGCCGGCTCCGACTTCATCCGCAATGGTCAATCGATCAACGGAGCTTCGCTGCCGGCAACACCCCGGATGGCGGACGGCCCACATTAGGCTTCGCACTGATGACTCAGCCTCACCGTCAACCGGTCCCCCCTCGCGACGACCATCATGACGCGTCAATGCGCGCCGCGATGGTTGGCTGACCATCATGGCCGAGCTCGCCAGCCAGCCCGACGTCAGACCCCACGGGTGGCGTGCGTACTTCCCTGGTGTCGCAGTGATCACCTCGTACCAGCGGAAATGGTTGCCCAAGGACATCGTCGCCGGACTCGTCCTCTCGGCCCTGCTGGTGCCGCAGGGGATGGCTTATGCCGAGCTCGCTGGGCTTCCGCCCGTAACCGGGCTCTATACCTCGATCCTGTGCTTGCTCGGCTACGCCGTTTTCGGCCCGTCTCGGATACTGGTGCTAGGTCCTGACTCGGCCCTCGGTCCGATGATCGCGGCGACGATCGCCCCCCTTCTGCTTGCTGGCGGCGACCCGGCGCGGGCCGTCGTGCTTGCGTCGCTGCTTGCCGTGCTCGTGGGTGTCGTGATGGTCCTTGCCGGGTTGGCCAAGTTCGGGTTCGTGGCGGACTTGCTGTCCAAGCCGACCCAGATCGGCTATATGAACGGGCTGGCGCTAACCATCATCGTCAGTCAGTTGCCCAAGCTGCTCGGGTTTTCGGTGGACGCCGACGGGCTCATTGCCGAAGCCCGCGCCTTCGTGTTCGGGCTGGCGCAGGGCGAGGCGAATGCGACAGCTGCAGTCCTCGGAGTCCTGTCACTCGTCGGCATCCTGCTGCTGAATAAACTGCTCCCCAAGGTCCCGAGCATCCTCATCGTCGTCGTGCTGGCCGCCGTTGCGGTCAGCGCGCTCGACCTGGAGTCCCGCGGTGTGGACACGGTCGGCCTGATCCCTCAGGGCTTCCCACCCTTCACGGTTCCGCTGATCAGCTGGAGCGATGTGCCGCCGCTCTTCGTCGGAGCGCTCGCTATCGCCGTGGTCGCGCTCGCGGACACCATGTCCACGGCGTCGGCGTTCGCCGCCCGCCGGGGCGAGCAGGTGCGCGGCAATCAGGAGATGATCGGCATCGGGGCAGCCAACATCGCCGCCGGCTTCTTTCAGGGCTTTCCAGTCAGCACCAGCGGGTCCCGCACCGCGGTCGCGGAACAGGCCCGCTCAAAGTCGCAGGTAACGGGCCTCGTCGGCGCTGCCGTGATCACACTGGTCCTGGTCTTCGCCAGCTCCGCAATGCAGTACGTGCCACAGCCGACCTTGGGTGCCATTGTCATCGCTGCCGCACTCTCATTAGCCGACGTCGCCGGAACGCGTCGGCTGTGGCGGCAGCGCCGAATGGAATTCACGCTCTCGATCATCGCGCTACTTGGCGTGGCCTTTCTCGGCGTGCTGCCCGGCATCCTCGTCGCGGTGGGCCTGTCCATCCTCAATGTTTTCCGCCGCGCGTGGTGGCCGCACCACGTAGAGCTCGGTCGGGTCGAGGGAATCGCCGGCCTCCACGACACCGAGAGGTTTCCAGAAGCCGAGGTGTTGCCCGGTCTGGTCGTCTACCGCTTCGACGCGCCGCTGATCTTCGCGAACGCGCGAGTGTTCGGCATGGCCTTGCGGGCAATCGCCGAGGAGCGCCCAGACCTTCGCTGGCTCGTCGTCGCCGCCGAGCCCATCACCGACGTCGACACCACGGCCTCTGACATGCTGCAGGAGCTGGATGTCTGGCTCAACGAGCGCGGTGTCTCGCTGATCTTCGCGGAGATGAAGGACCCCGTGCGCGAGAAGATCGAGCGGTACGAGCTCACCCGTACGATCGACCCCGCGCACTTCTTCCGAACGCTCGACGAAGCCGTCGCTGAGTACGTGCGGCAAACGGGTGCCACCTGGGGGAGTCCCGGGGCGGCGTCGTGACCACGACGCACGGCGGCGGCAG
>CAVSSB010000032.1:0-62295 GCA_963730505.1 uncultured Actinomycetota bacterium
TTGGTTGTCGCCGACATAGTGCGCCACTTTCGCGGTGCACTGATATCCGACCGCGAGGTCCAGGGTGTGCGTGATCGGCTCGGCGAGCCCGCGCAGCAGGTAGTCCTCGCCATAGGAGCGTCGTAGATCGGTGTCCATATGGCACAGCGCCCAGTCCCAATCGATGCCGGGCATTCCGAGCTCGCACAGATCGGCGAGAAAGGTGTGGGCCAGTGCGCTGGCTTGCCGCGTGAACCGGTCCGCGCCTTTGGCCATGCGGTAGCCGATCGGTAAGTTGCCCTCTTCCTCGCAAATCGTCAGCAGCGCATTGGCCAGCTCCACCGCCCGGGCCGGAAACAGCGCGGCAATCAACGGCAACTGAGTGCGGTAGATGTCCCACATCGTGCAGATGTCGAACACGAAGGGCCCGTCGCTGGGCCACATCGGGCTTTCCTCCGGCGCAAAGCAAGGCTTGATCAGCGAGTGATAAAGAGCGGTAGAGAAGATCGTCTTCCGGGTGGTCGAGGCTGTTTCGATCTTGATCTTGTCAAGGTGCTGCCGCCACACCATCGATGTCTCCGCACGCCGGCTGTCGAACGCCGGGGTGCCCGATCCGCAGTCCGCATGAAGGTTCTGCTTCGCCTGTTCCACGCCGCGAAGTGAGAAACCGAATCGCAGCTCCAGCACCTGGCCCGGCTCGGTCGGCCCGCGCCACATCAAGCCGAACGGCCGCAGCGTGGTCGGCCGGATGCGGTCGAAATCGAGGCGAGTGCCGCCCGGCATCAGCCGCCGGTCGTACCACAGCAACTGCCTCAAGTCGCCAGCGTCGCACTCCAGGTGCACGGCCAGCGGCGCACCCTCCACGACGATCTCGGCTTGGGCGACGCCGGGTCCGATGGCCTCGATATGCGCCCGAAGCGGAACCGTCGTGCCGTACGGAATGGCCAGGCCGCCCATCGAGAAGTCGATCACCAGCCGCGCATCCTTGTGCCCGGGGAAGGTGTAGCGGTGTACGGCGCTCTTGGGGCCGACGGTCAGTTCACAACCGATGCCAGAGCTGAGGGTCGTGGCGTAATAACCCGGTTCTGCGTACTCGTCGTGCAGTTCCCAGGTGTTGCCGAGGCTGTCGAGTGGCTCCAGCATCGGCGTAACTCGGAAGTAGTTGTAGTACTTGCGGATCGCACCCGTACCGGACTGCTGGAAGTGGGTGAAACCCGAGGCGATTTGAGTGTCGTAGAGCTGGGAGGGCACTCCCTCGGTGTTGAGTTGGTAAATCCCATAACCCGTCGGATAGGCCCCGGAGTACGCGCATACGGAGGCCATGCCGAAGGGGTACGTCGCACCGGGATGCGTGTTGCCGACCTGAGGTTTGGGCCACCACCAGGTTTCGGCCAAACCTTGCGGGACAGGGAGATTTGTTACGGCGCTGCCGATGAACGGGTCAACGTGTTCGATCATGGTCAGCCTCCTGGGGCGGGCGGCGCTTTCCAGACGGTAGGCGGGTCTCGTTTCAATCAGGTTTCACCGAAGTGACAAGTCTGCGGAACGAGCGGGCACCTCCTGGCTACGCCCTGCAACGGTGAAACAACCCACGCTGCGTCGGATGGAGACGTTGCACATCGCGTGCATGCTGTGTACAGCGCGAGCAAGCTAGTGCAGCTGGGGAAATGCCCTCGTACAGTTTGCGGCCGGGACTCCTCTCGCTGAGGGCGATAACCTAGTGCGCTGACTCCATCCCAGCCGGGGATGGCGCAGCAATATGTCTGGAGAAGAAATTCGTGACCTCGTCCAGCCGACTCGACAACGTCATCAGCTTGTGCAAGCGCCGTGGCTTCGTCTTTCCCGCGGGAGAGATCTACGGCGGTACGCGTTCGGCATGGGACTACGGACCGCTCGGCGTCGAACTCAAGGAGAACGTCAAGAAACAGTGGTGGCGCTCGGTGGTCACCGAGCGGGAGGACATCGTCGGCCTTGATTCCTCAGTGATCTTGCCACGCCGGGTGTGGATGGCCTCGGGGCATGTCAACGCATTCCACGACCCGCTGACGGAATGCCTGTCGTGTCACCGGCGCTTTCGAGCCGATCATCTGGAGGAGGGCTTCGAAGCCCGGAAGGGACGCCGGCCGACGGGCCTCGAGGAGATCGGCTGTCCTCACTGCGGTACCCGGGGGCAGTGGACCGAGCCGCGGGACTTCAACATGATGCTCAAGACTTATCTGGGCGCAGTTGAGGAAGAGTCTGGTTTGCACTACCTGCGCCCAGAGACCGCGCAGGGGATCTTCGTCAACTTCGCCAACGTCGTTCAGGTGACTCGAAAGAAGCCACCCTTCGGCATCGGACAGCTCGGCAAGTCCTTCCGCAATGAGATCACGCCAGGCAACTTCATCTTCCGTACTCGGGAGTTCGAGCAGATGGAAATGGAGTTCTTCGTCAAGCCCGGCACCGACGAAGACTGGCACCAGTATTGGATCGACGAGCGGACCCGCTGGTACACCGAGCTAGGCCTCGCAGCTGCGAACCTGCGGCATTTCGAGCATCCCAAGGAGAAACTCTCGCACTACTCGAAGCGGACAGTCGACATCGAGTATCGGTTTGGGTTCGCGGGCGGGGAGTGGGGTGAGCTCGAGGGAATCGCCAACCGGACTGACTTTGATCTTTCGACCCATACAGAGCACTCCGGTGTCGACCTTTCCTATCTAGATCCGGTGACCGGCGAGCGATACGTGCCGTACGTCATCGAGCCAGCTGCAGGTCCGAATCGCGCGATGATGGCATTCCTGGTCGACGCGTACGACGAGGACGAGGCTCCTAACACCAAAGGGGGGGTCGACAAGCGTACGGTGCTGCGGCTCGACCCTCGGCTGGCGCCGGTGAAGGTTGCCGTGCTGCCGCTGTCACGCAACGAGGCCTTGTCGCCCAATGCTCGGGACTTGGCCATGCGGCTCCGGCAGTTCTGGAACGTCGACTTCGACGACGCCCAAGCCATCGGCCGTCGTTACCGCCGCCAAGATGAGATCGGTACGCCGTACTGCGTCACGGTCGACTTCGACACCCTCAACGACCAAGCCGTCACGGTCCGTGAGCGCGACTCGATGACCCAGGAGCGGGTGTCGGAGGACAAGGTGACCGAGTACCTCGCGCAGCGGCTCCTCGGTTGCTAACCACCACCCTCGCCCACGCCGACTTGTCAGAATCCAGTTCGGTTATAGGTCAACTGGATTCTGACAAGTCGATTCAGATAGGGCGCCTCCGCGTTAACCCGCCAGTCGTGCTGGCGCCCATGGCTGGCATCACCAATGCAGCGTTTCGCCAGTTGTGCCGCGAACAAGGCGAATCGCGCCCCGCCGTGCTGAGGAGGAGCGAGCGGACACGCATTTCGTCTGCAAGCGACGACGAAGTAGGCAGGCCCAAGCGCGATTCGGGCGAGCGGAGCGAGCAATCGGACACCGTCGCGGGACTCTACGTCTGCGAGATGATCACTTCCCGCGGGCTCGTCGAGCGAGATCGCAAGACGCAGCAGATGCTCCAATTCGACCCGGGGGAGAGGGTCCGGTCCGTCCAGCTCTATGGTGTCGATCCTGCGACCATGGCCCATGCGACCGAAATCTTGTGCAACGAATACGGCGTTGATCATGTCGACTTGAACTTTGGCTGTCCGGTCCCCAAAGTCACGCGCAAAGGTGGGGGAGCAGCGCTGCCGTACAAGCGGGACCGGCTTCGGATGATCTTGACAGCCACCGTCCACGCCGCCGGGCGGTACGACGTACCGGTGACCATAAAGACCCGGATCGGCATCGACCATGATCATCAGACCTTCCTGGATGCCGGGCGGATCGCCGAAGAATCCGGCTGTGCTGCCATTGCACTGCACGGCCGGACCGCACAGCAGGCGTACGCCGGGCAAGCCGACTGGGACGCGATCGGCAAGCTGAAGGAGCACGTCTCCATTCCAGTGCTGGGCAACGGCGACATTTGGGAGGCTGCAGACGCGCTGCGCATGATCCGTCAGACCGGGGTCGACGGCGTGGTGATCGGACGTGGCTGCCTCGGCCGGCCCTGGCTCTTCCGGGACCTGGCCGATGCCTTCGCCGGGCGTCAGACCCGGACACTTCCAGACCTCGGTGAGGTGATGAAGATGCTGCGTCGCCACGCCGAACTGCTCATCAGCTTGTCCGACGAGCTGCATGGCCTGAGCGATCTGCGCAAACACATGGCCTGGTACTTCAAGGGTTTTCCCGTCGGTGGGGAATTGCGCGCGCGGCTGTCGATGGTGTCATCGCTCGCTGAGCTCGATGGACTGCTGGGCCAGCTTGATCCAGAGGCTCCTTTCCCAACGTCGGAGTTAGGATCGCCCCGCGGACGGCAAGGTGCGCCACGCGCCACCGTCGCACTCCCCGACGGCTGGCTGGCCGACACGTCCGGTGGTGATCTTGATCTGGCAGCCGCGGAGCTGGGCATCTCCGGTGGCTGAGGAGATCACCCCGCGCGCCAAGGCATGGGCCGACACCATGGCTGGTCACTACGGCAGCGGCCTGGTCCGCGCCCACTCAGGTCCCCAGGCCCGCCCTGGGCCAGGACCAATTGTGCGTCGTGAGCTTCGGGAGCAGCGCGAACGAGCGACGCTCCGCCCTGGCGCGGCCTTTGCCGAGGGCGCGGGAAATCGGGCCATTGCGGAGGAGCCCGACGACGAGCGCACCTGCTACGAACGTGACCGCGATCGGATTGTGCACTCAACCGCGTTCCGGCGGCTGGCCGGCAAGACACAGGTTGTCGTCTATCCGACAGACCACCAACGCACTCGGTTGACCCATGCCCTCGAGGTGGCCCAAGTCGCGACATCGATTGCCCGCGGGATCGGCGTCAACGTGACGCTGGCCGAGGCGATCGCCCTTGGGCATGACTGCGGTCATGGCCCAGGCGGACACGCCAGCGAGGATGCCTTCGACGCCTTCATCCCGGAGGGATATGACCATGGCCCCTGGGGTGCCGACGTTGTGCTGCAAGGTCTCAACCTTTGCGCCGAGACTCTAGACGGGATCCGAAACCACTCCTGGTCGCGGCCGGCGCCGCTCACCGTCGAGGGCCATATCGTCAGCTGGGCCGACAGGATCGCCTACTGCGCGCATGATCTCGAGGACGCCATCCATGCCGGGGTGGTAGCACCGGATGAGCTTCCTGACGAGATCGTCGAGGTGTGCGGCCAAACTCGGCGGCAGCAGCTGAACACCTTCGTCCGGGCAGTCGTACGTGCGGTCGAGGAGCAGGGCGAGGTGGGGATGCCTCCTGAAGAGGCGGGTGCTCTGGCGACTCTGCGGGCGTTCAACTATGAACGCATCTACGTGCGGCCCGCCTCGCTGGCACAATCTCGCGCGGTGATCGAGGTGCTACGTGCGCTGGTCGAGTTCTATGGCGATCAGCCAACCCTGATGCCAGACAGCCACGAGATCCCGGCTCAGTCCCATGCCGCCGTACGTGCGGCCGTGGCCTATGTGGCTGGGATGACTGATCGATACGCCTTCGACATGGCCTTACGCCACCTCGACTGGCCTCCTGAGCGGCTGCCTCGTGGCATTGGCCGGGATATTTAACAACTGGTGAGCGCTGCGTAACCGCATGCTTAACGCTGCGAAAATGCAAGCTTTCCAAACCGTCGTACAAGCGGTCGGGATCGTGTTGTAATCGGCCCGTGGGGCAGCGGGTGCGCGGCATCAGTCGGGTGTCGTATGGCTGGCGCATCGCTGCAACGGTGTTGGGTGTCGGCCTGCTGCTCAATGGTTCATTGCGAATGAGTGATGATGTGTGGCCGTTTGGTCCAATGTCCCAATACGCGTTCTCTCCCGCCAAGGACGAGACCATCGTGATCACCCGAGTTGAGGGCCTGCTCGCAGACGGACGCCGTATTGACCTCCCGCTACGCGTCGAGTCGGCAGGGATTAGCCGCGCCGAGATCGAAGCGCGCATTCCACAGATCACCGCTGACCCGTCGCTGCTCCGATCCGTGACTGATGGGTGGACTTCCCGACATCCGGCAGAGTCGGCGTTGCAGCGGGTCTGGTTGGTCCAAGATCAAACGCGGCTCGTCGACGGTCGGGTTGGCCCTAAGCGTCTGGTGGAACTCGCCACGTGGGAGTTGCCCTTATGAGGACGTTGCGGTCCGTGGCGTCGTGGTTTGCGCCGGTGCTCCCGGAGTCCCGGGTGGCCATACTGCGCACCGTGCTCTACCTGTTCGTGATCATCGACATTCATCTCTTCGTTCGGGACCCCATTCCGCTGAGCAGACATCCCGAGCTCTATCAGCCGCTGCTGATCGAGCGCCTGTTTCACCTGCCTCCGCCCAGCGTGCCGTTGGCGATCACGCTCTACCTGATCTTGATGGTCGGTTGTCTGGTGGCTGCAGCCAATGTGCTGCCCCGGCTGGCCGGTGGGGTGGTGGCTGCAGCCTTCACCTGGTGGACGGCGATCGGCATGAGTTACGGGAAGGTCGACCATGATCACCTCGCGCTCGTGGTCGCTTTGTGGGTGTTGCCCACGGTGGGAGTGATCGCGGATCGGTGGCGCAGCGCGGAGCGCTCCGCGCAGGCCGGATGGGCGCTCAAGTGCATTCAGATCTCTGTGGTCTTTACCTATTTCTTGTCCGCGCTCACCAAAATCCGCAGTGGCGGCTGGAGCGTCACCAGCTGGCCGGAGAGCTCGATCTTGATGTGGGCCATCGTCCGGCGGCCACATGGACTTGGTCAGTTCCTACTGCCCTACCCAGAGCTGCTTCATCTGATGCAGTGGTTCTCCTTCACTGCTGAGTTGACCGCTGTGGTGGTTTTGTGGCTGCACGGCCGAGCGCTGCTTGCGGCGGCGGTGTTTTGGCTGGGGTTCCACGTTTTCACCATGGCGATGTTGTACATCCACTTCGGGCCCACGGCGATTTGCTGGCTGGCGTTTGCGCCGTTAGAGCGACTTGGTCCCTGGTTGCGCCGGGTCAAAGCCGGGCGGAGGGAGCGCGCAGGCAGGCGATCCGCCCGGCATCCGGTGCCGGTTCTTCGCAATCACCCCGTAGACAGCGGCGGCTAGCGCGCGAACGACTGGCAGGCCCATGACAAGGCCGGCAATACCGTACGCACCGCCGCGGAATTTCAGCCATTCGGCAAAGGCGGCTGCGCCGCCGTAGATGGTGCCGTCCGTGCTTACCCACAGCGCCTCGCGCTGGGTACGCTCCGCAGTCGTGCCAAGCGCCGCCAAATCGGTGAACTGCCAAGGGACGATCCGCGCGTTCGGTCCCATCGGACGGTGCAGCCGTCGGGCCAACCAGTGGGCGCTGGAGGTGCAGAACGCACAGTCTCCGTCGTAGATAATCCAGGGCACATCACGAGCCATCTTCGGGTCACTCCCACCGCGCCGGAACCGACGTGCACGTCGCTTGCTGATGGTCTGCATTGGTTGCAGAGTATGTGGACCGCCAGAAACCTGTGCAGACCATCGGACCCTACACAGAAGCTCGACCGTTCCTCAGCGGACGCCATTCTCTGGCGATTACTTTCAGCTGAGTACCCCCCGTCGTCATGGCCGGAACATAGACTCCCGTCCGTGGCTGGGCGGATCAACGAGGAAGACATCGCCGCCGTACGAGACCGGGCCCGGATCGAGGAAGTAGTCGGCTCCTACGTCACCCTCCGCAGCGCGGGCGGGACGATGAAGGGCCTCTGCCCTTTCCACGACGAGAAGACTCCAAGTTTTCAGGTCACACCCTCTCGCGGGTACTGGTACTGCTTCGGTGCCTGCGCCGAGGGTGGCGACGTGATCGACTTCATGCGCAAAATAGACAACCTCACCTTCGTCGAGGCGGTTGAGCGGCTCGCTGATCGGGTGGGCATTCAGCTGCGCTACACCGACGATGCCGGCGCCCGCCCCGAGCCTGGGGCACGAATCCGCATGGCGGAGGCACTCCGGCTGGCGGCGGACTTCTTCACCGAGCAACTGGGCAGCCCGGACGCGGTCGTAGCTCGGCAGTTCTTGAACGAACGAGGGTTTGATCGGGAGGCGGCCGAGCGGTTCGGAGTCGGGTTCGCTCCAAGGGACGGCCGCGCCCTGCTGCAGCATCTGCGCGGCCGAGGGTTCCGCGATGTGGAGCTGGTTTCGGCCGGGCTGGCCCGCGAGTCTGGGTGGGACTTCTTCCAGGGGCGGGTGATGTGGCCGATCCGCGACTCCGGACGCCAAGTGGTGGGCTTTGGGGCCCGCCGGCTGTTCGAGGACGACCGAATGCCGTCGAAGTACATCAATACACCGGAAACCCTTCTGTACAAGAAGTCTCACGTGCTCTATGGGCTGGACCTTGCGCGCACCTCGATCAGCAAGAAGAGCCAGGCGGTCGTGGTTGAGGGCTACACCGACGTCATGGCGGCTCACCTGTCTGGTGTCGACACGGCGGTTGCCTCCTGCGGCACCGCCTTCGGCGATGATCATGCTCGGTTGCTGCGGCGGTTGATGGGCAATCATGATGCGTTCCACGGTGAGGTGATCTTTACCTTCGATGGTGATGAGGCCGGACAGGCGGCCGCAATCAAGGTGTTCGCAGGTGATCAGAATTTCGTGACTCAGACTTACGTGGCGATAGAGCCGACCGGCCTCGACCCATGCGACCTGAGACTCCAGCGCGGCGAGGCGGCGGTCCGTGAGCTCGTCGCCCGGCGGGTGCCGCTGTACCGCTTCGTGATGAACAACGTGCTGAAACAACATGATCTTGATCGGGCAGACGGCCGGCTGGCGGCGCTGCGGTCAGCCGCCCCGCTCGTGGCGAGCATTAGGGACAACGCATTGGTGTCGGGCTACGCCCGCGAGCTGGCCGGCTTGCTCGGCATGGACGTCGAGGAGGTGCGGGCAGAGGTGATGCACGCGGCGAAACGGTCGAGCCGTCGCCGCGTCAATGGCGGCCCATCGGCCGCAGAGTCCAGGCCGATGCCGGAGCTGGATGCCGAGCGTTTGCCGGGAATGCAATTGCAGTTGCCTGATCCGCACAACCGATTGCTTGCCACCGAGCGGGAGACCGCCAAGCTGTTGATTCAGGACCCTGATCTGTTCCCCGACACCTGGGATGGCGTCACCACAGCCGACTTCACTCATCCCGCGTACGCCGCAGTCTTCGCCGCGGTAGAGAAGGCAGCGGTCGAGCTGGGTGGCGCCAAGGTGACTGCGGATAGCGAATGGGTGCATCGAGTATCGGAGGCGTGCGACGCTGATGAGATCCGATCACTGGTCGCATCGCTGGCCGTTGAGGCGCTGCCGGTGCACGGCGGGGTGACCGTGCGCTACGTGATCGCCAACTCGGCGGCGCTCCAGCTTCTCACCGTGATGCGAACCATCGCGGCGCTGAAGTCCAAGCTGCAACGTACGAACCCAGTTGAAGCACCGCACAAGTACAACCAGATGTTCTCGGAGCTGGTGGTGCTAGAGGCGCGACGTAAGGCGCTGCACACTCGCAGCATCGGCGCCCAAGATTGATTTGATGGTGCGCTGCTCGCGCATCGCGCCGGGGAGTGGCGTCGTCGTCGCTCTTCGCGAACGAAGAAGCGTGTTCGCTCATCACTCCTCCGCTCGCCAGCGCGCGATTCGCGACGCTCGCAGCGCGGTTGATGGTGCGCATCGCGCCACAGGCGGGTTATCCACAGATTTCGGGTTACTAGGTGTTGCCAGCGGCACCCGCTGCTGCAGAGTATCGGCGTGACCGAGGTCTCCGACCATGCGACCAATGAACCGCTGCTGACACATGCCGAAGTCGTCGAGCTGCAACGTGCGATCGAGGCCGGCCTACTGGCACGAGATGCCCGAGAGTCAGGCGCAGGTTTCGCGGATGCCACGGATCGGGAGTTGAGACTGCTCGAAGATCACGGTGCGCTGGCCCGGCAGCGATTCATCCGAGCCAACCTGCGGCTTGTCGGGATGATCAGCCGACAGTTTGCGGCGCGTTGCCAGCTTTCCGATGCGGAACTGTTCCAGGAAGGATGCATCGGTCTGATCACGGCTGTCGAGCGGTTCGACCATGCCCGAGGTTACCGATTCTCTACCTACGGCCTGTTCTGGATCCGTGCGTTCGTGGGCGCGGCTGCCGCCAGACAGCTGGGGGCGATGAATCTGCCAACCAGCCGTGCCGAACAGCTACGGGCCGCTCACGGCCTGGAAGCTGAGCTCACGCAGAGTTTGGGTCGTCCTCCCACGTTGGGAGAGCTGGCCGAGGCACTCGGCCGCAGCGAGGATTGGACAGCTGGTCTGCTCGCCCACCAGCGGCCGCGATCGCTGGAGCTGGTCGATGGCAGCACGCTCGAGCGCCTGCACGCCCCCGATGAGCTGGAAGAGGTCCTAGCCGAGCCACTGCTGGTGCGGGAATTGCTGTTCCGCCTGGACGACCTTGATCGTCGCGTTTTGGAACTTCGACTGGGATTTGTTGACGACGAGCCCAGGTCATTCGCACAGACAGCGCGGGTGCTCCAGATCTCAGTCACCCGGGTCCGCCGCATCGAGGCGCGAGCACTGGAAACCTTGCGCGGGCTCTGCCCACGGCAGGTCTCAACTCGGCTTTGACCCGATGGGACGCGAAGGCCGAGCACAATGGCCGCGTGGGGAACGAGGCGGTACGCGGTTCGGCCTGGTGGTCACGGAGCCGCGGCTTGCCCAGAGCGGTCTATGAATCATGGAGATCATCAGTGGCTGCGCAACAGGACCGGCCTGCGCGGATCCTCGCCTGGGCCAAGACCTCGACGGGGTACTGCATCGCCAGTCCCACCACCTTGTCGTACGGCGATGAGGAAGGGTGGAAGCACGTCGGCTGGCACCAAATCGAGCGAGGCGGCTGGAATGCCGAATTACGCAAGCTGAGTTGGGTGCTTCACGCAGCGCCAGGCAAGCCATCGCCCCGCGGTTCGCTGGAGCTCACTAAGCCGGGGCGGTTGCCGGAGGTCTTCCGGGAGCGCATTTCGGCAACGATCGCTATTGAGAGGTTCGTCCCCTTGGTCGGAGAGCGCGGCGTCACCATTACCGCTCGTCGTGATCTTGGTGCTAGCGGCAGGATCGCCTGGCACAGCACGCTCACGCGGGGCCTGAACTGGGAGACCGATGGCGTACGGGCCGCTGTTGATCAAGCGATGGAGGAGCTGAGAACGGAATACGACGTAGGCTGACCAGGCTGCTAAGGTACGTAGCCGCGTGGTTGTCAGTCCCCTGTAGCTCAATTGGCAGAGCATTCGGCTGTTAACCGAAGGGTTGTTGGTTCGAGTCCAACCGGGGGAGCGTAACTAGGGATTTTACCCTTTCAAGATCAGCCTACCCATCCGGGATCAACCGGCTCGCGGGCGAAGGGTGAAGTAGGTGAGCGGGGGCCGCGCGATGCCCCAGACCAGCGCCACCATGCTGCTGATCAGGATCAGGTAGCCAAGGTCTGGCACGATCAGCAAGGTTGGCTCCAGGGGATATGCCAGGGCCGGGAAAATGATCAACAGGCCGAGGCCCCAACCGATGTGGATTGCCGACGACAGGCCTACCCGCAGGCCGAGCCAGGGTCGGCGCGGTCGACGATTCGGGTCGGCACGCCAGCGTCGCAGCGTCACGATCGTCCAGGCAATGCCTGACAACATCAGAACGGTCACAGCGGCGATGAGGAGTGTGGCCGAGGCGAGCAGCGGGTGGTGCGGCATCGGCACGTCGGGTGGAGCTTCACCCCTGAGCAGGCTGAGCACGCCGGCGCTCAGCCCTTGCAGGCGTCCCCCGTTGAAGTTGAGGGAGTCAAAATTGCTGAGAATGACGATGCCCCAGCGGTCCTCTTTGTTCAGCACCATGTCGGCGTAGAAGTTGGCGTTGGTGCCCTTGTGACGCACCACCGGTACCCCGGCCAGGGTTCTGGATTCCCAGCCCATTCCGTAGAAGATGTCTCGGTCGCCTTCGCGGACCGCAGGCTGGTGCATCGCCGTGACACCTGCCGGGGAAAGCACGGACGCGGCATCGTAGGTGCCGCCGTTGAGTTGGCTGATGAGGAAGTGCGTGACGTCCTCGGCACTGGAGATGAGGTAGCTGCTCGGCATGGCGGCCCGCGAATAGGGCGCGTCGAACGGCCTGGGGAATCCGAACCAGGATCGGTGCCCGGTGGCCAAACCAGATTGGCGTGCGTCGACTTGATCGGTGAACGAGTGGCTCATCCCCAACGGAGCGAAGATCCGTTCACGGATGCTTGTCTCATAGTTCTGTCCGCTGACCTTCTCCACGATCAGCCCGAGAACGTCGTAGTTAGCGTCGGTGTACTCAAACACCTCACCGGCGCGAGATTCGACTTCGGCGTCGCTCAGGGCCGCAACCCGCTTACTGAGTGCGTCGTCGCTCATGTCGTTGCTGAGCATGGGCTCGTACGCGGTGTCCTCCGGTAGACCGCTCGTGTGGTTGAGCAGGTGGCGCACCGTGACGGTGGCCGATGCCGACTCATCTCCCACGCTGAAGGACGGAAGGTATGTCACCACAGGGGCGTCGAGATTCACCTTTCCCTCCTCGACCAGCTGCATGATCGCCAGGGCCGTGAAGGACTTGGACGCGGAGGCGAGGATGAACGGCGTCTGCGGCGTGACGATGCGTCCCGAAGGATCAGCCACCCCGAAGCCCTGAAGGTGCACTATCTCGTCGTTGTGCACAATGCCGAGAGCCAAGCCGGGGATGCGCAATTCGCGCATCTCCCGGTCAAGGTAGGCGTCGATTGCGACGAAGTCGGGACTGCCGGCAGCTGGCGGCTCCGCATACGTCGGCACAATCGGGATCATGCACAGGGCAACCGTGAGGAGCAATAGTGCGGGCACCTGTCGCCGGGGTTTCCAGCGACCAAGCGACGGCCAGGGACCGAGTGCCGCTTGAGGCATGACTAGACCTGCCGGGAAACGGCAGCTGCGACCGGGGTAACCGGTTCGAGCACAGGCGGGGTCGCATCGTGGCGGGCCTTGTCGTCACCTCGCGGCATCATGCGGCTGACGAGTACCGCGCCGAGGACGGCGCCGACGGTGATCAGGATGCCGGAGTCTCCGAGAAGGTAGCTGTTGACCAGCACGGGGTAGGAGGTAGCGGTGAAGGAGACCATCAAAACCCAGGCGCTGTTGTGCGCCGCGTGTGCGATGGAGGCGGGCCACAGGCTGCCCGATGCGATTCTCATGTAGCCGTAGAAGAAGCTTGCGGCCACGACGACGGCGTAGAACAGCGGTACACCGATGACCTTGTTCCCGATCGGAATCAAGGAGGTCAGAAGGAGCAGCGGCATATGCCAGGTCGCCCACACCAGACCGGACACGAGCAGGGCGCGCTTACGTCCCAGCGGCAACAGCTTGGGCAGCAGGTAGCCGCGGATCCCGATCTCTTCGGCGAGAGAGAAGGTGGTCGCCAGGATCAGCACCTGGACCACCAGCTTGACCGAGGCGTTGATGATCCCGCCGGCCGGTGCGGTCACCGATGCCAGCGGGGTGGCCCAAACGGCGGCCGTTGCGGCCACGGTGATCGCCAACGTCCCGAAGAAGGCAATCGGCCACATCTTCAACCCAAGTCGGCCTAGACCCAGGGACTGCCAGCCCTTCCGGGAATACCCCTCCCGGGTGACCACCAGCAGCATGATCAAGGTGGCCAAGACCGGCGTGATCGACCAGACCGCGCCCCAGGCGAGCTCGTTCGAGGCGAGTCCGAAAGCGTTGATCGCCAGAGCAGCCGCCACGGCCAGGATCAACACCAGCCCGGTGAAGATGGCCGCTTTGCTCGAATCAGTTAGCGTCTTGAACATTGTGGGGACCTCCCGTGTATGAGCCTTTGATACACAGACTGGCTCCACAGCGCTCCCGCCGCATCTGTGAGGTCCACAGTCCTGTTACCGACGGGCATGAGGGCGGCTCAGTCAACGGGTGATCCCTTTCCGCGTCTGCAGGAAAGGGCGATCGCCGCGCTGATAGATTGTTGGGGTGTTGCACGGCCGGGAGCCGGACTGTGCCGCCCTGCGAGAGCTTCTGGACGCTGCACGGCTTTCTCGTAGCGCCGCTCTGGTGATCCGCGGCGAGCCGGGTGTCGGGAAAACGGCGCTTCTGGAGTACGCCGCTGAACATGCAGCTGGATTACGTGTGCTTCGGGGGACCGGCGTCCAGTCGGAGGTGACTCTGCCGTTCGGCGCGCTGCACCAGCTGCTCTATCCGGTTCTGAACCAGCTTCCCGCGTTGCCGGCGCCGCAGTCTGCAGCGCTGGGCGCCGCATTCGGTCTCACCCCCGGTCGCAGCGACGACCCCTTTCTGGTCGCGGTCGCCGTGCTCACCCTTGTCTCTGAGGTGTCGGCCGGCGAAGGCCTCCTCTGCCTAGTTGACGATGCGCAGTGGCTTGACCGGCCATCGGCCGACGCGTTGATCTTTGTGGCGCGTCGGCTGCAGGCCGAGGGTGTGGTGCTGCTGTTCGGCGCTCGGGATGACGACCATCGCTACTTCGCGGCCCCTGGTCTTCCGGACCGGCGACTGCTCGGTCTGGAGCCCGTAGCCGCCGCGGCACTTCTCGACGAGGCAGCTCCGGGGCTGGCCGAGTGGGTCCGCGACCAGCTTGTGACCAGGACGACGGGGAACCCGCTCGCGTTGTTGGAGCTCCCGGCGATGCTGACCGCCGCACAGCGTGCGGGGCTTGCTGCGCTTCCCGAGCCGTTGCCACTCGCCCGCAGCGTTGAGCGGATCTTCGCCGAGCGGGTCTCTCAGCTGTCGCCGGCCGCCCAGCAGCTGTTGCTGGTGGGAGCCGCGGAGGAAACCGGAGATCTCGGGACCGTGTTGCGGGTCGCCGCTGCCCAGGGCAGCGGTCTGGACGCGTTGGAGGAGGCAGAACGAGCCGGTCTGATCTCGGTTCAGAACGGCAGGTTGCAGTTCCGGCATCCGCTGGTGCGCTCCGCGGTATACCAGCACGCGACCTTTGCGGGCCGGCAAGGTGTCCACCGCGACCTCGCGGAGATCCTCGGCGGGACCGAGGATGTCGACCGCCGGGCCTGGCACCTGGCGGCGGCGGCGGTCGAGCCCGATGAGAGCGTGGCCGCAGCGCTGGAGGATTCCGCCGACCGGGCCCGCCGCCGCAGCGGTACTGGGGCGGCCGCCGACGCATTGGAACGGTCCGCGCAGCTGACCTCGGATCGAGGTGAGCGTGGCCGGCGACTCACCGCGGCAGCGCAGGACGCCTGGCTCGCCGGCCAACGGGACCGCGCCGCCACCCTGCTCGCCACAGCGGAGCAACTGGTGGAGGACCCGGCGCAACGAGCAAGGGTCATGCAGCTCGGCGGGCTCTTCGAACTCCGGCGCGGCATGCCGGACAAGGCGTACCGCCTTCTCGTCGACAGCGCCGCGGCATTCGAGGAGTCCGATCCTCATACCGCCCTGGAGACACTGGTACTGGCCGGCGAGGCGGCCGCATTCATCGGTACCCCAGCGCTGTCGGCGGAGGTCGGAGCGCTGGCGGCGGCCATTCCGGCCG
Source organism: uncultured Actinomycetota bacterium (assembly GCA_963730505.1). Lineage (GTDB taxonomy): Bacteria > Actinomycetota > Actinomycetes > Propionibacteriales > Propionibacteriaceae > Microlunatus. The sequence continues at coordinate 15,463 of CAVSSB010000032.1, forward strand.
GGGATTCGCCGGAGAACCGGCTGATGGTGGCTCTGCTGGGCGGCCTCGCCCGCGCCCTGGGAGGCGACCCGGCCGGCGGCACGGCCATGCTGCGGGAGGTCGTGGTGGGAGCGCAGCGCATCGACGAGCCTGCGCAGCTGCTGTGGGCGGGACGCGCCGCGTTGTACCTCGGCGAGCTTGACGCGGCGCGCACCCTCTATGAACGCGGCGCCGACCGGGCCCGGCTCAGCGGTGCTGTCGGCATGCTCGCCACCATGCTGGATCGCCTCGCGTTTACCGACGCCATCGCCGGACGACCGGCGGCAGCCGAGGCGAACGCCGAAGAGGGCATGAAGCTGGCCGGGGAATTGGGATTGGACGCCGGCGTCGCGCTGGGCGGTCTGGCCCTCGTCTGGGCGATGCGGGGAGACGAGGATGGCTGCCGAGCAGCGGCGGAGCGAGCGTACTCACTGGCCGAGGCCCGCCGGATGCGAATCGTCAGCGCAGCGGCCGACTGGGCACTGGGACTGATGGAGCTGGGCCTTGGCCGCCCGGCCGAGGCGCTGCAGCACCTCCTCGCGCTCACCGGAGCCGGCGGGCACCCGGGAATCCTGCTGTGGGCGACACCCGACCTTGTCGAAGCTGCCGTACGCGCCGGCCGAGCGGACGCCTGCGGCCCTCTCCTGCAGCGGTTTGGGGCGTGGGCGACCGGCAGCGGACTGCCTCTCCCGGCGGCCGCACTGGCCCGATGCGAAGGACTGCTGGCCGACGCCGATGCCGCCGTGGACCACTTCGAAGTGGCCCTTCGGCACGACTTCTCCGCCCAGCGGCCCTTCGAGCGCGCCCGCAACGAGCAGGCGCTGGGCGAGACACTGCGACGGCAACGTCGACGAGCCGATGCCCGCGTCCACCTTCGCAATGCCCTGGATGTCTTCGAGAAGCTCGGCACCACGCCGTGGACCGAACGCGCTCGTGCTGAACTGCGCGCCAGCGGCGAAACCGCGCGTAAACGCGACCCGAGCACGTTCGACCAGCTCACCCCCCAGGAGGTGCGCATCGCGCGATTCGCCAGCGGAGGCGACAGCAACCCCGACATCGCCGCGAAACTGTTCCTGAGTCGACGCACTGTCGAGTACCACCTGCACAAGGTGTTCACCAAGCTCGGTGTGACGTCAAGAGCCGAGCTGACGACCGTCGACCTGCAGGTCCAGTGAACCCTGAACCTCCTCGCCACCTGCTGGCCTCACGGGCGGCTGCTGTCGTGCCATGAGGTCAGATGATCGAGGACTTCAAATCAAGTAACCCCACATGAGTCCACCTCAACGGGTGGGGCGGACGAAGTCGCCTCGGCGGGGGTCAACCGCCGTCGGCCGGGTCTCGACGCCGCCCCGGATGAGGCTGGCCCCACGGAACAGCAGCGGGTAGGTGTGCAGGGTCTTCAGCATCTTTGGGCCGTCGATTGTTGTGAGGTCGGCGATCCCGGTGGGCAGCGTTTGGGCTTGGATGTGGATGTGGGGATGGCTGGTGTGGCCGGACTTGCCGACCCGGGCGATCTGTTGGCCTTCAATGACTCGGTCACCCGCGTGGACGGTGATGCTGCCTTGGCGAAGGTGGCCCATCAACAGGTAACGGCCGCCGCCGATGTCGATCACCAGCTGGTTTCCTGTGGGGTGCTGGCTGTCCACCGATCCGATGGGCAGGTCTGGGTGGCCGTCGACGACGTAAGTCACGGTTCCGCTGGCCGGGGCCAGCACGGGCCGATCGTAGATGTAGTAACTGGTCAGGTCGGTGCTGCCGGGCCGGTGGATGCTGCCATCGACGACCTGCATGATGTCCAGGGCGTGGCGTTGGGTCGACCGGGTCTGGTGGTAGTTGCCCAGTTCGGCGTGTCCGCCGTGACCAACCCACCATTCACCGGCCAGCGGGGTGCCTACGGTGACGGCGTCGACCGGCGGCCGGTACACCGAGATCAGCTGGACGGCGAGGAAGATCGTTGCGGCGGCCGCCAACAGGTTCGAGCCGAGCCGTACCTGACGCAGCGGCACCAGGCAGAGGAGCACCAAGGCGACCAGGCCCAGCACGAACCCGGCCTGGAGTGCGCGGTGAAGGCCAGGTGTGAGTTGGAGGGCGGCGGGGTCGTAGACCCCGGTGGGCAAGGTGAGCGCCAGCAGTCCGCAGAGCAGCACCACGTTGGCAAGTTGCAGCCGCTGCGGTCCGAGTCCGGCGCGGAGCGGTCGGCGCAGGAGGCCGTATTCGACGCGTTGGCGCCGGGCGGCGGCCAATCGGCTAAGTCCGATGATGAGCGGCAAGGTGAGCACTAGAACGCCGATCGGCAGGAGGCTCAGGCCGCGCTCGCCGTACCAAGTGGCCACGGTCACCAAGACGGTGAGCGACAAGATCAGGTTGCGCCGGGTCAGCAGGAACCAGCCGATCTGCGGGTTGTCTGTCCTTGCATCCGCCATTGCCAAGGGCAGGGCCAGCGCAACGACGGCCACACACATGACCGCCAAGCCTGACCCGTCCAGTCCGAAGAGGCTGACGAGAGGCACGCCCAGTTGTGGCTGCCCGACCACCACGGCCAGCGCGGCGACGAGAGCCACTCCGAGGACGGCGTTACGCGGCCGCCGGGCGATAGGCCGGGCATAAGCGACATGGTCCGGTGGCGAGCCAAAGGCCAGCACCACACCAATCACCGGTAGAACGAAGATGAAGGGCAGGATTCCCAGCAAGCCGGAGGCGAACACGACGGACCCAGCGGCCAGCGCGATCCAGGGCCGGACTCGTGATGCTCGCGCAATCGGTCGGACGTCGGCACCTGGGTTGCTGGCGGTCTCGGTTATGAGGATCTCCTTGTCAGGGGTGCGGTTGCTGGTCGATCCGCTGACCAGGCAGCCGGAGCCTGGTTCCAACCGCCGACGTACGCGACGCCCGACCCGCGGTCAGCCCGCCGAATCCGGCCGGCCGAATAAACGCGGGGGTGAGCCGATTGGTCGTCAGCAGCCGCCACGGCCAGGATCAACACCAGCCCGGTGAAGATGGCCGCTTTGCTGGTGTCGGTTAGCGTCTTAAACATTGTGGTGGACCTCCCGATTTGAGCCTTTGAGGCACAGACTGGCGTCACACCGCTCCCCGCCGCATCTGTTAGGTCCCTAGTGCTTGTCCCCCAGGCGGCGTGAGGGCGGCCCGCCTCATGGCCTATGACCCCGGCAGGACGCTGACGTGGGGCCACCGTTGCCTGACCTGCTTCCGTTTGATGCGGAGTTCGTACTCCTCGACCGAGACTCGTCGTGGGTTGCGCCGCCAGACAGCACTGAGCAGGTCCTGGAGGCCATACGGCGCGATCACCTCGATCGCCTGGCCAGCGGTTAGGCGGACCGCGACCGAGGTCGCGGTTTCTGGCCAGTGGCGACCCCGTCTTCTACGCTGACGAGGGGTTCCACTGGGGCACTGAACCGCTGCGGGTACCAGGTGTGCGCCGCAGCCTGGTTCTTGGCATCCCAGGGGATGTGGGGTGCAGTGGCTTGCAGGGCCCGCTCGACCTCAATGTCCCGGTCGACACCAAAGTGCTGGGGGTCGAAGAAGGCCAGGTCGACGTCCTTGACCCGAGCAGGGTCGAAGCCCCCCACTTGGGTGTCCCAGACCAGATCACGCAGCACTCCGCCACCGATGCACCAGTCCGGGGCGTTCACCTTGTGGGCTGCCCCGAGCAGGTCGACAAACCCCGGGATGTCGTGGATCAAGCGGATGAGGGCGCGCCGGTCTTCTTCGGAAGTCGTCCTTGTGGCGCGGTTCATGAGTGGACGATCCTGCCCGTATGCGCGTCTCCAACTGTCACCTTGCTCACCCGGCGACTTGATTGTCGTTAGCTAACCCCGCCGCTGGCCTGACGACGCGCAGTCTCATCGCCCACGCTCGCTAATCGATAGACGGGCGGTGAGTGTCTCGTTGCTGCGCATACCTGCGACCCACGGCAGCCACCTTGGCAGCCAACCACTTGGACGCAGACCGACCACTGCGGACGCCAGTGAACGGAGCTCAACCGGCCACTCGGTTCGCTGTCCTGGCCCCGTTCAACTCCTCAAGATCGTCAAGGAACATGCTCGCCCACTTCTCGATGTCGTGTTCGAAGACTTGGCGGCGCATAACCCTCATTCGCCGGGCTTTGTTGCGTGGCGAATCGTTCATGGCTTCCAGCAGCCGATCCTTCAGGCCGTTGATGTCGTGCGGATTGACCAGATACGCCTGGCGCAGCTCGCGCGCTGCGCCGGTGAACTCGCTGAGCACCAATGCGCCGTCGTCTTGTTGACGGCACGCGACGTACTCCTTGGCCACCAAATTCATTCCGTCCCGCAGCGGTGTCACCACCATGACGTCGGCCGCGCTGTAGATGGCGGCCATTTCGATGCGCGGATACGACACGTGCAGGTAGGTGATCGGTGGCCGGCCGATGCGCGGACTCTCCGCATTGATCCTGCCAACCAGCCGGTCGATGTCATCCCTGAGCTGCCGGTACAGGTCGACCCTCTCGCGTGAGGGGATGGCAAGTTGCAGGAGCACGGCCTCGTCCGGGTCGATCCTCTCCTCCGCGATCAGCTCGCCGAAGGCTTGAATTCGCTCCAGTAGGCCCTTCGTGTAGTCGAGGCGATCCACTCCGAGGAACATCACACGCGGATCACCGAGATCGTGACGGATCTCGGCGGCGCGATTCGCAGCCTCCTCAGTCGCCGCCAGCTCGTTGAGAGCCCTGGCATCGATGGCGATGGGATAAGCCCGCGCCAGCACGTCGCGGCCATCCGACAACCGGATCCGATCTCGCAGCGTCTCCAGGCCGAGCCGGTTACGAACTAGCCGGACAAAGTTCTGGGCGCCGCCAGGGAGTTGAAAACCAACCAGATCTGCGCCCAAGAGCCCTTCCAAGATCTGCTGGCGCCACGGAAGCTGGAGGAAGAGCTCCGTAGGAGGAAAGGGGATATGAAGGAAAAAACCTATCCTCAAGTCCGGTCGCTGGCGGCGTAGCATCCGCGGAACCAGCTGCAGCTGGTAGTCCTGAACCCACACCACTGCGCCGTCGGCCGCCACTTTGGCCGTGTAGTCAGCGAACCGCTGGTTGACCGCGACATAACTGTCCCACCATTCGCGGTGGAACTCTGGCGTCGCGATCGCGTCGTGATAGAGGGGCCAGAGCGTCGCATTAGAGAAGCCCTCGTAGTATTCGGCGACGTCAGAGGCCGATAGTGGGACTGGGACCAGCTCTAGCCCATCGTCCTCGAACGGCTCCAGTTCCTCGTCGGCTGCTCCATGCCAGCCGACCCAGGCGCCCTCGCGCTTGTGCATGATCGGGTCGAACGCGGTGACCAGTCCGCCGGGCGATGATCGCCAGTCGGTGGTGCCGTCGGGAAGTTCGATTCGCTCGACTGGGAGCCTGTTGGCCACTACGACGAAGGAGGCCGCATCGAGTTTCGATTCCCTGACTTCTGAACTCATGAACGTCGTGACCTCCTAACGGCGTTTCCTAGACCCTAGCTGCACCTCGCTTGGGTGGGCCAGGCGCTCACGGCGGGACAAGACACCAGGAGCTGTGTTGATTGCTCCCTCCGCCCGCTGCGGATCGGGCTTTTGGAGTCCGCCGTCGTCTTTCAGGCCGGGGTGTGGCTAACGAGACCTCATGTCTGACAGGCTCGGCTCATGAGCCTTCCCGAATCGCTCTCAGCCGCCGGTGGTCGGGCTCTGCAAGCCATCCTCACTTCACCGTCCGAGACGCTTATCGCGACCGACTTCGATGGCACTCTGGCGCCGATTGTCGACGATCCGGCGCAGGCATATGCGGATCCGAGAGCGGTGGCCGCACTGGGCCGGCTCGGGCAACACATCGGCGCGGTCGTCGTGATTACCGGGCGGTCGGCGCGTACGGCAGTCAAACTCGGCGGGTTTCGGGAAATCGCTGGATTGAGGTCGATGATCGTGCTCGGGCAGTACGGGGTGGAGCGGTGGAACGCTGTCGACGACGAGTACCTACTCCCGCCGGTGCCGACCCAGGTCAGCGCGGTAGCCGAGAAACTGCCCGAGATCTTGGACTCACTTGAGCTGGCCGGAGCCAGGATCGAGGACAAGGGCCGAGCCATCGCGGTGCATACTCGCTTGCTGCCCGATCCGGAGGAGGCGCTTGTCAAGCTGGAAGGTCCGCTTCGCGAGCTCGCCACTCGGCACGGGTTGGTGTTGGAACCAGGCAAGAAGGTGTGGGAGATCCGTGCACCAGGCATGGACAAGGGTGTCGCCTTACGCTCCATCGTCGACGAAATCGGGGCGCGCCAGGTGATCTTCGCCGGCGATGACCTGGGTGACTTATCGGCATTCCGGGCTGTCCGGGACCTTTCATCAGCAGGCGTGGTTGGGTTCCTTGTGTGTTCAGCCTCGACCGAGGAGGACGCCCTCACCGAGCTGTCCGATGTGATCCTCGACGGCCCGACGGGTCTGGCGACGTGGCTGAACGAGCTCGCCGACCAGATGCAAGGCTGATTCGGTGTGAGCGACTCGTCTGCAGCCTCGACCAGCAGCAGCGTCCTCGAGGAGCCTCCTGAGCAGCGGCGGACTCTCGCAGTTCTGCTTCTGGCCCAGGTTCTGAGCGGCTTGGGGCTGGCGGCTGGCATTACCGTCAGTGCGCTACTCGCCGAGGAGATGTTGGGCTCCAGCCGCTTCGCCGGACTGCCCACGGTTTTCTTCACCATCGGCTCGGCCGTTGCGGCTGTTGGCGTTGGCAACATCAGCCAGCGGCTGGGTCGTCGCGTCGGACTCAGCGCCGGTTACCTCGCAGGTGCCTTAGGGAGTATCGGAGTCGTTATCGCAGCCAGCGTCGGCAACATCGTTCTGCTTTTTGGCTCGATGCTGGTCTACGGCGCCGGCGTGTCCACGAATTTGCAGGCGCGCTATGCCGGAGCCGATCTTGCCGCACCGTCTCGACGCGGCCGGGCGGTCAGCATCGTGCTTATCGCGACTGCCGTCGGCGCCATCATCGGCCCCAACCTGGTCAGCGTCACAGGCACTCTGGCAATCGAGATCGGGATCCCACCTCTCGCTGGGCCGTTCCTGCTCGCTGCTACCGCATACGCCTCGGCCGGCCTCGTGCTGTGGCTCCTGCTGCGCCCGGATCCGCTGCTACTCGCCCGCAGCATTGCCGCCGGACAGCACGGGGGCCTAGACGAAGCTGCGCAGCCATCCGGACCAACTAGTGCTGTTGAGCGCTCATCCAACTCTGCGCGAACGTGGTCCTGGGCCGTCGCCAGCGGTGCCGGCATCATGATCTTGACGCAGTTGGTCATGGTCGCAATCATGACCATGACCCCGATCCACATCGAGCATCACGGCCACAGCATCCATATCACTGGGCTGGTCATCGGCGCCCACGTCGCTGGCATGTTCCTGCCCTCGCCCTTCTCGGGTTGGCTGGTCGACCGGTTTGGCTACCTTCCGATCGCTGTCGCTGCGGGCCTCACTCTCTTGGCTGCGGGCCTCCTCGCCGCATGGGCCCCAGTCGATTCCGTGACAATGCTGGTAGTGGCTTTGGTGCTGCTCGGCTTGGGATGGAATCTCGGGCTGGTCAGCGGCACGACCGTCGTGACGAACGCTGTGCCGCTGGCCACGCGGGCCCGGACTCAGGGAACGGTTGATCTCGGTATCGCCCTCGCCGGCGCCGGCGCCGGGCTGAGTTCGGGACTGATCATCACGGCCACCAGCTATGCCACGCTGGCTCTCCTCGGCGGTGTTCTTGCCTTGTTGGTCATCCCGATTGCCGCAGTAGCCAGAGCCGTTCCCAGCCGGCAGGCGTGAAAATCTAGGCTGCATCGGGCTTACGAGCCAAAATCGAACTGTGCCCTCGAGGAGCGATCCACCTGGTGGGGACCAGGTCAGACGACTAGAGAAGCTGGTCACGGCGGCTCGGCGGGCCGGTGTGGACGATCCGCGGGTGCTCGACGTGATGCGCACGGTGCAGCGAGCGGCCTTCGTGCCGCTGGACCAGGTGGAGTTGGCATATCACGATGCCCCGATACCGATCCCACATGGCCAGGTGACCACCCAACCTTCGCTGTCGGCCATGATGATCCAGGCGCTCCGGCTCGTTGGAGACGAGCATGTCCTCGAGGTTGGCACCGGCTACGGCTACCAGACCGCGCTGCTTGCAAGATTGGCGGGCTTCGTGACGAGCATTGAACGCTGGCCCGACCTGGCCGAGCAAGCTCGACGCAACCTCGCAGCACAGGGGATCAAGAATGTGCGGATCGTCGAGGGCGATGGCACCGAAGGCGTGCCGGCGGCAGCGCCGTACGACGTCATCCTCGTGTCGGCGGCATTCCCGCAAGTCCCCGAAGCGCTCGTCAGACAGCTCCGGATCGGCGGACGTGCGGTGCAGCCGATCGGACCGGGCGGCGTAGAACAGGTGATCGTGTTCGAGCGCACCGCGGAGGGTCTCCTGTCTCGCGGTGTGGTGTGTCACGCCAGGTTCGTGCGTCTGTATGGCCGCCACGGTTACAAGTGACAGCACGAGAGACCTTCACCGCGTTGTCAGAATCTGAGGCGACCAGGAGGTCACCCAGATTCTGACAACTCGAGGGGCGCCACTCGGATCGGCCCTCAGCCGACTAGCCGGTAGAACCTCCAGAACGGGTGATCGATCGGCAGGATCTCGATGTCGGACCATCCTGCCTGACGTGCGATTCCGCGGAAGCGGCCGGGGCGCATCACTGTGCCGACCGCCTCGGAGTCCGACTCGACCCTGCCCTGCGGGAGGCACCACAGCACACTCGCAGCTGCGAAGAATGTCTCCACCGGGTCGCCTGCGTTGAGCGTCTCGCCCACGCGCTCGTCCATGACAATCACGGTCCCGCCTCCGGCCAGAGCTGCTTTGGCCTGGGCAATGGCTTCGACTGGATGGGCCATGTCGTGGACGCACTCAAAGAACAAGATCAGGTCGTAGCGACCGTCACCATACGGGCTCGATGCGTCGACGACGTCAAAGGTGACCCGGTCTGAGACGCCTGCGTCGGCAGCGTGTCGGCGAGCCCTGGAGATCGACTCCTCGTCTGTGTCGTACCCATCGACGCGAAGATGGGGGTACGCCTTTGCGAGCTCGATCGCAGCCCAGCCGAGGCCGCAGCCCACGTCGGCTACCCGCGTGACGCGACTGCTGTCAGCGAGCAGCGCCGCGACGTCTGGGATCCGAGGGATCCACTCGGAGGCCAGCTCGTTGACGAATGCGGGCCTGTTCAGAGCTGCCTGCGCCTCGACCGCGTCTTCCCCGTACGAGGCGTAGGGGACGCCCGCCCCACTCCGGAACGCCTTCAGCAGCTCGGGCATCACTGAGAATCCTGCGGCCGTGGCGAGTGGGAGACCTCCGATATAGGCCGGGTCGGTCTCGTCGACCAGGGCTTCGCGGACTCCAGGTGCGGCTGTGAAGCTGGCAGTGGTCAGGTCGTCATCGTCGGCCAGCAGCAGTCCGGCGGTTGATTCGGCTTGAAGCCACTCACGCACATACCAGCCGTCCAGCCCGGTGCGTATCGCAAGCTCGCCGGCGGTGAGCGGACCGTCCTCGACGAGCGCTGCGAACAGCCCGTGCTTCAGCCCGATGTAGACGGTGCCAAGATGGAACGCTCCGACGCCCTCCATGAAGATCCGACCGGCCAACTCCTCGATCGCCTGCGGTGTCGTCTCGACGTCTGTGATGGTGGACATTGCCTTGCCTCCTTCAAAGTGCGGGACCGTCCCGCTCATCTGGGAGGCGCCACATCCGGTATGGCGATGTCAGGTGGCGGCGGTCAGCTGCCAGGTCAGCTCCTGGTCCGGCCGGTAGCTGCAGAACCGTCCGGTCGAGACGCTGTTCCGCAGATGCCGGGCCAATTCCGGATGCACGGTCTCGATGGCCTTCAACGCGGTGCCGATCCGCATGACTACTGCTTTCCGGGCCCGCTCGGTGCGGTCGCCGGTGACTCGCGTCCGACCGCCGAGCCCGAGGGCCGCGGACAGCTCAGCTACGAGAAACTCCTTCTCCGCTCCGAGCTTCTCGAGCCGACCCTGGTCGTGATCGCGAGAGGCTTCATCGATCTCCTCTTCGAGGTCCATCAGTCGGCGGCGGTACGCGCTACGGGCCGCCGCGTCCACCATCGGGCCGGTGTCGGTCCCGGATTCCGCCCGAGACGGGCCTCCGGCCGCCTCGACCAGGTCGAGGACATGGACCTCCTGTCCGGGCCTGACCAGGAGCAGGGCGAGGTCGCGCATCCCCTTGGAGTCCAGCACTGTGGCGGACCGGCCGCGGAACTCCAATTGCCAGACCGTGCCAGTTCGCACGAATGCCGCACGGTCGGAAGGCGTGGTTGATGGACGGTCCAGGTATTCCCCGAGGCTGGCGAGCAGATCGGAGACCTGACCGAAGCAGGCAGCGGCGTACCCGTCGACAGCCCATAGGTCCGCGTACGGCTGGAGGGTGTTGTGTACGGCGCGTGCGGCATCGCGCTCGTTGAGCAGCATGGCCGCCTCGCCCAGCGACCACAGCAGCTCGACCCACTCGGAATCGACGGGCAATGAGTCCAAACCGGCATCCATTAGTCGGTGCAGGTGCCGGCGCCCGCGCTCGGGATCTCCCGATTCGGCGAAAATCAGCGCGAACGTGCAGTCCCACCATGGGTAGTTCTCCGCCCACTGCGCCATCCGGCCGGGGAGTTCGGCAATCGTACGGGTGTCTTGGCGCAGGCGCGCGATTCTCCAGCGCAGTGTCCAGGCCATCATCTCGGCGTTCCGGCTCTGGGCCATCCTGGCGAGCGCGTCGACCTCGTCGGCGTACTGACTCCCTGCGTCTAGGTCGCCGTCGAGTACCGCCCGCATTCCGCGCCACAGCGGCACCAGCCAGCTATAGGTCGGTGAGCGGAGCCGGTCCGCGACGCGGGCGTACGCGGCGATGTCAGCGTCCACTCCAGTCAGATCACCCAGCTCGAGGCGGGCCCGGAGCCGGATGCGTCGCCCGAGCAGCTCGAGCAGGGCGTGGTGATGGGTCAGGGCGAGCATTCGGCCGGCCGCCTCGATTCGCTCGGTCACGTAGGCCGGCCCGGACCGCGCGTCGCAGAAGGCGGCGAGGGCAGCCACCTCGGCCTCGGTGTCGCCGACCCGCCGTGCCATGTTGGCCGCCTGGTCGGCAAGGCTGGCGCGCTCGTCGGGTGAGGCGATGACAGCGCTAGCAATCGAAAGCCGGGCCAGGATCGCCGCTCGGTGCGCGCTGTCTTGATCGGGGAGAAGTCGCAGAGCGTCCTTGAGCAGACCTCCTTGCTCGAGGTCGAGGACGTCCACCTCAAAGCCACCGACCCCGCCCCCCATGGCGAGCACGGCACGGGCGAGGACCTCACCAGCCTTGGCCTCCTTGGCCTTCCGCGCAACCACGCGAAGAACGTCCCGGCCAGCACCGATGTGCCCCGCCTGGAGCTGGGCTTCGCCCATACGGCGCTGCACATCGAGCCCTCCGGCGCCGAGCTCGAGCGCCATCCGATAGTGACCGATCGCCTGCTCGTGTGCCAACCCAGCAACCGCCATGTCTCCGGCGACTCTCGCCAGCTCGGCCGCATGCATCCGGGCGTCTTCCCCCGACGCCAGCGACCAGTGGCGGGCCAGCTCGGCCGGACCCGCTCCCTGCAGGTGCTCGGCGACCTGGCGGTGCAGCGTGGCCCGCCGGATTGAACTCATCCCCAGGTACAGCGCCTCGCGCGTCAGGTCGTGCGCGAACGCGCCTGCCACCACTACACCCGCAGCAGCTGGGTCTTCGAGCAGGGCTTCCACATCGGCCTCCGGCGTCCCCGTGACACCGGCGAGGATGCCGGAATGCGGGGAACCGACCACGCTGGCGACCTGGAGCAGGGCGAAAGACTCCTGGCGCAGCCGGGCAAGCCGGTGCTCGAGGACCTGCTGCACGCCCGGTGGGATTGCCCCTGTGGGCGTACCGCGGCTCACCTGGAGTCGCGCGACCTCTGAGGCGAAGAACGGATTGCCGCCGGTGCGCCGGTGCACTTCAGCGATGTAGTCCTGGCTCGTTGTGACGCCGACGATGTGCTCTACCAGGGCGGCGGTCGCGTGCCGGTCGAGCCCAGCCAGCGGAAGACGTCGTATTCCAGCTGACGTGGGGAGTGAAACCGCTTCGTCTCTCGCCGTGATCAGCAGCATCAGTCGCTGTCCGGAGACAACACCGGCCAGAAACTCCAGCAAAGCGAGTGAGTCGGGATCCGCCCAATGCGCGTCCTCAAAGATCACCAGTACGGCGTGGGCGCGGGTCCGCACCTCGATCGCCTCCGCGACGGCAGCGAACAGCTCTGGTTGTGAGGCGAACCGGCCCTGGTCAAGAAGGTCGGTCTCACCCAGCAGGTTGGTCAGCACCTGCCGCCAAGGCCAGTAAGCCGGCATGTCGGCCGACGAACAGCGACCCCATGCCGCGACGAAGCCCGACTGCCGAGCCATCGTCTCCGCTGCCTCGGCGAGGCGAGTCTTGCCGATGCCAGCCTCCCCGAGCATGACCGCCACCCGTCCCCTCCCGGCCCTGGCCTCGCCGATCAGTCCTGCTAGGGCGGCCAGTTCCGGCTCACGACCTACCAGGGACTGTTCCTCGACGCGCACGTCACCAATGGTGTCCGGAAATCCACCTCAGGCGCGAGTCTTGCCTTAACGATCAAGAACATGTACGGCACCGACAGAAACGCGCTGATCCGACAATGGCCACGGTTGTCAGTTACCACTTGGCGACGGGGCTCGACCGCGCCTGGTCACTCCGGCTCTAGCGTCCGAACATCTGTGTTCGCTCCGCACACCACAACGGCGACGCGTTCGCCGGCGGCGGGCTGGTAGGTACCTGAGCTCAGCGCGGCGAAGGCGGTCGCGGCTCCGTGCTCGGCCGGTATGCGGTATTCGCGCCAGAGCTGCAACCGCGCAGAAACAATCGCTTCATCGTCCACCAGGACCGAGGTCGGCATGACTCGTGACGCCATGGTGAACGCGATCTCGCCGACGCGGCGGGCCCCAAGTGAGTCGGCTGCTACCCCAGACACCGACACGTCGACGGGCTGACCTGCCTCGAGTGCTGCGTGCAGGGTCGGGCAGGAGAACGGTTCGACAGTAACCACCCGTGCCCGCCCTTCTGCTGCGGCTGCGATGCCGGCGTAGAGGCCGCCACCACCCACTGCGACGACGATGGTTTCGATGTCTGGTTCGTCATCGAAGATCTCCACGGCGAGAGTGCCGGCACCTGCCGCAATCTCGAGCTGGTCGTAGGCGTGGTTGAGGAGGGCTTCGCTGGTGTTCGCGTAGTCGATGGCCGCCTCATGCGCCTCGGCATATTCGGTGCCCGCCTGTCGCACATCGGCGCCGTATGCACGGATCCGGTCGATCTTGATCAACGGGGCCGTTTCCGGCACAAACACCGTGGCGCGTACGCCGAGCGCGGCCGCGGCATAGGCGTTGGCCAGTCCCGCGTTGCCACCGGACGCGATAACGACACCGGCTGACGGATCGAGGTCACCGCGCTCCCGAGCGGCGAGAAGACGATTGAAGGCGCCTCGTGCCTTGAAAACGCCGGTGTGCTGCAGAAATTCGCACTTCAGCCACATCGGCTTTTCAAGCGCCTCGGGTCGCAGGAGAGGAGTATGGCGCACGTAGCCGCTGATGCGTCTACGGGCAACGAGGACGTCATCTCGCGTGATCACGGCTTCACCCCGATCCTCGGAAGGCTCATTGCTGACCCAGCGAATCACGCGATCCTTGGCTGTTATTGCATTAAGCATGAAGAAGATCGGGTTCCTGTCGTTCGGGCACTGGACGCCATCGCCGCAGTCACAGACGCGCTCGGCCTCCGACGCCCTGCTCCAGTCCATTGATCTCGCGGTGGCTGCCGAAGAGGTGGGCGCCGACGGGGCGTACTTCCGGGTGCACCACTTCGCGCGCCAGTTATCCTCTCCATTCCCGCTGCTCGCCGCTATTGGGGCCAAGACGAACCGAATTGAGATCGGGACCGGCGTTATCGACATGCGCTATGAGAACCCGCTCTACATGGCTGAGGACGCCGGTGCGGCAGATCTCATCGCCGGTGGGCGGCTTCAGCTGGGCATCAGCCGGGGATCACCGGAGCAAGTGATCGACGGGTTTCGCTACTTCGGGTTCGCGCCGGAGGAGGGCTCCGACCACGCGGCCATGGCCCGTCAGCACGCCGCGGTGTTCCTCGAAGTGATCAAAGGCGAGGGGTTCGCGCAGCCGAATCCGCGGCCGATGTTTCCGAACCCGCCCGGTCTGCTGCGAATAGAACCGCACTCGCCGGGGCTTCGCGACCGGATCTGGTGGGGTGCCGGAACCCGCGGGACGGCTGAATGGACCGGCGAGCAGGGCATGAACCTGATGAGTTCAACCCTGCTCACTGAGGACACCGGCGTGCCATTCCACCAGCTTCAGGCGGAGCAGATTCAGCGGTTCCGTGACGCCTGGAAGGCCGCCGGTCACCAGCGTGAGCCGCGAGTTTCGGTCAGCCGCAGCATCTTCCCGGTCGTCAGCGACCTGGATCGTGCGTTCTTCGGCGACGCGGCCGATAGTCAAGATCAGGTCGGTTATCTTGACGGCGGCCTGGCTCGCTTCGGCAAGACGTACGCCGGTGAGCCGGATCAGCTGGTTAAGGAACTCGCCGACGATGAGGCCATCGCGGCTGCGGACACACTGCTGCTGACGGTTCCGAACCAGCTCGGCGTCGACTACAACGCGCATCTCATCGAGAGTGTGGTGCGCCATCTCGCGCCAGGGCTTGGCTGGCGCTGACCAACCGGGGTGAGTTGGTCGAAGCCCGAAGTGTGGGCTGAGCTTGTCGAACCCAGGACCCGCTAGCCTGGCGGGGACCATCGTTGAACGCGGGGAGAGGCATGGCGAAGTCGGAACTGGAGTTCTTTGACCCGCTGGCGGAGGGCAGCCCGGCCTGGCAGCCGGTGGCGGCCGACGCGACGGGCCAGCTGAGCGAGCTAGTGCTCAGCGGTGATGCGGAAGGCGGCGCAGTTACGCGGCTGCTGCGCTTCGCGCCCGGCACAGACACCTCGGCCAACGGCACGGTGACGCACGACGTCTGGGAAGAGATATGGATCGTTGAGGGCAGTCTCCATGACCTGCGTCTCAGCAAGACCTTTACCAAAGGTATGTACGCTTGCCGCCCCCCAGGCATGCCGCATGGCCCCTGGCGATCCGATGACGGCTGCCTGATGTTTGAGGTGCGGTACCGCAACAGCGACCGGTAGTGCTTCGCAACATTGTCGAGTTGGTGTCTGTGGCGGGCACGTCACCAGAAGACTTACCTGCTCGAGCGGTGTGCAGGATTCTCGCACGATGTCGGCGATGATTCTCCTAGTCAAGTGCTATTTGTAGGGCGGGCGGGACTCGAACCCGCGACCGGAGGATTATGAGTCCTCTGCTCTAACCGGCTGAGCTACCGCCCCAGGTGTTTTGCAAGCCGGTCCAATTGATCCAGGCCGATGATAGCGACGGGGCCAGTTCACTGCTCAGGCGCAGTCTTAGGCCGAGCCAAGGCGCGCTCTCGATAGAGTCGCCGCAGCCTGCAGACGCAAGGCCAACATCTACAGGAGGGTCTGTGGCCGATCTCATCCCAGCCGAGTTCGAGGTGCTGGATCCCCGCTTCGCCGGTACCGGAGGCGATCGTTCGGTCACCAGACTCTTCTCCGGTGGTCGATGGCTGGAGGGACCCGGGTATCACGCGGCGGGCCGATTTGTGTTGTTCAGCGACATCCCTAATGATCAGATACTTCGTTATGACGAGGTGAGCGAACGCACCGACATATTCCTCACCCCAGCTGGCTTTACGAACGGTCGTACGGTCGACCGGCAAGGCAGATTCGTGACCTGTGAGCACGGTGAGCGCCGGTTGACCCGAACCGAACACGACGGCTCGATCACAGTGTTGGCAACCGAATACAACGGTCGCCGCCTGAACAGTCCTAACGATGTCGTGGAGCATTCGGATGGATCGATCTGGTTCACCGACCCGAGCTACGGCATCCACACCGACTACGAGGGTCATGAAGCCACCTCCGACATTGGCTCGCGGAATGTCTATCGTCTGGATCCGGAGAACGGAAACCTGACGGCCGTCGCCGAGGACTTCACCCAGCCCAACGGCCTGGCGTTCTCACTCGACGAACGCCGCCTGTTCATCGTCGACAGCGAGCAGCACCACATCAGGGTCTTCGATGTTGATCATGGAACACTAATCGGCGGTGAGCTCTTCTGTGCCGATGACCAGGGTTACGACGGGATCCGATTTGACCATCTCGGTCGTCTCTGGGGAGCTGCTCATGACGGCCTGCACTGTTATGACCCAGACGGTTCCTTGATCGGCAAGCTTCGGCTGCCAGAGATTACCGCCAACCTCACTTTTGGGGGCCGCCAGCGCAATCATCTCTACATCACGGCAACCAGCTCGCTCTACGGTCTCCGAGTCAATTTCCGAGCAGCGTCCTACCCAAGTTGATCTTCGATAGCTGCACGCCACGACAGCGGATTCCCATCACCTGGGCTGGCGCCGTCGACGATGACACAACCAGTAGAGTCGGCAATGCGGCATAGCGCCGAGAGAGTTTCAGGGGGAAGCTACTTCTGCAGCAAATGTTCGCTCGCACGGTGAGGCTCGATGGGCTACTGAGCCCGTCCGAGGCGCGGCTGCTCGGCGCCGTCAGCTTGGCCATCGCTGGGATGGTCTTCCTTTCGACGCTGCTCAATGCTCCGCCCTGGCTTCGAATTGTCGCTCTCTTCGTTCATCTGATCTCTCTTGTGGTCGGTTTCGGTTCGGTGCTCGCGGTCGATTGGTACGGCCTGCTTTCACTGTCTGGCCGAGTGACCATCGGCGATGTGCTGCTCACCGCCGAACGGATGACACCTTTGATCTGGATTGGGCTCGCCGGTCTCACCGCCAGCGGCGTTGTGCTCAAGCCAGATTTGGGCTCATGGCTGGTCGTGTTCAAGCTCTGCTGTGTGCTCGGCGTGGGAATTGTCGGAGTGCTTGCACTTTCCACGTCACGTCTCATGGAACGCCAAATGCCGACTCCTGCCCAGTCGGTGGTACGCCGTGGCATGGTTCTCGCCGGCGCGTCACAGACGTTCTGGTGGACTGCTGTCATCATCGGCTTCATCACCAATCAGGCGTCACAATGATCATCTTGGGATCATCTTGGGGCCGTACGCAGATGGTTACCTGGTAGCAAATCCCAAAATGATCACCTTGGCGCGACTTGCTTGCCATCCCGGCGAGCGAAGATCGTCAGTACTCGGGGCCGGGCGATCATGATCGCAGCGGCGAGCAACGCAAGGCCAAGAACGGTGGTGACCGAGGCGAGTAGATGTTGGGACCAGCTCCACTGGAGCTCGACATCTGCTCCGTTGGGCAGCCCTGTGAACGGTGCCACCACAACCCAGCCGACAAAGAGCCACCCCAGAGCCAGATACCAGGATGGGAGACTGCGCGGGCTGCCAGATCGCCGTTCCAGAAGGCTCATCGCCAGCGGGACCACCCACACGAAGTGATGCAACCACGACACGGGGGAGGCCAGCAGGCCGGCAACGCCGCAGAGGTTGACCGCCAGCCGGACGTCACCGAGCCGATGCCACAGCACCGCGGCCCAAACACCAGCAGCCGCCACCGCACAGGACAAGACGAGGCCGATGATCGCCGGCTCTGGTCCCAGCCCGAAGATCCGGACGATGTCGGCCGTCACCGATTGGTTGGTGTAGTAAATGATGCTGTGCCCGAGGCCGGTGTCGCCGCGCGCCAGTCTCGTCCAAAACTCATATGACGCCGCTGGCACTATGGCTGCGCTGGCCAGCGTGAGCACGATGCCGGTGACCACGGCGACCCAGAAGGCGCGAAACTTCCGCGCAACGAGCAGATAGACCACGAAGATCGCCGGCGTGAGCTTGATCGCTGCTGCGACAGCGGTGAGCATCCCTTCCGGTAGCAAACGCCGGGGAAATACCCGAGGACCAGGGGCAAGGTCCAACACAACTAGTGCCACCAAGAAGATTCCGAGTTGCCCGAAGGCCAGCGTCTGGACGACGGGTTCGACGATGTAAACAACGACAGCACCGGCCAGGCTGAGCAGCCAGCCCGTAAGCCCGAAGCGGTGCAGGATCGCGACGAGCGCCATGGCGCCGGCAGCGGTCCAGCCAATCTGCACCGCCGTTGCTGGCAGTAGGGCCAGGGGCGCCGCTAAGACGGCTGCGAAGGGTGGATACAGGAACTGAAGGGCCCCGGGAAGATCGTAAAAGTTGCCCCCGGCAAGCAACACCGAACCCGCGCGGCGATAGACGTCGAGATCGACCATGATCGGCCGCCACGGGATGAAGGTGCCGCCGCCAAACGTTGTCGCACCGACGTAGAGAGCAACCAGAACCGGCAGAACACAGACGCCTAACCAGCCCGCGAGCCGAACCCAGAACCCTTTCTGAGCCGCCGGAGCGTACGTCTCAGCCGCGCTCGCCAAGGATTCCGGAGATCGGATAGCTGCGCTCACCACTACAGCCTCGAGCGTGGACTGTTGCTTGCGGCTGGCGATCCGGTCGCGGATTCCGTCGGCTCGCCGCCGCCCGACTCGGTGCCTGATGGTCCCGGCGACCCGGAGGACGGGGATCCCGACCCGGGCGACTGCGGAGACCCCGATTGCGGGTCGCCTGACTGCGGCGACCCTGACTGTGGCCCGGCGGAACTGCCCGTTGGCGGCGGCGGCGACTGGGGTGGCTGATTGCGGAAGATCAAGATCGCGATGAGCACGGCCAGTGCGGCAAGCAGCAGCATGAGGAGCCAAGACACCAAGATCGTTCGCCAACCTGCCCGGTCGAAACGGCCGGGCCACGGCAACGGCCACAGGCGCGCCAGGCCTGGGCGTACCCGCTCTATCCAGTACTGCTGATACTCGGGGCCGGAGGGCATCCCCTGCGGCGGAAGCGTCGCAATCTGCACGGCGTCGAGGATTTGCATAGCCTGCCCCGCCGCAGCTGGCGAGCCGTCGTAGGCCAGCGCCGCCCATGGGGCGACGAAACGGTCGTCGGGTGAAACAGGAGCCTCATCCTCACTGCGGTACTTGCGTGCAAGTCGCCCAGTGTCTTGGCCATGACCACCCCGTGCGAGCACCGCGTCGATGTGCAGTGCGTTGATCTCGCCCGCGAAGCGCGCTCGGGCCGCCGCATCCGCGGCTGCTCCTTCGGCGAGCAAGATCACCATTGCGGGCGTGTTGGCTGCATCGTGCGCGGTGAACGCGATTCCCGCAGGCGTCGCGCCGAGCCGCGCATCGAGCCAGAAATCACCGATCTTTGGTGGGTCATCCGGCAGCAGCGGCGTTACTGGCACATATGCCGGACCTGCACCAGGCCCCTGGTCGAAGCCGGGATGGGGGGTGCCGGGGCTGGCCCACGGTTCATTCGGCCCTCCGGCCGGTGGCTCAGTGTTCGACATCGCTCTCCATCTGGCGACCTCGATGCGGATGAGGCCGACCGCCGCGCGGTGCGGGGCACGGAGAGTCTATTCGGCCGTTGCAGGCCAAAAGCTCCTCAGGCGCCGGAGGCGGACCGCGTCATAGCGCGGTGCGCATTGCACTCTGACACGGTCCGCGGGTTCCGGCTTCTTCGTCGCTTTCGGTGAAGCTGATGTATGGCAGGCCCGGGTTTGTGGGCAAGAGCTTCACCGAAGGCTCCTCAGGCGCCGGAGGCGGACCGCGTCATAGCGCGGTCAGGGTTGATTCATAGCTTGCTCACAGCGGGCTCTGACACGTTCGGCTAGTTCCAGGTTTGTGCGGACCCATAGCCTTGAGTCCTGCGTCTGCGAGAATTGGCTCGGTGTCCGGCGCAAGCGGCGACGGCTCACCATACCGGTCCGCCCAGACGCTATTGACGAGTAACAGGAGAGGTGCGTGAGTAGTCCCTCGTTTGGCCAGCCTGTTGAGGAGCGCCCGGCCGCTCGGACCTCGGGCAAGCTTGAAAACCAGACCGCCTCGCAGCTACTCGGGGACGCCATCGCACAGGTTCAGCGGGTGATCGTCGGGCAGGAACACATGGTCGAGCAGCTCATGGTCGCTCTGCTCGCCCAAGGACATTGCCTGCTCGAAGGCGTGCCCGGCGTAGCCAAGACGCTGGCGGTACGCAGTTTCGCAACCGTCGTCGGTGGTGACTTCGCCCGGATCCAGTTCACTCCCGACCTGGTCCCGTCCGACATCATCGGCACCCGCATCTACCGCGCGAGCCAGGAGGCCTTCGACGTCGAGCTCGGGCCGATCTTTGTGAACTTCGTCCTTGCGGATGAGGTCAACCGCGCACCCGCCAAGGTGCAGGCGGCGATGCTGGAGATGATGGCTGAGGGGCAGGTTTCCATCGGGGGCGCGACGTATCCGGTGCCGCAGCCTTTCATCGTGATCGCCACTCAGAACCCAATTGAGTCAGAGGGTGTCTATCCGCTCCCCGAGGCACAGCGTGACCGCTTCCTGCTGAAGGTCGACGTTCCTTACCCAGCCGGAAACGAGGAGTTCGAGATCCTCCGCAGGATGAGTGTCGATCCGCCGAGCTCAGAACCTGTCTTGAATCCGCAGCTGATCCTCCAGTTACAGCGTCAGGCCGAGGAGATCTTTGTTCACAACCTCGTCGCGGAGTACATCGTCCGGCTCGTCTTGGCGACGCGGACGCCCGCCGAGTTCAACCTGCCGGATCTCACCCCGGTCATCCAGATCGGCTGCAGCCCACGTGCCACGCTTGGCCTGGTGGCCGCGGCTCGTGCTCTGGCGCTGATCCATGGTCGGGACTATGTGCTGCCAACCGATGTGCAGTCGGTGGCAAAGGATGTGATGGCCCACCGCCTTGTGCTCGGTTTCGACGCCGTGGCCGACAACATCGCACCTGCTCAGGTGATCGAGCGGATCGTCGCCATGGTGCCACCGCCAACGCCGGTCTGGAATCAGCAGTCCGGACCGAACCATCAAACTCCCTCCGGACGTTCAGTGCCATCGGCCAACACCTACACCACGCCGTCGGGCCCCTATCAGCACCCGGTGCCGAACATGCCTAACCAGCCGGACTTTAACTAGAGGCTGACGTGTCATTCCCGCCGCCAGGCGGTCAGCCCATCGGTACACCTGACTTTCCGCCACCCGTTGGTACGCCTGTGAGTTACCCGCCACCTGGCGGTACTCCCGCACGGTTCGCGGCTCCGGAGCAGAGCATCGGCGCGGTCACCTCAGTGCTCGGCGCGCCGACCCGAGCCACCATCCCGCTGAACAAGTTGGCGCCGGAGGCTGCGCTGCGCCGGCTGGAGCTCACCATCGTGCGTCGCCTCGAGGGGTTCCTGCACGGCGATCACGTAGGCCTGCTGCCCGGACCCGGCTCGGACATCAGCGACGCCCGGATGTACATCCCCGGCGAGGACGACGTCCGCAAGATCGACTGGGCGGTGACAGCCCGCACCACCGTGCCCTACGTTCGTGACACCATCGCCGATCGAGAGCTCGAGGTGTGGGCGTTGCTGGATGTCACTCCGTCGATGAACTGGGGTACGGAGGGAGTGACCAAGCGCGATCTCGGCATTGCGGCGGTGGCGACAATCGGTTTCCTCAGTCAGAAGATGGGTGACCGATTCGGCGGCTATATCCTGCGCCCGGAGAGCCTGCGCCGGCTCCCCGCCAGATCCGGCCGCTCCGCCTTGTACGGCTTACTGCGCAAGATGTTGACCGAGCCGTTCGTGCCCGATCACGCCACTGGCCCGATGACGCTGGCAGCAAGTGTCGAGAAGCTGTCCCGGACCCAGCGTCGCCGTGGGTTGCGGCTGGTTGTGTCGGACTTTCTGACTCCGGGTGATCATGAGCTGGACCCCAACGTGGAACCCGAGTGGGAGCGCTCGATGCGTCGGCTCAGCGTACGCAACCAGGTCCTTGCGGTGGAAGTGGTCGACCGACGGGAGATCGAGTTCCCCAACGTAGGTGACATGCTGATCCGCGATCCTGAGACTGATTTCGAGCGCTATGTCAACACTGGCGACTCAGATGCGCGAGCCAGAATGGATGCGGCGAGCGCGGCGCAGCGGGAACGAATACGTATCTCGCTTCGTCGTGCAGGTGTCGGGCACATTCAGTTGCGGACCGACCGGGACTGGGTCCAAGACATTGCCCGGTTCGTGTTGGCGTACCGTCGCGTGGCGAGCATGCTGCACGCCCCGCCGCAGGGAGTGACGAAATGAGATCCGCGCTGCTGTTGCAGCAGGTGATTCCGCAGCTCGCGTTCCTGTCGCCGGAGCGGCTGCTGATCTTGCTCATCATCCCGGTGATGATTCTCGCCTACATCTTCGCCAGCCTTCGGAAGAACCGGCGCGGCATGCGCTTTACCAATACCTCCATGCTCGACGTGGTTGTGCCCAAGCAATCGCAATGGCGGCGACACCTGGCTGTCGCACTTTCCCTGCTCAGTCTGATCACCCTCACCGCCGCATTCGCGCGGCCGAAGACTCAGATCGATGTGCCGCGTGAGCGCGCTACGGTCGTGATAGTGATCGATTCTTCGCTGTCGATGCAGGCTACTGATGTCAAGCCAACCCGGCTCGACGCCGCCAAGCTGGCAGCCGTCGACTTTGTGGCCCAGCTGCCTGAGAAGTACAACGTCTCCGTCGTCTCGATGGCGGGAGCCGCAGCGATCCTGGTACCGCCCACCACCGCCCATGGCACGGTGCAAAACGCAATCAACGGCATCCAACTGCAGGAATCGACGGCGATCGGCGAAGGAATCGCCACAGCGCTCCGAGCTCTCCAGCAGGCACCGAAGGATCCCGACAACCCGAACTCAATAGCGCCCGGCGCCATCGTGATGCTCAGCGACGGCTCGAACACCACCGGACGGGCGCCGCTGCAGGCCGCAGCGGAGGCCAGGACGGCCAAGATTCCGATCTACACGATTGCGTACGGCACGGAAAACGGTTATGTCGAACTCGACGGGAATCGGGAACCCGTACCGGTCGACCATGAGGAAATGAAAGAAATCGCCGCGGCAACCAATGGCGAGTATTTCGCGGCGGCCACGGCCGATCAGTTGAAGAGGGTGTATCAGAACATCGGATCAGATATCGGCTACGAGAAGGCCGATCGCGAGGTGACTTCGCGCTTTGCCGGATACGGTCTGGCGCTCGCCGTTCTCGCAGCGCTGGGCGCTATCTCGCTAGGAGCAAAATGGCCGTAATGGTTAGTGCTCCTCGCGGGTCGCAGGACGGTGCTGACTGGTGACCCCGCTGTTGTCGTTCCTCGCGCCCGGGCGGCTGTGGCTGTTGGTGCTGATCCCACTGCTGGTCGGTCTGTACCTGTGGCTGGTGCAGCGCAAGCGGAACCGCAGTATGCAAGTCAGCAAAACGATGTTCGACCTGGTCATCCCACGGGACCGCACCTGGTTACGGCATGTCGCGGTCGGTCTGTCGATCCTCAGCTTGCTGACCTTGACGGTGGCTTTCGCCAAGCCGAAAGATCAAGTCTCCGTGCCGCGGGAACGGGCGACCATCGTCATGACCATCGATGTGTCACTGTCCATGGAAGCCAAAGACGTCGAACCGAACCGGCTGGAGGCAGCCAAGTCCGCGGCCGAGCAGTTTGTGATGTCCCTCCCGCCCAAGTTCAACGTCTCGTTGGTGACATTCGCCGGCACGGCGACCACGCTCGTGCCGCCCACGCTGGATCGTGGATCGGTGACAGCTGCAATCCGTTCCTTACGCCCTCAGGCCTCGACTGCAATCGGTGAGGGCATCTACACCTCGCTTGCTGCCCTGGCCCAAGTGCCGCCCGACCCGGACAACCCGAAAACGGTGCCCCCCGCGCGCATCGTCTTGCTGAGTGACGGCAAGACGCAAGTCGGCCGACCGTCGGATCAAGCCGCGATGGCTGCGAGGGCCCAATCGGTCCCGATCTACACCATCGCGTACGGGACACCCGACGGTTACATCGATATTGGCGGCAGGCGGGAGCCGGTGCCCGTCGACCGGGCTGAGCTGGCGCGCATCTCCAAGATCTCTGGCGGGGAGGCGTACACCGCGGCGTCTGCGGGGGAGCTAAAAGACGTGTACCGCGATATCGGCAGCTCGGTTGGCAAGGAAAAGGTAGACCGAGAGGTCACCGCGCGCTATGCGGGATTCGGATTGGGCTTTGCGATCCTCGCTGCGCTGGGGCTGATCTCGCTCGGCGCTCGTTGGCCGTAAGGCTCGACCTCGGATAACACGCCTCGCAGTGCTCTGGCAAGACTAAGGTTCAGGCATGGGGAGCGTGGCGGAGAACCTGGCCGCGGTGGAGGCGCGCATCAAGGCGGCGTGCACGCGAGTCGGGCGTGATCCGAGTGAAGTGCGATTGCTGCCAGTGAGCAAAGACCAAGGGATGGACCTTGTCTTGGAGGCCTATGAGGCTGGGGCTCGGCTGCTCGGGGAGAACAAGGTTCAGGAGGCCATGGAGAAGGCGAGGCACTTCGCTGATTATCCTGATCTCAGGTGGGCGATCATCGGCCATCTTCAGACCAACAAGGCTCGGCACGTGGCTACCATCGCCTCGGAGTTCCATGCGCTAGACACCGTCAAGGTGGCCGCGGCGCTTGATCAGGTTTTGGAGGATCAGGGCCGCAGCCTCGATGTCTTCTTACAAGTCAACTCATCCGGTGAACCGCAAAAGTATGGGCTGCCACCCGACGAAGTCGAGGCGTTCGCTATTGCACTCCGGGCCTACGGGACGTTGCGCGTTCGCGGTCTGATGACCTTGGCCGTGCTGTCGGAGGATCAACGAGAGATCCGAGCCTGCTTTGAACGTATGCGTGATCTGCAGCGTCGGCTGCAGAGTAGCGATGACGTCGCCGGTACCTATGATGAGCTGTCCATGGGTATGTCCGGTGATCTGGAGATCGCAATCGAGTATGGGGCGACCACGGTGAGAGTCGGCCAGGCGATCTTCGGGCCGCGGCCTTTGGCAGACACCTACTGGGTGCCGACCTAGCGACGAGGCGAGGGTCTCGACATGCGGCGGCCGGCGGCCGCGGCCGGCAGCGCCGTCTTCTTCGTCGTTGCACCCGGTGTGGTGGCCGGACTTGTGCCCTGGCTCATCAGCGGGTGGCGAATGCCTGGGCCGATGTCGCCGCTCGCGATCATCCGGATCACAGCAGGTTCCGTCCTCCTGGTAGTCGGGGTTGTCGTGCTGGTCCGCGCTTTTGCCCGTTTCGTAGCTGAGGGCGGAGGTACGCCAGCGCCAGTCGCTCCCACCGAGCGGCTTGTGGTCGGCGGTGACTACCGCTTCGTGCGTAACCCGATGTATCTCGCGGTGGTTACCGCAGTGCTCGGCCAGGCGATGATCTTCGGCTCGCTGGCCTTGCTGATGTATGCCCTTACCATATGGGCGATCTTTGCAGCATTTGTTCGCTGGTATGAGGAGCCGCTGTTGCTGGAGCGCTATGGGGATGACTACCAGCGCTACCGCCAAGCGGTGCGGGCTTGGGTGCCGCGGCTGCATCCGTGGCAGGTCGATGCTGATCACGCCAGCAACTCGGTTTGATCAGCGGTTGAGATTCTCGATCGGAATAGACGCGAGCCGATCCGCAGGTTCGAAGCCGAGGATCTGGCCAAGGAAGTACAGCTGCGCCTCTGTTGCCGCCTTGATCGTCTCCGCCCTACGAAAACCGTGACCTTCGCCTTCGAACATGATCATGGCAACAGGCAGATGCTTCTGGCGCGCTGCCTCGGCCAGCATCTCGGCCTGGCTCGGCAGCACTACTTTGTCATCGGTTCCCTGCAGCAACAGGATCGGT
Source organism: uncultured Actinomycetota bacterium (assembly GCA_963730505.1). GTDB lineage: Bacteria > Actinomycetota > Actinomycetes > Propionibacteriales > Propionibacteriaceae > Microlunatus. The sequence goes on from CAVSSB010000032.1 coordinate 41,284, forward strand.
GCCGAAAGCTGATCGAGGTGGTGGATCGGCGAGCGCTCGATATAGAGGGCGCGGTCTTGGGGATACGGGCCTATCAGGCTGTCGAGATAGCGTGCCTCGAACTTGTGCGTGTCGGTCGCCATACCCTCGAGATCGGCGATGCCGTACTGGCTGATGCCCGCAGCGAAGGCATCTGTAGTAGTGAGAGCAGCCAGAGTCGTGAATCCGCCAGCGCTGCCGCCCATGATCGCCAATCGGGCCGGGTCGGCGAGCCGCTGCATCCCCATCGCTACCGCACCCGCAATGCAATCCTGCACGTCAACGACACCCCAGCGGCCTTTCAGTCGATCTCGATACGCGCGACCGAAGCCAGCGCTGCCGCTGTAATTGACATCGAGAATGGCAATGCCGCGTGACGTCCAGAACTGATACTCCACCTTGAAGTCGGGTGCAGCGAAACCGGTGGGACCACCGTGGGACAGCGTGATCATCGGTGGCAGGCTGTCCTCCGGTGGAGTGCATCGCGCGTTGGTGGGCGGGTAGAAGTAGCCATAGACCGTACCCTGCTCACCAGGCCAACTGACGGGTCGTGCATAGGACACCGAGGCAGCATCCATGATCATCGGGGCGGAGGATCTGACGGTGGTCCAGCTCCCCTGATCGAGGTCAAGGAGCGCCACCGCCGTCAGCCGGTCCGGGTAGTTGAGAACCGCAGCGGCGCTGCCCCCGCCGACGTCGAGCGATGTGGCGGTCGTACCGGAACCGGCCGCCGGATGAAGCGAACCGTCGGAGATCCGCAGCATGGCGATGCCCTGTTGACCGCTGCGGTTGATGCTGCACAGCAGATGATCATCGTCGATGATCGCGTACGGCCGCTGGCCAAGTGTCCACTGTGGCGCGCAGAACTCCGCCTCTGTTACACAGAGGGGTCGTACGTCGCCTTCGCTCCACAGGTAGGGATTCCACCAGTTCGTACGATCGGAAATGAAGATCAGCTTCTCACCCAGCCAGCGGGGCTGCACAGCTGACTCGCTCGGACCGCCCGCGACGGATTGACTACCCTCGACTGTCCTGCCGCTCAAGGAGCCAACCATGATCGTGGTCGAATCCCACGGCATGTTCGGATGGTTCCACTGGGTCCAGGCCAGTCGGCCACTCGCCGAAAGCTCAGGTGTGGAGTAGAAATCGGCACCGGCACACAGCACCGTGCCCCCGTCAGCGTTCGGACCGTCAAGATCAAGAGCAACGATACTGTTGACTGGTTCGGCATCGCTGGAATGGTCCTCGCGCACTGCGAGCACGAGTCCGCGCTCGGGATGGACTTGAATGTCGCCGAATCGGAAGCGCCCCTCGGCGGTGATCGGCTGCGGCTTACCGCCGTTGTGAATCATGTAGAGACGGCCGTCGCCGTATTCCGAGTAGACCACGGTGCCGCCCGCGACGTGATATTCGCCGCCGCCATACTCGTGCACTCTGGTGCGTACATAGGCCGGTGCTGGGGTGACCTCGACCGGCTCACCGTCCGCAATGAGTCGGCGCCACAGGCTGGCCCTGCCTCCCTGGTCAGCCCGGACCTCCAGCCAGTAGATGTGCCGGCCATCGACCTGCGCAGCGGAGAGTCGCGCCGGACCAATCAGCTGGTCGGCGGAGACCGGAGAGACCCATGATCCGTATGGCGAAACCGTCACGGGCCCTAATGTAGGGCGTTGTCTCGCCGCGATTGTCGACGACGGCGGCGGATTCTACGGGCGATGCGCGAGCGGCGTCTCAAAAGTGAGGGCGAGTCGGCTGCAAACCTCTTGGTACAGCTGGGGCCGATGGTGCAAGATAAGAAGCACACCAGGTCCGCCTCGTGACCGGCTTGAGGCTGTTGGGGAAGGCAGCCCTCAGGTTGTCTTTGGTCTCGCCCTTGGAGGATCTGGTCATGAGCACGACCCGTGGAGTTTTGTTCATCCACTCCGCGCCGTCAGCACTGTGCCCGCATATCGAGTGGGCGGTCGGCGGCGTTTTTGGTATGCCCGTACGCGTTGACTGGATCGTTCAGCCAATCGAGCGCGCCTGCTATCGCACCGAATACTCCTGGGCTGGCCCTTGTGGCACAGCAGCGCGACTGGCGAGCGCCCTCAAGGGTTGGCAGCGGGTTCGTTTCGAGGTCACCGAGGAAGCCACATCAGGCACTGAGGCTGAGCGCTACTCCTACACCCCCACGCTTGGCGTGTTCCACGCGATTACCGGTATCCATGGCGACATCATGATTCCTGAAGATCGGATCAAGCACGCGATAGCGCTCGCCGCTCTCTCAGGCAAGGACCTCACCAGGGCTCTGCACGATCTGCTGGGCAGCGCCTGGGACGAAGAGCTCGAGCCCTTCCGCTACGCCGGCGACGGTGCTCCGGTCCGCTGGCTCCACAACGTCGTCTAACTCCCTCACCTACACCGACTTGTCAGCGCGGGTGGTCGCTATGACGACCACTGACGCTGACAAGTCGGCGCTAGAGGGGGATGTTGGTGTGTGCACCGCGCTGGCCGGTGTCGGCGACTCGGATCGCAGCCGCCAGGGCTGATCGAGTTGCGTCGGGGGCGACGATCTCGTCCACAACTCCGATCTCGACTGCCTTCTCCACGCCCCCGGCGATGCGCTCGTGCTCTGCGGCGAGCTCGGTCTCGAGCTGAGGGCGCACGTCGTCGGCGACCTCAGCCAACTTGCGCCGGTGCAGAATGCGAACGGCTGCGATCGGGCCCATCACCGCCACCTCAGCTCCCGGCCATGCGAAGACTCGAGTGGCACCGAGTGAGCGCGCATTCATTGCGATGTACGCGCCGCCGTACGCCTTCCGGGTCACCAGCGTCACTCGGGGCACCACTGCTTCGCCAAAGGCGTGCAGCAACTTGGCGCCACGACGTACCACCCCGTCCCACTCTTGCCCGACACCTGGCAGGTAGCCGGGTACGTCCACGAGCACGACCAGGGGTACCCCGAAGGTGTCGCACATCCGCACGAACCGGGCTGCTTTCTCCGCGCTGAGTGAGTCCAGACAACCTCCCAGTCGTAGCGGGTTGTTGGCGATGACGCCGACTGTCCTCCCGCCGAGCCGCCCGAGGGCAATGGTGACGTTGGGAGCCCACCGGGCGTGCAGTTCGACCGTCGAGCCCTTATCCAACAGGCCGTTGATGAGTGGATGCACATCGTAGGCTCGCTTGGGTGACTCGGGCAGCAGCGCCGCAAGATCAACATCGGCCACCTGTCTCGCAGTCAGACCCTGACTGGCGAGCAGGGTGGCCAGCGCTCGACCCTGCTCGATGGCATCCAACTCGTCGTCGGCGACCACGTGCACGACACCTGATCGGCGCGCGTGCGTGTCGGGTCCGCCGAGCCGCAGCATGTCGACATCCTCACCAGTAACCGAACGCACGACATCCGGACCGGTGACGAAGATCCGACCCTCCGGGGCCAAGATCACCAGGTCAGTCAGCGCCGGTCCGTACGCTGCGCCGCCGGCTGCGAAGCCCAGCACGATGGAGATCTGCGGGATCTTGCCCGAGGCCTGGGTCATCGCGTGAAAGATCCGACCGACGCCGTGCAGGGACAGCACACCCTCGGCGAGGCGGGCGCCGCCGGAGTGCCAAATCCCCAAAATCGGCACCCGGTCGTGCATCGCGCGCTCATAGGCACGCACCACGACATCGCAACCGTCCATGCCCATCGCGCCGCCCATCACGGTGGCGTCGGAGCAGAAGGCAACGACCCGGCAGCCATTGATGGTGCCGGTCGCGGACAACATCCCAGAGTCATCATCCGGTGTGATCAACTCGATCGAACCGGCGTCCAACAGGGCCTGCAGGCGGCGGTTTGGATTACGCGGATCCTGCTCGCGGGGCAGCTTGACCTTCGTGGATGCGGCGGTTGCAGTGGCCCGCGGAGCGGGTGCGGTGCCCGGGGCGATGCCCCGGTGGGTTGTCATTGTCATCTCAAGCCTCCTGTGGCGTAGGCGTTGGTGAAGGCCACGGCGACGTTGTGACCGCCGAAGCCAAACGAGTTGTTGATCGCCGCCAGGTCACCGATTGGCAGGTCGCGCACCTTGGTGGCGATGTCGATACCAAGATCAGGTTCGGGATTGTCCAGGTTGATGGTGGGCGGGACTGTGCGGTGATAGAGGGCCAGAAGGGTCGCGAGTGATTCCAACGCCCCCGCGCCACCAAGCAAGTGGCCGGTCATGGATTTGGTTGCGGTGACGATCGCCTCGGTGTGTTCACCCAGTGACTGTCGAATGGAGCTGGCCTCGGTGACATCGCCCTGCGGGGTGGAGGTGGCGTGCGCGTTGACGTGCACGATGTCGCGGGGGGTGAGATCGGACTCGCGGAGCGCCTTGGTCATTGCCAAGGCCTGACTTACGCCGCTCGGGTCCGGCTGGACCATGTCGTGTGCATCGGCGGTGATGCCGGCGCCGGCAAGCTCGCCGTAGATGCGGGCGCCACGCGCCTGGGCGTGCTCCAGGGTTTCGATGACGAAGATCGCCGCGCCCTCGCCGAGCACAAAGCCGTCTCGGTCGACATCCCACGGCCGGGAGGCGCGCTCGGGTTCGTCATTGCGGCGGCTCATGGCCTGCATCTGCGCAAAGCTGGCGATCGGCAGCGGGTGGATGACGCCCTCGGTCCCTCCCACGACAGCAACATCGGCCCGGCCGAGCCGCAGCATGTCCAGGCCGAGCGAGATCGACTCATTGCTCGACGCGCAGGCCGACACGGGCGTGTGCGCCCCGGCTCGGGCTCCGAGCCGCAAGCTGACATTGGCCGCGGAGGCGTTGGCCATCAACATGGGGATGCCCAACGGGCTGACCCGACGAGCGCCTTTCTCTTTCTGGATGTCCCAGTTGGTAAGCAGAGTGATCATCCCGCCGATGCCGGTGGCGATGGCGACGCCAAGCCGCTCACGGTCGACTGGGTTGTCCTCCCGGAGCCCGTACCCGGCGTCCTGCCAGGCCTCCAGTGCGGCGACAACCGCTAGTTGCGCGGAGCGGTCGAGCCGGCGGGCCTCGACGCGTTCCAAGATCTCCGCCGGATCGACAGCTGCTTGGGCCGCGATCTGCACCGGCAGATCAGCAGCCCAGTCTGCTTCGATCTTGCGTACCCCGGACTTGCCGGCCAACAAGCCGTCCCAGGTGCTGGGGACATCGCCTCCGAGCGGAGTAGTGGCTCCGAGGCCGGTGACGACAACGCGGATGCGTGACATGCGGTGACTCCTGCGGTGCGGGTGTCGAGTTGTTTAGCTGATCTGGGGCCACCGTGGTGCGGGAGCCCCGACATGATCAGCGGCGTTGATCAGGCGGCAGCGCGCTCGATGTAGGCGACGGCGTCACCCACTGTCTTGAGGTTTTTGGCCTCTTCATCGGGAATGCTGACGCCGAACTTCTCTTCGGCGGCATAGATGATCTCGACCATCGATAGCGAGTCCACGTCAAGATCATCGGTGAACGACTTGTCCAGCTGGACGTCATCAACTGGGACGCCGGCCACCTCATTGACGATCTCAGCTAGATCCGCGCGGACTTCTTCGGTGGTGGGCATCAATAGAGCTCCTTCAGTGTGGTTGGGATGGTTTCTAAATCCAGATTTCAGGGGTCCAGATTTCAGGGCAGGATGATCACCTGACCGGCATAGACCAGGCCGGCGCCGAAGCCAATGATCAGGCAGGTCTGCCCGCTGTGGGCCTCGCCGGACTCCAGCAACGCCTCGATGGCCAGTGGAATCGATGCCGCGGAGGTATTGCCCTGCCGGGCGATGTCGCGTGCTACGACGACGCGGCTGGGCAGTTTGAGCGCACGGAACATGGCGTCAGTGATCCGCATGTTCGCCTGATGCGGAGCGAAGACATCCAAGTCCTCGGGACGTACGCCGGCGGCGTCGAGCGCCTCAGCGGCGGTCTTTGCCATCGTGTAAGAGGCCCACTTGAAGACTGGGTTGCCCTCCATCCTCAGCGTCGGCCAACTGGCCTCGTCGTCGGTGGACCGATACGACTCGGTGTCCCAGGCCAGCGCGGCGTCCCAGGGCTCGGTTTGCTGAATCAGCGGAGCTTGATCACCATCAGACCCCCAGACCACCGGCCCGATGCCTGGGGACTCACTCGGTCCGATGACCGCGGCGCCGGCCCCGTCGGCAAAGAGGAAGACCGTGGACCGGTCGGACCGGTTGGTCATATCGGTGAGCCGCTCCACGCCGATGATCAATACATACTTCGAGGCGCCAGTGCGAATGAAGGAGTCGGCCATCGCCGTGGCGTAGCAGAACCCAGCGCAGGCTGCTGAGATGTCGAAGGCTGCGGCGCTCTTGGCTCCCAGCTCGCTGGCGATCGTGGTGGCGACCGCGGGTGTCTGAAACAGGTGGGTGACGGTCGAGACGATGACCGTATCAATCTGACCGGCCTCGATGCCGGCGCGATGCAGCGCCTTGCGGGCGGCGGCAAGTGACATCATCTGGATGGTCTCGTCATCGGAGGCCCAGCGGCGCTCGATGATCCCGGAACGGGTACGGATCCACTCATCGGAAGAGTCGATCATCGTACAGATCTCGGCGTTGTCGACCACCCGGCGTGGCCGGTAGCCACCCACGCCGAGGATGGCGGAGTGTTGAGCTCCGGGTGTCACTTTGAGCATCATCGGGTGACCTCGGTTGCGTCTGCGGACTCGACGGTCGGGTGCAGCCGAAGCAGCGGCTGACCGGGGGAGACCGGATCTCCGTCCTCGACAAGCCACTCGACGACGATGCCACCGTGGGGTGCGCTGACCGGCACTTCGTCCCGGAGGTTCCTGACCATCCCGACGGTGCTGTGGTTGGGCAGGATCGTCGCTGCCTCGACGTCCTCGGTGCGTACGAACTGACCCTTGCCGGGGGAGACGATCAGACGCCAGGTGGGATTGCCTGCGATCGGGGAGGCGGCTGCGGCACCGCCATGCTTCTGGGCGAACTCCATCGCCTCTTCCAGCTGATCCGGAGTGTTCAAAGCGAAGAGCTCCACACCCTTGAGGTTTCGCTTCGCGATGCCGGTCAGGGTGCCTGACGGCGGCATCTCCAGCAGCCCGGTGACGCCGAGATCGCTCATCGCTGACATACAGAGATCCCAACGGACCGGCGCGGCAACCTGCCCGACCAGCCGCCTCAGGACCTCACGGCCATCGTGGACGACCTGACCATCCGTATTCGACAGCAAACGGGTTCGCGGATCGTGGGTGGATATGGCGCGCGCGAGAGCCTCGAGCCGGGCGACAGCGGGATACATGTGCACGGTGTGGAATGCGCCTGCGACGCTGAGTTCGATGAGCCTGGCCCGAGCCGGAGGGTCGGCGACCAGCGAGGCCAGCTGCTCCTTGGTGCCGGCAGCGACGATCTGGCCGCTGCCATTGTTGTTGGCAGCCGTCAGGCCAAATGCCTCCAGCCTGGCGAGCACATCTTCAGGGTCACCGCCGATGACGGCCGTCATCGAGGTTGGCGTGGCGGCGCTGGCCTCCGCCATGGCCCGGCCCCGCTCACGTACCAAGACCATCGCCTGCTCCGCCGACAGCACCCCGACTCCTGCTGCGGCGGTGATTTCACCGACGGAGTGACCCGCGACGACACCGACGAGTGGGTACGCATCGGCCGGATGCGGAAACAGTTCGAGCGCGGCAAGCAGGCCGGCGGCCACCAGAAGTGGTTGGGCAATCGCGGTATCTCGGATGGTTTCGGCGTCGGCTTCGGTGCCGTAATGCCTCAGATCAAGGCCCGACACCGCCGACAGCCAGTCGAGCCGGTCAGCGAAGGAAGGCTGATCTAGCCACGGGCCAAGGAAGCCTGGCGTCTGCGCCCCCTGACCGGGCGCCACAATCGCAAGCACATCTGTACTATTTCTTGGCCCCGACGAAAAGGCCGTATCAGGTCATCACCAATCTTTGGATGCCTGATTGTCACTTCCCTACAGTTTTGTTTGGGCTTGCTGCTCGCGCATCGCGCGCTTGAATACGACGTCGTCGTCACTCTTCGAGAAACGAAAAGCGTATTTTGCTCCTCGATCCTCCGATCGTCGGACGCGCGATTGGCCGACGCTCGCAGCCAACCTACTGATCAAACACGTCCGTCCTCCGGGCGGGAACGGGCGAAGAGTCGACCCAAAGTTACTGCCAGCCGCAGGGCGTACGCGTCCCGCGGGTCGGTCGGGCTGTAGCCCGTGACCTCGTGGATTCGGCGCAGTCGGTAGCGGACGGTGTTGGCGTGGACGAACAAGGCGCGCGCGGCCGCTTCCACCGACAGTCCCTGATCCAGGAACGTCACCAGCGTCTCCAGCAAGCCGCCACCGGCTGCTTGCAACGGCTCGTAGATGTCGTGGGCCAGAGCCCGGCGAGCATGACCGTCGCCGGACAGTGCTCGCTCGGGCAACAGATCGTGAGACGTGACTGGTCGCGGCGCCTCCGGCCAACCAGCGGCGGCGCGGTAGGCGGAGACCGCCTCCCGAGTGCTGGTTGCCGCGTCCATCAAGTGCTCCACTGTTGGTCCCACGACGACCGCCCCTGGACCAAACATGGTGACGAACTTGCGGACTACCTCAACAGTGCGGTCAGGTGAATTCAATCTGTCGCCGCCGAGCACGACGACCATCCTGTCGCCCTGCACTGCGCCGAGCATGTCGCTGCCGGCGATGGCGGCGAGATGCCGGATGGACTCCAAAGCCTGTGCCGGCTCCAATTGCGGGGCGGGCCCGACGATCACCACTACGCCCCCGGTGGAATGCCAACCCAGCGTCGACGCCCGCGACAGCACCGTCTCGTCGGTCTCCCCGCGCAACACTGCATCGACGACCAGCGCTTCTAGCCGCTCGTCCCAGGCGCCGCGCAGCTCGGCCGCTCGCGCGTAGATCTCGGCCGCCGAAAAGGCAACCTGCCGGCTGTACTGGTCGATTGCCGCATGCAGGATGGGCCGGTCGCCTTTCGGCATCAACTCATCGATCTGGCTTTCGACAACCTCGATCGTCGTCCGCACCAGCTCCACGGTCTGGTAGAGGGAGATCTTTCGTGCCAGCTCCCGCGGAGCCGAGCCAAAGACCTCCGAGGTGCTCGGCACCTCAATATCCGGTGCGGAGAACCACCGTACGAAACCATCGATGCCCGCCTGAGCCACCAGTGTGATCCATGATCGGTGCTCGGCATCTAGCCTGCGAAACCAGTGATACCGCGACTCCATCTCAGCCACCGTGGCGGTGGTCATCTTGCCGGTCACGCCAGCGAGCCGCTTGGCGATCGTCGCGCGAGTCTTGGCCGAGGGGAGCAGGGACCTGTTGATCTCTCGGGTACGCACGGCCATAGGCTGACTGTAAACCGCCGACCGTCGTCGCCGCTCTGCAGCGCGGCAGGCGGGGATCGATGTTCGCGCGGCAACCCAGGCGAACATCGCAGCGAGCGGAGCGAGCAATCAGACAGAGCGCGCGATGCGCGAGCAGAGCAAGGACAAAGTGTGAGTGATCTTGATACGCGACCACAGGAGTACTTGTGTGCGGGTCGGCCAGACGGCGGGCCTGAGGAGCTGCTGCTGACGGCTCGTCGGGTTTATCTGGGCAAGACCACCGAGGTGGCCCGCGCGCTACCGGACAAGCAGATTCGGATGATCGGCGCATGGTGCTTTCTTGATCATTACGGGCCGGAAGACGTCAGCGGCACACCGGGCATGCAGGTCTGGGCGCATCCGCACACCGGCCTGCAGACGGTCACCTGGTTGCTGGACGGCGAGGTCGAGCATCGCGACAGTCTCGGCTCCCGGGCGACGGTACGCCCAGGCGAGCTCAACATCATGACCGCAGGTCACGGCATCGTGCACAGTGAGATCTCCCAGCCAGACAAGCCGCCGATGCTGCATGGGGTGCAGCTCTGGGTGGCGCTGCCGGGTGCCGTGCGCGATCTCGCCCCGGCGTTCGAGAGCTACGCCGACCTGCCGGACCTACTACGGCCGGGGGTTCGCGGCAAGGTGCTGATCGGTGACATCGCCGATGTGAGGTCGCCGGCGCTGGCTTACTCACCGCTCTGCGGGGCAGATCTGCAACTCGATGCCGGTGCCGATGTAGTTCTCGCGGTCGAGGAAGAGTTCGAGTACGGCGTCTTTGTGGTTGCGGGTTCGGTCGTCGTGGAGTCGACGACGGTCGGCGTCGACCAACTGCTCTATCTTGGCGCCAACCGGCGAAACCTCCAGCTACGGAGCGAGCAGGGAAGCCGGGTGATCATGCTCGGAGGGCGGCCTTTCACCGAGGACATCGTGATGTGGTGGAACTTCATCGGCCGAAGCCATCAAGAGATCGTGGACTTCCGCGCGGCCTGGGAACAGCGGCACGCTCGATTCCCACCGATCGCGAGCCGCTCGGAGAAGGTGATGGAGGCGCCACCGATGCCGACGGTTCAGCTCAAACCGCGTCCGCGACGGAGCCGATCGGAGTGAATCCAGTACTGGCACTGCGGGAGATCGGATACCTGCTGGAGCGCTCACGCGCCGATACCTATCGGGTGCGTGCCTACCGCGGCGCCGCAGACGTCGTCTTACAGATGTCGGAGGAGGAACGCCGCCACCATCAGGAGCAGCGCAGCTGGGCGAAGGTGTCCGGGGTTGGCCCGAAGACGGCGACGGTGATTACCCAGGCAATGGATGGGCAGGTGCCCGAATACCTGCAGAAGCTTCGCGAGGAGAAACAGCCACTTGTCGAAGGCGGCCTGAATATGCGGGCCGCCATGAAAGGTGACCTGCACTGTCACTCGTCCTGGTCTGATGGTGGTAGCCCGCTCGAGGAAATGATGATCACCGCACAGGCACTCGGTCACGAATACTGCGCTATTACCGATCACTCACCGCGGCTGCAGGTGGCGCGCGGGTTGAGCGCTGATCGGTTACGCCAGCAAATGGCCGTGATAGCCGATCTCAACGATGCCACCGCGCCGTTTCGCTGCCTGCGCGGTATCGAGGTCGACATCCTTGAGGATGGCGGTCTTGATCAAGACGACGAGCTGCTGGCGGAACTTGATGTCGTTGTCTCGAGCGTCCACTCCAAGCTCCGCTCGGATTCGGAGACAATGACCCATCGCATGGTCGGTGGGATCGCCAATCCCCGGACCAACATCCTGGGTCACTGCACGGGTCGGCTCATTCAGGGAGAACGCGGTCTCCGGCCGCAGTCGGTCTTCGACGCTGAAGTGGTGTTCGAGGCTTGCCGCACATTCAACGTGGCTGTCGAAATCAATTCACGTCCTGAGCGACGTGACCCGCCCACCAGGTTGTTGAAGATGGCAATGGAGATGGACTGTCTGTTTTCCATCGACACCGATGCGCATGCGCCGGGACAGCTCGAGTTCCAGATCTACGGCTGCCAGCGCGCCGAGGAGCTGGGGCTGGATCCCGATCGGGTGATCAACACGTGGCCGGCCGACAAGCTGCTGGCGTGGTGCGCGAAAGCCTGATGGCCGCCGATCGAGACGCCGCGGAGGTCTGCATAGTTCCCGACCGGCCGCAACCTAGCTCCACTTAGGTTGCGGGTAGCAGCAGCGGTGGTCTGGGGTTCGTCCTGCCTGTGGGACAGTGGGCCTCATGGGCCTGTATGAGGTCAGCCGGCTGCGTGACATCGAGACCCGATCAATCAGCGCCGAGAACCCAGACGGAGCCCGGGCTGGAGGTGCGCGAGCGACTACTGGCACCGGAGCGGAGGCCGCTCGCGATCTGGGTCTCGGGTGGAAGATCTCCCCGTCGGTCACCATCGATGCTGGCGCGGAGCGGGAGCTCGCCGTGATCAGCGGGTCGGGTGTGATCACCCACATCTGGTTGACGACCGCTCGCGACCATTGGCGAACCATGATCTTGCGGGCCTGGTGGGACGAATCTGACGAGCCGGCGATCGAGGTCCCGCTCGGCGACTTCTTCTGCCAGGGCTGGGGCCGATTCGCCCAGGTGTCATCGGCGGTGATCGCGGTCAACCCCAGCGGGGGGTTCAACTCCTACTGGCCGATGCCATTCGCGAATAGCGCGCGGATCAGCATCGAGAATCGCTCCGGCCGACCAGCAACGGTCTATTACCAGATCACCTACGAACTCGGCGCGGATACGAGCGAACTGGGATACCTGCATGCTCAATTTCGGCGCAGCAACCCGGTGCCGCGCGGGCAGACGCATCCGATCCTCGACCGGATCGACGGCCGTGGACAGTATGTGGGCAGCTATCTCGCGTGGGGGGTCAACTCACCCGGGTGGTGGGGTGAGGGAGAGATCAAGTTCTATCTCGACGGCGACCAGGATTTCCCTACGATCGCGGGTACCGGAACCGAGGACTACTTCGGCGGCGCCTGGAACTTCGACGTCCCTCCGCGCGGATACACCGAGTTCAGTACGCCCTACCTCGGGATGCCGCAGGTGCTGCGCCCGGACGGGCTGTACGCCAGTCAGCAACGTTTCGGGCTATACCGGTGGCATCTGATGGACCCGATCTACTTCGGTCGTGATCTGCGAGCCGACATTCAGGTGCTCGGCTGGCGGCCGGACGGGCGCTACCGCCTGCGCAGCGACGACGTGGCCTCCACGTGCTGGTTCTATCTGGACCGGTCCGCCACCGCCAGGCCGGAGCTGCCGCCTGTCGAGGCACTCGAGGTGGACGGCCTACCGCCGACATGAAACTCCGCCGACCAGGGAGCTACGCAGCACACGGCTCGTGTGATCGGTTCAACGGCTGGTCGCGGCTCTCAGATAGGACCAGTCGTGCTGCTGGTATAGCTTGATGCGATGTGCTAAGCGTCGGAGGGAATGACTAGTGGCCGAGGTGGAGGAGCGGCTCGAGACCGGACACCCGCCTGCTGTGCCGGTCTTCTTCCTCTCCGACAGCACCGGAATTAGCGCAGAGACGATGGGAAACGCGGTGCTGATTCAATTTCCCGACCTACGGTTCGAGCGTCGTCTCATACCGTTCATCTCATCGGTTGAAGAGGCACGGCGGGTGGTGGCAGTCTTGGACGCTGCGACTCAGGGTCCGGTGACTCCCTTGGCTTTCTCCACTACCGCAGTCGAGGAGGTCCGGCAGGAGCTCTTGCGTTCCAAGTGCCCGTTGATCGACTTCTTCGGCATGCACATGGAACAAGTCGAGTCGATCCTGGGAGCCAAAGGAATCCGGGTTGCAGCGCGGCTGCATGGGATGGGTGACGTCAAGCGATACAACGCACGGATGGCTGCCGTTGAATATGCGATCGAACACGATGACGGCCAGAGCATGCGAGCACTGGAAAAGGCAGACGTGATCTTGGTGGCCCCATCGCGCTGTGGCAAGACACCAACCACGATGTATCTGGCCTTGCAGCACGGCATCTTCGTCGCCAACTATCCACTGGTCGATGAAGATTTCGCGAGTGCGGAGCTGCCGGGCCCAGTGCGAGGGCTACGCGACCGATGTTTCGGGCTGACCACTACGCCGGCGCGGCTCAGCCAGGTTCGGAACGAAAGGCGGCCCCACTCCCGCTACGCCTCGCTTGAGCAGTGCATGTACGAGCTGCGCCAGGCCGAAGCGATGTACCGCAACCATCGCCTTCCTGTGATCAACTCCTCGACCAAGTCCGTGGAGGAGATGTCCACTGTGATCTTGCAGACCCTGAACCACCGAGAGTGAAAGAGAGAACGAGCATGCCGGCATCCTCGAGTACGCCAACCATCGCGTGGTTCGCGGACCTTAGTCTCGCCGACATCGATCAGGTCGGCGGCAAGAACGCCTCACTGGGCGAGATGGTGCGAAATCTCACTTCAGCGGGTGTACGCGTGCCTGACGGTTTCGCCACCACTGCGGATGCCTACCGGCAGTTCATCGAGGGCGGCTTGGACGAGATGATCAACGCCGAAGTGGCCACATTGGATACTGAGGATGTCCAGCAGCTCGCAACAGTGGGTCGCAGAATCCGCGAGGCGGTGGCCAGGCAACGGTTCCCAGCCGATCTAGAAGCCGACGTCCGGGCTGCCTACACCCGGCTTGTCGAAGACTCAGGCAGCGCCTCCGGTGACCTAGTGTCCTTCGCCGTACGGTCCAGTGCCACGGCTGAGGACCTGCCGGAGGCCTCGTTTGCCGGTCAGCAGGAGACATTTCTCAATGTCCGTGGCATTGATGCCATCCTGGCTGCGATCAAGGAGGTCTTTGCCTCCCTCTACAACGATCGCGCGATCGCTTACCGGGTCCATCACAAGTTTGCCCACGATGCGGTGGCACTCTCGGCCGGTGTGCAGCGGATGGTGCGATCCGACATCGGCGCATCCGGGGTGATGTTCACCATGGATACCGAGTCTGGATTCAGCGATGCTGTCTTCATCACCTCTTCCTATGGCCTCGGCGAGGCTGTTGTGCAAGGAGCGGTGAATCCCGATGAGTTCTATGTCTACAAGCCGGCGCTGCGGGCCGGAAGACCTGCGATCCTCAAGCGTGGTGTGGGCAGCAAAGCCACCAAGATGGTCTACACCACCCGAAGCGAGGTTGGCCAGACCACCGAGTTCGTGGATGTTGATCAGGTCGACCGGCGACGTTTGTCCCTGAGTGACGCGGATGTCACCGAGCTGGCGCGCCACGCGCTGACCATTGAGGACCACTACGGGCGACCGATGGACATCGAATGGGGCAAGGATGGGCTCGATGGCCGGCTGTACATCCTCCAGGCACGGCCGGAAACCGTGATGTCACGGCAACCCGCCCGTGTTCAGCGCTACCGGATCCGGGAACGCGGCCCGGTGCTCGTCGAAGGACGCGCCATCGGCCAAAAGATCGGCGCCGGCAGCGTACGCGTGCTGGACACGGTTGCTGAGATGCATCTGTTCACCCCCGGTGAGGTGCTGGTCGCCGATATGACCGATCCGGACTGGGAGCCGATCATGAAACGAGCTGCCGCCATCGTCACCAATCGCGGTGGTCGCACGTGCCATGCGGCGATCATCGCGCGCGAACTGGGAATCCCGGCTGTCGTCGGTACGGGCAGGGCGACCAGCGAGCTGCGTGACGGTCGGCCAGTGACCGTCTCATGTGCCGAGGGTGATGCCGGCTATGTGTACGCCGGCCTGCTTGACTTCGTCGTCGAGGAGTCCGAGCAGCAGAACATGCCTCCGATCAATGTCAAGATCATGATGAATGTCGGGACTCCGGATCAGGCCTTCGCATTCTCGCGGCTGCCGAACGCTGGGGTCGGGCTGGCCCGGTTGGAGTTCATCATCAACAATCAGATCGGCATCCATCCGAAGGCGCTGCTGGAACTGGCCGAGCTCGACGAGCCGCTCCGAAGTCAGATCAGAGAGGCTACTGCCGCGTACCCGACGCCGCGTGATTTCTTCGTCAGCAGGGTGGCTGAGGGAGTAGCGACACTTGCGGCCGCATTCGCGCCGCATCCGGTGATCGTACGCACGTCGGACTTCAAGTCCAACGAGTACGCAAGCTTGCTCGGTGGTGATCGCTACGAGCCGCAGGAGGAAAACCCCATGATCGGCTTCCGGGGGGCGGCACGCTACCTCTCGCCAGACTTCGCCGACTGTTTTGCGCTGGAGTGCGAGGCGCTTCGCCACGTGCGTGATGCTATGGGTCTGACGAATGTGAAGATCATGATTCCCTTCGTCCGTACCCTCGCGGAGGCTGAGGGAGTGATAGGTCTGCTGGCCGAGCACGGACTTCGTCGAGGCGACAACGGCTTGGAAGTGATCATGATGTGCGAGTTGCCGTCCAATGCCGTCCTCGCCGATTCATTCCTTGATCATTTCGATGGTTTCTCCATCGGATCCAACGACTTGACTCAGCTCACCCTGGGCTTGGACCGCGACTCGAGTCTGGTAGCCGCCACCTTTGACGAACGTGATCCGGCAGTGAAGGCCTTGATCAGCAGTGCGATCAAAGCCTGCAAGTCACGCGGCAAGTATGTGGGCATCTGCGGACAGGGTCCGAGTGATCATCCCGATCTCGCCCAGTGGCTGC
Source organism: uncultured Actinomycetota bacterium (assembly GCA_963730505.1). GTDB lineage: Bacteria > Actinomycetota > Actinomycetes > Propionibacteriales > Propionibacteriaceae > Microlunatus. The sequence goes on from CAVSSB010000032.1 coordinate 57,230, forward strand.
TCGAGCAGGGAATCGACAGCATCTCGCTCAACCCCGACACTGTGGTCGATACCTGGATCAGGCTTGGCAGCGGTGCACAGCAGGCCGACGTTTCTTGACTCGGCTTGTCAGACGTCTACGCCTCACCCGGAAAGGCTCGGCTGCGGCGGCTCACGACCGAGGTGACAGGCAAACCTGAGACACCTCCGCGCGCTAGGGTCGGCGGGTGGATGACGTGAGCCTGGCCGCCGAGCTGGTACGCGACGCAGGAACCATGGCCAGCGAGATGCTCAGACAGGGTCTGGAAACCCGCTACAAGACCTCGATCTCAGACGTGGTCTCTGCAGCAGACCAGGCGGCCGAGGAACAGATCACTCGCAGGCTCGTAGAGAGCCGGCCCGATGACGGTCTAGTGGGTGAGGAGGGCGCACGCAAGACCGGCGACGGTCGAACCTGGTATGTCGATCCGGTCGATGGCACGTACAACTTCCTGTCCGGTATCCCGTACTGGTGCTCAGCGGTGGGACTTGTGGACGCCGAGGGGCCCCTGTTGGGAGCGGTCTACTACCCAGCCATCGATCAGCTCTGGCTGGGTGGGCGAGAGAGTCCGACCACAGTGAACGGTGAGCCGGTGCCTCAGCTGCTGAGCCAACCCCTCTCCGAGGTCTCGATCGCCACCTATCTGCACCCGCGGCACTTCGGGGACCGGCAGCGCCTGGTCGCGTGGCAGGCAGTCGTCGCCACCGCCGCGACGGTGCGGATCCTCGGGTCGGCATCAGTTGACATGGCAGGCGTCGCGAGCAGCAGGCTCGGCGTGTTTCTCCAGGCAAATCTGAATGGGTGGGATTGGTACCCGGGCGCGGCGCTTGTTGTCGGCGCAGGTGGGGTTGCCGATGAGCTGGTGCTGAATAAGAACCGGTGGCAGATCGCAGGCAACGCCCAAGCCGTCGAGGACGTCAAGACTGCCCTCAAGAGCTCAGCAGTGGACTGAGTCGTTCCGCAACCGGTCAGAAACAACAAGACTCCCGGCAAATTTCATGTTGCAGCTGACCACTTTCCGGCACAGGAGCGTTCTTACGCGCCGGCGCCTTCTTGGGCAACTCCGGCAACTGCGGTTGGGTCACCGAGGGAATAACGATCGAAAGCCTCCGCAGCTGCGTTGCCGTCATATAGGCCGTCGCGGGCAAGAGACTGCAGCGTTGCCACCACGATCGACTCGGCATCGACCAGGAAATAACGCCGTGCCGCAGCCCGGGTGTCGGCGAGCCCGAAGCCGTCGGTGCCCAGCGAGCACCAGGTGTGCTGCATCCACGGAGCTATCTGATCTTGGACGGCGCGCATGTAGTCGCTGACCGCGATCACCGGTCCTGGTGTGCCGTCCAAAGCGGTGGTGACATACGGCGAGCGGCGTTCCTCACTCGGGTGGGTGAGATTCCAGTGCTCCACATCAACAGCGTCCCGGCGCAGCTCGTTCCATGAGGTAACCGACCAGAGGTCCGCGGCGACGCCCCACTCATCCGCAAGCATCCGCTGCGCCTTGAGCGCTGCGGTCATCGCCACGCCGGAGGCCAGGATCTGGGCGCGTGGCCGATCACCCTCCAACGGCGCTGCAGCGTAGTGGTAGATGCCGCGCAACAGCGCCTCCACGTCAAGGTTTTCTGGTGCACCCGGCTGAGCAACGGGCTCGTTGTAGACGGTGATGTAGTAGATCAGGTCCTCGCCGTCCGGGTGGTCGGGATCGTCATGTCCGTACATGCGTCGCAGGCCCTCCTTGACGATGTGCGCGATCTCGTAACCGAAGGCTGGGTCGTAGTGGACGACGGCGGGGTTGGTACTGGCGAGCAGTGGCGAGTGGCCGTCTGCATGCTGCAGACCTTCGCCAGTCAGCGTGGTGCGGCCTGCGGTTGCGCCAAGCAGGAACCCGCGCGCCAATTGGTCCGCCATCGCCCAGATCCAGTCGCCGGTCCGCTGGAAGCCGAACATCGAATAGAAGATGTAGAAGGGAATCATGGGCTCGCCGTGCATGGCGTACGCCGAGCCGGCGGCGATCACCGAGCCCATGGCGCCGATCTCCGAGATGCCCTCGTGCAGCAGTTGGCCCTTCTCGGATTCCTTGTACGACAGCAGCAGCTTGCGGTCGACCGACTCGTAGGTCTGGCCATGCGGGTTGTAGATCTTGGCGGTCGGGAACATCGAGTCCATGCCGAAGGTACGGAACTCATCCGGCGCGATCGGCACGATCCGGTGACCGATCTCCTTGTCCCGCATCAGATCCCGGAGCAGCCGCACAAACGCCTGGGTGGTGGCCACCTTGGTCTTCTCCCCAGCCGGCTCCATCAGTGGCGCGTAAACCTCATCGCCCGGGAGTTTGATGATCGTAGGCCGCACCCGACGCTCAGGGAGGTAGCCCATCAACTCCCGGCGCCGCTCCTGCAGGTACTTGATCTCATCTGAGTCGTTGCCCGGGTGATAGTAGGGCGGGTTGTACGCGTCCTCAAGCTGGCTGTCCGGAATTTCCAGGTACAGGCGATCCCGGAAGGCCTTGAGGTCCTTCGTGGTCAGCTTCTTCATCTGGTGGGTGGCGTTCTTGCCCTCTAGGGCGCCGATGGTCCAGCCCTTGACTGTCTGCGCCAAGATCACTGTCGGCTGGCCAACGTGCTCGGTGGCCGCCTTGAACGCCGCGTACACCTTGCGGTAGTCGTGCCCACCACGGGAGAGCACCTTGATCTGATCGTCGGACATTCCCGAGACCATCTTCTGCAGCCGCGGATCGGAGAAGAAGTTGTTACGGATGTAGGCGCCGTCCTCCACCAGGTAGGTCTGGAACTGGCCATCCGGCGTGGTGTTCATCTTGTTCACCAGCGCACCGTGCGCATCCGCCGCCAGCAGCGGATCCCAGTCGCGGCCCCACAGCACCTTGATTACGTTCCAGCCGGCGCCGAGGAAGATCGACTCGAGCTCTTGGACGATCTTGCCATTACCGCGGACCGGACCGTCCAGTTGTTGCAGGTTGCAGTTGATCACCCAGGTGAGGTTGTCGAGTTCTTCCCGTGCGGGCAGTCCAATGGCTCCGAGCGACTCCGGCTCACCCATCTCGCCGTCGCCGAGAAACCCCCAGATGCGTTGTTGGGAGGTGTCTTTGATGCCGCGGTTGTGCAGGTAGCGGTTGAACCGCGCCTGGTAGATCGAGTTGATGGCGCCGATACCCATGGAAACGGTCGGAAATTCCCAGAAGTGTGGCATCAGCCTGGGGTGGGGGTAGGAGGAAAGCCCGTTGCCGGGTCCGTGCGACACTTCCTGCCGAAAGGCGTCCATCTGGTCGGTGGTGAGCCGTCCTTCGAGGTACGCCCGAGCATAGATACCGGGAGACGCATGGCCCTGGATAAAGACGTGGTCACCACCGCCGGGATGATCCTTGCCGCGAAAGAAGTGGTTGAAGCCAACCTCATACAGGCTGGCGGCACTTTGGTAGGTCGCGATGTGACCGCCGACCTCAAGCCCCTTGCGGTTGGCCTTGCTCACCATGATCGCCGCGTTCCATCGGATAAATGCACGAATCCGGCGCTCGACGTGCTCGTCACCAGGGAACCAGGGCTCGGCTTCAGGTGGAATCGTGTTGATGTAATCGCTGCTTCGCAGTGCAGGCAGGCCTACCTGGCGGGCTCGCGCTTGCTCAAGCAGTTTGAGCATGATGAACCGGGCACGGTTCCTTCCTTTTTCCTGCAGCAAGCCGTCCAGTGACTCGAGCCAGTCGCCAGTCTCATCAGGATCGATGTCGGGTAGTTGACTTGGCAAGCCGTCAGCAGTGATGGCGGGATGAGGTCCTGGCGTAGCCATGAAAGCTCCTTACATCTCATCCAACTCCGGCGGGGGCTGGGGTGCAGATCGCAATGTTGCACACCCATCCTGTCACTTCCGCATGATCAACTGCATTCCGCGGTGGGCCAGCTGCTGTCCTCCAACGGTGACGTGGGGTTACGCGGGGCAGCATGCCTCTGGCAGGCTGTGCCCCAGTGGTTCACCCGGACAGATATTGATGGTTTCGGTGCTAGTGGAGCCAAGGCTGAAAGGAGGCGGCACGCCGGGATGAGCGGGATCTCTTCTCGCCGCAAGCAGAGCGCCAATGCGCGCCGCGGCCGCCACTCCTCTTGGTCGACATCGTGGAGGTTTGAGTGACCTCCACAGCAGGTGCGGGGGGATCCAGGAGTTTGAGTGACAAGCTCGGCCTAGCCCGCGGCCTGGTCGTACAGGAGCTCGGCTGGGACGAGGACGTCGACGACGATGTGCGGATCATGGTCGAGGATGCGATCGACGGCGAGCTCATCGAAGAGGCGATGGAGGCCGTCGACCTGGTGCTGCTGTGGTGGCGTGATGGTGACGGTGATCTGGTCGACAGTCTGGTCGATGCGCTGACCGATCTCACCGACGCCGGCTACATCTGGTTGATGACTCCCAAGGTTGGGCGGAGTGGCTATGTCGATGCCGCTGATCTTGCCGAAGCAGCCGTCACTGCCGGCCTGGCCCTGACCAACAGTGTGCCGGTGTCCTCTGATTGGACGGCTACCAAGCTGGTACGGCCCAGGGGCTCGCGTCGGTGAGTTGGGCCCAATCGGGTGCGTCGGAGACGCTGGTGCTCGGCCAGCCGGCTCCGGGTTTCACGGCTCGCAACCAGCACGGCGAGCTGCTCGCACTGAGTGGCCTGCGCGGCGCCCCAGCCGTGATCATTTTCTATCCATGGGCTTTCTCCAGCATCTGCCGCGACGAGCTCGCGGCCGTTCGGGATGATCATGAGCGGTTCGTGGCTCTGAGTGCTCGGGTGCTGGCTGTCTCCTGCGATGCGATGTACACCCTGCGTGCCTACGCCGACGCGGAAGGGATTCCGTTCGATCTGCTGAGCGATCACTGGCCGCACGGGGCGATCGCGCGAGCCTATGGCGTGTTCGACGAACAAGCCGGGTGCGCGCGGCGGGGCACCTTCGTCGTGGACTCCGCCGGCCTGATCACGTGGCTGCAGGTCAACCAGGTCAATGAGCGCCGTGAACTGGCTGCAGTGCTTGCCGCTGCCGCAAATCTATGATGGCTAGGTG
>CAVSSB010000033.1:0-75704 GCA_963730505.1 uncultured Actinomycetota bacterium
TGCGCTCAACAAGCGCAGCTCGCCAGCGTTTCTCCGCACAACGGCACGAATGCAGCTCAAATTGACCGATTGCGTCTTCAGATGCGGCCCTGTGCGGAGAAACGGTAGAGGTGGCTCGCGCCAACCTCGTATGTTGCATGATCGGCCCAGTACTCGAGGTGAAGAAGCCGCCACGGACGCGTGCGATGCGCGCTGCATTGCTGGCAGCTGCTACAACCGATGGCTCCTCGGTCGCCATCGGCACCAGGACGTCTCGCTCGTTGATGGTGAGGTTGCAGGCAATGCCGATGGGTATCCCGAAGATCCCGACGGCGTTCTCGATCATGTGATCGGCCTGCTCGAAACTCAGCCCATCCTCGGGGCGAAGGGTCTTGAGGATGCTCTCGTCGAGGCCGGTCACCTCGGCCAGCAATTCATGTCGACTACTCAGGTCCCAACCCGCGAAGTCTGATCCTGCTCGAAGCCAGCATGGCTTGCTCCCAAATCCAGAGGTACCCAGTTCGTTAACCAGCGTGCGGTTCAGCGATTGCGGACCGCTCGGCCGGCCGCCGGGACAGACCGCTGAAACCCACCCCCGGCCTCATCCGCCACCATGTTGCGGATGATCTTGCGCACCTGGAGCGCTGCGGCGTCGGCGCTGACGTTGATCTCCCTCCGAGGTCCGTCGGCATCCAGGACGTCCTGCATCGTCTCGAGAATCCGCTGCACCCGCCGGTAGTAGTCGGTGAAGATCGGCAATAGCGCCTTTCCCGCCTGCTCGCCAAGAGCGAAGTTCCGGCTTACTCGCCACGCGTGCCGAGTCCGCCCTGAAGAGATCGGCGTTATGGCGTGTGTGAAGCGGAAGGTGTGGATCGTCGTGTCATTCCCTTCGGACTCCTCATGGACGTCCCACCTGTCCACCCAGAGGCCAGGCGTCACGAAGGCACCCTGTTCATGCTGGACGTGCTCGGCCTCGGCCGGCAGTCCGAGAAGCTCTGCTTGCCAGGCAGGAATGGGAGCTGGTTGGTACGTCCGAGAGAACGAAACAGTTGTCTCGGTGACCTCTACCTCAAGCGGCGGCGGTGAGCTGCGCAGCACAGGTGGTGCGATGTAGGGGTCGACAACCGCGACGTGGGTGATGTCGGCGAAGTTCTCGTGCAGCAGCAGTAGGTCGGCTTTGGTCTCCCATACCTCGCCTAGGGTCGACCAACCCGGGTCGTTGAGCCACGGGGTGGCGGGCGGTGGCCGCAAGGCAGCCAGGGAGGGCTCACCCAGCCAGGCCCAGACGAAAACGCCGTCTTCATGCACCGGGAATGCGCGTACCCGGGCACCGACGGGGATCTCGCTCTGGGTCGGCACATGGACGCAGAAGCCTCGGGCGTCGTACACGAAGCCTGTGTAGCCGGACACGATGTTGTCTCCATCGACACGGCCGAGACTGAGTGGGTACGGCCGGTGTGCGCACCGATCTTCCAGTGCGACAGGCGCTCGGTCAGTGGTACGGAACAAAACCACTCCGGTGTCGAGGGCACGCCGACCCAACGGTTCGCGGCCGACCTCTTCGCTGGTGGCCAACATGTACCAGCAGTTGCGGGGGTGGACCTGTGGGAGGCGGCTGCTGGTTTTCGCTTGTGGGCTCATAGGTGGTTCCTCTCCGCTCACAGGTCGAGCGTCAGTCGGGGTGAGCGGCACCGTGACACACAGACCATCATGTACTCGTTCGAGGCTTGCTCCTCCTCATTGAGCACCGAATCGCGGTGATCAACATCGCCATCGATGACTTCGGTCTCGCACGTTCCACACACGCCCTCCAGGCACGATGCAAGAACGCTGACACCCGCTTCCCGGATCACGGTGAGGACGGACTGATCGGGCGGCACCTGCAAGGTCAGACCTGAGCGTTCCAGGACGAGCTCGAACGACGAATCGGCCTCGGGAGCGGGCTCCTGGGGCTTCGCCGAGAACCGTTCCAGGTGAAGCGTGCCCGGTGGCCAGTTCTCGCAGTGTTTCTCGACGGCACTGAGGAGACCCTCCGGTCCGCAGCAATAGACCAGCGTGTCCGGCTGCGCCGTCCCGAGGACAGATTCCAGATCGAGCATGCCCATCTCGTCTTGGGGCACGATCGTCACCCGGTCGCTGTACCCGGACAATTCGTCGAGAAAGGCCATGGACGCCCGTTCCCGGCCGCCGTAGAGGAGCCGCCAGTCCGCGCCAGCCGCTTCCGCCTCCGCGATCATGGGCAGGATCGGCGTTATTCCAATACCGCCCGCGATGAACAGGTAGCGCCGGCTGGCGACGAGTGGAAAGTGGTTGCGCGGCCCTCGGACGCGGACTGTCGCGCCGGGACCTAGGGCGGTGTGTACCCACTCCGAGCCACCACGGCTGTCGGGCGCCCGCAGAACGCCCAGGCGCCAGACATCAGGTGCCGATGGGCTGCTGCACAGCGAATATTGGCGGGTCAGGTCATCGCCCAGGATGAGGTCGATGTGGGCGCCTGGAGTCCACGGCGGCAGCTCGCCGCCACGCGGGTCGGCCAGGGTGAGCACCACAACGTCATCAGCGACGGTCCGCGCCTCCCGGACAACCAAATCGGCCTCGTGCTCCCGGATGATGGTTTTCGTGGTCGTCGTCACTGTCACAATCGCATCCGCCTGTCGCACCCAACATTTGTTTGGATACGAACGATAGCGGCGGGAAGGACGGGCGACAAGATGTGCCCTGAGAACCTTCACCTCCGCCGACTTGTCAGCGGGCGTGGTCGCGGTAGCGACCGCTGACGCTGACAAGTCGGCGGGAGAGAGAGGCTCTTTGTCGAATTCCTTCGTTCGGATCCAAATTAGACTCGGGCCGTGCGTGCCCTGATGATCCAGCATGACCACATCTGCACTCCGGGCTCCGTCGGCGAACGGTTCACCGATCGTGGCTATGACTTGGTCCTGCACCAGGTAGTGCCGGAGGCCCACTTTCGATCACCCAATGTCGATACCCAGTTCCCAGAGCCTACGAACTTCGACGTGATCATCACCATGGGCGCCCCGTGGTCTGTATATGATCATGAAACAATTGGGTCCTGGGTGTTGCCAGAGCTGGCCATGCTGCGTGACGCCCACCTTGATCACGTGCCGGTATTCGGAATCTGTTTTGGCGGACAACTGCTCGCCGCCGCGCATGGCGGATCGGTGTCTCGCGCCGCAGGACCGGAACTCGGCTGGGTCGAGATCGAGTCCGACGACGAATCCCTGGTCCCTGGAGGCGAATGGTTCCAATGGCATTACGACTGCTGGGAGTTGCCCGATGCGGCCACCGAACTGGCGCGTAACGCGAACTCGTCCCAGGCCTTCATCCTCGACCGGAATCTCGCCGTACAGTTCCATCCCGAGATGAACTCCGCGATCCTCGCCAGCTGGATGGCGACCGGTGGCGCCGAGGAGATGGACGCGCTCGGTATGGATGTCAACGAGTTAGTACGCCAGACGGACGAGCGGGATGGATCCAACCGTGACAGGGCGCACAAGCTGGTCGATCTCTTTCTTGATCGTGTGGCCGTCCAGTCAGAGGTTGGTCGCGGGTGACCCAAGAATCCGGGCAGGAGTTCAGGCATGCTGCTGGGCGCTTCGCCTCCGGTGTAACCGTTGTGACGACCCGAGCTGCCGAGGGTGCTTACGGCACAACGGTCTCGTCCTTCGCATCTTTGTCGTTGAACCCGCTCTTGGTCACCGTGTCGATCAATCGATCCAGCTCTTTGCTTGGGTACATACGTACCGCTGGGGCTTTCGCAGTCAGTGTGCTGGCAAGTGATCAGCAACAGGTGGCGGAGTATTTCGCCATGCAAGGACGTACGCCGCAGCCGGGTGGTTTTCCGACAGTGCCGACCATGATCAGGCAGACGGGTGCGCCGATCATTGACGGCTGTCTGAGTTGGTTCGACTGCACGGTCGACGACCTCCTGCCAGGGGGCGATCACGAGATTCTGGTCGGCCGCGTTGCCGCGGCCGGCGGTCGAACCGGCGAGCCTCTGGTCTATTGGGCCGGTGGATATCGCGCGCTGACGGCTGCGGCGGCGCAATCAGATCGGCTGGCAAATGCAGCCGATGGACTCGCTGTGACCTACCACTTTCTTGATGTTGGCCCCGAGGAGCTCCTCGACGCCCAGAACTCGGTCGAGCCAGCCATGGCCGCCTTCGCCGCCAGGCGTGCACCGGCCGAGGAATGGGACCGGCTCGAGGAAATGGTTGATCAATCTGAACAGGTCATCGAGCTGCCGGACGAGTTCAATCAGCTTGCCCTCGCCTTTCACAACGCGATCGCGGAAGCATCCAGGAATCGCGTGTTGCAGGCCACCCTCGCCAGTCTCGGCGAGGTGCTCTCCATCCACTACCGCGATCGCGGCAGTCCTGAATCGGCGCGGGCCGCTGTTGAGGCGCACCGGCAGCTCTTGGCGGTGCTTCGTAGCGGTGATGCGGAGGCGGCGCGGGAGGAGATGTACCGGCATCTGATTGCTGTACGCGGGCAGCTGCAGATCGGCTAAGACGATCACATTTGAGACTCTGCTCGGAGGAGGCTTAATGCCTGCTTCGGGCTTTGGGAGTGTGGCGCCGTCCTCGCCGGCGTTAAGGCCAAGCCCTGCGGGTGGCCTGCGGCCAGCCTTGGCCCCTGCTGCGGGCGGCGCGTGTAGGCAGTCGCCGGGAGCAGGGTCCGGGGGTTGAAGATCAACAGATCCGGGGGGAATGTGGAGGGTTCGTTGGAGTTTTTGCGTGGGCGATCAAGTACAGGAATTTCCTTAATTGGTTGAGAAAACAGCTTGCTACCGAACACATTTCCTGCATATCCGCTTGAGCGCAGTTGACGCCTAGTGCGGGAAGCCGAACGCGGGCGGCGGGTCTTCTCGGTCATCAAACTGCGCGGCAGCGACTCCCTGTCGGGGAAGCACGCCTACCGGCTCTCTTCGTCCGGTATCCACGTGTTTCCGCGCATGGCCGACCTTGTCGAGCTTGACCGCTATGACCGCACGCAGGAACGGATGTCCTCCGGCGTTTCGGCGTTGGATGCCATGCTGGCTGATGGCTACTACCGCGGTGCCTCGACCCTGCTGGCCGGCCCTTCGGGGGTCGGCAAGACCTTGCTCGCGCTCCACTTCATCTTCGCCGGGATCCAGCGCGGCGAGACCTGAGTAATCGCAACGTTCCAGGAGAATGCAGCTCGAGCGGAACCTCCTCCGAGGAAACTCCCGGCTCAAACGCGCACTGACCATTCTCAAAGCCCGCGGGAGCGCCCATGACCCATCCACGCGCCAGTACGAGATCACAACCGACGGTGTCATCCTCGGCGACCACTTCAACGCCAACCAGGAGCTGACCTAGATCCCTCAGCGGCGGCCGAGTGACCCCACATCGAAGAAACCGAAGATGTGAGCACCAGCCTTCTGGTTTAAGACATCACCAATACGTGGACGGTCGGTACTGACATAGCTCCAGCACCTTGAGTCACCGACCGCACGTGGCCAGGCTATCTCTCTCAGCTTGCCGAGAATGTCGTCACGACGAGGGAGTGAAGCGTTGCGCGCACGATGGTGGCCATCGAGCCCTACGCAGCATCGCGCGACGGCGGCTCGGGCGCGGGCTGAGTCCAGGCGACGACCCCAAGCCACCCGACCAAGCGGCGGCAACATCACCACTCCGACAGCTGCACCAATCTTAGTTCTTGATCTTCAACCGCTTGGCTCTGTTGTTGGTGTACTCCTCGACGAGGAGTTAGACCACAACAGAGCCAAGCAGCTGCTCGACGTAGCCCGCCAGGCGTCCCTTTCCCCGGCCGGACGCGTGTGCAGGTTCCCCGATTGATCAAGATCATCGCCCAGGTGATGATCTTGAGCTTGATCCTTTGGCATCAACCGCCGTCGCCGCGCGGCGTACTCGATCTGCACAGGAGACAAGACCTTGATGATCGTGGCGACTGTGGCCGGCCACATGACGGCTCCACGACGGTGGGCTGGATCGATCAGATGATCTTGATCATCGGCACACGAGAAGGGTGTACGGCGGTAAGAGTGCGAACGCGAATACCGCCAGTGGCACTGCACGGTCATCACGGTGGTGGTGGCCGCCCCGATGTGGACCTCGTGCCCGATGTATAACGCCGCGACATGTAGGCCGGCCCTGGTGGATGCGATCGAACCGAGGATGAGGAGTGGCCGTATCCCAGGGAAACGCCCGACTCATGGCGGACGTGCAAGCACCTGGCCAGCCAGCAGGGACCGTGAGGTGCATCACCACAGGCCAAGGTCAACCCAATCCCGGCCACCGCGACTAGTCCGGCGTCGACCCGTGCGCCTCGACTACCGCGCCAGGGCCTCGATCTGGGCGTACCGCGCGCGACCGGCCCTGGTGCCGGTCAGGTAGCCCAGACCGAGGAAGACGACGCGGCCGACAGCTTTGCTACCGAGCATCGCTTATTTCCATCGCTCTGGCGCTCCCGGAGCGCGGAGACCACGGCGCTCACGACAGCCAGCCCGGCGGCCGCGCCAGCCGCAGCAAATCCCGACTTCACTGCCGTGCTCGAGCGCTTCGGCTTGAGACCGACGGCCTCTCCCAGACGATCGATAATCGTCTTCTTGCCGAAAAGCTTGTTCATCAATACTCCCGTCGTCGTGTGGTGAAGATCAACTGCGCGAGCGACGGATGGTCTTCACCATGTCCTGCTTGCGCATCGCGGACTTCAGATCCAGATCCATCTCCTCGCTCAAGGCCAGCAGCTCCTCCTTGGTCATGTCGTTGAGATCCAACGGACCTGTATCAGCATCTGCGGCCAGCTTCCGGCCCTCGGAGGTCACGGCCTCGCGTCGTTCGTTGGCCTCGTCGACCTTGCGCTGGGCTGTGGCAGCTTCGGCGTCGGCTTCATCAGACAGGCGTTCGGCCCGGGCGCGGGCCTCATCGGCGGCCTGTCGCGCAGCCTCTGCGGCTTCCTCGGCCAGCTCACGAGCTTGCTTCATCTGTTCACGTGCCCGCTCGATCGCCTGGTCGGCTTGGTGTGTGCCTTTCTGGCTTCGTTCTTGGCTCGCTTTACTTGCTCGGCGATGTCGGCCTCGACCGCGGCGACGTGCTTGGCAGCGATCTCCTGCGCCCGGGCGCGCTTCGCGGCCACGTATTCGTCAGCCTCTCGCTGAGCCTCAGCCACCACGTCGGCGACTTCGCGTTCGCCGTCATCCCGCGCGGCATCGATCTGCTTGTCGCCGTCGGCTTCGACCTTCCCGGCGGCGTCCGCGCGTTCCTTCGCATTTTCGGCTTCCTCCCGAGCCTGCGCCTCGAGCTGGCGGGCGCGCTCCAGGGCCGCGTCGACCCGATGTAGTCGGCTGTCGGCACCGTCAGCGAACGGACTCACATCGGCAACGGCGGATGCCGCCTGATGTCCCACCGATTGGAGGGTCCTGCCGGCAGATGTCGCCGGGTCCTTCAACGTGGTGTCGACCGTCCACACGATGTTCCGCGGGAGATCGGTGACGCCTCGTCGAGCGTGGCGCGCGAGCCAGGACACCGGATTCGATCTCGTCATTGATTCCTCCAAAGTCGTCACGTGACCTACCGGTCCGGGGTCGATCGCCGGTAGGCCAAGGGGATGGGATCCGCACTGTGATCGGCTCCCTCGGCTTGACCCATCTGTTACTACCCGGATTCAGCGTGGACGAACATGCTGTTGCATCTCGGAGGGCATCAAGCCGTTCGCGCCACTGGTGGACGCAAGCTCGACCTCCGCACCCTTTCCTTCCACGGCTACACCGGCGAGACACGGTCGTGCCGGGCTGACGACATCGAGCACGGCCGCTATTACGACCACGACGAGGGAGGATCGCCTGCCATCCCCACTGATGGCTTGCGACGCCGCCGCCGCGCCGCCGATCTTTTGGCGCATGGCGATCAGACACAGACGTGCCGCTGCAGGGCGCCCGACTCCTGGCCGAGCAGCAACGAAGCAGGTCAACCGAGCCGGTGGTCTACGCTGAGCTGCCCGGCGGGCAGCACTCGTTCGACCTGTTCCACTCCATCCGGTTCGAGAACGTCGTCGACGGGATCGACGCCTTCGTCGCTTGGGTCATCTCACGACCGGGGCAGCAGACGTCCAGCGCCCGACAAGTGAGCCTCCCTGACGTGCAGCCCAACTCCACACGTGAGAGCTGGACGGCTTTGCGGAACATGCATGTAGAGCAGTTGGGGATCGGCGCGTCACACCTGCTGCCTGTTAGCAGCACCAGCAGCACTCAAACGGTCAGGTGTGCACTAGGCAACGACTCGAACGAGGCGAGGTTCCGCAAGCCGACCGCTTGCGCCGTGGCCGAGCTAGGTCAGTTGCAGGATCACTATCACCAAAATGATAATGACCAAGACCCCGATAATGGCCCCAATGATTCCTCGGTTCACTTCGCCTCCTTCGATCCGCGTGCTTACCCGCCGCCTCAGGTCCGGTCGTTGAACACGAGCCTGTGGCTGGCGTCGAGGTCCGAGCCTGGGCGGAGCCTGTTCAGCCGAACCTAGCGAAGATTGGTGACCAACATGGGTCTAGCGCTGGAAGTCCTAAGATGTCTGCGCCGAATGTGCGCGGACCAGAGCACACGTTCGGCTTCATCCCGTCGCACTCCGCCGAGCGTCTCAACGGCCCGCCTGGTGTCGGCCCCTACTCGCGCCGGCCAGCGGTAAACACGGACGACCGGACGTCCGCTTCATCTACCTTTCCGACGTGCTGCCGACGGCGTGGCAGGCAGTGGAGTACGCAGGTGTGCCGGACGGTGGTTCGCTGCTCGTCCTGGGTCTCGGGCCGATCGGCGACATGGTCTGCCGGATCGCCCAGCAGAAGTGGATCGACAAGATTATCGCGGTGGATCTGGTGGACGAGCGGCTGGAGCGAGCGCGCGCCCAGGGCATCCAGGTTATCGGTCTCCGGGAGCACGAAGATGATCTTCCCGAGGTGGTGCGCGAGCTGACTGACGGTCGTGGTCCGGACTCGGTGATTGACGCGGTGGGCATGGAGGCGCACGGTTCGCCTGGCGCGGCATTCGCCAAGCGCGTCACCGCGCACCTGCCCGATGCTGTCACTGAGCCTTTGATGAAGAAGGCCGGACTCGATCGGCTGGCCGCGCTCAACACGGCGATCGAGACCGTACGTCGGGGCGGGACCGTCTCGCTGTCGGGTGTCTATGGCGGCATGGCCGATCTGATGCCGATGATGTCGTTGTTTGACAAGCAGATCCAGCTCCGGATGGGTCAGTCCACTGTGAAGCGCTGGATCCCCGACATCATGCCCTTCCCGACCGACGATGACCCGCTCGGCGTGGACGAATTCGCCACTCATCGGCTACCGCTCGCCCCGGCTCCGGCCGCGTACAGCATGTTTAAGCGCAAGGCCGACGGCGCGGTCAAGATCATGCTCAAGCCGTGGGCATGATCCGGTCGTGATCATTCAGTGATCACCGGTTTCTCTGCTCGCGCGGCGCCTCGGGAAGCTGGTGCCGTCGTCGCTCTTCGCCGAACAACGGTATTGGATTGCTCGCTCCGCGCGGGCGCGTTCGCTCATCGCTACCGATGCTCGCGGAGGACGCGGAACTTGTTTTACTTTTCGAACCTGCGGGTACCGGTGACCTATCCACAATTCATCTGATTGGAGAAGGTCGTGACGAGCCCTACCTATGATCCGACGAGCGGGCCGGTTGACCCGGGCGTCAAGCAATCTCCCCCCCGCCTCGATGAGGGAGTGCCGCCCGGCAACATCGCCGACTCCGAGATGGAAGATCCCACAACCGAGAGCAGCGGCGAGCGGTACGAACATCCGGTCTCCTCCGGTTCCGCGGAGGGCACGACCGTCGATACCGCCAAGAGTGAAGCAACCAACGTCAAGGACACCGCCGCGGGTGCCGCCTCCGGCGTAAAGGACGCGGCCAAGAGTGAGGTCTCGAACGTGGCCGGCGAGGCCAAGTATCAAGCCCGGAACCTGGTGGACCAGACGCGGTCCGAGCTGCAGGGCCAGGTCACTAACCAGCAGGCGCAGCTTGCATCAAGGCTGAACGGCTGGGCGTCTGAGCTCGGCTCGATGGCCTCGAAGTCTGACGATTCTGGGCCGATGACTGATCTTGCGCACGAGGCGTCACGCCGCGTCGGTGAGATTCTCCCATTGGCTCGACACCCATGAGCCCAGTGACCTGCTCGATGAGGTCAAGCGGTTCGCGCGTCGTCGGCCGGTAGCTTTCCTGGCTCTGGCAGCCGCGGCCGGCGTTGTCGCTGGCCGAGTGACTCGGGGCGCCGTGGCCGCGAACACCAGCGTTGACTCCGACAACGAGCCGACCCCAGCGCGTGCGTACGACAGCGACCTCTACGATCGCGGCGGTTACGACGGCGGCGTGCAAGGCAGCGGCGCAGACGGCACCCGCACGTACCAGAGCGGCTACGACCCGAGCTACGGCGGGATGGCGGGTGAGACGAGCTACCAGGGCGGCGGAATGCCGGCTCCGGGACAGGGCGAGGTACGCCGATGACCGATTACGCAGGTCAGGCTCCTCCGCGGCGCCCATACGAAGACATGCCAGAAACACCCGGTGGAGATAAGAGCATCGGGGAGGCGATTGGCGATGTGACGCGCGACTTGTCGGTCCTGGTCCAGCAAGAACTGGCGCTGGCAAAGGCCGAAGTTCGCCAAACCGCCACCCGAGCGGGCCAAACCGCTGGAATGTTCGCCGGCGCCGCAGTTGCCGCGTTCTTGTTCGTGCTCTTCTTGTCGCTCGCCCTCTGGGTGGCAATCAGCGACCGAACTGGGCCTGGCTGGGGGGCGGTCATCGTGGCCGTGATCTGGCTGGTGGCCGGCGTGGTGCTCTACCTGGTCGCCCGCGCCCAAATGAAGAAGATCAGCGGGATACCGCAGACAACCGAGACTGTGCGCCAAGTTCCGAACGCACTCAAAGGACAAGAGGAGAGAAACCAATGACGACCAGCAACGACCCGGATGAGATTCGAGCGGACATCGAACGGACGCGCGCGGCACTGAGCGATGACGTCGACGACTTGGCTGAGAGCGTCAAGCCCAAGAACGTGGCAGGGCGTCAGGTCGGCAAGGTCAAGGAGGCTGCGAGCAACATCAAGGAGCGAGTCATGGGCTCCGATGATGACGATTACAGCGGCTCTGCGGTTGGCACGGTCACCGATAGGGCCTCCTCAGCCAAAGATGCGGTAGCCGACAAGGCGTATGCGGCCAGGGACACGGTAAGCGAAAAAGCGTCCGAGGCACGCGAGGCCGTCAGGCAGGCGCCGAGGAGGATGAAGCGGAGGGCGCAGGGCAATCCCCTGGCCGCCGGCATGATCGCCTTCGGCATCGGAATGCTGGTCTCCTCGCTGATTCCTTCCACCGAGAAGGAGCGCGAGGCAGTGTCCCAGCTGCAAGAAAACCTCGAGCCGGTGAAGGAGAAGGCCTCCGAAGTGGCGAAGGATATGGGTGAGAGCCTGAAGCCGGCAGCGCAGGAGGCTGCCGAGTCGGTAAAGACAACGGCTCAGGAAGGCGTCGAGAGCGTCAAGCAAGAAGGTCAATCGGCAGCCGCCGACGTCAAGGACCAAGCACAGGCCTCAAAAGAGACGGTGCAACAACAGTCGAGCTAACTACTAACCAGTAGAGTGGATTCACTTCAGTACTGAGGTGAATCCACTGCTTCTTTTTCTGCCGTGCTTGCCAGCGTTTCGGCAACCCTCAGGCGAGTATCCGGGCGGCATGTCGGGGTCAGGCTTGACCAAACCGTGCATGCGCAACGCGTGGCGGAAGCTAACGCTGGCATCCAGTTGCCGGGCGGCTTGGGAGCGGTAGCCGACATCCCAGCGGGGCTACGCAAGGTCTTGGATAATTCGGCCTTCACGGAAGGAGCCCGCGCCATGGCAGCAGAGATTGCCGCCCTTCCTGATGCATCCGAGTGCCTGCCGATCCTGGAACAACTCGCCAGCAAGCGCTCAAAGAGAGACCCCGGCGATGACTGACACTCCGTCAATACGTGAGCGGATGTTGGCCGGGTAGCTATACATCGCCGATGACCCAGAGCTTACCGAGCAGTCCTCCCGGGACACGAGGGCTGATCCATCAGCTCAACATGTCTGAGCCCAATGACTGTGCGACACATCGCGCGATCCTGACCGAGCTGTTGGCTGCGCTCGGTGAGGGTAGCGAGATCCGCCCGCCGTTTTATTGCGACTACGGGTATCAGACCTCGATCGGAGCGCGCTGCTTCCTGAACTGGGGTCTGGTCTCGCTGGATGTGGCGACAGTGACGATTGGCGACGACGTCCAGATCGGTCCGAACGTTCAGCTGCTGACCGCCACGCATGCGATCAATCCGGGCTTGCGCCTCGACAAGTGGGAGGCGGCCGAGCCGATCGTGATCATGGACAATGTCTGGTCGGCGGCGGCGTGATCGTCGGGCCGGGAGTCACGAGAACACCGTCGTCGGCGCGGGCGCCGTGGTGGTCCGTGATCTTCTAGCAAATGTGGTTGCCATCGGAACCCGGCACGGGTGATCCGCACCTTCGACGGATGATCAGGCCGCGAGCCTGACTACCTGCTCAACGTCGGGGGTAGTAGCGACGCAAGTAGGCAGCCATGGAAAGGGAATGATCATCACGACCACGCAAAAAGGCGTCGAGGTGCCGGGCGGTAAGCAAAGCGCCCCACCGAGGTGCCCGCGCGGCTGGCTGCAGGTAGCCAAGCGCGGCTGGAGGGAGGCCAAAGCGGATCAAGTGCCGCTGCTCGCCGCCGGTGTCGCCTTCTACGCCTTCCTGAGCATCTTCCCGGCACTGATCGCCATTGTGTCCATCTCGAGGGACATCAGCCGCTTCTTGATGAAGCCGCGTTTCTCTTCCTCGTCGTAGGCGACAGTGATCGCTGTCAGCAGGCCCGCCGATCAAACTCGCGGTGCGGCGCTCCATGTCCAGGGCAGTCAGGATGCGACGGGCGACGTCCGCTGCGAGAAGCCTGGTGCGAGCTGCTCGATCCGGTCCTGCATCCGGTCGGCGAACTGGATAGCTTCGTCGGCATCCTGTGAGATTCCCGCCTGCGTCGCCGAGCACCCGCTGCGGTAGCACCCAGCCGCCACCTTCCACGGTTCTTCCGCATCGGACCTGCGATCGCCAAGACCGGTCGTCCTCTGATGCGGGCTAACCAAGTTTGTCGGAGGCTGTGCGTTGACTGGGGTACTCCGGGCGACGCCACCTCAATGAGTGCATGCCTCAAGAGCCGATTGGGTAGGTAGCAGACAGGATGACGAGCGGTACCTAGGATCTGCCGCCGCCCAGGTCCCGTAGCTGAGCAGACATGCTGCGGGGCCGATCCCTTCCTACTGCGACAGTTCAAGGGACGTATGCTCGGCGGCGTACGGCTAATCGGTGTCCGAGTGGACGGGCAGCAGCCACCAGCGAAAGTTCGCAGTGATGCGGCTCGACACGTCCCCTGCGCGATGACCACCGCAATCTCGACAAAGCAGTGGCGCGCCATGTTCGCGAATCGGACAGGCCGCGGCGATTGATCCCGAGGCCCTGGCCAGCCTGCGCGAGCCCGCCACTCTGGGCGAACCGGGTACCGGCGTGGTTGAGGCGCTGCGACACGTGAACGAGGTGTACGTGGACCTTTTCGGTGTCACGGGCAGTGGCATCATGCTGGCCGATGAGCAGAACGTCCCGCGCTACGTCGCCGCATCCGACGGGCCCGAGACATTAGGCATGGGCGAAGTCCACCTGTGGGACCGGATTGAGTCGCGCGGTCAGCATTTCAACGAGACGCGGCGCCTAGGTCGTCGAGCACGGCGGCAACTCGGCGGTGCGTGGTCGAGTGTCGTTGTGGCCGAGCTTGGCGAAGATTGAGCCGATGTGCCTCTCGACGGCCGCCGCACTGGGCGGCAGCTCGCTCCGACCCGCGCGCTTCCCTGATCCGTTAATCAGCCTCACCGACACCTCCTGACGGTTGAGCGCGCCGGATAGTGAGGAAGAGCCGGTGGGAGGTGATCACCAGGGCCAGCCAGGCGGCGCCGAGCAGCCAGGCGAAGATCACGTCGGTGAGCCAGTGGTGGCCCAGGAATACCCGGCTCAGGCCCATGGCCAACGCCCAGATGAAGGCGACGATCACGGCAGCGGCTCGCGCCCATCGTGTTCGGAGCCGGCGGACCAACAAGTAGGTAACCATGCCGGCAATGACGGTGCTGTTCAGCGCGTGGCCGGAGGGGAAGGAGAAGGCGTACTCATACGGCGGGACCGCTTCGGTAAGCGGCGGCCGGACCCGTCCGACGATGGCCTTGCCGACACTCGTCATGGTCAACGATCCCGCGACGGCGATGAGCATCAGGATCAGCGGGGTGCGCGACCGCCACCGCCACGCCAACGCGATGGTGATCAGCGACGCAATGATGGTCATGCCGATCGGTCCGCCGAGGTGGGTGAATGCGGTCAGGAGCTGGGTGTTGGTGCTGGTGCGGTAGGCGATGGACTGGTCCAGGGCTGGTTGGTCGAGGCCGGAGATCCCGTTGGGTTCCACCACCGCGTCGTAGATCCCCGCACCCGCCGCGGTCAGCCCGACGACCAGCGCCAACCCCACCGACGCGGTGATGTAGAGCACGGAGTGCGCGAGATGTGGCCGCCAAGACGGCCACCACTCGGACCAGTCCACGCCCGACCGGAGTCGGCCAGCGGGTCAGGTCACGGCCGCCGATGTGCTCCTCGGCGGGTGTGTCGTCGGCCAACTTCACTGCGTGCACTCTAGCGGCAGGGTCGATGTTCTTCGAGGGATCGGGCGCCAGTCGTGGGTGGTGCTGGGCATCAGCTGAGGCCGAAGGCTGCGAGAAGGTCTGGAGCTTGGCCGCGTCGCGCAGAAGGACGCGAGTGCGCCATTTAGAACCCCGACTTTGACCGTCGTCTCAGATCCAGACGGCGAAAATGAATAAGGATCAATGGCGTAGCCCAAATTAATCAGCCGAGAATCCGTATTGAGCAGAACGGTATTCAACGGTTCCGGATCATGCGGATTCGCTGATGCATCCGACACTCGCTGCACATGCAGCCGTGGACGTAGACGGCGCCACCGCCTGCTTGTGGTCGTCCCGGGACGACCTCACAATGACAGCAGTGCGCCCCTTGCGGATTTCCGTGAGGGGCGCACTGGTTTGCGGCGTCAGGCTTTAAGGAATGATCGCCACTTAGTTATGAACGGCGATGACTGAGCAGGTACCTGGCAACGCCACGGTTTAGCGAGCGTCGTCGCGGCTGCCGGACTTGGCCAGGCCACGGCTGATCAGGTAACCGATCGTCAACAAGGTGACCAGGAACCAGCCCTGGTAGGCGCTGAACCCTTGACCGTCCTCGTTAACGTCGACCACCAAAGAGGCGATCAGGACACCGAGGACCGACAGTACATAGACGATCAATTCGGTGGTTTTGAACGAGGGCTTGGTCTCCCTGGTGAGGCGGTGGTCGCCATCCTGGGATGCGACAGCACGGCTGTTGCTGGTCACGGGATTATGGTCGGTGGTGCTGGTGGTCATACTTCTCCTTATGGAGGTTGTCATTGGCTCGGACGCTTCGGCACGTCCCGGAGGGATTCCAACTAAATTGGCTCGGACACTTCCACGCGTCCCGGGGATTCCAATCTAAATTGGTCGGAACGCCACAGCGCGTCCCGGAGATTACAACTGATTAATATTCGGCTTATTCCGAATTCCGCCCTTTTTGCCTTCTTTTCTTCTGTGCTGTGTGATGTGCGTCGCATTATGCAGGGCCTAAGACACCGGACCGTGAGGGTCGCAGCTGTAAGGATGAGAATCGTCGGTTACGCCGCGTCAATTTCGACTTTACGCAGCCGGCGGCGTGAGACCTAACCAGGATCCTGGAGGCCATCCGCACCATTGGGTCACCGGAGGTTTATGTTGTAAACTAGTAGCACTGCACGTTGCAGTCGGCCTGGGGCCGGAGACGCCGCTGTTGTACACGCCACGCCTCACGAGCAATCAATAGCTGCCGCCCAGACACACACCGGGATAGTTACCTCGAATGGGCCGTTCCTTTGACTTCTCTACTCCTTCAGCCATCGGATACCGCACCGGCTTCTGATGCTCCTGGCCGCGGCACACCGGCGTCCTCCGACGCCACCCCTGGGAGCCGCGCGTCGCGGTCTACCAAGCCCGGGAGCTCTTTCACGGCGTTGACTCGCACCGTGCACGAGATGGGGTTGATGCGCCGCCGCTACGGCTACTACTGGGCCAAGTTGATCGGCGCTGTCGTTCTCCTGGCCGTCTGGGTGGCCGCCTTCGTGTGGATCGGCGACTCTTGGTGGCAACTGGCCAGCGCCGCAGTCCTGGCTGTCGCCATGACCCAGATCGCCTTTCTCGGCCACGACGCCGCCCATCGGCAGATGTTCAAATCCGGCCGTTGGAACGACTGGGTTAGCTTGATCATCGCGAACCTGCTGGTGGGAATCAGCTATGGCTGGTGGCAAAGTAAGCACACCCGCCACCACGCGAACCCCAACAAAGAGGGCGCCGACCCCGACATCGCCCTACGCGCGGTTGCGATGACGCCGGCGATGGCCACCCGGCACCGCAACCGGCTGCTGCGGTGGCTGGTCGCTCACCAGGGCTGGTACTTCTTCCCGCTGCTCCTGCTCGAAGGGCTGTCTTTGCACACCGACGGCCTCAAACGAGTCCTCAGCCGGGGCAAGGTCGAGCGCCGCTGGGTCGAGATCGCCTTCCTGACCGTCCGCCTCGGCGGATTGGCAGCTTTGGTGCTCGTGGTGCTGCCGCCGGGGAAGGCGGTGGCTTTCTTGGCCGTGCAGCTTGCTATGTTCGGCCTCTACATGGGATCCTCGTTCGCCCCCAACCACATCGGCATGCCGCTGGTATCCCCGAAACTCAAACTGGACTTCCTGCGCCGGCAGGTGCTGATGAGCCGCAACATCACCGGAGGACCGCTCATCTCGATCTTCATGGGCGGGCTCAACTACCAGGTCGAACACCACCTGTTCCCGTCCATGGCGCGGCCTCATCTCCGCAAGATCCAATCGATGGTGGCGACCTACTGCGCCGACGAAGGGGTCCCCTACACCCAAACCAGCCTGTGGCAGTCCTACCGGACCGTCATCGGCTACCTCAACACGGTCGGACTAAAAGGCAAGGACCCGTTCCTCTGCCCCCTCGTCGCCCAACGCCGCGCCCTCTGACCCCTAACATCGGATACGCGCTCATGACCCCACCTCTGCCGTCGCCTGAGCTTCCTTCTAATCGCTTACGACCGGGCCAGGTGTCCGGCCCGCGCCACGTCTTGACCGACTCAGCTCCGGCTCTGCCCGAGGTAGCGACGCGGCCTCTGGTGCAGATGCCGCCGACCGCCGCATCGCGGGATCTGGCCCACACGAGGGCTCTGGCCGCGGCCAGCCAGCGGATGTGGGCTGCATCAGACGTCGCCGCGCTGTGGCGCACAGTCGTCGGACGAAGCCATGGCGCTGATCGCCGCCGACGGGGCAGCGATCGTCACCTACACCGAGCGCTTCTGGCAAACCCTCGCGGCACGTCCGAGCGACGCGGCGCCCGATGATTCGGCGGCAGCTGCGCTGATAGAGATGCTCTTCCGGCAGGGTCTGCTTCAGCAACCCAGTTTCGATCGACGATTTGGCGGAAGGCACCTCGTGGAACGGGCTGGGTAGACGCGCGCTGCTCGTGGTGCGGATTGAGGGTTCGCCTCGGCAGCCGGTCAGGCTGGTGTGGTATGCCACGACGCCCGGCGACCCTGTCGCCGTATGCGGATGTGGCCGCAGGCATTCACCCATCACGCCAGCCTGGCTCTGAGAGCCGTTATCAGAGCGCGAAAACTTGAATCGAGCGGTAGCGGCACGGCATCGGGTGGGGTTGGCGCAAGGAATCTTGATGGCCCGCCGTCAGCTCACGGCCGACCAGGCGTTCACTCTGCTGAAATGCCGCTCGCAGAACACCAACGTGAAGCTACGAACGATCGCTCAAACGGTCATCCAGACCGGCGATCTGCCGGTCTGGCACGGAGAGTGAGGACAGATGATACTGCGGCAACAGTCAGCCAACCCCGGCGAGGACCCGCAGGCATCTTCTCTCGGTTTAGTGCCAGCCACGCGGACAGAGGTACGAACACGCGCTGAGAGAATGCTTGCATGCTGCCCGACTCTTACAGCTTCGCGTCTGGAGCGGGTCAGGGCTGCGGGGGCATCTCATGTACGATTGAGGAATCCCACGTGACATCTGTTGAGGATGCAGGCCAAAGCCGCCGTTGCGCGGTCATCTACAACCCGACCAAGATCAGCGACAAGTTTCACGCCCTTGTGGAGGACAGCCTCCAGCGAAACGGCTGGGGTAACACGCTCTGGCTGGAGACCTCGGTCGAGGATCCAGGCCGCGCCATGACCAGGCAGGCCGTCGCAGCGCAAGTTGATCTTGTCATTGGTGCCGGCGGGGACGGCACCATCCGCTACGTGGCTGACGGTCTGGCCCACACCGGGATTCCGCTGGGGCTGGTACCTGCCGGCACCGGCAATCTGCTGGCTCGAAACCTGGATCTTCCACTTGAGGAAGTGGACGCCATCGAGGTCGCCCTTGGCGGGCAGATACGCCAGGTGGATCTGGTGAAGATCACCGTCGATGACCGGGCGTCAGAGCATTTCGCAGTGATGGCAGGGATCGGTATCGATGCCGTGATCATGGACGAGACCGATGAAGACTTGAAGGACAAGGTCGGCTCTGCGGCGTACTTCGTCGCGGCGGCGAAGGCATTGGGCCGGCTACCGGTGCGGATGACGGTGCAACTGGACAGCAACCGTCCCGTCCGACGCCACGCCATGGTTTGTGTAATCGGCAACGTCGGCACTCTTCGGGGCAACCTCACCTTGATACCCGGGCGCTAGCCCGGATGATGGTCTCCTCGATCTCTACATCGCCTCCCCCCGCCGATTCCGACATTGGGTCAAGGTCGCGCTACGGCTCATCACCCGGCGCGCCAAGAAGGATGACCAGGTCGACCAGCGCAAGGGAAAGAGGGTGCGGATCATCATCGACGGGAAGGACAACTACCAGCTCGACGGCGACGTCGTCGGCGAATCCACCACCCTCTTCGCCGAGATCCAACCAGGTGCCCTGGCGATCTGCGTCCCAGCCCAAGCCGCCAGCGAGACCCCAACATTGACCCGGCGCCGCGCGGTTGAAATCACACGAACACAGCCGCACCGCAAACTCCGATCACGCAGGTCAGGCAATGAGGTCACCCGGTTCACTCCTGGGTGGTGGACCAGAACCGCGCCCTGATCCTGCCGATCAACCTGCGCACCTTCCAGGTGCTCGGTCAACAGCAGCTCCGGTGCGTCCGATGTCAGCCGGACCATCCCCACCGGCGTTCCAAGCCGCTCAACTGCGAACGCGCACTCTGCGCCAGCGCACGCGAGTAGTACTCGACGTCGGCCGCCCCATCACCGCTCGGCTGGGAGACGAAGTCAAGCTCTCGACCATGCGAGATCGCTCAGGAGGCGCGCCGATAGACAGTCCCACACCATCACTGGGTGGACCGCGCGGGATGCGGCGGGTCACCGCTATACGTTCGGCACCCTCCGGTTGCGAGCTGGCAAGGATGGTGTCGGTCAGGAAGAGGGCCTGCCACGAGCCCGATCCAAACGTGACGACGCAGTCATCGGTCGTGTGGCTTTGGGCAGGAACGAGACGGACGCCGGAAATCAGCTCAACCTCCCCTTGGACAACATCGACAAGGTCGGCGTGCGCGAGCAGCGGCAGAACAGCATCTGCCGGGTAAGGAACCGGGGAACCTAGATCACTCAACCCACTGATGGGAGACCGACCATGTCAGGCAAGACCGTCACCGCGCAAGCTCGGCCCGATTCCATGCCCGTCGCGGGCCAGCGCCCAGGTCCGCCGTTCTTCGCGATCCTGATCGTGGCCGGCCTCATCGTTATCGGCGCCGGTTTGCGGTCGACAGCCAACATCGTCGGGCCGCTGTTCCTTGTCATCACCTTGGTGATCACCGTGGCGCCACTGCGCAACTTGTTAGTCCGGCGCCGCTGGCCGTCCTGGCTGGCGAGCGCGGTCTCCCTGCTGACGATCTATGCGCTCCTGGTGCTCATCTTGGGGTCGGTGGCGTTCGCAGTCGCCCGGTTGGTGGGGACGCTACCTGAATATGCGAACGCGTTTGACCGGATCTTCAACTACCTCCTCGGCCTCAGCACTCGGCTTGGCTACGGGCAGGAGCAGCTCGAGCGACTGGCCTCGTCGGTCCAGCTGAGTAGTCTGGCCGGCCCAGCTCAGGCTCTGCTGAGCGGCATCAGCGGCGGGGTGTCCCTGCTCCTCCTGATTGTCACGGTGGTCATTTTCCTGGCCTTCGAAGCCGCGAGCATGCCCGAGCGACTAGGGGTAATCCGCGAGACCCGTCCGCACATCGCCGACGGCCTGGCCAACTTCGCCAGCAGAGTTCGAAAGTACTGGATCGTCACCACCGTGTTCGGCTTCATCGTCGCGGTCCTCGACGTCATCGCCCTGGCGATTATCGGCGTCCCCCTATTCGTCACCTGGGGCGTGCTGGCGTTCGTCACGAATTACATTCCAAACATTGGCTTCATCCTCGGTGTGATTCCGCCGGCCCTCATCGCTCTGCTCGACGGCGGAGTGGGCAGCGCGGTCGCCGTCGTGGTCGCCTACACAGTTATCAACGTGGTGGTTCAGACCATCATTCAGCCGCGGTTCACTGGGGACGCGGTGGGTATTAGCGCCACCGTTGCCTTCGTCTCGCTGATCTTCTGGGCGTACGTTCTCGGCACTCTTGGTGCCTTGCTGGCTGTCCCAGCCACTTTATTCCTGAAGTCGGTCCTGCTCGACAACTCGGTCCCGGCCAGCTGGGTGAACGCGTTGGTCAGCGCCTCGCCCAGCAAGGAGAAGCCACGTGCCGTCCGCCGAATAGGCCGACAACCGGCGGAGGGGTCGAGCTGAGGACCGGATCCCCCAAATCGCTCAGGACGGATAGGGCCTGTTGACGTTCACCGTATGGAACAAAGTGCAGACAGCCTTGCCCCGCAAAACCCGGGGGCAGCCACCACCACCTCCGCACCCGACACCAGCGGGTAAGCCCATCCTGAATTGCGCGGCGGCTGATCGCGTGGCGGACCAAACACGAGGATCCGCCACTCACGGCGGACAGCGGCGTGCGCGATTAGCTTGATCAGGCAACGGGTCGTCTTGAGATAGAAGGCGGCGCGAGTCGTGATGATTACCCTTGCCGTCGCCCACGCGTATCCCGATAACGGACCCTCAGCCGAGTCGGCGGCGGGCTAGCTCAATACTGGCCCGAGCGACCACGCGCATGATCTTGGCTGCACAGGTTGCGTACATGTCAGGGCGTACGGGCGTCGCCTTTGGGGGCCAGACGATCATGATCACGCTGGGGCTGGCCGCGGGTTCGACCAGCTGGATGGAGAGCTCATCGGCTGCGGTGATGTGGCCGGTGGCGAGCACGATGGGGAAGGATGTGGACACGGTGACTCCTGGGGTCATCGAGGTCCCGGGGGGCGGTGCGTATGAGAACCGGGACCGCCTAAGGGGGTCGGAAGCCCGGCTCAACAAACTCACTGCCTAGGTACGTTTAGCGAAGTACTTGCAATCTCACGCTGCTGTGCCGCTATCACCACAGCCACTTCCTGCAAAGGCTGGATGTGCCGAATCAACGGCGACGGTTGCCGGAATGGATACCACCACGGTGGATCAACCCCGAACAACGCCCGCAACTCAGCGACAGAATCCGACGCCTGCAGGAGCTTGCCTAAGACAACCGACACAGCCACGCGGTCCTCGCCTACAAGGCAAGCGACGAAGAGTCGGATCTGGCGAACAGCGCGCCAGAGTGCCATCCAACACAGCACCGGCACACAATCAACACCGCAGGGACGGCCGCCAAGCCGCTACGACTGTCGGCTATGGAGTCCAGGAAACGGTGAGTTCATCATTCGCGCCAAAGCGGACGAGGTGTCTGGCAACTACGTCCTTGAGTGCCTCGAGCTGGGCTGCATCCTCGGCAGTACCGATCAACTCGATGCCGGTCGGTGCCGCCTTGAGATCACAGACGCCGAAGTCGAACTGGAGCCGCCCGCCTTCCTCAGTGAGCTCGGTCCTCACCTTGTTGCCGAAGTGGCTGACCAGTTGCTTGATATAGCGCTCCGGACGCGACGTAACAACGAAGGCACTTGTGGACAGCTGCGGAGCCGTCAATTGGCCTCAACCCTGACCGGGAGCTTCTTGATCCCATTGATGAAGTTGCTACGCACCCTCGTCACCTCGCCGTTCAACTCGATCGATGCGAGCCGCGGAATCAACTCAGTGAACAGGAGCCGGATCTCCATTCGAGCCAGCGCATTGCCCAGGCACACATGTGGGCTGCCCTTACCGAAGGTCACATGGTCGATGTTGGTTCGGGTGACATCGAACCGGTACGGGTTCTCAAACACAGCTTCATCTCGGTTGCCTGAGGCGAACCACATGACGACCTTGTCGTCGGACTTGATCTGCTTGCCGCCCAGCTCGACATCCCGGGTGGCTGTTCGGCGGAAGTGGTACACCGGCGATGCCCAACGCAGGAACTCCTCAACCGCACTCGGAATCAGCTCTGGCTGCTCCTGCAAAACCTTCAGTTGATCTTGGTATTCGATCAACGCCAGCATCGCTTGACTGATCGCGTGCCGGGTAGTCTCGTTGCCGGCGATGATCAGCAACAGGAAGTAGTTGTCGAAGTCGCTCGCCGACAATGGCTCGCCGTCCTCAGGGGTGCGATTCGCCAGAATGCTGATCAAGTCGGTGCCGTCGCCGCCTTTGCGCCGTCGGGCAAGATCGCGGCCGTACTCGAACACCTCAAGTGCGGCTGGTGAGCGGAACGGCAGATGCCGGTACTGGTCGCTGTCGGGATCGGTGATCAGGTGATCTGTGTAATCGGGATCGGTGTTGGCGACCATCTGGTTACCCCAGTTGATCAACATGCCAGTATCGCTGACCGGTACGTCGAGGAGCCGTACCAAAACGTTGATGGGAAAGTCAGCGCTGACCTTCTCGACGAAGTCGAATTCGGAGTTTTGCAGGGCGTTGTCGACCGTCACCTTGGTCAAGCCGCGCAGGAACTCCTCGTACTTCCGGGTCAGCGGGCCTTGACTGAATTCGCGCTGGATTAGCTTGCGCAGGGCACGGTGACGCAGGCCATCGGTCTCAAGCATGGATCGCCGCAGATCCATCAGGTCGTCGTCGACCTCCTCGAGGTTCACGTATTTGGTCGACGTGAACGTCTCCGAATCACGATCCACCGCATCAATGTCCTGGTACCTCGTCACCGCCCAGAAGCCGGAGTTCGGCGGCGCCTCTGGAGTCCAGTGCACCGGGTCCTCGGCGCGCAGCGTGTCGAACATCGCCCAGCCCTCGTTGCGGGCAAAGGCATCCAGATCGGTCAAATCGACTTGATCAAGTGGTATGGCGGTGGGCTGCGGCACGATCTCTCCTATCAAAGGTGGTAGGCGTACTCGCGAAACTCCCAATCGGTCACCCACTGGTGGAAGCGTTCGAGCTCATTTCGCTTGTACGTCAGGAAGGCCTCGACGAACTGCTTGCCGAGAATTCCGGCCATCTCGGCGTCCGCCTCAAGCGCGTCGAGCGCCGACGCAAGATCACCGGGGAGCTTGTCGGCTTTGCTCGGGTCATACCCATAACCCTCGAGCGCTGGCGGAGGCTCCAGCTTGTCGCGGATCCCGAGGTAGGCGGCCGCAAGCAGCCCCGCGATGGCCAGATACGGGTTGGCGCTGGCGTCACCCAGCCGGAGCTCCAGGCGGGATGCTTTGCCGCGCTCGGGCGGAATCCGCACCATCGCACTCCGGTTGTCAAGCCCCCAGTCGATGAGCCAGGGAGCGAGTGTGTCGGGACCGAAACGCTTGTAGGAGTTGATGGTCGGGTTGGAAACGGCAGCCAGCGCGGGTGCATGGGCAAGCACACCGGCGATCGCCGCCTTGCCGGTCTTCGAGAGCCCGTCTCCTGTTTCTACGTCGTCGAACAGTGGTTGACCCGCCTCATCCCAGGTGGAGAAATGAATATGGAATCCCGATCCACCTTCATCGTTGAATGGTTTGGCCATGAAGGTGGCCATCTTGTCTTCCTGACGCGCCAACTCCTGGATCGCGGTCTTGAAGCGGAACGCACGGTCGGCGGCATCAAGGGCTTCGGAGTGCCACAGATTGATCTCGAACTGGCCGCTCGAGAACTCGTGGTTCGCGGCCACCACCTCTAATCCGTACGCGGAGAGGTGGCGGAGCGTACGAAGCAACACATTCTCGGGGTCGCCTTTCAAGCCGGCGACATAAACGTTGCCGGTTGCCTCGCCGTAGCGTTGCCAGCCGGTGGGGTTCTTGTCAGTTCGCTCGAGGACGTAGAACTCCAGTTCAGGTCCGACGATCGGCCGCATCCCCAAATCGGCGAACTGCTGAATCACCCGCTTCAGGACCATGCGTGGGCTTTCCTCTGAGGGTGAGCCATCCGGGTTGTAGACATCGGCTATGGCATGGGCGACACCGGGCTCCCACGGCACGGCCTGAATGGTGCTGACGTCGGGAAAGGCGAGTACGTCGGGCAGCCCAGCCTGGAGTCCGCCCTCGATATCGACAACGTCGCCCATCGGTGTCGTTGCGTAGACGGACCGGCAGAAGGCCACGCCGTCTTCGACGGTACGAGCGAACCGGTTGACGAGAACGTCACGTCCCCGATCGGTGCCGATCAGGTCCGAGTAGCCGACCCGTACAACGTCGATCTTCTGCGTCACGAGCTCGGCAGCAGCCTCCTCCAGGCCGGCCGTGTCGAAATGAGCCACCCGAACCTCCGCACCATTGATTGAAGTTGCGACGCCATGCAGCCTACTCAGCGAGCAGTCGTTTGGGCCCGAACAGTATCGCGTTTGACGCGATGATGACAAGTAAGCCAGATCAAGGATGATTGCGGAGCACTAGCCCCGCCGAGTACCGTACGGATCCAAACGATCTCACTTCTTCCGGGCCACAGGAGCGCTGCATGACCGACGTCAAGGGTTTCTTCTACCCACGGACCGCCAGCGGCCGGTCATCGCTGATCCCCTCACCTCCGTGGTACTACTCGGGCGATCTGCTCACCGTTGAATACCGGACTGACCCCGCTCGAGTGGCCGACCTGCTCCCGCCTCCGCTGTCCCTCGCGGAGGAGGACCCGGGCGCGGTGGCCTTGATCTGGGCGGACTGGCAGTCGTGCTCATCCTCCCGCGAAGAGCTGTTGGACCCGGTGCGCTCGCAATACAAAGAGGCCTTCGTGG
This sequence comes from uncultured Actinomycetota bacterium, assembly GCA_963730505.1. Classification (GTDB taxonomy): domain Bacteria; phylum Actinomycetota; class Actinomycetes; order Propionibacteriales; family Propionibacteriaceae; genus Microlunatus. The sequence goes on from CAVSSB010000033.1 coordinate 25,347, forward strand.
TCGTGCGGTGCAGCTTCGAGGGCCAGACATTCTCTCGTTGCGTCTACATCTGGGTCGACAAGGACTTCGCCATTGGGCGCGGGATTCACCAGGGCTACCCGAAGAAGCTCGGTTCCATGTGGCAGACCCGGCCACACCCATTCCCGCAAGGTGCACCACAGATCACCGCCGGCGGAGTATTCGGTGCCACCCTCGCTGCTGGCGACCGGCGCCTCGCGGAGGCGGTGCTGACACTGCGCGAGCAGTCGGAGACCAACGGCTTCGTCAACTCCCACAAGATGGCCCACCACCGGATCTTTCCGGGCATTGCGTCCGGTGCTCCAGACGCCTATGCCGAACTGATCGAGTCGGGCGCCAGTGAGTTCGAAGCCGGGCCGGCGTGGTCCGGCGACGCGGAGCTGCGGCTGTTCGACTCTCCCACCGAGGAGCTGTCAAATCTGAGTGTCGAGGAGATCATTGGAGGCTATTACCGGCAGGTCGGTGTGGTCTGGAACGGTGGCCGAACACTGGCCACTCTCACCAACCCATGACCAGGCGCACGCGAGCGGCCTGTCTGTGGGAATCGTCGGGAACTGCCGCCTAGCATGGCCGTCATGCCCGATCGCCACACCCTCGCCGAAACCGAGAAGGCGATGACCGCACACGTCAGCGACCTGCCACTCAACCTTCCCGCCGCGGCCGCAGTGTCGAGTCTCTACCGGGCAGCCAATGCGGTCCGGGTGCATCTGACAAATTCGGTGCTGCGCGAGCACGGCCTGACCTGGACAGGCTTCGTGGTGCTCTGGGTGGTGTGGATCTGGGACGGGATGGAGACCCGACATGCCGCAGAGAATGCAGCGATTTCCAAGGCCACGCTTACCGGGGTCGTCAAGACCCTTGAGGCGCGTGGACTCATCGTCAGGCGGGTCAGCGATACCGATCGGCGATTGGTGAACCTCGAGCTAACGCCGGCAGGCCTGGCTCTGATGAAGGAGCTGTATCCGGTCTTCAACGCCGCAGAGGCCGAAGTCGTGGCCGGATTGTCACCAAGAAGCTTGGCTCAGCTGACGAACAGCCTCCGATCGATCGTCAGCGAGCTGGAGACCAAGCCAACCGCCATAGTGACCGAGGCAGAGGCGAGCTGAGCGAATGCGCCCTGAGCTTGTCGAAGGGGCACATCTGCGCGCTTCGACGAGCTCAGCGCACATGCTCGCGCCGCGCGCTCAGCGCACATATTCAGGCGCGGCCTGTCCGGCGTGGGCTCTGGCGGCTTCGACGAAATGACGGAAGATCTCAGCCTGCACGGGATCTGTGGCGGCGGTGTCTTCTGGATGCCACTGGACGCCGAGGTACCAGCCTGCATGATCTTGTAACGTCACCGCCTCGATCACCCCGTCGCTGGAGTACGCCGCCGGCGTCAAGCCAGCTCCCAGCCGGGCGATGCACTGGTGGTGGTAGCAGGAGATGGCTGTCTTACGCCCGACGACCTCACCCAGTGGGGACGTCTCGTCCACTTCAAGATCATGAACTCGATTCCTGTGGTTGCCGACCGTGTCGTCCATGTCTTGGACGAGGTCGCCGCCGAGCGCAACGTTGACGATCTGAGTTCCCCGGCAGATCGCCAGCAGCGGCAGGTGATCACTGAGCGCGACGCGTGCTACAGCAAGATCAAATGCATCTTGCTCCTCATCGACCCCGTACTGGGTCGGATGTGGCTGTTGGCCAGACCACCGGGCGGCGACATCGCCGCCGCCCGGGAGTAGCACACCATCAGCAAACCAGATCCGCTCCCGAGCGGCGTCGACGTCGATCGTGAGGTTCGGCGCGTACGGATGCACGACTACCGGTTCTCCGCCGGCTGCGAATACTGCCTCCACAAGGGCTCGGGCCGTCACCTCAGCCTTGTAGCGGAGGGCCGTAGCACCCGGAGAGAAACGCGCCGGTATGACGATCAAGGGGCGGCGGCCAGCCGAAGGTTTCTCAGGCATATCGGATCCAAGTCGTTTTGAGATAGGTGTACTCCTCTAGCGCGTGCCGCGACTTGTCCCGCCCGAAGCCCGACAGCTTGACGCCGCCGAACGGGACAGCCATATCCCCCTCCTCATAGCAGTTGACCCACACGACGCCTGCACGTAAGGCGCGTGATACCCGATGCGCAGTGCCCAGATCAGCGGTCCAGAGGCCGGCAGCCAGGCCGTACGGGGTATCTCCTGCGACTCGTACTGCCTCCACCTCGTCGCGGACCACCTGCACGGCAAGTACCGGCCCGAAGATCTCCTCGCGAACGATCGGGTTGTCTGAAGCTGCACCGGTCACCACGGTCGGCTCGAGATAGGCGCCGCCGGTCTCAGCGAGCACCCGCTGTCCCCCGGCCCGCAACGAGGCCCCTTCGGCAAGGCCTCGCTCGAGATGTCCGAGCACGCGCTGCAGACTCCGCTCGTCCACCAGCGGGCCCATCTTGGTATCGGGAAGCAACGGATCGGCCGGGAACCACTGGCCGGAGGTCTCGACGATCCGCTCCACCACCTTGTCGGCCACATCGGCATGAACTACTAACCGAGAGCCTGCGGTACACATCTCGCCGGAGTTGAAGAAGATGGCCCAGGCGGCCATATCAGCGGCCAGGTCTAGGTCGGGCGCGTCCGAGAAGATGATGTTCGGGGACTTCCCGCCGAGTTCGAGGTAGACCCGCTTCAGGTTGCTGTCTGCCGCATAGCGCATGAAGTGGCGACCCACATCGGTCGATCCAGTGAAGGTCAGCACATCAACGTCTGGGTGTTCTCCCAGATATCGGCCGACCACTGGACCGTCTCCGCTGAGCACATTGAAGACACCGTGTGGTAAACCCGCCATCACTCCCAACTCGGCGACCCGCTGCATTGACAGTGGCGACTGCTCGGCGGTCTTCAGCACCACAGTGCAGCCGGCCGCGAGGGCGGGCGCCAGCTTCCATCCGCCGAGGGTCAGCGGAAAGTTCCATGGGACAACTGCTGCGACTACGCCTGCCGGCTCGCGGGTGACCAAGGAGAGCTCACCCTCTTCAGTTGGGGTGATTTCACCGGACTCCTTGTCGGCCAGCTGACCGTAGAAGCGCAGACAGCGGATCAGGGCCCGCAATTCGATCTCGTACGCGTGCCGAATCGGCTTGCCCATCTCGAGGCTGATCAACAACGCAATCTCCTGGCGATGCTCGTCGACCAAGTCGGCGAAGCGCTGCAGGATCTCGCCACGGGCTCGAGGATGCGTTCGAGGCCACGTACCATGATCAAAAGCCGTACGCGCAGCTGCCACGGCGGCTTCCGCGTCAGCCGGCTGGGCCCAGGCGAGGTTCACCAGTGTCGATCCGTCCCGCGCAGAGTGCACTGTCCGAGTCGTGCCGTCGATCGCAGCACGGCGTTCGCCACCAATGAACATGCCCTCAGGAATCTCGATATCGGTCGCAAGTTGCCGCCAATCGGTGGCTGCTACCGGGTCCGAAACCATGCGCTCCAACCAGTCTTTCCGGGGCTTGACCAATCGATCGAACTTAAATACGTTTGGGCCCTAACGATAGCTGGTCGGGCCTGCGGAACGCCAAACCGCTGTCGACCCCACGAACCACCTCGAACCACAGACAGGGGCGCGGATGACGACGGCGACGGTCGAGGGCGTGGAGGTGGACACTCGGCATTGGATCGGCGGCGAACGGGTCAAGTCGGAGTCGATCTTCACCGACATCTCACCGATCGACGAGCAGCCGATTGCCGAAATCTCGGCCGGCTCCGAGCCGGAGGTCGACGCTGCGGTCGAGGCTGCACAGCAGGCCTTTCCCGGCTGGGCAGCGACGCCGCCCAGTGAGCGTGCCGAGCTCCTCCGCAAAGTCGCCGACGGAATCGACGCCCGCACTGAAGAGCTCGCCAGGGTCGAGACTCGAGACAACGGTTCACTGCTGCGGTCCCACCGGCGCAGTGTGATGCCTCGGGTGGGAATGAACTTCCGATTTTTTGCCGACTACGTGGAGAAGCTGGAGCACCCCGACGGCGAGATCCGCGGCCACCGGGAACGGATCAGTTACGACCCAGCCGGCGTTACGGCGATCATTACGCCCTGGAATGCGCCGCTGATGCTCGCCACGTGGCGGATCGGGCCCGCACTCGCCGCCGGCAACACTGTCGTCGCGAAGCCCCCCGAATGGGCGCCCCTGACCGCGTCCCTGCTGGCCGACATCACACACGAGGCCGGGCTGCCGGCCGGCGTATTCAATGTCGTCCAAGGCACCGGCTCGCAGGCTGGCGCACCGCTAACGGCGCACCCCGGTATCCGTCGGCTGGCCTTCACCGGCTCCGTTCCGACAGCCGGCGTGATCGCCAAAGCCGCGGCCCCCAACATCGTGCCGCTGTCCTTTGAGCTTGGCGGCAAATCGCCGCTGGTGATCTTTGCGGACGCTGACTTCGACCTTGCCGTCAAGCTGGCAGTGGAACAGTTCGACAATTCAGGTCAGGTGTGTCTGGGTGCGTTCCGGATTCTGGTGCAGGACTCCATCGCCGAGCGCTTCACCGAAGCGGTGCTGGCCAAGGCCAACACGATCGTGCAGGGTGACCCTCGCGATGAGGCGACCGAGATGTCCTGCCTGATCAGCCGACAGCACTTCGAGAAGGTTGACGGCTTCGTACGGCGTGCTCGCGCCGCAGGGGCCCAAGCCATTCTGGGCGGCTCACCGAACGAGGAGCTGGGACACCTTTTCTATCGGCCAACGATCCTCGTCGACGCTGAGCCAGGCAGCGAGATCCTGACCGAGGAGGTCTTCGGCCCAGTCTTGACGATCCAGAGTTTCTCTTCCGAAGAGCAAGCCGTCGAGATGGCCAACAACACCCGGTTCGGACTTGCCGCGACTCTGGTCACCGGCGACTCTGATCGTGCCGAACGGGTCAGCGCACGCATCAACGCCGGAACCGTTTGGGTCAACTGCTTCTTCGTGCGCGATCTCGGCGCACCCTTCGGTGGTAACGGCAAGTCCGGGATCGGCCGCGAAGGCGGGATCTACTCGTTCGATTTCTACTGCGATATCAAGAACACCGTGTTCTCGCCTACTGGCTGGACCACGAACGACTAGCACCTGAACGGCAATCATCGAGAGGGAAGGAACACGAGTATGGGCGAGGTGGTGGGCGCGGGTCTGACCGCGCACGTTCCGACGATCGTGCTGCCGGAGGAGATCCGTCGGGAGTTGAACAACGGAGACGACACCACACTGGTCGCCGGCCTCCAGCAGCTGCGCAAAGACGTGTTCGAAACGCTCGACTATGACACCGTCGTGGTACTGGACTCACATTGGGCGACGACGGTCGAGTTCGTGGTCACTGCGCAAGAGCGACGGAAGGGCCTCTTCACCTCAGAGGAGCTGCCCCGCGGAATGAGCCAGCGGCCCTACGAATTTCGCGGAGATCCGGAACTCGCGGAGTTGATCGCGTCCAAGGCCGACGACCACAGCACGTGGATCACCGCAATCTCCGATGATCATCTACCGATCTTCTATGCCACCACCAATTTGTGGGAGTTCCTTGGCCAGGGCCTGCCGGATAAGAGATGGATCTCCATCGGCGTGTGCCAGACCGCCGACACTGAGGACAACCTCCGGCTCGGCCGGGCACTGGGTGATGCCATCGCTGAAAGCGACCGCAGGGTCGTGTTGCTGGCTTCCGGAGCACTTAGCCACACTTTTTGGCCGCTGCGGGAACTCCGTAACCACGAGGCCGCGGGGATTGATCACATCTTTACAGCGGAGGCCGCCGCTGCGGATGCCGAACGGATGCAGTGGTTTGAGGCGGGCGATCACGCGCGAGTGCTGGACACGATGCCGGAGTTCTACCGGTTCCGGCCGGAGGCGCGGTTCGGGCATTACCTGATGATGATTGGTGCTATCGGCGAGGGTGATTGCACCGCCACCGGCCGCCGCTACGGAGAATACGAGAACTCGATCGGCACCGGCCAGGTTCACTACTGGTTCGATGAACCCGAGGGCGGCTTCCCCAGGCCGCGCCGTACGCCTGAAGATCCGCAAGTCAGGCAACAGGCGTCCGGTCCCGATTTGCCTGCAGCTGGCTGAGCCGGGCCAGCTACCAAAGGAGTGCTCATGCCTCTCCGCGAGACGCGCCGGATCCTGCTGGACGGCAACGTCGTCGATGTCGAGCGTCGTGGCGACGAGCTGGTCGCCGGCGATGGCCGAACCGTCGGCGTCGCAGAAGCCGTCCATCTGGCACCGGTCGTGCCGTCCAAGATCATCTGTGTGCATCTGAACTACTCCTCCAGGGTGCAGGAGATGATGGTCAGCCTGCCGCCGGCACCGACGTACTTCCACAAGCCCGTGTCGGCGCTCAATGCGCACGAGTCGGCGGTGGTGCGACCCGTCGGCTGCAAGTGGTTGAACTATGAAGGCGAAATTGCCATCGTGATCGGCCGTACGGCGCGCAACATCGCAGCTGACGAAGCCGGCGACTACATCCGCGGCTATTCGATCGCCAACGACTACGGCCTGCACGATTTCCGGGATACCGATTCTGGTTCGATGCTCCGGGTGAAGGGCTCCGACACTTTGTGCCCGGTTGGCCCGGGACTTGTGGAGGGTTGGGACTTCCATGGCAAGCAAATCCGGACTCTGGTCAACGGAGATGTCCGTCAGGACGGCAACACCAGCGAAATGAAGTGGGATATGCACTACCTGGTCGCCGACATCGCGCGGACGATCACGCTGCAGCCGGGCGATCTTCTGCTGTCAGGGACCCCGGCGATCTCCCGCACTGTCTATCCCGGCGACGTAGTGGAAGTGGAGGTCGAGGGCCTCGGCACGTTGCGCAATCACATCGTGGAAGGGCCAACACCAATCCGCACCGATGTCGGCGCGCAACCAACCGAATCCGAAGAGGTGCTGTCCACCGCCAAAGGCGGCGACTGGGAGTTCCGCGGAATCCGTAAACCGGACCGGTCCGGGAAGCAATGAAAGAAATGGAGCTCTCGTGAGTCACCCGCCGTCGATTCCACCAGCAGATCCATCCGAAACAACATCTGACATCGCGCGACGCGATTCTCAACAGCTGCGGCACGGCCGTCTCGGGGTGTTCGCCGTCGCCTTCTTTGTGATCTCGGCCGCTGCACCGCTGACCGCTATGGCCGGCGGCGCGCCGGTCGCGATGCTGCTCGGCAATGGGCCGGGGATTCCCCTCGCGTACGTCGTGGTGAGCTTGATCTTGCTGATCTTCGCGGTCGGCTATACCGCGATGGCCCGCCACCACACCAGCACCGGTGCCTTCTACAGCCTCGTCACCCGCGGTCTCAGGCAGCCCGCCGGCGGGGCCGCAGCCATGATCGCCCTGCTGGGCTACAACGCCATGCAGATCGGGCTGTATGGATTGTTCGCCGCCGCGGCCGCCGGATTCTTCAGCGAGAACCTTGGAATCGACTTGCCCTGGTGGGTCTTCGCGTTCGTCGCCATGGCGATCATCGCCGTGTTGGGCTACCGGCAAGTTGATCTTTCAGTCAAGGTGTTGGCGATCTTGGTCAGTCTGGAGTTCTTGATCGTGCTCATCCTTGACGCAGCGATCTTGATCCAGGGCGGCCAGGGCGGCACTGCGCCCTTGACCGCGACACCGTTTACCTGGGCCAGTTTCACAACCGGCTCCGTCGCCATTGCGCTGCTGTTCAACTTTGCATCCTTCATCGGCTTTGAAGCCACCACGATCTACAGCGAGGAGGCCAGGGACCCGAAGCGCACCGTGCCGCGGGCAACCTATGTTGCCGTTTTGACGATCGGCATCTTCTACACCCTCACCACGTACCTGATGGTCGAGGGCCAAGGTGCGGCTGGGCTGCAGGAATACCTCGGAGGCCTCCAGCCGGACCCGACCGCGTTTCTGTTCGCGCTCGGCGCGACCTACATCGGCGGAACGCTGACCACCGTGATGTCGCTGCTGTTCATTTCCAGCGTCTTTGCGGCCCTGCTGGCCTTCCACAACGCCGTCGCGCGCTACCTCTACGCCCTCGGCCGGGAGGGACTGGTCCCGGCACAGCTCGGCCACACGCATCCCAAGCATCTGAGTCCGCACACCGGCTCGCTCAGTCAGTCGATCTTGGCCGTGGTGGTGGTGCTCATCTTTGTGATCACTGGTCAAGACCCAGTCCTGGCACTTTTCACCTGGCTCACTCAGCTCGGCACGCTGGCGATCATCGTGCTGATGGCGCTCGCCTCGTTCGCGGTCGTGGCCTTCTTCGCGCGCAATCGCGATCTTGACTCCAATGTGCTTCGTACCACCGTCGCGCCGATCGTCGGTGGTGTTGCGATGACCGCGGTCGCCATCTATGCGGCCTCGCAGTTCGGCCTGCTGATCGGCAACCCGGAGAGCCCATTGCGCTGGATCCTGCCGGCCTTGATCGTGGTAGCAGCGATCGGCGGAATCATCGCTGCGGTCACCCTGAAAAGCCGCTCACCTGAGTTGTATGCCCAGATGGGTCGGCACCGCGAGATCGAGCTGGTCTCGGGTGCGTAAGGTCGCGCCTGGGCTGCGGGCGTACGTCTTGCATCACAGCCGTTAAAACGACTGCCCGGTGTGGGCTACAGGCGTACGTTTCCCATCACAGCCGTCGAAACGTCGGCTGGGAGGGCTGAAAGCGGTACGTCTTTCATCACAGCCGTCAAAACGTTCGGCCGAATGCCAGATGAACCGCCGAATTCGAGATGCAGTGTCGCCTCCACCACACTCGCGATGAGTTTTACCCCGGTGAACGGTCTGACGCTGCAATGGGCTTTACTCATGCCCTGGGAATCCGGTCGAAAGGACACAAGAGATGAGAAGGCTGATCGTTCAAACTTTCGTGACCCTCGACGGTGTCATGCAGGCGCCGGGTGGACCAGGAGAGGACGACGACGGTGGCTTCACGCAAGGCGGCTGGTCGGTGAACTATTGGGACGACCAGATGGGTGAGGTCATGGGCGAGGCGACGAGCAAGCCATTTGCCATGGTGCTCGGTCGCAAGTCCTACGACATCCTGTCCGCCTATTGGCCGACCGCTCCAGAGGACACTGGCGCCAAGGTACTCAACGACGCCACCAAGTACGTTGCATCGCGGAGTCGCCCCACATTGGAATGGAGCAACTCAGTCTTGATCGAGGGAGATGCCGCAGAAGGCCTTGCCGCCCTCAAGAAGGAAGATGGGCCAGAGCTGCAGGTTCATGGCAGCGCGAACCTGATTCAGACACTGTTGCGCAACAACCTCGTCGATGAATTCCGGCTCTGGGTCTTCCCCGTTGTCGTAGGGTCGGGAAAACGCCTGTTCGCGGATGGCACCATTCCCGCGGGACTGAAGCTCGTCGACAGCAAGGTCTCCTCCACCGGAGTCGTGATGGCTAGGTACGAGCCGGCAGGCGAAATCCCCTTGGGTTCATTCGAGTAGGCGTGATCAGCTCGCGGATTCCTGATGGAATCTGACGACCTGCGAACACGGTTGCGACGGCAACTCAGCACGGCTGTCCGGGAACAAGATCGCCCGGCCGTGTCCGCACTGCGGAGTGCACTGGCTGCGCTGGACAATGCCGAGGCGGTCCAACCTGGCGAGGGCTTCCAGCCCGAGGTCAGCCAGCACGTGGCCGGTGGGGTGGCCGGTTTGGGTGCCGCGGAGGTGGAGCGGCAGGTGCTCGACGCCGAGTCGCAAAGGGCGATCGTGAAAGCGGAAATCGAGTCAACGCTTACCGCCGCCACGACGTACGAGCAGCACGGACAGAGCGCCCGCGCAGCCGAGCTCCGGTTGGGAGCCGAGGTATTGGCCGCGGTACTCGACTCGACCACTTAAATCGCTGGGCATATCTGGAAGAGCCGTCCGGATTCCCCAACCGATGCGACTGGATGAGGAGCGCCCCACGAACTCCCCTGGCCAGAGCACTAATCGTCCTTATGGCTGTTGATGTTGATCACGTTGCCGTCTGGCGCTCGAACGAAGAATCTCCGTAAGCCCCAAGGTTCGGTGGTGAGCGGATGGACGATCTCGAAGCCGCGTCGTTTCGTTTCCTCGTACGCGTCCTCGATGCCGTCGCCGACGGCGACCGAGATCACTGAGTCGTGTGGTGCGGTTGCATCGCGGGTGACGAGTTGAACGACGGCACGGCCGTCCGGGGACTGGAAGCGGGCGACCCAGCCCATGTTGAATCCCTCGGCGCTGAGCCCGAGATAGTCCACGTAGAAGTCGCGAGCTTGGCCAATGTCTGGGACGGACAGGTTCGCGATGATGCGGGTGGCCTGCATAAGAGGCTCCTTTTATTTGGCGGTAGTTGCGGGCAGCCATTCTTGCGTTCCGCCGAGTGAGTCCAGCTCAGTGCGCACCTGTAGCAGGTGGCCGGCCCTCTGTTTCAGCGCCCGAGGCCAGCGTCGCGAGCGCGCACAATCGCTTCGGAGCGGTCGGCAACCTGCAGCTTCGCGAAGATCGCGGAGACGTGGTTGCGTACCGTTTTGGGACTGAGGAACAGGGCCTCGGCGACGTCGGTGTTGCTGCGTCCGGCGGCAATCAAGTCGAGCACCTCGTGCTCACGCGCGGACAGTTCAGGAAAGATGATCTCGGGTGTGCGCTGCCGAGGTGCGGCGAAGAAGTCGATGATGCGGCGGGCCACCGATGGACCGAAGATCGCCTCGCCGCTTCTCAGCGCAGTGACTGCGCGGACGATCTCGTCCTGATCAGCCCCCTTAAGCAGGTACCCTCGGGCTCCGGCCCGCATGGCGGCGAACACCGACGTGTCGTCGTCGTACATCGTCAGCACAAGTACGCCGATGTCTGGCTGCCGGGCCACGATCCTCCGGGTGGCCTCGATACCGTCGAGTCCCGGCATGTTCAGGTCCATGACCACCACGTGAGGTGAGGTGGCCCGGGAGGCGGTGACCGCCCCGATACCGTCCGCAACCTCGGCGACGACCTCCCATCCGTCCTTGGCACCGAGCAGCGTCGAAAGCCCTCGCCGATAGAGGGGATGGTCATCGGCCACGACGATCCGCAGCGGGCCTCTCGTACCTGCCGGTCCATCGGAGGTGCTCACAGTTCCTCCAGCGGCAGCAACGCGATGACCCGCGTACCGGGGGACGTGTTCGGTTCGATCCGGCACTGGCCGCCGATCTCGGAGGCACGCTCCCGCATCGCGGTGAGACCGACGCCCGGCTGGACTTCGCCGGCGATCCCGATCCCGTCGTCGGCAACCTCGACGGTCAGCCAGGTCGCGTTGGCGTGGACTCCGATCCGGCAGTGGCTTGCGTGTGCGTGCCGCGCGGTGTTGGTCAGGGCCTCCATGGCAATGCGGTACGCCGCAACCTCGCTGGCCGCGGACAGCGGCGGTAGCTCCTTCGGCGTCACGACTTCCACGTCCAGGTCGGGATGGCGGACGCGGATCCGCTCGGCCTGCTGCCGAAGCGCTGCGACTAGGCCAAGCTCGTCCAGCGCAGGCGGTCGCAGGTCGTAGACGATTCGGCGTACGTCGTCGACCGCTCCGGCGGCCTCGCGCTTGAGGTCGTGGATGAGGCGCTGGGCCTCAATCGGATCGGGCTCGACGAGGCCCGCGGCGACATCGAGCCCCAGGGCGACACCGGCGAGTGTTGGCCCGAGGCCATCGTGCAGGTCCCGCCGGATTCGACGCCGTTCCTCCTCGCGAGCCTGTACCAGCCCACGGCGAGAAGCTCGCAGTGCATCGGCGAGTCCGACGGCATAGACCGCCGCACCGGCTGGGCGAGCCAGATCGGCCAGCAATGCCGAGTCGCGGGCCGAGAGTGGCCGGTGGTCGCGGCCCGTGACCAGCAGCCGCCCGACCTGTTGCCCTTGGTGCATCAGCGGAACTTCGACCGGCAAGGAGCCGTTGAGCTGGCCCGCGCTTGCCTTCTCGCCGCTAGCGGCTTCGACGGCCACGTAGGGCAGACGTAGCGAGGCGGCAATGTCCTCTGCAACGGCGCTCAGCGACTCGGCCGGGGCGGCCGCGTGCTGCAGGCTTGTGGTCAGCCGGGACACCGCATGGTACGGGTCGCCTCGGTCGCCGTACATCGCCCGGTCGACCAGCCGCTGCAGTCCGGTCCGCAACGGCAGCACAAGTGCGGCCACCAGTCCGGTCGCAATGATGCTGGTGGCGCCGTCGGAACTCAGCTGACGACCCAGCACCCAGACAAGTCCGGCATAGAGGGCGATCACGCATCCGGTCAGGCCGAGGTACACCAACGACCGGTTGAGAACGACGTCGATGTCGTACAGCTGGTGGCGAAGGATCGCGCGACCGACCGCTAGCGGAACCAACGTCAGCACGACCACGACGATGAATCCGATGATTCCGCCAGACGGGCCGTCCAGTAGAGGCTCGGTGAGCAGCACCAGACTGATCACTACGGCGAGCACCATGAGCAGTGTGATTTGGCGGCGCCGAATTCCACCGGCTGGAGCCCGGCGCCAGCGCGTCACCAGCGCGGCGACACCGGCAACCAGCCCGACAAGCATCAGCGGGTTGCCAGCCCGGCCAACGACCTCCAGCAGTGGGCCGGCGCCGTCCAGCCCGACCGGGTTGTCGGCGACGCTGTGGTTGAGCAGAGGACCTGGCGCGAACGCGGCGCTGACAACGAGGCAGCCGACTCCCACGGCAGAGACGACCGCAGCCCATCGCCAGCGAGGCGACGGCAACCGTGAGTCCGGGTAGAGCAGCAGGCCGAAGGTGAACAGCGGTGCGAAGCCCAACGCCCACACCCAGGAGGACACCCAACCGGCCAGCAGGGCGCCGGGTACCACGCCGGGCTGTGTGATGAGGCCGAGATAGGCGTACTCGTAGACGAAGAGGGTGAGTGCCATGGCCACTGCGCTACCGAGATAGAGCCAGCCAAGACCCTCCCTGGGCCGGCGGGATATCACCATCGCACCGACGACGGCGAAGCCCAGCGACAGGGGCGCGTTGGCCAAATACTCCGGGTGCGCCAGGAGGCCCGAATCCGTACGGCGCTCGAGGAGAAAGGCGGCTCCCACGAGCGCCGCGCACGCAACCGGAACGCCCCACGGCAAACTAACGGGCACACGAAGGCCCATAGCGATCATCGTCCTCCAACAACACCCTCGGGGATAGTCCGCGATGGCGTGATCCCCCTGCTGGCCCGGCCCACCTGCGCCGTCAACACAACACTCGCCAGCAGCACCCACAGCAGCGAAGCCAGGAACGGGATCGCGACGTATCCGCTCGGGTCGAGTACGCCTGCCGTGCCGGCCACGAGCGCGCCAACCCCGCTCACCACGCCGAACCATCCAAGCCAGCGCGGTAGCACGCGTGATTCGAGGGCCGACGCAGCAGCCGTCGCCACGAACAGACCAGTGGCCCATCCGGAGAGGATGAACAGTGCACCACCCAGATCGTTGAGGGTCTGCGCCACCGTGACCGTCAGATCGTCGCGGCGGGACCACGCCGCCATCATTGGCGCGACCGAGCCGAGCTTGAGGGCCACCAGCAGCACCCCGGCGGCCAATGCGACCGGGGACCACCAGCCGTCGGGACGTTCCGCCCGGCGGAGCGTGGCGAACATGAACCCGATGAAGCACACCAACGCCGCCCAGCCGACCATTTCGAGCGTTACGCCGAAGCCGTTGACGAACGACTCGTGCTGCAGATCAGCAACCACACCCGGTCCGCCGGTTGCACCGGTCTGACCTGCCAGCGCGAGGCCGTTGCCTACCATGACCGCGATGACGGACACCGCTCCCGACACCGGTCCCCAATACTCAGATTTTCCCTTCACGGCGGGTCTCCTCCCAACCAGCGCGGCCGAACGCCGCGCGCATACCAACAGACTGCGGCGAAGGGACGCCCGGCGGATGGGACCTGTGTCCTGGTCGATGTCCTGGCGTCCGGCGGTGGCCCGGGTCGAGGCTTGCAATTCGACGAGTGCGAATGTACATCATGTACATTAGGTACATCAGGGAGGCGCCATGTCTGTCAAAGAGGTGCATTACGACACCGTCACCGAGGCGCGCGCTCACTTCAGCGCCCTCATCGACGCCGCGGAAGCGGGTGTCCCAGCAACGGTGCAGCGTGACAAGCGGCGGGCGGCCGTCGTCGACGCCGACCGGTTACGGCAGTTTCTGGTCACCGTACGCCCAGCGGGGGCCGAGGTCGTTGCCGAAGCCGGCGGCTGGAGCATCATGCTGCCAGGACTTCCCATCGCCGCTGACGGCGAGACCTTCGACGAGGCCCTCGATGAGATGGTCGCGGCGCTGCGCGAGTACTCCCAGGACTGGACCGACCATCTGCGCCACGCCTCCAACCACCAGCAGAACTGGGGCCTGGTCCAGATCATTGACCTATCGTCGGACGAGGAGCTGCACGACTGGCTGCAGCGGTGACCGACTACCCCGAGCCGACGCGGAAAGACCACCAGAATTACTGCCTTAACGAGGGGTGGACGCGGGTCCGCAACGCCCGTGGGAAGGGCGGTCACCACGTCACTTTCGAGCTGACTCTTCCCGACGGCCGGGTACTGCGCACCCGAATCTCCCATCCACCGAACCGCCAGACCTACGGTCCGAGCATGTGGGCGCACATCCTGCGCGACCAGCTGCAGGTCAGCGAGAACGAGTTCTGGGTCTGCATCCGAGAAAAGAAAGTGCCTCAGCGTGGCCGCGTCGAGCCGACCACGCCGTCGATCCCCGCAGGAGTCGTGGCCCAGCTGCTGTCGCACCGGGTCGCGGAATCAGAAGTGCGGGGGATGAGCCGTGCCGAGGCGATTGAACGGCTGAACCTGATCTGGTCCCAGGAGGCCTGAGCACCTCCGGCGAGCGGCAGAGCACGCAGTGTGCGACCCTCGCGTACCTTCAGGCCGACAGCTGATCGGTATTGGTCTAGCAGATCGTGATGGAGGGCTGGTCGCTCGACAATCGGGCGACCATGTCTGGCTCAGCACGAACGCCAGTAAGTACGTGCTGCAGCTCGTCGAGCAGCGCTGCGATATCAGCGACAGCGTCGTCGTGCAAGGCCTCGGCGACGATCAGCGCGCGGGCCGAATCCCGTCGGACCGCGGACAGAGCGCTCTGCCGATTCGTCCAGCGCCTCGCGTGCGCCTGATCAGCGGCGTCGGCGAAGACCACCTCGCCAAGCGCCGGATTTTCGGTTTCGCCGGAGAAGGCGAGGTAAACCTCAGCGCCATTCGCATAGCGCACCTCGAGATTCCCCTCGACCCGGTCAAGATCAAACACAGCGATGGGAATCGCATATGCCACCGAGACGGCGTTGCAGAGGTCAACCAGCGGATGGATGTGGGGCAGCGCCTTGTCCTTGCGGTACCGACGTAGCAGCGCCTCCGATGCGCACCGGTACTGCGTCGGCTTCAGTCCCATCTGCGCAAACGCGCGCCGCCACGCCTGGATCTCCGGCAGCTCCGACTCACTCGATCGCCGCAGCCGGGCATCCGCGCGATCGAGGAACCGCTGCGACTGCTGGGTCACGTCGCGATCCGAGGTCTCCCTCTGAATGACTACAGCCCCGGCGGCCAGGCGCGGGAAGTCGCGCCAAATCGCCTCATCGTGCTGGAACCGCATCCGCACTACCGGTCCTGCACGGCCAGACGTCCGGCGAGCAATACGTAGGAGGCCGCGAAGGTCCGGCGCACCCAGCCGACCACCCTGGGTTTCCCGAGCACATAGCGCCGCATGCCGGCGGCGAAGTATCCATAAGCGGCAAAGACGACCAAGGTGACAGCCATGAACACCAGGCTCAGCCCGACCAGACGCCCGGTCGCCGCCTGCTCGCTAGGGTCGACAAACTGTGGCAGGAACGCGAAGAAGAAGATCGTCAGCTTCGGATTCAGCACATTGATGAGCACCGCGGTGCGGATCACCTGCCACGCCGACTGCGGCGCCGTCTGCTGGTCGACCTCCAGCGGCGTCCGGTCACGCCAGGTCTGCCAGGCGAGGTAGAGCAGGTAAGCGACGCCCGCGTACTTAAGCGTCTGGAACGCGACCGCACTGGCGTTGAGCAGCGCAGCCAGCCCGGTGATCGCCGCGACCATGTGCGGGACGACGCCCAAGGTGCAGCCAATTGCTGCTACGACGCTCGCCCGGGCCCCGCGCGACAGGCCCGCCGCCACAGTGAACAGGACGCCGGTGCCCGGCGTCGCCACGATCACCAGCGTCGTCAGGAAAAACGCCACGCTCACGTTCAGCAGCCAATCAGACTCTCGTACCTAACGCGCCACTGCCCATCGCGCCACGCCTCAGTGTTCGTCCTATTCGGGGATGATCGCTACTGCGTCGATCTCCACGAGCGCGCCTGGGCGAGCGTGTCCTGCGGTGGAAACGACCGTGATGGCTGTGCGGTGGTCGCCCCACACTGATCGTGACGCCGCGTATCCCACCTGTGCGTCGACACCGTTGACGAGATAGATGTTGAGTTTGACGACGTGCTCGGGACCGGTGCCCGCGGCAGCAAGCACAGTCAGCACGTTTCGCATTGCCTGAGTGCTTTGCGCCTCAATACCGTCGAGCAGTTCTCCGGCGCTATCGGTGCCGAGCTGCCCACCAACATAAAGAGTCTGGGCGGCGGGTGCGATCACGCCCTGCGCGAAGGCAGGGTTGCTGGGGAGTTCTCCAGGGTCGAGGTGTGTCGTCCGTGCGGTCATAAGTCTCACCCTAGGACGAGCCGGTTAGCGGCCCTACGCCCAAGAGCGTGAGGTCGCGGCCGTGGCCAAGCTGAGACTCCGACGGGACTGATCACCCATCCTTGCCGTACGCGTCGTGGTAGTTCCACCACCCGTAGGGCGGAGTCTGCGGAAAGCCCTCGGGCGAGTCCTCCCACTCCTCCTGGCGCCCGAGCGCGGTGATGTCGAGATAGCTCCAGGTGCTGCCGAGGTTCTCGTCGCCGCGGCCGTCGGTGAAGTAGGTGCGGAAGATCCGATCGCCCTCACGGATGAAGGCGTTGTGCCCGTGCCACTCGTCCACGCCGAAATCTTTGTCGAAGTCGTCGGTGAGCGTGTACCAGGGGATGAGTCCCCAACCCATCCGCTCCTTCAAGCTCTGGATCTCGGCCTGCGGGGCGCGCGAGACATACACCAGCGTCGTGTCCCGCGCGTTCAGGTGGGCCGGGTGCGCAACCTGGTCGGCGCCGAAGGAGCAGCCGATGCAGGCCCGCTCCGGGTAGGCGCCGCCCGACTCCGGGTACGTGGTGACGTCGGGTGCGTAGAAGGCGCGGTAGACGATCAACTGCCTGCGGCCCTCGAAGAGGTCCGCCAGGCTCGCCGGTCCGTTGGCACCCTCGAAGCGGTAGTCCTTCTCCACAACCATCCACGGCATCCGCCGGCGCTCGGCCGCCATCGCGTCGCGGGCGCGGGTCAGCTCCTTCTCCTTGACGAGCAGCGCCTCGCGCGCGGACTCCCACTCCTGCGGCGACACGATTGGTGGGGTCTTCATTGCGGCATCTCCTCCTTCAGTACTCGTTTCATTCGATCTGGGTTTGTGTGTTTAGACACCACCGGGGTTCAAAAGTAATCGGCGATTCCTTCTCACGATTGGTCACTACCTGTGAGGAGCGCAAAGGTACGGGCCATGCGAGGATGCGGCGTTGACCGAGCGTACGCTCCCCCGCCCCGCGCGGGGCACCACCCGGACCGGCCGTCGACTTGCTTCACGATCTGCTGGTACATATTCGAGACGATGACCCGCAGCGTCAACGGCACCGAGTGCAGAGTGCACGGACGATGCACAGTGGATTCATAGGGTCGGTGCATTGGGTCGGTACATACGCTTTCTCCATGGACCCCGCCGGGGCTGAACGACTGCGTGGTTTCCGCGCGCCCGGCGCAGACGTGGCCGCAGGCAGCGCATCATCCCCAGCTCAAGGGCAGCCCGAGCCTTCCGGATCAGCACTAACACTGACAACCGATGGAGGCGATCAGGTCATCCGACGGAGCCACGGCTGGCGCTGGGCCGTCTCAACCGCGGGCGTCCTCGTCGTTGCCATGGTGATCATCGCCGCATTGGCGTTCAAGCTCGGGTCCGGGTCGGCCACCTCGGCCAACCAGGCATCGGCGGCAGCGACCCCCACCCCAGCGGCCACTGCGACCCCGCTGCCGGTCACCGACCTGTACCAACAGGTCCTTCCGTCGGTCGTGCTGATCACCAACTCGAAAGGCGCGCTCGGGTCCGGCGTGATCGTCACCGACACCGGCACGGTGCTCACTGCCCATCACGTCATCTCTGGCGGCGGGCGCATCTCGATCCTGTTCGCCGACGGCACCAAGTCGGCCGCGAGGGTCACCGCCGCCAACCCGAAAATCGACATCGCGACGCTGGCTCCGACGAAGCTCCCCGAGGTCGTGGTCCCGGCAACCCTCGGTGGCAGCGTCGCCGTCGGTTCGGACGTGGTCGCCATGGGCAACCCTCTCGGGCTGCGGCACAGTACGACCACGGGAATCGTCTCTGGCCTGAACCGTACGACGAAGACCGAGGCGGGCCCTTTGTCCGGGCTGATCCAGTTCGACGCTGCGGTGAACCCTGGCAGCTCCGGTGGTCCGCTGCTGAACACTCAAGGGCTCGTGGTCGGCGTCGTCGTGTCGATCGCCGATCCCGGACGGGACGACGCATTCGCCGGGATTGGGTTCGCCGTCCCGATCGGCGCGGCGCTCGGCGGAGACTTGGGGCCGGGGCCAGGTGGGGGGTCGCGGCTGTGAAGCGAGCGGACGCGCGGGCTTCGACAGGCCCTGTCCTGAGCTTGTCGAAGGGGCCTGTCCTGAGCTTGTCGAAGGGCTCAGCCCACATCCTGCGTATCTACAACGATCGAAGGTGATGTCATGCTGCCGAACCCGCTCGAGCCGGTGTTGTTCGAGGTCAAGCGCACGATCGTCGGCCAGGATGTGCTGCTCGAGCGGATGGCCATCGCCATGCTCGCCGGCGGTCACTTGCTCGTTGAGGGCGTGCCGGGGCTGGCCAAGACGCTCGCGGTCAAGTCGCTGGCCGGCGCGATCGGTGGTGAGTTCAAGCGGATCCAGTTCACACCCGACCTGGTGCCGGCCGACCTCGTCGGAACGAGGGTGTACAACCAGCGGTCCAGCGAGTTCGAGGTGTCGCTTGGGCCGGTGTTCACCAACCTGCTGCTGGCGGACGAGATCAACCGTGCCCCGGCCAAGGTGCAGAGCGCACTGCTGGAGGTGATGCAGGAGCAGCAGGTGACCATTGGGCGGGAGACTTTTCCTGTACCGGAGCCGTTCCTGGTGATGGCAACCCAGAACCCGATCGAGTCCGACGGCACTTATCCGCTGCCCGAGGCACAGGTCGACCGATTCATGATGAAGGTCCTCGTCGGCTATCCCGCCTCGCCGGAGGAGTACGCGATCGTCGGGCGGGCTCTGCTGCCGCCCGATCCGCCGCAGGTGATGCTGACCCCGGAAGACCTGATCCGGATGCGGGCGAGCGTCGAGCAGGTCTACGTCGACCCCGCGATCGTCGATTACGCCGTACGGCTCGTCACGGCCACCCGGTCGCCAGCAGGGGTCGGCGTAGGCGACCTGGAGCGGTATGTGACCTACGGCGCGAGCCCGCGGGCCACGATCGCGCTCGTCCTGGGCGGCCGGGCGCTGGCGTTCCTCCGAGGGCGGGACTACGTGTTGCCCAACGACGTTGACGAGATTGCCCTCGACGTCCTGCGTCACCGGATCGTGCTGTCGTACGAGGCGCTGGCCGACGACCTCGACGCCGACACCATCCTGACCCGCGTCCTGCGGGCCGTTCCTATGCCGGACGTGGTGCTGCAGCCATGATCCCGACGTACCGCAGGGGGACGACCCCCCTGACCCCCCGAAAATGATTACGGCGCCCGACCGCCTGCTGCACCGGCTCGAGTGGCGGGTCGTGCGCCGGCTCGACGGGCGTACCCAGGGCGGGTATCACACCCCGCGGCGGGGCAGTGGGCTCGACTTTGCCGGAATCCGCCCGTACGAAGAAGGCGACGACGCCCGGTACATCGACTGGAATGTCACCGCCCGGCTCGATGAACTGCAGATACGCGAGTTCAATGAGGATCGCGTGCTGACCACCTGGCTGGTCCTCGATCGATCAGCGTCCATGGTGGTCGGCGGACCGGGCCGTGGAAAGCAAGACGTGCTTGCCGAACTCGCCCTCATCCTGGCCAGGGTGCTCGGCCGAAACGGCAACCGGGTCGGCGCCGTCCTCTACGACGGCGCCCCGGGAGCGCAGCAAGCATCCGAGATGGCTGCCGACGCCGGCATCACCCGCATAGTCCCGCCCAGCACCGGACGCAACCAGGCGCTGCGCATCGGACGGGAACTCGATCGCGCGGTCGACTCCCGGGCAGCAGTCACCACGGACCTCGCGGCGATGCTCAATACGGTCGCGTCGCTGGCGCGGCGCTGCCTGGTTGTGGTGATCTCGGACCTTATCGGCACCGGCGAGTGGCAACGTCCGCTCGTCCGGCTCGCGCACCGAAACGACGTCGTGGCGTTGCGTGTGGTTGACCGTGCGGACGACGCGCTCCCCGAGGTCGGTCTGATTGTGGTCGAGGACGCCGAGACAGGCGAGCAACTCCTTGTCGATTCCGCCGATCCGTGGTTCCGCGCCAAATTCCACGACGGGGTCGACGAGCGCGAAGCCGGTCTTCGGTCCGGCATGCGCCGGGCAGGGGTGCCGCTGCACCGGGTCGACACCAGTAGCGATCTCGTCGAGACGCTCCTGGCGGTCATCGCCGAGACCCGGCGGAGGCGCCGATGAGCCTCTCCTACCCGCCGCTGCTCATCCTCGGACTGCTGGTCGCCGCCGCGCTGATCGTCGGCGCCGTGCTCGCGGGTCGTCGCCGATCCGCTGCCCTGGCCGCAGCGGGGGTCTCGGTGGCCGGCCGGCGCGATAGCCAGCTCGGGCTGTGGCTCTCCCTGGGCGGGGTCGTGCTGCTGGCGGTTGCCGTGGCCGGGCCGGCCGCTGCACTGCCGGTCGGCCGAAGTGCCGGCACGGTCGTGCTGGCGATGGACGTGTCTAACAGCATGAGTGCCGACGACGTCACCCCGAGCCGGTTAGCGGCCGCGCAGCAGGCGGCACTGTCGTTCATCGACGCCCAACCCGACAGCGTCGACATAGGCGTGGTCGGGTTCGACCAGGGTGCGCTGACCACGTCACGCCCTAGTGCGGATCGCGCCGCGTCGAAGGCGGCGGTGCAGAACATGCGGACCGCGGGCGGAACCTCGCTGGCCTCGGCCATTCTCGGTTCGCTGAGCGCAATAACCGGCACGCCGGTCAGGATCAGCGAGGACGGCGATCTGCCCGACATCGGGAACTGGAGCTCGGCGACCATCGTGCTGTTCTCTGACGGCGAAGACCAGGGCGGCAGCAGCGACGCGGTGACGGCTGCAGCGACGATTGCCCAGAACGCCGGTGTGCACATCGAGGCCGTCGGCGTTGGCACCGCAGACGGAGCGACCGTCGAGGTCGACGGCTATCAGCTGCATACTGCTCTGGATACGGACCAGTTGACCGCCATCGCGCAGGCCACTGGCGGCCACTACCGCCCCGCCTCCGACGCGGAGCAGCTCGACGAGGTCGCCTCCACCATCGACCTTCGGCTGACGGTGGCCAAGCAGGACGTGCCACTGGCCGGCGGGTTCATCGCCGTAGCACTGGTGCTGCTGGGCGTGGGCGCGCTGCTGACCGGTGTGCGGACGGGGAGGCTGCTGTGAATTGGGCAAGGGGGACGACCCCCTTGAACCCCCGAAAGGCGTCAGACTGATGTCGTTCAGCTGGCCGTGGGCGCTGTTGTCGCTGCTGATCATCCCGATCGTGGCCGGAGTCGTCTGGTTGCTGCGGCGACGTCGGCGGCGCGCGGCGGTGCGGGTGACCTCGATCGCCCTGGTACGTGCTGCGCTGCCTTCCCGTACGAGGTGGACCAGGCTCATCCCGACCCTGTTGCTCCTCCTCGGCTTCGCCACGCTCGGCGTCGGAGCGGCGCGGCCGCAGGCGACAGTGCCGGTGCCGTCCAACTCCACGACGATCATGCTGGCGATGGACGTCTCCGGATCCATGTGCTCAACCGATGTCGAACCCAACCGGCTCACCGTTGCCCAGGAGGCGGCCGTCTCCTTCATCGAGTCCCAGGACGGCGAGACCAAGATCGGTCTCGTCGCCTTCGCGGGCGTCGCGGGTCTGCAGGTACCGCCGACCACCGATAAGGATGCGTTGATCGAGGCGATCAACAACTTCACCACGGCCCGCGGTACGGCGATCGGTTCGGCGATCCTCACCTCGATCGACGGCATCGCTGCGATCAACCCGACAGTGGCCCCCAGCGGGGTCGATGCGGAATTAGCTCAGCGGTCGGGATACGCGGCGGACGTGATTGTCGTGCTGACCGATGGCGCGAACACCCAGGGCGTCGAACCGGCGACAGCCGCCGAAGCTGCGGCCGTCCGGGGCTTGAGGGTGTTCACGATCGGGTTCGGCACGACCACACCCTCGCGGATGGCGTGCACCGGCCAGCAGGCCGGCGGATGGGCCGGCGGCGGTCCGGGCCGCGGTTTCGGCGGGGGCTTCGGTGGGGGCGGGGGCCGCAACCCGCGGGTCATCGACGAGGACAACCTGCAGGCCATCGCCAAGATCACCGGTGGCCAGTATTACAAGGCCGAGAGTGCCGACCAGCTGCAGGAGGCGCTGGGTGATCTGCCTAGCCAGGTGGCGGTGGTGAAGAAGCATGTCGACATCGCATCGTGGTTCGCCGGCGCCGGAGGATTGCTCGTTGCGGTCGCCCTTGGACTCTCGCTGTGGTGGAACCGGGTACGCGCGCCTCATTGACCTTGTCTGCGGATAGCTCTCGGGCGAGTCCTCCCATGGGGTCTGAGTCCCGCCAGCAGCTGTACACCATGCCGCTCAGCCGAAGGAATACCGCCTAGGGAGCCGCCTCGAGGAATTGAACACGGATCTACGTATTAGCAGGTCTATTCGCCAATAATCGAGCGTTGTTGAGAATCGTTGACTTTCCTTGCAAGGGAATCCGACCAGTGAGGTTGGATGGCGCTTCATAGCCAAAATGACCGCTTGCGGCTTGACCTCGAACAGCCGAGGCGGGCGCCGACCGTGCGTATCTGACCTCACTGCCGAAGGAGGGATCCGGATGTAGCGGCGGCATCCACGAGGTAGAGGTACGGCAGTGATCAATTGATTCCGGCCGGTAATACAAGCGGCGCACAGTAAAGAACCTCGACCGATCGCGGTCGAGGCTCTTTATTACAGCCGGCCAAGCCGGCTCGTCACGCTAGATCTGCGACTTGCGCCAAGCCTGGAACTTCTCCACGTTATTGACTACCACGCCGTATGGCTCAAGTGCGGCCATCTTTTTGTAGTCAGCCTTGCTCTTGCCGGTCCACAGAAACACCCTGATGCCGGCCCTTTTATAGGTCCTCATTCGACTCGCGGGAATCGACTTCTCGGCGTGCAAGTAGGTGCCGACGCTCTTCACCTTGGACACCGACGGCCACCCGCCGGAGCCTGCCGTCACCAGCGCATAGTTGATCTTGTGGCTGCGGTCGGCAGCGTCCAGCTTCTTCACCTTGTTCAGTGCGGGCAGCGCGTAGGTTGCCGCTTCCAGCTGGACCTTGGAGGCCCTGATCGTCTTCCACAACTGCTTGGCTTGTGCATTGGTGATCGTCGACTGCTTGATTTGGACGGCCAACGGCTTCCGGACGGACTTGGCATATGCGACCAAGGTTTTGAGGCGGATGAGCCGCTTCTTGCCGACATCAGTGCGGCACTTGTCACGGATTGACGTCCAGAGCCAAGAGGACACTTTGCCCTTGCAGTTAGTGATCCGGTCGAGCTTGGAGTCATGGATGACGAGAATGGAGCCGAGCTTGTCTGAATCGTTAGGGCTGTCTTTTGTCCAGTGGATATCGCCGTCGAGGATGTCGGCGTGGTTCGCCACCGAGTGTTTGTAGGAGGCCAATGTGCCTTCGCCATAGCGGGCACTCGCCCCAGCGCGGTGAGCGATGACAATGTCGTCCAAGGGGTCGGCGTGCGCGGTAGGGGATGCCAGTATCAGCACAGCGCCAGCAGCGACCATTGCCGTCAGAACACATACCGAATTCCTCATAAGTCTCCTATGTCGTGTGTCGTGATTTAGGCAGATGGCGCAAGTGAATGTAGCGTGGCGCAGCGAGACAACGCGAGCGTTAGCGCCGAACGCATTTGGGGTTGTAATTGAGCCTGAATAATTCGAGCCAGGTAATTGTCGGGCGTAATCAAACCGTTGCGAGCCACTGAGCCACGCATTGTTTTGTCGCGCGGCACGGCCGTCTCAGCCACGAAGCCCCATGTTGGCAACGCCCGCCGGATATGGCATCGCGGGCGTGTGCGCAGATTCTGATCGCCCCTGGCCGGACCACACCCAACGTGCTATGACAAATCTACGAAGCCAACGGAGTCGGAAGAGGTGGGGCGTGCGCAGAGCGGGGGTTGTGGCGGGTGCCGTCGTGGTCGTCATAGTCGTGGTCATCGCCATCGCGTTAGCGGTGAACCTGAATCGTTCGACTCCGACCGGATCCGATTCGCCGAGTCAGGGCCGTTCTGCGACCAACTCTGAGGGGGACGTGCCGACAACCTTCCCGGCCCAGCAGCGGCAACCGTTCCAGGCTCCGCCCGTGTTGCGGTCGCAGAACGGCGTGTTAGAAACGACCTTCACGGTGCAGACCACCACGTTCAAGGTGGCCGGGGCGGAGATCAAGGGCTTTTCGTATGACGGCCAGTTCATCGGCCCTACCCTTCACGTGCAGCCGGGCGACACCGTGAAGATCCGTCTGCGCAACCGGCTCGAGGAGCCGACCAATCTGCACAGCCACGGCATGTTCGTCTCGCCGATCGGCATCTCGGACAACGTGCTCCGGGTGATGAAGCCCAATTCCGACAACGACATCGTCCTCGAGTTGCCCGACGACGTTGAACCGGGCACGTATTGGTACCACTCCCATCTGCACGGGCGGACCGAGGAGCAGGTATTCGCCGGGTTGTCGGGTGTGTTTGTCGTCGACGGCCTCCAGCAGCGGCTATCCCCGGAGTTGCGCGGCATCCCGCACCACGTCGTGGCGCTGAAGGATCTTCAGGTCAAGGACGGAGCCATCGTCTTGTCCAACATCGACTCGAACGCTCCGACGACGCGTACGGTGAACGGTCAGGTCGACCCGGTGCTCACCGCGCGCACCAACGAGACCACGATGCTGCGTCTCGCGAACATCAGCGCTGACATCTGGTACCGGCTGCGTCTCGGCGGCACGCAATTCCGGGTAATCGCGGAGGACGCCAACCCGGTCGCGGAGGTTTGGACGGCCGACGAGCTGGTGCTGCCGCCGGGCAAGCGGTATGACGTGCTTGTCCGCTGGCCGAACTCGGGCACCCACGAACTTCGGACCCTGGAGTACAGCAACGGCCCGGCCGGCGACAACTACCCCGAACGACGGCTCGCCACAGTCAACGTCACCGGTGACCCGGTCCCCGATGTCGCGTGGCCCGCTTCGGTCGCGCCGGCGTCGCCGCTGCTCACCGATTCGATCGACCGGACCCGGCAGCTGGTGTTCAGCGAGAACACGAAGACCAACCAGTTCTACATCGACGGGAAGCAGTTCGACGCCACGCGCGTCAACGTCGCGGCAAAGCTGGACACCACCGAGGAATGGACGATCAAGAACATCTCCGAGGAGGCCCACCCGTTCCACATCCACGTCAACGATTTCATCGTCACGGAGGTCAACGGCAAGCCGTATCAGGCGCACAGCGAGCAGGACGTCGTGCCGCTACCGCCCAAGGAGGAGGTGAAGATCCGCATGCACTTCAACCGATTCGTCGGGACGTATGTGTTCCACTGCCACATCTTGGCCCACGAAGACAACGGGATGATGGGGATCGTCGACGTCTCCGTGGACGGCCAAGTCTCCGAAGCCACGAAGAAGTCCCTCCGGGACATGGCCGAGGCGATGCCCAGGAACCACGAGGGACATGGCTGACGGTCACCAGGCGCAGGCTCGGAAATCCGCTCCAAGGCGACAACATTGAAGGCAATAGTTACCAGTCGTGGATCGACCCGTCACGGCGACGGTTCACCGGCAGGTACTTCGGATCGTACGGGTACCGGGCCGCAGCTCTCTCGTCAAACGTGACGCCGAGGCCAGGTTGATGGCCGGGATGCATGTATCCGTCCTGGAACGTGTAGCTGGCATCGAACACCTCGCCGACTGGGTCACGGTGTCCCATGTACTCCTGGACGCCGAAGTTGGGAATGCTCAGGTCGACGTGCAGTGCGGCGGCCAAGGAGACCGGGGACAGGTCACCTGCACCGTGGGAGCCGGAGCGGACCCCGTACAGGTCGCCCAGCGCGAAGATCCGGCGCAGATGGGTGATACCGCCAGCGTGCGACACCGATGTGCGGATGTAGTCGATCAGCCGCTCCGTGATCAACTGCTGGCAGTCCCAGATGCTGTTGAAGATCTCACCGACCGCGATCGGGGTGGTCGTGTGCTGGCGGATCAACCGGAACGCGGACTGATCCTCGGCGGGCGTGGGGTCCTCGATCCAGAACATGCGGTACGGCTCCAGCGACGCGCCCAGCCGCCCGGCTTCGATCGGCGTCAGCCGATGGTGCACATCGTGTAGCAGATGCACTTCGTAGCCGAATTCCGACCGGAGATGGGCCATCACCTTGGGGGCAAAGTCCAGATAGTAGCTGGTCTCCCAGATGTCCTCCTGGGGTACGTTGCCGCTCGCCGGCTCGTAGATCATGCCGTCGGTCGGCGCAATGCCGTACGTCTTCTCCAAGCCGGGAATGGCGGCCTGGGCTCGGATCGCCAGGTAACCGAGGTCGAGATGATGCTGGAAGTCCGCGCTGAGCTCGTCCAGCGTGGAACCGCTGGCGTGGCAGTAGACCATCACACCATCCCGTGCCGCACCGCCTAGCAGCTCGTACACCGGCAGACCGGCCAGCTTGCCCTTGATGTCCCACAGGGCAATATCGACTGCCGCAATGGCTGTCATGGTCACCGGACCACGCCGCCAGTAAGCGCCTTTGTAAAGGTACTGCCAGGTGTCTTCGATGCGGCGCGCGTCCCGGCCGACCAGAAGCGGGCAAACATGATCACGAAGGTAGGCCGCCACCGCCAGCTCGCGGCCATTCAGGGTCGCGTCACCCACTCCGACCAAGCCGTCCTCGGTCTCGATGACTAAGGTGACGTAGTTGCGGCCGGGCGAGGACACGACCACCCGTACGTCGGCGATCTTCACTGACACGATCCTGGCGTCACGGCTCGATCCCTGCAGGACCAGGCCTCCATCGACTACTTCATGCTCTCAATGATCGAGAGCACCTTGGTAGCGCCTTCCGCCGCGCTGATCCGACCGAAGAGCACTTCGGTGCCCACGGGAGTGAACTCGGCACTAAAGCCGGAGGCGTTGGGCGGGGTGACCTGGGGCGGCGGCGCCAACTCGGGCGCGATCGACTGCGTGAATTCGAGCGCGATCGTGGCCTGCGGATCCAGCAGCGGAGCGACCTCCTTTTGCACCGCCGGGATTGCCGGGATGCCCCGCTCGGTGGTGAGGACCTTGGTGGCCGCAGGATCGGTGAGCAAGAAGTCGATCAGTTTGGCACCGGCATCCGCGTGCTGTGAGCGCGCTGCCACCGACCAGTACATGGATGCCTTGTCGACCATGTTCGGCGACTCACCCGTCGCCTGCGCCGGAAGCCGAAGCAGCTTCATCTCCGTGCCGCTCGCCGCGCCGAAGGCCGAGATCTGGGTGTGGAAGAGCAAATGGAAAGCGGCCTTGTTGGTTGCGAACAACGATTGGTCCAGAACGGCAGTGGCATTCTCCACCTGAACCTCGGCCGGAGGTGTGGCTTTCATGGCGACCAGCTTGTTGGCGTAGTCGAAGAAGCTGGTGATGGTGGCTTGGCTGACTCCAGCGCCTTGGGTGGGCCAGACTTCCTCACCATGTTGCCGAGCCCAGGCGCCCAGTTCCGCGGCACCAGTGCCGAATCCGTCGAAACCGTACACGCCCTGGGACCCGAGCTTCCCGGTGACCTGCGCCGCTGACTTGCGCGAGCTGGTCCCAGGTCCAGGTCTTGTCGTCGGGCATCGACACACCGGCCTTCTTCAACACCTCGGGATTGACTCCGACCGAGAAGTTCGCCACGCCGATTGGGGCGCCGACGAGCGTCGCCCCGACTTTGCCAGTATCGAGCACCTTCGGGTCCATCGCCGACAGGTCGAGATTGTCCTTCACCGTGCCCAGGTCGAGCAGAGCGTCTCGGGCGCCATAGGCGGCGATGTAGGACTCGTCCATCTGGATGACGTCAGGTGAGTTGTCGCCCGCCGTCATCGTGGCGAGCTTGTCCCAATAGCCGCCCCAGTCGGTGTTCTCGATAGTGACCTTGATGTCCGGGTTCGCCGCTGTGAAGGCGTCCACCGCCTCCTGGGTGAGCTTGACCCGCGAGTCGTTGCCCCAGGTGGAGACTCGCAGCGTGACCCCTCCGGAATCACTTTCGCTCCTTAGGCTTTGGCCGGGAGCGCACCCCGCCGCGGCGAGGAGGCAGATTAGTAAGAGGAGTGCAGTGAGCAATCGAGGCCGACCGGGGAACGCGGCGCGGTCCGTCCTGGCCGTTGCTCTGCTGAGCGCCGACGCGAGCGCTTGAGCCAGCGATCCTTGCGATCGCAATCGGAGGGAGGTCATGGTGGAGCCTTTCGTGGGTGTTGGGGTGTAGACGTTGGCGGATCATGTGCGACGGACCTGATCAACAACCGCTCCCGGATGTGGTTCATGACCGGCCTGCACTCAGGCGAGCGGTGATCGTGTCCGCGGAAAGCCCACCGTTGAGGCTGTGGTAGAAGCGGTCACTCGGAGTTAGATCCCGTCGGTGAACGGTTTCGCGCTCGATGGACGACGCGTAGAGCGCGGTGATGAACTCCATCGTCGGACGGGTACTGGCCAGCGTCGTGTCGTGCCGGCGACCGGCGAGCAGGTCATCTACCAATTGATCGATCTGGGCTGCGTGGTTACTGGGCAGATCCGACCCAGCGGAGGCGGCCCAGGTGTCTTCGCTGCCTGCCGACCCCGGGTGGCCGGTACCGCCGGTCGTCCGGCAGACCGGGATCGCGCCCCAGGCTGGCAGCAGTTGTCGCATCAGGCGCGGGTGTCCAGGACCAGTCGGCATCGCTGTAGCCGTAGACGTGATTGACCTCGAGGGTGCCGCCAGTGGTATCCACCCGAATGCGACTGAGCTCTCGCGGGGAGAGCAGGCTGGTCACGACTGTGCCTACTGCGCCATTGGCGAAGGTAAGGATTGCCAGCGACACGTCCTCGAACTCAACGGGACGAGCGATCCGCGCCGCACGACCGTCGATGGTCTCCCACGGGCCCAATAGGTGGAGAAGCAGGTCGATTTGATGGATGCCGTGTCCGAGAGTCGGTCCGCCACCTTCGCCGACCCAGTTGCCACGCCACTCGGGCAGGAAGTAGTCGTCCGGGCGGTACCACAGGGTTTCGCAAACGGCTAATTGCGGAGTTCCCAACGCGCCCGAATGGAGCAGACGGTGGGCGCGACGCGCGCCCGATCCATGACGGTGCTGAAACACCACGTAGATCGAGCCCGAGCTCAGCTTTTCGGCGGCGGCGAGCACGTCCATGTCGGCCAAAGTCGTGGCTGGGGGCTTCTCCAGGAGGACCGAGCATCCCGCCTCGAGCAGCTCAACGGCGACCTCCGTGTGATTCCCAGGAGGCGTGGCAACCGACACGAGGTCGGGCTGTTGATCGACGAGCTCCCGGCAGGATCGGTATGCCGTGGTCCCGTAGTGCTCGGCGAAGCCAGCGGCACGTACGGGCTCGACGTCGACGACGCCCACCAACTCGACGCGCGCGTTGAGTCTGGTAGCTGAGGGCGTGCGCACGAGCGATCGAGCCACATCCGACGATCCCGACACGGAGCGTTTCTCTGTCAGTCAGTCCGTTCACTCGGCAAACCCCAGCATCGTCGCGCTCTGCTGCGCGCGGATCGCCAGCCGCATCACCTCGAAGGTGTGCTTCTGAGGGCAGGCTGTCTCGGTGCGTGCGATCACGTCGTGCACCAGGTCGGGGTAGTAGCTGAGCTCAACATTGGAACAGTCGATGTATTCCGTACCGGCGTCGTCGACCACGAACAGGTGATCTCGGCCCTGGCGACCCGCCACATCGACGTACTTGCGGAGTTCCATGTAGCCCTCGGTGCCCAAGATCACCAGCCGGCCATCTCCCCACGTCGGCAGGCCTTGCGGTGTGTACCAGTCGACGCGGACGTAGCCATGGGCACCGTTGGCCCGCAGCGTCACCTCGCCGAAATCCTGCATCTTTGGCAGCTCCGGATGGGTGTAGTTGGCGACGGTGCTCGAGACAACCTCGGCCTCCTCGGCGCCGGTGAACCACAAGAACTGGTCGATCTGGTGGCTGGCGATGTCGGTGATGATGCCTCCGGTTCGGTTGCGGTCGTAGAACCATTCCGGACGTCCTTGACCACCCGCGAGGTGGGCTCGGTCGCCCTCCCGATGGGGTCCGAGTCCCAGGGTCTGCACGACTCGCCCGATCCGCCCCTCTCGAATCAACTCTCCGGCTTTGATCGCACAGCGCACCTCGAACCGCTCCGAGAAGGTGACAGACCAGAATCGACCCGACTGGCTGACTGCCTTCTCAATCTCGTCGAGCTGATCGAGCGTGATACAGCCGGGCTTATCGACAACGACGTCCTTGCCATTCGTCACGGCCTCGATTGCGATGGCGGAGCGTCGGTCCGGAACCGCCGCTGTGACGATCACATCGATCGAGGGATCACGGAGCAGGCTGGTCGGGTCCTCGATCCACATCACATCAGGCCAGCGACGCTGAACCGCCTGCGCAACGGCCGCAGCGGGGTCCTCGGAGCTGAACCCGACGAGCTGGCAGCCCTGATTGAGCAGGCCCTCGATCTGCCCGAATGCATGTGCATGGTCCAGACCGACGGCGGCAAATCGAACTGGTCGACTGCCCTGGTGTGCTGTGCTCACTGATGATCAGTCCTTCTGGAGGCTGGCATTTTTGGGCAGGCTCCGCCCGGTCAATTACCCCAGAGCAGCGACTCGAAGCGGCAGATGCCAAGACGATCGACCTGTTTATGCGGGGTCAAGCCCTAAATGCCGAGATGTCGCTCGCACCAGGCTGTCTTGCGTACAGGTTCATCGTCCGTGGAAGCGACTGCACCCGTGGCCTGGTAGTCAGGCTCCTCGCCCGTTGCGGTTGGAGAGCGGGAGGCTGCGCTGGTACCGCTTAGCTGGCTGGGGGGATGTTCTGGTTGAAGCGGAAGACGTTTGATGGGTCGTACTTGCTCTTGAGCGCAGCCAGCCGGGCGTACTTGCGGTCTCCGTAGGCGACCTGCACATGCGACGCGGGTTCATCGGACATGAAGTTGACGTAGACACCGTGGGCAAACGGTCGCATTGCCTCCCAGGCCGCCCGCGCCCATGCCTTGTGGCGCTCGGGCTCGGGGTCGTCGGGGAGCCAGGAAGCGACAAAGTTGATGTCGTGCGCCGCGCTCCGGCCCGTGAAGGCGGTGTCGTCGTCGTCGACTCGGGCTACGGCCCCGCCCAGAGTGAAGATCGGAATGGCCGAAAGCGGCGAGGTGATGGCCGCGGCCTGCTCGATGATCACGTCGATGGCGTCGTCGGTGAGGGGCGGCAGCTTCCAGGCCTTCCAGTAGTAATGACGGCCGTGGGGGTAGGCCGGGTCGAACATCGCCTGGTGAGCCACGTAGGGCTTGGGACCGACAGTGTCGAGCGCGGGCGCCTTGAACTGGCGGAGCGGCCGCAGCACCTCCTCTCCCTCGCCCATCGGCCCGGCGTAGCAGACGATGAGCGCCACGATGGGTCTTCCATGCAGCTCCTGGGGGAAGATCGGCAGAGCCGGAGCCAGCCGCAGGTTGGCCATGATCCCCACCTCGTCAGGAGCTTCGGCCACGAAGTCACGGAAGAAGCGCAACACGTCCTCCGCCTCGGCCATGGGCCAGGCCAGCAGGCCAGCGAGCACGGTGGGGCCGAGCGGGTGGAGCCGGTATTTGAAGGAGGTGACGATTCCGAAGTTGCCGCCGCCACCCTGCAAGCCCCAGAACAGATCGGGATGCTCATCCACGCTGGCCACGAGGAATTCGCCATCGGCAGTAGTCAGATCGCAGGACACGAGGTTGTCGATAGTGAGCCCGAAGCGGCGCATAAGGTGGCCGATCCCGCCCCCCAAGGTCAACCCGCCGATCCCGGTATGGGTGACGATGCCACCGGTCACCGCCAGCCCGAAGGCCTGGCTCTCGTGGTCGACGTGGCGCCACAGACAGCCCCCTTGAGCCTGGACCGTTCCAGCAAGCGGGTCGACCCGCACGCCAGTCATGGTCGACAAGTCGATCACCAGGCCGCCGTCACACACCGCGTGCCCCGCCACAGCGTGCCCCCCGCCACGGATCGCTATCGGCAGCTCCCGCTCCCGAGCGAAGCGCACGGCGGCCAGCACGTCAGCAGTCCCGGTACAGCGGGCGATGACGGCCGGCCGGCGCTGGATGCCCCCATTCCAGATCTGTCGGGCGGTTTCGAAGCCCTCGTCGCCCGCTTCGAACACCGCTCCCAAGAACCCTGCAATCTCCATCACGCTCTCCGTCCATCCAATGTGTCGACGTAAGTCGATCGTGATGTGTGTGCTCTCGGAGAAGAAGTGCAACGTTTGAACCTAGTGCCCTGGAAGCGAGCGCTGCACCACTCAGCCCCGGTCGTCCTCAGGCGCGCGGCACCGCCGACGCGAGCGCGGCCCGGTTTGGGTCCGGGTGGCTGCTGTGGAGCGGTTGAGGGCCCCGTTGATGATCTCGGTGCCAGGTCGGAAGGGCTCGAGCGAGGTTCCGGAGCCCTCTTAATTCGATCGCCCCGGATCGCAGGGCGTCGCCCCATCCGATCTCGCCCAGGTGCCAGCGGGCAAAGATCACCGGATCGTTGACGACCACGACCAGGTGCTCGTCACCGCCGGGGTACTTCTCGCAGATCTCGGCGTCGCCCCGCTCGATGAGCAGCCAGCTGCGGCTGCCCGGGCCGGACAGGGTGGGATAGTCGAAGCGGACCAGGATCCGGCGCTGCGGCAACCGCTCGCGATCCAGGAAAAAGGTCGCCCACATCCACAGCACGACGCCGGGATGGGCCTGCTCGGGGGTTAGGTCGGCCCACTTCGAGCCCCAGTGCTGGAGCGCCTGCATCACCTGCGTGAGCTCCAGACCCGCTTCGGTGGGCTCATAAATCGAGCCAGGGCCATTGGGTTTACGCCGGATCTCGATCACCCCAGCCCGCTCCAGGTCTCGCAACCGCTTCGACAGCAGACCCCGAGACAGGCCGGGTGCGCCGTCAGCGATCTCGTTGAAGGTCCGGCAGCCCAGGATGACAATGTTGCGCAGGACAATGATGGACCAGCGCTCGGCAAGCAGCTCCGACGCCCGGGCGATCGGGCAGTACTGCCCGTAGCTCCGCATGCCGACAGCCTCCCACCCTCAGACGTGAGGCACCAGTTCATCTTCTGAACCTTGCTGGCGCTTCACTCCTTCGAGATTACGAGGACATGGTCCGGGTGCCTTCGAGTCGTTAAGGGAGGACGACGATTCCGTCCTCGTCGGAGACGACGGTCCGGCCAGGACTGATCCACACTCCGCCGATCTCGATCGGCTGGTCAACCTGGCCGGAGCCGGTCTTGCCGCTCTTGCGTGGGTTCGTACCCAGCGCCTTGATGCCAATATCCAGACCATTCAGGGCGACGCTGTCGCGGACCGCCCCGTTGATCACCAGACCGGCCCAGCCGCGGTCTACGGCGATACCGGCGATCACGTCGCCGACCAATGCCGCGCGTAATGAACCACCCCCGTCGACGACCAACACCGCGCCAGCGGCGTCGGGCCGATCGGCCAGCGTCGACTTGATCAGTGCGTTGTCCTCGAAGCACTTGACCGTCACCGCTCGACCTGCGAAGCGAGTACGTCTACCGAAGCTTCGCAGCTGGAGCGGGATCGATTGCAGTGCCTCACCGTGCAGGTCGACCAGATCGGCTGTGCTCATCTGGTCGGATGTTTCCGTTGACATCAGGCCGCTCGTACGGTGAGCACCGGGCAGGCTGAGTCCATCAGGATGCGGTGCGCGTAACATCCGACCACCATCTTGCCTACGGCGGAGCGGCGGCGGATACCGATCACGCCGAGCGTCGGGGTGTATCCGACGACGATGGTCACTCGCGGGTCTCCATGCTGTCGGGGTGGGTTGTGGTCGTCGCCGCATCGGGCACATCGATGTGGTGGTGCTCCGCCACCGAGAGCGCCGGCTCCTCTGCAACCGCCTCGACCGCTGCGGCTGCCTTGGCCGGCAGGACCCGCCGGATAGCCTTGAACAACCACGGCCATATCAGTATCAATACGATGATCGCGTAGCAAGTGATCGCGATCGCGGATAGTTCAAACTCGCCGGTGGCCGGGTTGGTGCTCCCGAACAGGCCACGCCACTCGCCGGATGACAGTTGTAACGCCCTGCGGCCCTGCAGCTCGACGCGCGGCCCCAAGATCACCGCGACGATGAGCGGCAGTACCGGCAGCCCGAAACGCCGCATCACGAAGCCCAGCAATCCGAGCGCCAACAGCAAGATCAGGTCGAACGACGACCCGTTCACCGCGTACGCACCCATCGAGGCGAAGAACAAGATGCCGGCATACAGGTAGGGCCGCGGGATCCGCAGCAGCTTCGCCCAGATCGGGGCCAGCGGCAGGTTGAGCAGCAGCAACAGCGTGTTGCCGATGAACAGGCTTGCGATCAGGCCCCAGACCAGGGCACCTTCGCGCTGCAGTAGGAGCGGACCAGGTTGGATGCCGTACGAGGTGAGTGCGGCCAGCATCACCGCGGCCGTGGCATTGGTGGGCAGACCGAGCGACAGCATCGGCACCATGGTTCCGGCCGCGCTGGCGTTGTTGGCCGCCTCCGGGCCGGCGACGCCCTCGATCGCGCCCTTGCCAAACTCCTCCGGGTGCTTGGTCAGCCGCTTCTCGGTGATGTAGGACAGGAAGGTCGGGATCTCCGCCCCACCGGCGGGCACCGCGCCGAACGGGAAGCCGTACGCCGTGCCCCGCAGCCACGGCTTCCATGATCGCTTCCAGTCCTCCTTGCCCATGAACGGCCGGCCGACCCGGATCACCTCGGCCGCTTTGCGGCGCAGATGCGCCGCCACCCACAGCGCCTCACCGACGGCGAAGATGCCGACGGCGACGACG
This sequence comes from uncultured Actinomycetota bacterium, assembly GCA_963730505.1. Classification (GTDB taxonomy): domain Bacteria; phylum Actinomycetota; class Actinomycetes; order Propionibacteriales; family Propionibacteriaceae; genus Microlunatus. The sequence continues at coordinate 60,631 of CAVSSB010000033.1, forward strand.
ACTACGTCGATGCCGTCGCCGAGCTGAGGGATGCCGAAAGTGAGCCGGGCCTGGCCACTGACGGCGTCGATGCCGATGAGACCGATGGTCAGGCCGATGGTGAGCGAAATGAAGCCTCGGAGCCGCGAGCTGCCCAGCACGGCTGTGACAGCTATGAAGGCGACTAGCATCACCGCGAAGTACTCCGGTGCGCCCAGTGAGATGGCGAACCGGGTCACGTACGGGGCCGTGAAGGCCAGCAGCGTGGTACCGATGGCGCCCGCCACGAAGGAGCCGACGGCCGCCGTGGCCAGCGCCTGCGCGGCCCGGCCAGACTTGGCCATCTGGTTGCCCTCGAGGGCGGTCACCACCGAGGCCGATTCGCCGGGCGTGTTCAGCAGGATCGACGTTGTCGACCCGCCGTACATGCCGCCGTAGAAGATCCCGGCAAGCATGATCATTGCGCTGGTCGGCTCCAGTTCGTACGTGACTGGCAGCAACAGCGCCACGGTCATCGCGGGCCCGATCCCGGGCAGCACACCGACCGCCGTCCCGATCACCACACCGAGCAGGGCCAGGAGGAGGTTGACTGGGGTTGCCGCCGTGGCGAACCCTTCGACGAGGAACTGGAAGCTTTCCATCACAGGATTCCCTGCAAGATGCCGGCTGGCAGTGCGACTCCCAACCCGATCGCGAAGCCGTAGAACGTGCCGAGCGACAACGCAGCGGCGATCACCAGATCGCGGATGAAGTGTCGGCTACCGAGCACGATCGCGCAACCGTAAAACAACAGACCTCCGCTGATCACCCAGCCGAGGATGTCGATCAATAAAATGTTGGCGGCGAATACGCCGACCAGCAGCAGCACCGTCTTCATGTCGGCCTTGGCGTGCAGGTCGATGTCTTCACCGGCCTCCTGTTCGCCTAGATGCCCCCGGGCCACAGACACGGCCAAGCAGGCTGCCAAGATGATCAGCAAGCTGCCCACCAGCAAGGGCACTGGCTTCGGCCCGAGTGGGTCGGTGCCGGTGCGGTTGTTGCTCAGCTGAAGGGCATCGACGAGGACCACGACCCCGGCCAGCGCCATACCTGCGCAGAGTAGGTAGTCGGGGACCCGGCTCCGCCGCTCAGGTTCAGCTGCTGGCACCAGGGGGCCGGCAGCCGCTGCCGACTCGCTCACGCTAGTCCGAGCTGGCTCAACACGTCCTCCACCTGCTTGGTCTGGTCAGCCATATAAGTGGAAAACTCATCGGCGGCGAGGTAGGCATCGGCCCAGTCATTCTTGGTCAATACGTCCTTCCATTCCTGACTGTCGTGCATCTTGGCTACGGCGTTGACCAGCGCCTGCTTGTCGGCATCAGACAGCTCCGGCGGGGCCACGACACCGCGCCAGTTGGTGAACTCGAGGTCGATCCCGGACTCCTTCAGAGTTGGCGCGTCGAGAACCTTGACCCTCTCGGCACCGCTTGTGGCCAGCACGCGGATCTCGCCGGCCTCCACCTGGTCGAGGAACTCCCCGTAGCCGGAGGCACCGAACGCCACCTTGTTACCGAGCACAGCCGGCAGCAGGTCACCGCCGCCGTCATAGCTCACGAAGTTCACGTCCTTGGGGTCGATGCCGACCGCTTGGGCCAACTGCATCGGCAGCAGATGGTCGGGTCCGCCTGGAGCGGACCCCCCACCGACAGCCAGCGACTTGGGATCGGCCTTCCAGGCGTCGACCAATTCGGTGATGGTCTTGTACTGGGAGTCCTTGCTCACAACGATGGCGCCGGACTCTTCGATGAGCTTGGCGATCGGGGTCGTCTGGTCAAGCTTGGCGGTGGACTTGTTGGTGTACTGGGCGCCCACCACACCGAGACCCATCATCATCAACAGCTTGCCGTTGCCCTTCTCCGAGACCGTCTTGGCTAGCCCGGTCGTGCCGGAGGCACCGGCGAGGTTGAACACCTCGATGTTCTCTGTCGCGCCAATCTCATCCATGACCTGGGCGGCCGCCCGGGCGGTTGTGTCATACCCACTCCCGGGCGTGTTCGGCACCATGAACCGCAGACCAGTGAGTGGCTCGTCTGCCGGCGCGGAGGCTCCGGGCTCGGCGCGGTCGGCGGTGGCACCGCACCCAGTCGTCAGTAGCACTGCCGCGGCTATGAGAACTGCGCCCCGCTTGAGTCGTCCGAACATCGTCATTCCTTCGTCCTGGGGCCTAGATGGCCGTGGTTGGTGGGCTGAGCACGCCATCACCGGTGGGTCGAGACGATAGTGCCATCGCGATCCGGGCGATGCCTCTTGTGGCCATGATTGACCTTGCGGTCTCAATGGTCGCACTGGGATTGCGCCGTGACCAGGGGTGAGCGACCGACCCCTAGGCTGCTCGGTTCCCGCTCAGCCTCTCAGCTTGAAAGGACATTCACGGTGATACTCGGGGCCAGCAGACGGCACGCCTCGCGACGGGACGCTAACAAGGTCGCCGGATCAGGTCGACTCAGCGAATCTCAGTACGTGATGAAGCCATAACGCGGGTCGCTCGCGGTGGATGGTGTGACCACTCTCCAAGACGGCGACGTGATCGGCGGGGAGCCGATTCATCAGCACTGACCGATCAGGATCTGTGAGCGCCGAGTCCTCGGTGGCGGCGAGCAGCTGCACCGGTACGGGGCAGTCCTGGACGAGTGCCTGAAGGTTCCACCGATTGGTCCTCAGTAGTCGGGCAACCCGTACGACGTCGAGCATCAGCCGATTCTTGACCGAGTTCTCCGCATCCCGGCGAGACCACATCGGGTTCTCCTCGAGTAGCGCCACGACGGTCCCGGCGGGATCCGCACGAGCAACCCGCACAAACTCCTCCACACCGTCGGCGACGTCGCGAAGGTCAAGCGACCCGCCAAGGCCAGGGGGATCCTCAACTACCACACGATCGCAGTACCCCGGCGCGAGCCCGACAAGAGTCAGGGCCACGATCGAGCCGAGCGAATGACCAGCCAGCACATTCACAGGCCCTGGTATCTGTGCGAGGACGTCTTGAGCAAGATCATCAATAGTCAGCTCGCTCGGACCGGCAGCGTGCCGTGACCCGTGACCCAACATGTCGACCGCGTGCACCTGCCAACCGAGGTCCTCCAGATCCACCTTGAGCCGCCACCAGGTCAGCTGGCTGGACACCACCCCGTGGAGGAGCACAATGGACCGCTTCTGCGTCACCCAAGCCATTCAACCCAAGACCAACGATGGCCAGTCACCCGCATACCTTCAATCGGGGGCGCGCTGGCGGCACGCGGCCATGCGGCCTTAGCGGTGGATGTGGTCCAGGTGAAGCATCTGCTTGAGTACGTGGTCGAGCTCCTCATCATTGAAGATCGACTTCCAGTCCTCCTTGATGATCTTCTCCCGCCCGTAGTCCATGGCGATCAGACAGGCGTCGGAGAACGGGTTGTCGCCGCGGAGTCCGTTCGCCAGGGCGACCTGGACATGACCCATCAACATGGCACGGGCGGCGCGTTCTGGTACGCCAGCGGTGTGGATGCTCTCTTGCAGTGCGTCGTTGAGCAGGTCGCCGACCATGCACGCGACAACCTCGACCAGGGTGGGCTCGAGGTAGGCGAGCTGCTTCACCGTCACCCAGTGCACGTCGACAACGGGGCCGTACATCAGCCGGATGACCGTCTCAGCGACGGCCTGTTTGTCGGGGTTGCCTGACTCCAGGGCAGCGACAACATCTTGGGGTGCGGCGATACCGCCAAACGTGTCGTTCAGCTCGGCCTCGGTCTTGCGCTGCAGAAACACTGAGGGATGGCAGGGGTGCGCGACGGCATACTCGATGTCGCTGCGCTGGTAGAGCAGGTTTGCATACGCAGCGGCGGGGTCGAGGGTCAGTACGACGGTCCCGGACGGCAAGGCGGGAACGATTTGTGCTGAGACCGGCGCGAGGGCGATGTCGGGGACCGCAAGGATCACTACGTCGGCGTCGCGGACCGCCGTGTTGGACTCGGTGAGACTGCGATCGGCCTCGAGGGTGCGTTGCTGGCCGGCCGGGGAGTTCTCGACGTAGCGGACGTCATGGGAGCTGCGTTGCAAGTTGTCGGCGACTCGCATGCCCATCTTCCCGCCTGCTCCCACGAGGGCGATCTTCAGCTGCTGTTCAGTCACGCTGCTTGGCTCCTTAAATAGTGAAGGTTGTGCAGGTTCCAGTCGTTTTCGGTTCGGATCGTGCTGGCGCTGTCTCCCTGCCAAGGCAGCCAGTGCTCGATGATCTGGCTAAGACCCCGCTCGCGAGCATGGGTTGTGGTGATCAGGTGCTGATAGTCGAGCAGGCCTTCTCCCAGCGGACATCCCGCAAGGGTGAAGCCCACCCAACCGTCACGGCGGCTGAATGCGAAGTCTTTGACGTGAATGTTGCGCGCGTAGGGCGCGACGGCCTCCACGGTCGCGGTGGGTAGCTCGAGCGCGGCAACACAATTGGCGGGGTCGACACAGATGCCGATCACTGGGGAGCCGACGCGGGTCACGATGTCGACGAGGGTGTTCACCGAAACCTGTTCGTAGGTTTCGAGTGCGACCGTGACGCCGGCCGCTTCGAACGCTGGCGCGACCGATGTCAACAGCTCGACCGCTTCATCAGGACTCGGCCGGTGGTCCGCGGTGTTGATCATGCTTCGGACCAGCGTGGCGTCGAGGCGGCGGGCCATCTCGAGGTAGCGCCGAAGGTGCTCCGGGCGCACTCCGCGAGTGCCAAGCTCCAGACGCACTCCCCGTTTGGCGGCGCGAACTCGTAGTTGATCAAGGTCATTCGAGTCGTAGGACTCCAGTACGGGGTAGTCGCAGATCTGGAAGAGGCCCACCCCCAGGTCGGCAGTGCGATCCACCATGTCGGTCAAGGCCAGGGGTACCTCGGCGGTCTCTTGCCACTGCCAGAAGAACGCGTAAGTACCGAGGCCGATGGTCACGGCGCTGCTCTGTTTACGCTCGCCGTCAATGCCTCGGCCTCGTCAATCACCGCGGTCAGTGCCATCGGATCGTGCGCGAATCGGCCGAGGAACAGTCCGTCGACTCCACTTGCGAGCCGGCTCAGCAGCCCAGGTTGTGCACTTCCGCCGTAGATCACTGAGGAACCGTCGGCGACTCCCCGGATCCCTTCGATCACTGCGAGGATGTGCTCGTCGGGTGCTGGCTCGGCCTGGCCGATTGCCCAGATGGGCTCGTAGGCCACCACGACGCGTCTGACGGTGTCGATGCGGCGGGCCACGGTGAGGGCGGAATTGAGCTGCCGGATGCACTCTGAGATCGCCTGGGTGGCTGTGCGGTGGTCAGTCTCCCCGACACACAGGACCGGGGTCAGGCCGTGGCGGAAGGCGGCCGCGATCTTCGCGGCCACCACGTCGTCACCTTCACCGAAGTGGTACCGCCGCTCAGCGTGCCCGACGGCCACGTAGCGGCAACCGAGTTCGACCAACATCGCGCCGGTCACCTCTCCGGTTTGGGCTCCCGAGTCGTCGGCGGCCAAGTTCTGGGCTCCGAGACTGACACCGGTTCCGGCGAGGATCCGGCCGACCTCGGCGAGCGCCGGGTAGCTCGGCAGCACAAACAGCTCCAGGTCAGGCTGGTGTCCGGCTCTCCCCTGAGCGACCCGCCCAGCCCACGAAAGGGTCTGGTCGTAACCGAGATATGCCTTCAGGCTCACCCCGAGGGTGATCGTCATCGGTTCTCTCCTCGCGTTTAGTTGCTTGATGTGGGGCAAGCGGACTCACTGGCAATTCTCGTCAACTCAGGCCAACCTGGCAACCGGTTGACCAATTTTGGTCGACCGGTTAGCCGCCTGCCTGTTAGCCTGTGCCCATGCCCCGGCCTAGCGCCGAGAAACTGCAGCTCTCTGCTGACGAACTAACGGCTGCCCTCGGCGGGAACATCACCAGCACCACCGCCATTGCGGAGGTGACGCGACGCCTACTTGACTTCTTCACCACGGGGACGCTCCAGCCTGGAGATCGACTCCCTCCCGAGCGGCAGCTGGCCGCCTCGATGGGCGTCGGCCGCTCTGCCATCCGAGAGGCGCTGGCCGCGCTTGAACTACTCGGCGTTGTGGATGTCCGCCCAGGATCCGGCACCTACCTGCGAGGCCGGGCATCGGAGCTGCTGCCGCAAACGCTGTCGTGGGGGATGTTGATTGGCGCGCCGAAGACCCGCGAGCTCATCGACGTTCGCCACGCACTCGAGGTTCAGGCGGCACGGCTCGCCGCCGCAACCTCGAACCCCGATGACATTTCTGAGCTAGAGGACCAGCTGGCCACAATGGAGTCGCACGTTGACGGCGACTACGGTGCATTCGTGGCCGCCGACATGCAATTCCACCAGACGATCGCCGGCGCGGCCGACAACGCTCTGCTTGAGGATCTCCTACAAAGTGTCCGCTCTCTGATCCGCGTCTGGGTCGAACGAGGGCTCAACGACTCTGACCATGCTCGTCTGGCCTGTGCTGAGCACCGCGTTGTCCTGGAGGCGCTGCGCGGCCACGACGCCGACGCCGTCGCCTCAGCGATGAGCACCCACATGGACACTGCCCGGCGCCGCCTGCTCGGATTCTTGGACACATCGGCCGCGTAACCCTCAAACTGAGGCGACGCGCCGTGGGAGTAGTGCCTAAAATTGGTCAACCGGTTGACAGGTTGAGGAATTGTGCCCAATAGTGAGTCCCATGGTCGACCTGCGCCAACCCGACGGAGAACCGGATCTGCCCCGTGCAAACCGGCGTCGCCCGCATCAGGCTCAGCACGGTATGTGGTCCACTACTTCGCCCCGACCACACCTGCCGAAGAAAACGCGACGATGACGTACGTCGCACCATCCACTGGGCGTGAAATCAAAGCCGTTCTCTTCGACACCTTCGGGACCGTCGTGGACTGGCGCTCAGGTGTTGCCCGCGACGTCGCCACCTTCGCCAAACGTCACCGGATCGACCTGGACGCGGCAGGATTCACCGACGCGTGGCGTGCGAAATATGAGCCGTCATTGGAGCTGATCCGCAACGGGAGTCGCGAGTTCGTGCCGCTGGACCAGCTGCACCTGGAGAATCTCCACACCACCCTTGCCGAATTCGGCCTGAACGCGGCCGACTTCGACGATCGTGACCTCGCCGACCTCAACGCGGCGTGGGAGCGGCTGGACCCGTGGGAGGACAGCGTCGCTGGCCTGGTCGAACTCGGCAGACACGTGATCGTCGGACCGCTGTCGAACGCCAACCTCGCACTGCTGCTGCGGATGGCGCTGCGGGCGAAACTGCCTTGGACCGTGATCGTCGGTTCAGACGTGACCAGGGCCTACAAGCCGACCCTAGAGGCGTATCGGAACATGGCGTGGATCCTGCGGCTGGCTCCAGGCGAGGTCATGCTCGCGGCGGCCCACAACCGCGATCTCACGTTTGCCCAACGGGCGGGACTCGGCACCGCATTCATTCCGCGTCCGACTGAGTTCGGCTCTGATCAGACGCAGGACCTGGCGGCCGAAGGCGATTGGGACCTCGTCTGCGCAAGCATCCTCGACCTCAGCAGCCGGTTCGCCGATGCCTGAAACCGCACACCCAGCCGAGCTGCGCCTCGGCCAAGGAGATGAGGAGCGATGAAATACATCCGTTTAGGCAGCACGGGCTGGAGATCTCACGGCTCGTTTTCGGCGATCAGAAGCGCGGCGCCCATCCATGGACCCTGGACGAGGAGAGCAGCAGACCGCTGATCCGTCAGGCAGTCGAGGCGGGGATCAACTTCTTCGACACCAGCAGCTGGAGTCGGCGTACGAACCGCATTACCCGGCCGGCTTCTGACCGACCCCGACGACGTGGCCGATCACCCAAGCGACACCAACAAGCCTGAGGAGGCATAGATGGATCGAACAGTGGCAGTGACCGGCGGCAGCGGCAAGCTCGGACGTGCCGTGGTCGCAGCGCTCATCCAGGAGGGATGGACCGTGGTGAACTTCGACCGCGTACCCTCACCAGACGGCCGGGCGCGCTTCATCCGCACCGACCTCACCGACTACGGTCAGGTCGTCGAGGCCATCTCCGGCATCGACGAGGTGCACAGCGGCGTCGACGCGGTCGTCCATCTGGCCGCCATTCCGGGTGCGACCTTCGCCCCCAACGTCGCCACGTTCGACAACAACCTGGTCTCCACCTTCCACGTTTTTCAGGCCGCCAAGCTGTTCAACATTCACAACCTTGTCTGGGCGTCCAGCGAGACGCTGCTTGGCTACCCGTTCCACAACCCGCCCACGTACGTTCCGCTGGATGAAAATGTCCCGCCCACTCCAGAAGTCGTTTACGCCCTCGCCAAGGATCTCGAGGAGGAGATGGCGCGCCAGTACTGCCGGTGGAATCCGGATCAGAAAATGATCGGACTGCGTTTCTCCAACGTCATCGACCCCTCCGAGTACGCCGACTTCCCCTCCTTCGAGAACGACCCGGCCTCCCGCAAGTGGAACCTGTGGTCCTACATCGACGCCCGGGACGGAGCCCAAGCGGTCATGCGCGCACTGGAGTACGACAAGCCCGGATTCGACAACTTCGTCATCGCCAACGTCGACACAGTCATGAGCAGGCCGTCGAAGGAACTGATGGCCGAGTTCTTCCCCGGGACTGAGGTCCGCGGTGCAGTTGAGGGCACCCAGGCACTCTGCTCCACCGAAAAGGCCCGCAGTCTTCTCGGCTGGGAGCCTCAGCATTCATGGCGAGACCACGCATCGGCATGACCTCGGTCCGAACCGCCCAGGGCCCAAGTGCGACCTAGCCAACCGAAGGATCGACACATGCCCCACCCGATCAGTCCCGCAGACGACACCACCCCCGCCGAGACCAGACGCGGTCGCGCCTGGATCGACCGGGCCGCTGGCGTTCGGATCGGCTACAGCCTCGCCGGCACCTCGCCGAAGACGTCGAAGACGGTGCTATTGATCCACGGTGCGCCGCAAACCGGGCACGCGTGGCGCAAGGTCGTGCCAACCCTGGTGGCGGCCGGTTACCAAGTCGTCGTGCCCGACTACCGCGGCGCTGGTGCTTCCACCAAGCCCCGAGATGGCTACGACAAATGGACCATGGCCGGCGACCTTCACGACCTCGCCCGCAACGAGCTCGGCATCGACGGACCGATCTCAATAGTGGGACACGATCTTGGCTCCATGGTCGCGTTCGCCTATGCGCTGCGGTACCGCGACGACGTGGTCAGCCTGACCACCATGGAAGCGCCGCTGCCTGGCACTGACTACTACGAGCAACGCAAGGTCGCCAAGAGCGCCTGGCACTTTGACTTCCACGCCCACCCCGACATCGCCGTGTATTTGACCCACGGTCGCGAGCGCTGGTACATCACCCGCTTCTTCGACGATCTCACCTACCAACCGGACGCGATCACCCAAAACGATCTCGATATCTACGCGCGAGCGTTCGAGGCACCTGGCGCCATGCGTGCGCTCTGCGAGATATATCGGGAACTCGATCATGACGCCGAGATACACCGCGCAGACATCGCCGCCAATGGGAAGCTGGCCGTCCCCGTGCTCGCCTCAGGCGGAGGCGCCCAGACCCTGGCCGCCAACTACGCGCCGATGTGCGAGGAGGTCGCCCTCGACGTCACCGGACACCTGGTGCCTGACGCCGGCCATTGGGTCGCCGAGGAGAATCCTGACTATTTCTGTCGCATGTTCATCGAGTTCGACAGCTCAGCCAGAACCGCACAGCTGAGTCGGCCCAACCGGTTGACTCGCGACCACAGAGCAGCGGCCCACCGCGCTTGGCCGGATTGACTGCTGGGTCATTAGGCTGCTTGAGGCCAGTTTGAATGGAAAGATCCGAGCATGAATCGCTCGGATCGGTTGGTCGGAAATCGACTGGCTCTGGTCGGCACCGTTCTCTACTTCCTCGAGTGGGTCGCGATCCCATTCCTTCCCGAGGTCGCGGACGGATCGCTCTTCGGTGCTGAACCTGACGTAGTCGTCGCGGCCCATCGTGGCCACTCCGGTGTCATCGCTTTCGCCGCCGGATGGTTCGCCGTCGTGCTCCTCGGCCGGGTCCTGTTTGCGGTGGCGTTGCGAAAGTCCTTCCGCGACTCGAGCCGCGACTCGCTGCTCGTCGATTTCGCGGTGGGCGCGATGATCGTCAGCGTCACCCTGGAGATCGCGTCTTCTGGTCTGGCTGCTGCAGCCGGATGGTTGGCTGACACGCGGCCCGACGGTTCCGCGATCGTCGCCTTGGAGGCAGCAGCGAGCCTGCTGTTCTTTGTCGCATTCGTCCCGATCGGGGTGTCAATCCTTGCAGCGTCGGCGGGGATGTTGGGCTCGGATGTCTTCCCCCGCTGGCTTGGCGTTGTGGGTGTGTTTGCTGGGGTTGCCGCAACGGTGGGCGGAATCATCCAAGTCGCGGCCCTGGGCAGCACGGGCGTGCTTCACGATGTGGGTGAGCCGCTTACGAATGTCGGGGCTATTGTTTTCTGGCTTTGGCTCGTCGCCACGTCGATAATCCTTTGGCGTCATGCCCCGCGTCGCGACCAGACGGGTCAGCCTGCAACGGAGCAAACAGGGCGTCGAAGTACTCGATAAGTCGGGATCGCTGACCTTCAGAGTCGAGACGTTGCCCGGGAACAATTCGTCGTGATTCTGCGTGCTGCCGGTGGTCAGTTAGCTCGGGAGTGCGGCGATGGCCTCGATGGACACCAGCAGGCCGTGTGGCAGCCGCACATTAGCTGGTGCTGACCGCGCCGGTGGCGGGTCCGGCATGTGCCGGGCGTACACCTCGTTGAGTGTCGCAAAGTCAGCAACATCGGAATAGAAGATGGTCGTCTTGACCAGATCGGTCATCGAAGCCCCCGCCGCCTTGAGAATAGCGGCCACGTTTTGGAGGGCCTGGTCGGTTTGGGCCTCGATTCCCTCTGGGATGGATCCGGTCTCCGGATCGATTCCTGCCGTTCCGGAGCAGAAGACGAAGCCGCCGGCGACGATGGCCTGGCTGTACGGCCCCAGGGCGGCGGGCGCGTGGTCGGTGGAGACTGCGTGCCGATTCATGTCTTTATCCCTCCCCTTACTGTTTGGCGTTCAGCGGGGACGATACTCAGCCCACGTGTCTCCGAAGCGTGCGGCTGGGTTCGCCGTCAGTTTCAACAGTGGGGCGCTGGGTCACATTTGCGGCTCGGTACCGGCTTGGGCAGGCACACAGATCGCCAGGGCACCCGGTTGGATCTCGGCGAAGAGAGTGGTCGACTCCCCGACAACGTCGCCATCGAGCTGGTAGTTGTCCTTCCCGTTGATAACGATCCGCACCCTCTTTCCCTTGCGCTGGTCGACCTGGTCATCCTTCTTGGCTCGCCGGGTGATGAGCCGTAGGGCGACCTTGACCCAATGTCGGAATCGGCGGGGGGAGGCGATATAGAGATCGAGGAGACCATCATCCGGGCTAGCGCCCGGGATCAAGGTGAGGTTGCCCCGAAGAGTGCCGACGTTGCCGATTACACAAACCATGGCGTGGCGTCGGACGGGACGGTTGCTGTCCAGCTGCACCGTCATCCGCACCGGTAGCCGGCCCAATGCCTTCGCCGCCGCGACGAAGTACGCCGCAGAGCCGACCTTGTCCTTCAAGTCTTCATCGGTCTCGTCCATGATCACGGCATCGATACCGATCCCTGCCATCACTGCGAAGTGCTCTGACGCCCGGTCATCGACAGTGATCTTCACCAGATCCACCTGGCGTATCTGCCCGCCAAGGGCGACCTCGATGGCGTCCACTTCCTCAAGTGGAAGTTCCAGGTTTCGAGCCAGCAGATTGCCGGTGCCGGCAGGTACCAGCCCCAGCGGAATCCCGGTGTGGGCCAGACCGTCAGCCACGTAGCGGATGGTGCCGTCGCCGCCGGCACCAATGACAAGATCAACTTGTGCTGCGACGGCCTGTCTGGTCATGGCGCGGCCCGGATCCTCGGCCGAGGTCTCCAGCCAGAGCGTGTTACCCCAGCCGTTTCGCTGGAGGCTGTCCTCCACAAGGGCGTGAAACTTGTCGCTGATCTTGGTCGGGTTGTAGATGACCGCGCAACGGCGGCTTGGGCCTGCATCCTCAACAGATGTCACGTGGGATTCCTCAATCGTCATGGGATGCCCCCGCAGCCGACCCGATCCAGACGTAGGGGCTGAATCGGGCGGCAGGAAAGCATTCTCTCGGCGCGTGTTCGCAACCCTGCCCGAGAGCTGGCACGAAACCGAGAGAAGATGCCTGGTCCTCGCCGGGTCGACTGACTGTTGCCGCAGTATCACCGGGCCTCCACTCCGTGCCAACAGGCAGATCGCCAGTCTGAATGACCATTTGGGCGATTGCACGTAGCTTCACGTGGGTGTCCTGCGACTCGCGTTTCAGCAGAGCGAATGCCTGGTCGGCCGTGAGCTGACGGCGAGCCATCAAGATTCCTTGCGCCAACCCCACCCGATGCCGTGCGGCCACCGCTCGGTTCAAGTGGTCACGCTCCATAAGGGCTCCCAGAGCCAGACTGGCGTGACGGGCGAATGCCTGCGCTACGTCGGCGTACGGCGACAGGGACGCCGGGCCCGTGGCATACCACACCAGACTGACCGGCTGACGAGGCGAGCCATCAATGCGTACTACCAGCAACGCGCGCCAACCTATCCCCTCCCACGATGGGTCTTCCACCAGATCGTCGATGGAAACTGGGTGCTGAAGCAGACCCCGCCGGAAGAGCATCTCCATCAGCGCGGCTGCTGCCGAATCATCGGACGCCCCGTCGCTCGGGCGTGCGGCAAGAGTTTGCCAGGAGCGCTCGGTGTAGGTGACGATCGCTGCCCCGTCGGCGGCGATCAGCCCCAGGGCTTCGTCGACGACTGTGCGCCACAGTGCGGCGACGTCTGGTGCAGTCCAGATCCGCTGGCAGGCGGCGACCAAACCTGTCGTGTAGGCCAGATCGCGCGGTGCGGCTGCCGGCGTCATCTGTGGCTCGGTCCGGTGTTCGGCGTCTCAATGGGCCCGGAGAGTTACAGGACCCGGGTGCGGGTTCTGGCTGTCAGGGCGGCGGCGATCATGACCAGGACAGCGGCTACGGCGATGGCGATGAGCCAGCGCACCCAATCGATGCCGGGGCTGCCGTTGCCGCCGAAGGCGGTGTAGATGAACCAGCCGAGCAAGACCCCACCGATGCCGCAGATGATGGTCAGCCAGAGCGGGATGTTGTCTCGGTTGCCGGGGGCGACGAACTTGCCTAACAGGCCGATGATGATACCGGCGATGATGACACCGATGATCTCCACTGCTTTCCTCCTTGAAGGTGATGGATGGTTCTGGCGCGAAGCGAGGGCCGGCATGTTGGCCACGATTCGGCTCCGTCTACAACTGAACCACCCCAAGGGCGGATGCATTACACCCTTAGGGAGGTTAAAATCAGCCTGCCGCAGCAAGGGCCTCGGATCACGACGTACGCCGCGCTGTCGTTGCGTGCACGGGGGCCGATCGCCGAAACGTCATCGAGAATCGGCCAGCGGTCAGCGGTGTGTGTCAGTCCCGCTCGACCCAACGATCAACCGCCCACAGAACGGCAAGTGCCAGGCCGGGGTCGACCCCGTCGGCTACATCGACTGTGTACCTGTCCCTCATCGTGATCCACTTCTGGCTGATTTCAACGATCGGCCTCTCAGACGAGCGGATCGTGTAGTTCTTCTCGATAAAGGAGCCCTCCAGGATCCACGGCTCACCCGACATCATTTTGAGGGTCATCTTGGACTTGATCGGGGAGAATGTCTTCGCCCGCAGCGACGCCACCTCGGCGCCCGTCGCATCAGTGATGGTCATGTGCTTCGGGATCGCCAGCAGCGAGCCTTTGACACGATAAACAGGATCAGTCCCGCCCGCTCGGATCTCCGCCTTCGGCTGGACCCCGATCTTGCCGTCCACAAAGTAGAGCTGCTCCTCAGTCCCCGGATCGGATACATCGAAGTCCCGACCGGCGCCGAACTTGCTCTTCACCAGGAATCGAGTCCAACCAGCTGGTGCGGGTGGCAGTGCCATGTGACCTCCTTGTTCATGCCCGTCAGTTGGCAGCGTAGCGACACCGACCAACCAGGTCAGGCACAGTTCGGGAAGGATGAAGAGGCCAGTCCCACCGACTCCAGTGCCACACCGCCCACAGCTCGCAACGACCGTGACGCCGACGCGTTGAGACTGCCGGCGCGGCAAGCCGGGCACCCACCGACCAGACGTCACGAGTGGCGTGCACTAACAGAATGTGTACGGCGCCAACGTGATCAACTTCGCGAGGGGCTTTGCTTTCCTGAAATCCCTTATCTCAAAGGGATATCTCTCGAGCCGCCTCGGGGAATCGAACCACGGACCTACGCATGACGAGAGAGTGCGGGCGGTGTCGGCTGATGAGGCGAGGCCTGGTTCCGCCTGCACCGTTGCCACCTACCCTGAATACAATCGTTGCCGCATTGCCAGCCGTCATCCGCCACACCTTCGCAGCGGAGATACCTCGGATACGCGATGGCGCAGTCAGCCGGCCAGCAGGCTAGCCTCGACGAGGCGCCGGAGCTGTTAGAAAGCTGTTGAGCTAGCTGGTCTGGTAGGCAAGGTTTCGAAAGGAATCCGATGAATGAGCCACGTTCCCAGGCTCCACCGGCGGATGCCGCGACGTTGCGACAGCTGATCATGGGCTTCCGTGTCACCCAACTGATCTACGTCGCGGCCAAGCTTGGCCTGGCCGATCACCTGGAGCAGGGCCCGCAAACGCCACACGCGCTGGCGCAGGCGGTCGGCGCCGACCCGCAGGCGCTCTATCGCCTGCTGCGCGCCCTGGCCAGCATCGGCCTGTTTGCTGAGACCGCGGATGGAGCCTTCGGGCTGACCCCGCTCGCCCAGGTGCTGCAGACAAACCAGGCTGGTTCGCTGCGTGGCCTGGCGATCCTGTATGGCGAGGAGTGGCTTTGGCAGGCCTATGGCCACATGCTCTACAGCGTTCAGACGGGCCGACCGGCGTTCGAGCACATCCACGGTGAGCCGCTGTACGGCTACCTGGGCCATCACCCGGCGGCCGAGGCGCAGTTCCAGGCGGCCATGAGCGGATACTCGGCCCAGGAGG
>CAVSSB010000034.1:0-60033 GCA_963730505.1 uncultured Actinomycetota bacterium
AACTTCGGCGCGAATAGTCTCCTCCGAGGTGTGAGCCTGGACGAACTTCATGCCCTCTCTCGGGTCAGTCAACATCCAGACACCCGGCTTCGAATCCTTCTCGCCCGCAAGCCAGGCATCGACGGCGTTGACGAACTCGCCACCTTCATAAAGCTCGGTGTACGACCCGAGGTACCAGATGTTCCCGAATTTGTCCTGCGCGAGGTAGTCCAGCGACGCTTCGCCAACCTGGCCGGCGTCAATGTCTTGGTCCAAAACCAGGACGGTACGGACACCGTTCACTTCCTTCGTCACATCCGTGACAGTGACGCGTAGTTGATGCGTGAGCTTCCGGCTTCCGCGTGTGATCGAACCGTCCCGCAGCGTCTGAGTTCCGGGTACCAGTGGATACCACTTGTTCAGGTCACCCGTTGGCTCGCCGAAGTTCTTCGGGTCGAATTTCTTGTAGTCCGCGTTGACCCTCTGCACTGCCGGGCGACTGGGCGTGGGAGACGGGGTGGGCGATGGCGTCGATGCAGCTACCTGCGTTGGCGTCGGGGTGGGCGACGGTGATGGTGCCGTCTCTTGCGATGTCCCAGCACTGCAAGCTGCCGTCGCGGATGCCACAGCAAAAGCACCGGCGACGGCTAAAGCCTTGCGGCGAAAGCGGACAGGCGCACGCATTTCGCTGACGATAATACCGAGCGCCGATTTGCCGGATGTCGAGGTGCGACTGTCTTTCGATTGGCTACTCATCACGTAACAGCTCCCCAGGAGGTAGGCGACGAATAAGGGTGGTGGCCGCCAGCGACGCGATGACCGATACAGCGAGCACAAGCGCGGCCAGCAGGACAATGTCGGCCCGTGGCAGCACGACTTCCGGGCGAAGTACGAACAGTGGGCGCAGCACAGTCACGAGGAAGTACGCCATACCGGCGCCGACGAGCGCCCCGAGGCCCGCTCCGACTACCGCCACCCCGACGGACTCAGTGACCAGCAGCGACCGGATCTTTCCGATCCGCATGCCTTGGGCGCGCAGCGTGACGTATTCCCGCCTCCGCTGCAGCAAAAGCCCGAAGACGAAGATCGTGATCGCCGTGGCCGCCATGGCCAACCCGTAAGCAGAGTCGAGAGTGAGCAGGCCGCGAATGTTCAGCGCCGCGAGACTTGACTGGTCCTTGTCGAGTGCAGTTGCCCGCGTATCGATCTGTAGAGCATCCGTCGAACCGGGACCTTCTTGCAGTTCGGCGATGGCCTGATCCAGAGTCGCATCGCTCGGGTCGGATGTCTGCGCCAGGAAGAACGTGGCATTGGTGGAGGGAATGAGCTGGATCTGACGTTCGATGTTGACCAGGAGGTCCACGCCTTCGGGAAAGCCGGGAACGCGCTCGAAAAGCCCGATGATCTTCATCTCGGACAGCTGCTGCTCCTTGGTTGCCCGAGCGAAAAGAACCTGTACGTCGTCGCCAGGTTCCACGTCAAGCCGATCGGCCAGCTCAATGCCCAAATACACGCCGTCCGGCTGGCGCTGCAAGGCGTCCATCGCGCTAGCCGCTGTTGTCCCGACGAAATCGGAATCTATGAGTGGCGCAACCTGCCCAAAAGCGGCGGGATCGACCGCGGCCATGTTCCCAGCGTCCTCGTTGAGCTCGCTTTCGACGAGCGCGTTCAGTAGGCCGTACACCACCGGCGTCGCCGTTTCAATGCCGGGGACCTTGAGCTTGTCTGCGTACTGCGGCGGATGATCAAGATCACTGATCGGCGCCGGCGTGATGCGTACGTCCGAGCCCACCACGAACCTCGCGTCACGCTCCTTCGCTTGGTCATATGACGCGCTGAAGGAGGCCACGCTGGTGCCGAGGGCGACGATCAAGCCAACCATGATCACTGCCGAGGCTGCGGCCCAGGAGCGGCGCCGGATGCTGCGGGTGAGGAGTCCTCTGAGTGGCCGGCCGAACCGGTGCCGACGTGGCAGCGGCAGGTGGGCGAACACTCGCTCCACGACGCGGCCCAGCACCAGAACACCGCCGAGCCAGATTCCGATCGGGATGATCACCAGCTGCTGGCGCAACACCACTGAGCGGCCGTAGTACACCGATCCGCGCACACCCTCGAAGCCGCCGTGGCGACGCTGGTACCAGGCAACAGCAGCTGCGGTTCCCAAGATCAGAAAGTCGATCCCGAGAAGGCGCCACAGCGGCGGTCGTGATGCCAACTGCGCTCGCTCGTCGCTGATCTGGCGGGTGATCGAGCGCCGACCCGCTGCGTACAGTGCGACGCCAGTGGCGAGAAACCCGACGCCTGCACCGAGCAAAGCGGAGACGATCAGGCTCGCCGGAGAGGCGCTGGCCAGAGCATCGGCGGACAGTACCAAAGCGGCCGAAATGAGACCCAACGCGACACCGAGCAACGACCCGACAGCGGCGAGTGCAAGGGCGCGCAGTGCATGCATGCGGAGCAGGTGATGCCGGTTGGCGCCGCGGATCCGCAGGATCGCCTGTTCCCGTCGCAGCGCACTGGCCAGCACGCCGCCCGCGTACGAGGTGAGGATGGCAGCCAGCAAGGCACCAGGGAGTCCGAGGAAGACGAACATGCGCTTGGCCGTTCGGGCGTCATCGCTGGCTACCTCGAGTGCATTGGAAATGTTGTCGATCAAGACGTCTTGCCCGGGTGCGACGGCATTCACGGTGTCAGCGACCGCCTTGGTCTGGGCTAGGGCCGTTGCGGGATCGGCATCGAGCGGCTCGCGCACCACGAAGACGTCGACCTCCAGGATCGGTCGGCTACGAAGGATCGTGCCCGGGGCCGTCGTCACATTCTGGAATGCCGGGATGATCGTTTTCGAGAACACCTCGGGCCCGACGATCACCGAGTTTCGAACATAGACGAACTGCTCGAGCTGTTTTCCCTCCCGGCTGTAGAACAGCGATTTCGCCCGCGATACATCGGTAATGCCGCTGATGCGTACGCTGAGGGGCTGGCTCATGCCGGGCACCCGAATCTGCACGACACCACCGGGACCGATGGATAAGGCTCGAGCCGCCTCAGCGCTGATCAAGCCGGAGCCCGGTTCGTAGGATCCCGTTGATGATCTTGATGGATGGGTCTTGCTCGAGGTATCGATTGTCCAGGCCAAAGATGCGGACCGCCTCGGGGAGCCGCTTGGGGCCAGCTGAGAGCGAGCCGCGGTCGAGATCCACTAACGACAGCGGCTCTGCTCGCGCAACCCCGGGGATCTTGCTGATCTCGCGGGTCAGTTCGTCAAGACTCAGCGGTTCAGAGGTGTTGGCCTTGACCGGGATACCAATCTCACGACTGGAGAAACTCGCGCTCGGACCCAGGGAGGGGACGGACTCCACGGCTGAGTCCGCCACCACGTCGTATCCGAGCGTGACCTTGGACTTGGCCGGCACCGTGCCTAGGTTGAGGCCGAGCTTGGCCTCTCCCTGAGCAAACGGGAAGCCACCCTCGGGATCGGGCATTCGCAAGCCGTCGAGGGTCGCCGAGTTGGGGACGTACTTCAATGGAGGGGAAGGTTCGCCTCTGATGACGACCTCATTGGCGGGATGGGAACTGTTGTTAGCCAAGACGAGCGTGACGTGCCCGCGCTGACCCGGTTGCAGCCGCGATGGGGTGATCTGCTCGGTGAGGCGGACCTGATTGCCGAGTGGATCGGAGAGGACCCGTTGCATATCGATCGGGATCGGCGCAATCGCACGCTCGGTCATAGTCGCGGAGGAACCGTCGATGAAGAACAAGACGGCCGAGAACAGGCCGATCCCAAGCGTCATCCCGGCGAGTGCGGTGAGACTGCGTCTGGGGTTGCGACGTAGGTCGCGCCAGACGTAGCTGCCGATCATGAGACGCGTCCGTCGCGAAGGTGGATCTGCCGGTCCAACCGACGAGCGGCGTCGCGATCATGGGTCACCATGATCAATGTCGCGCCGATCTCGCGCTGCATGGCCAGCAGTAGGTCGATGACGCCGGCGGCGTTGGCCGTATCCAGCGCGCCGGTCGGCTCGTCGGCGAGAATGATCTTGGGTTGGTGCACGATCGCCCGCGCCACTGCAGCTCGTTGCCGCTGCCCGCCCGAGAGGTGGTCGGGTAGCCGGTAGGCCAGGCCAGCAAGGCCGAGCTCGGCGAGCACCGCTAGCGATTTCCCGGTCCCTGACGACTTTCCGTTGAGCGATAGCTGAAGCCCCACGTTTTCCAGCAGGGTAAGGAAGGGAAGCAGGTTGTCTGCCTGGTAGACGAACCCGATGTGACTGCGTCGAAAGTCGGAGCGATCACGCTCGGACAACTCCGAGATCTCCGCATCGCCGATCCGTACGGTGCCCCACGTTGGCCGAGAGAGCCCTCCGATCACGCCGAGCAGCGTCGACTTGCCCCCGCCGCTGGGTCCGGTGATCGCCACGCTCGACCCGCCATCGACAGTGAAGGAGACACCGTCGAGGGCGCGTACCGGTCCGCTTGCT
Organism: uncultured Actinomycetota bacterium; assembly: GCA_963730505.1. Lineage (GTDB taxonomy): Bacteria > Actinomycetota > Actinomycetes > Propionibacteriales > Propionibacteriaceae > Microlunatus. Next base: position 4,455 of record CAVSSB010000034.1, read on the forward strand.
GTCTGGTGTTCCACGATCACCGAGTTCACGGTGATGGAAGCGTCGATGCTCACGCCCGAACCACCTTGTGATCGGTGAGGCGCAGCGAGCGGTCGGCTTGGCGGGCGAGCTGCTCATCGTGGGTCACATACAAGACCGTGAGGTTGCGCTCCCGGGAGGCCGTGAAGATCATTTCCATTACGTCGGCGGCCGTCGTCGAGTCCAGCTGGCCGACCACCTCGTCGGCGAGGAGCAGGTCCGGTTCGTTTGCCAGAGCCACGGCTACCGCCACTCGCTGCGACTCCCCGCCGGACAGTTGGCGGGGAAGATGATCCATCCGATGCCCTAGTCCGAGGTCGACCAAGAGTTCTCGGGCCCGTGCGGCGGGACGTCGACCCGAGGCGAACCCTAGAGCCAGCTCCACGTTTTCGACCGCGGTCAAGAACGGGATCAGGTTGTCGGACTGGAGGACAAAGCCGATCCGTTCGGCGCGAAGGCTGGCCCGGCCGTTGTCATCGAGCTGATCCATCTGGTGACCGGCGATGGAGATATGTCCGGTATCGGGGCGCATCAGCCCGGCGATCAGCGACAGCAGCGTCGACTTCCCACTGCCGGAGCGGCCGACGAGGCTGGTGGTCTCGCCCTGGGGTAGGTCCAGGGCGATCTGGTCCAGCACATCAAGCTTGGAAGACCCGCTGCCGTACGACTTCGACACTGCCTCTAGGCGAACCAATGGCTGGCGGTACGTGGGGCTCACGCAGTCTCCCTCCGCGTGCGGTTCCAGTGCCCCCGAGTGGCCCACAGCGCTTGATCATCACCGCGGTGTGCTGATGCGGGAATCGTATCGCCAGTCGTGCGGATGACCCGAGGCCAGGACGGCCTCTTAGTCCGAACGCTCAGCTGGCGGGATGTTGTGATTGAGCCGGAAGAGGTTGTCCGGGTCGTACTTCCGCTTCACCGACTGCAGGCGTCCTAGGTTCGCACCAAACGTGTCCCTGACGGACTGGTCGCCCTCTTCATACAAGCCGGGGAAGTTGAAGTACTCGCGATCACTGGAGAATGGCTCGAGCACACGAAAGACCTCCCTTCCCCATTCGATGCATGCCGCGTCATCCTCCGGGCGCTCCCAGTTGGCCTCGATTCCGATGAGATACGGGGCGGAACGATCACCGAAGGCAGTGTCCTGCGGTGGTACGCGGCTGAGGGCCCCACCGAGTTGCCAGACATCGAGGGTGGAGTGGTGTGACGGGCTGGCTTCGTTGAGCCTGATGAGGGCGTCCATCGCGCCCGCAGACAGTTCGTTGAGGTACCTGGATTTCCAGTAGTAGCGCATCTCATGGGCCGGGTAGTCGGCGTCGAAGAAACGTTGTACCTCAAGGTAGGGAGTCGTTCCGCTCAGATCAGCGATTGGTGAGCCGTAGTCGCGCAAGGACTGCAAGGCGGCTTCGCCCTCCCCTGCATCACCGGCATACATCGCGAGGTAAACGACAATCGGTGCGCCGTGGTGCTCGGCCGGAATCTCCTCAATCTCCGGCGCATGCCACAGGATCGCGAAGGAACTGATGTCATCCGATGCCGATTGGCTCCATTCGCGGTAGAACTGCAGCGCTGCTTGAGCGTCCATTCCCGTGCCCGGATGAATGACGAAGGCGAAGAACACCTCCGGGCCGACGGGATAGGCCTGGAACTCGAATGAGGTGACAACGCCAAAGTTTCCGCCGCCACCCTGCAACGCCCATAGCAAGTCGGCGTTGTTTTCACTGCTTGCTGTGACGAGTTCGCCGTTAGCAGTGACGACATCGGCGGAAATGAGGTTGTCACAGCTGAGTCCGTATTTGCGGCGGAGCCAACCGATGCCCCCGGCCAGCGTCAAACCAGCGATTCCCGTCTCGGTGACGACGCCCATAGGTACGGCCAGCCCGAACGCCTGCGACTCCTGGTCAAGATCACCAATGGTGACGCCGCCTTCTGCCCGGACCGTCTGGGCGAGGGGATCGACTCGAACACTTTTCATCAGGGATAGGTCAATCACGAGCCCGTCGTCACACACCGCATTTCCAGCAGCATTGTGGCCCCCACCTCGGACGGCAACGAGCAGATCGTGCTCCCTGGCGAAGTTCACCGATGTGACGACATCAGCGACCCCCGCACACTGGACGATCAGCGCTGGGTGTTTGTCGACCATGCCGTTCCACACGGCGCGGGCATCGTCATAGTCCGCATCCGAGGGCTGCACCAACCGACCTCGCAACACTTCCCCCAGAGCCGTGATGGCCTCGTCGGAAACCGCCGTGGCCTGTCCGTCACGCGTACGCAACTCGCTCTGAGACACTCCATCTCCCTTCCGGCGCTTGGTCGACGCGACCAGCTTATGGCTGCACGGCCGGCCTAGGCCCTCACCGGCTCAGCGCGGTCGTGCGTACTCGGGCAAGCGACCGTACGCATCAGCTGAGGGCGCGGTGGAGTCGCGAACGACAAGCCGGGTGGCCAGTTCGATGTGGCGAGTGCCGACGACATCGTTGCTGATCATTTGGGCCAGCGTTCTCGTCGCGACTCGGCCCATCTCCCACAACGGCTGCGCGACGGTGGTTAGCGGTGGCGTAGCACGGCTCGCAACGAACGTGTCGTCGAACCCCACCACACTGAGATCTTCGGGTATCCGGATGGAACGCCGACGCGCCTCTTCCATGATCCCAAGGGCGACTTCGTCGCTGGCGGCGAAGATCGCCGTAGGCCGGTCGGATCGGTCGAGCAGATCGGGTGCGACCTGTCGGCCAGCGTTATATGTGAAGGCACAGTGGCTGACCAGCGTCTCGTCTAGCGTGATCCCTGCCTTACGCAGTGCCGAGCTATAGCCGGCCAACCGGGCGTGGCTGCAGTCAACTGAATGCGGCCCGCCAGCGTGGCCAATGCGCCGGTGCCCGAGGGACAGCAGGTGTTCGGCGGCAGTGACGCCGCCGGTGAAGTTGGTCGCACCAATGCTGCTGCACCTGCTATCGCCGAGCCGTAGCGGATCGACAACCACGACAGGAAAGCCGGCGTCGTCCAAGGCCTTGAGCGACGCACTGGAGGCATCCGCGGTAATGAGGATGGCGCCGGAATGCTCGGATCTCAGCAGCGCTTGGGCGTCGACCTGCCTGGAGCCTGGACTGAGTATCCGACCGATCACCACCTCGAACCCATCAGCTGGTGCTGATGAGGTGATGCCGTCCAAGACGGTGATGATGTACGGGTTTTTAAGTTCTGGAACTACCACCTCGATGGATCGGCTCAGCTCGCGGGTTCGGACTAACCCGGACCCGGCCGGTCGGTACTCAGAGTCCCTCAGGTGTTTCAGCACCCGTCGACGCGTCTCGGCGGAGACGTCGGCGCGGTCGTTGAGCACCTTTGACACTGTCGCAACTGAGACCCCGGCGGCATCCGCAACTTCCGCAAGAGTGGTGCGTTGTTTCGACAATGTCCCCTCCGGTTCAAAACAAGTTGCGACGCATCAACATTGGGCCAGCCACGCTCGCAATTGTTATATATACGCCAAGAACCGGTGCATGCCCACCCTTGACAGGGCAGCAAGCCGCTTTCTAATTTTGAACAAGATCTTTCGAATGACTTCGAAATTTTTCGAGCCCTTCGCTAAGACTTCCCGCTCTGTCTCTCCTGGAGGATCAATGACAAATCCGCGTACCAGCCGCCGCACCTTCCTGGGCCTCGCGGCCGGCTCAGCTCTCGGCGCCTTCGGGTTATCTGCCTGCGGCACGTCTGGCCCTGCTCAACCCGGCGGAGCGGCCAGCGCCCCTGCAACCGGCGGGGGTGCTGCCGGCACAGCCTCCATGTGGGCCCTGACCGGCCAGCCCAATCAAGGCATTCGCGAGGACTCGGTCGAGGCGTTCAGCAAGTTGGGCAAGGGAACCATCGAGGTCACGTTCTTCCAGAACGATCCCTACAAGGCGAAGATCCGTACCGCGGTTGGAGCTGGACAGGCACCGACGATCATCTTCGGCTGGGGCGGGGGCATCCTCAAGTCCTACGCCGACGCCGGCCAGGTCGAGGACCTTACAAGCTGGCTTAGCGAGAATGCTGCCTTCAAGGACAAGTTCATCCCAGCGGTGTGGCAGGCCGCAACGATCGACGACAAGGTCTACGCGGTTCCCATCCAAAACACCCAGCCGATCGTCCTGTACTACAACAAAACGCTGTTCGACAAGGCCGGTGCGCAGCCTCCTGCCACCTGGGATGACGTCATGAATCTGGTCAATGTCTTCAACGGCCAGGGCGTGGCGCCGTTCTCGCTGGGTGGTCAGTCCAAGTGGACCTCGATGATGTGGTTGGAGTACTTATTCGACCGGATCGGCGGCCCTGAAGTCTTCGACGCGATCTACGCGAATAAGCCCGATTCCTGGTCCGACCCTGCGGTGATCGAGAGTTGCACGAAGGTGCAGGAGCTAGCCAAGGCGAACGGCTTCATCAAGGGGTTCTCTTCGATAGCCGCCGACACCCAGGCTGACCAGGCTCTGCTTTACACCGGCAAGGCAGCCATGCTGCTGCATGGCGGCTGGGCATACGGCAACATGAAGGCGGCTCAACCGGAGTTCATAACCAGCGGACTCGGCTGGGCAAACTTCCCAACTGTGCCCGGCGGCAAGGGAGACCCAAAGAACACCGTGGGCAACCCGGCGAACTATTTCTCCATCTCGTCCAAGGCCACCGAGGAGGAGAAGACGGTCGCTAAGGCCTATTTCACTGACGGCTTGTTCACCGATGCCGAGATCGACGCATTCGTCCAGAGCGGCCAGGTACCGGTAGTAAAGGCGGCGGAGCCGAAGCTGGCTAGTTCTTCCGATGCACCATTCCTGCAGTTCGTCTACAACATGACTAGCCCAGGCGCCCAACTTCCAGCAGTCTTGGGATCAGGCGCTCAGCCCTGCGCAGGCCGAGAAACTGCTCAACAACATCGACCAACTGTTCTTGCTGAAGATCACGCCCGAGCAGTTTGCCAGCGCGATGAACGCCACCATTGGCGCCTGACATGACCGCCCTCGCTCCCCTAGCTCCCGCCGGGACCGGGACCGAGTTGCAGGAGCCCGCCCCGCCGGCGGGCGGCGCGAAGAGTCGCCTCGGCATCTTGGTGCTTCCGGCCCTGCTCATGTTTCTCGCATTCGCTTTCATTCCGTTGATCGGCGTCCTGGTGCTTTCGTTCACTGATTGGGATGGGATCAGTGCCATCCAGTTCGCCGGCGGGCAGAGCTGGGTCCAGGTACTGACCGATCCAGGCACCTGGCATGCGCTCTGGCTGACGTTCGCACTCATGATCATTACCTGGCTGGTGCAAACCCCGATCAGCCTGCTGTTGGGTACCTTCATCGCTGGGCAACAGCGCTATCGGGCATTCCTGGCAGTGCTGTTCTTCCTGCCGCTGCTGATGTCATCAGCTGCCATAGCTATCGCGTTCAAGTCCCTGCTGGATCCGAACTTCGGGCTGGGCGCCGGGCTGCACCTGCCTTTCCTCGCACAGGACTGGTTGGGTAATCCCACGCTGGCGTTCATCACTGTGGTCTTCGTGATCGCTTGGCAGTTCATACCGTTCCATACGCTGCTCTACCAAGGCGGTGTACGGCAGATCCCCGAACAGATGTACGAGGCGGCTCAGATCGACGGGGCAGGGCGGGTCCGGCAGTTCTTCTCCATCACTCTGCCGCAGCTGAAGTACACCATCATCACGTCCTCAACCCTGATGCTCGTTGGGTCGCTGGTCTACTTCGACCTCATCTGGGTGCTGACCCAGGGCGGCCCAGGCAACGCCACACGCATCCTCGCCCTGGACATGTACATCCGCGGCTTCCAGGCGAACCAAATGGGTGCAGCGAGCGTCATCGGTGTGATCCTCGTGGTCGTCGGGCTGGCGCTGACGATCGTCATTCAGCGCATTGGTGGCAAGGACCTGAGAGCTAGCCAGATGGAGGGAATGTGAGATGAGTACGACCGTTGCCACTCCGGTGGCTGCGCCGCCACGCGCTCCCTCCGCCCCTCGCCGGATAAAGGGTCACCGCAACTATCTGGGCGGCCTCTTCGCCTGGGTGTGGTTGGCCATCATCATCATCCCGGTCTATTACGTGGTGATCACCACGTTGAAGGACCAGGGCGCCTATTTCACCGAGAATCCGCTCGCGCCACCCCTCCCGCCGACATTTGCGGCGTACCAGGATGTATGGGAGGCGGGGATCGGCCGTTACTTCCTCAACTCGGTGATCGTCACCATCGGTGCGGTGATCCCGCTCGTCCTCTTCAGCTTCCTGGCTTCGTACGCCATTGTCCGGGGCGACAGTCGGCTGCTGCGCTTCAGCCGGACGTTATTCCTGCTGGGTCTCGCCATCCCGGCGCAGGCGACGATCGTCCCCCTCTATTTGATCATCACCCGGATTCAGATGTACGACTCGCTGGGCGCGCTGATCTTGCCATACATCGCCTTCGGAATCCCGCTCACGGTGTTGATCTTGAGCAACTTCATCCGGGACGTACCGCGTGAGCTGTTCGAGTCGATGCGACTCGACGGCTGCACGGACTGGCAGATGGCCTGGAAGCTGGCGTTCCCGTTGACTCGGCCGGCGATCGTTACCGTCAGCATCTACAACGGCCTGCACGTCTGGAACGGATTCCTCTTCGCCCTGATCTTGACCCAGAGCCCAGAGAAGCGCGTGATGCCGCTGGCGCTGTGGGCCTTCCAAGGTGAGTACAGCGTTAATATCCCGGCCGTGCTGGCGGCTGTGGTGCTGTCCACGCTGCCGATCTTGGTGCTGTATGTCCTCGGCCGTCGGCAAATGCTGCGTGGCCTGACAGCGGGATTTGGTAAGTAGCCCCAGTGGGTAATGGACACCCCAGTCGTCGTCAGCTACGCCTAACTACCTAGGAGGAGTCATGGCACCGCAGCCCACCAAAGAAGACAGGTTCAGCTTCGGTTTATGGACGGTTGGGTGGCAGGCCCGAGACATGTTCGGCGATGCAACTCGCCCCTATCTCACCGGCGTCGAAGCGGTCCACAAGCTTTCCGAGCTGGGCGCGTACGGCCTCACTTTTCACGATGATGACCTAATCCCGCCGGGTAGTAGCAGCAGCGAGCGGCAGAAGATCATCGACCAGTTCACCACCGCCTTGAAGGAGACCGGAATGGTGGTGCCGATGGTGACCACCAACCTGTTCTATGACCCGGTGTTCAAAGATGGCGGTTTCACCAGTAACGACCGGAGCGTGCGGCGGTACGCGATGCGCAAGGTGATGCGCAACATGGACCTTGCCGCCGAACTGGGTGCACAGATCTACGTCTTTTGGGGCGGCCGGGAAGGCTCCGAGGTTGACTTCGCCAAGGATGTCCGGGCCGCGCTTGATCGGTACCGAGAGGCGTTGGACACGCTCGCCCAGTACTCGATCGACCGCGGCTACGGGCTGCGGTTCGCGATCGAGCCCAAGCCGAACGAGCCGCGCGGCGACATCTTGTTGCCCTCCATCGGTCATGCGCTGGCGTTCATTAATGAGCTGGAGTACTCAGACATGGTGGGCATCAACCCCGAGGTCGGGCATGAGCAGATGGCCAGCCTCAACTACACCCACGGCATTGCGCAGGCACTGTGGGCCGGGAAGCTGTTCCACATTGACCTCAACGGGCAGAAGGGCCCGCGCTTCGACCAAGATTTGGTCTTCGGCCACGGCGACCTGCTGCAGGCGTTTTCCACGGTTGATCTGCTGGAGAACGGCGCGCCCGGTGGCGGTCCGGCGTACGACGGGCCGCGGCACTTCGACTACAAGCCGCTGCGCACCGAGGACATGAATGGGGTATGGGAGTCGGCCAGGGCCAATATGGAGCTCTACCTGATGTTGCGGGATCGGGCGCGGGCATTCCGTGCCGATCCGGAGGTGCAGGATGCGCTCGAGGCTGCCCGCGTCGCCGAGCTCAGCCAGCCCACCCTGAATGACGGGGAGACGTACGAGCAATTGCTTGCCGACACCACGGCGTTCGAGGACTACAACGTCGACACCCCGCGTACCCAGGGCTACGGCTTCGCTCGCCTCCAGCGGCTAGCGGTGGAACACCTCCTCGGCGCCCGCTGAACGCTTCACAGACGTGCGAAAGGTCGACAAACACATGTCATTTGAGTTCCATGTCGCGACATCCGGTTCCGACGATGCTGACGGCTCCGAGGACCGTCCGCTCCGGACCATCAATCGGGCAGCGGACCTCGCCATGCCGGGCGATACGGTCGTCGTCCACAGCGGGGAGTACCGCGAATGGGTCCAGCCCCGGCGCGGCGGGCTCAGCGAGCTGCGGCGCATCACTTACACCGCAGCTCCCGGCGAGCACGTCGTGATCAAGGGCTCGGAACAGGTCACGGGATGGGACCGGGTCAATGGCAACGTCTGGATGGTCGCCGTGCCGAACAGCCTCTTCGGCTTCTTCAACCCGTTCGCCGAAGAGATTGTCGGCGACTGGATCGTTTACCCCGACAAGTCCACGCCGAAGAAGCACCTGGGCGATGTCTACCTCAACGGAACCAGCTTCTACGAGGTCCTGACCCTTCCGGAGGTGTCGGATCCGCCGCTGCGCACCGAGGTGATAGACGACTGGACCGGAATGGTCGACCGGATCCGCGATTCCGAGCAGACGCGCCTTGTTTGGTACGCCGAAGTCGGGAATGAGCAGACCACCATCTGGGCCAACTTCCAGGGCGTGAACCCGAACGAGGAGCTCGTCGAGATCAACGTACGGCGCTCGGTGTTCTACCCGGTCGAACACCACCTCAACTACATCACCGTTCGCGGGTTTGAACTCGCCCAGGCCGCCAGCCCCTGGGCCCCGCCGACGGCCGACCAGCCCGGTCTGATCGGGCCAAACTGGGCCAAGGGCTGGACCATCGAGGACAACGTCATCCACGACGCGAAGTGCTCGGCCGTCTCGATCGGCAAGGAGATCTCCACGGGCCACAACTACGCCTCGATGCGACTTGACAAGCCGGGCTACCAGTACCAGCTCGAGTCGGTCTTCGCCGCCCGGCAGATCGGCTGGGACCGGGAACACGTCGGATCTCACATCGTCCGCCGCAACACCATCTACGACTGTGGCCAGAACGGCATTGTCGGCCATCTCGGCTGCGTGTTCTCCACCATCGAGGACAACCACATCTACAACATCGCCCTCAAGCGAGAGTTCTACGGATACGAGATCGGCGGCATCAAACTCCACGCCGCCATCGACGTGATCATCCGCCACAACCGCATCCACGACTGTTCGCTAGGAACGTGGCTGGACTGGCAGACGCAGGGCACCCGCGTGTCGCGGAACCTCTTCTATCAGAACAAGCGCGACCTCTTTGTGGAGGTGAGTCACGGACCCTATCTGGTCGATCACAACATCCTCGGGTCCCCGGCCTCACTGGAGATATTCAGCCAAGGGGGCGCGTTCGTCAACAACCTCGTTTGCGGGACAGTCTCCCTCGAATCCGTCCTCGAACGACCCACCCCCTACCACGTACCGCACAGCACCCAGGTAGCCGGCTACGCCGCCATCCACGGCGGCGACGACCGCCACATCAACAACATCTTTCTGGGCGGTGACGCCACCCAGGCCTATGGAGCGTCGGCAGGATCAGGTAGTTTCGCGAACCGCCTCGAGCGAGCCGGGTACGGCACCGTCGGCTACAACGGACATCCCGCCTCGATGGAGGACTACCTCGACCTGGTCGGCGACCCTACTCGTGGCGACCACCAACGATTCCTGGGAGTGAAGCAGCCGGTCCATATTCGCGACAACGTTTACGCCGGTGGAGCTAGACCATTCGAGGCTGAGAAGGAGGCAACCGTTTTCACCGGCAACGATGTGGCCGCGACGGTCGTCGACGAAGGCGCCCAGGTCTACCTGGAGTCCCGCCTGCCGGCCGAATTCGACAACGTTCGCCTCGGCATCATCACCGGATCCGATCTTGAACGCGTCCGGTTCGTCGATGCCGAGTTCGAGGAACGCGACGGCACCCCGGCAGTCCTGGCCACCGACCTGGTCGGCGTCGAGAAGACCGGGCACGACTCCTACCCAGCCGGGCCGATCACCGCGCTCGCATCGGGCGTGGCACGCATCCGCGTTTGGTAGGCGAACAGGTCGAGGTGATTTGCAGGCAGCGCGGCTTGAACAGTCCGCCGGCCGGGTGGATAGCCCGGCCGGCGGCATACACCGGTACTAGGACGCGATGTTTTTGTTGGCGACGATGCCACTGGTGAGGATTGCGGCGGTCATCGGCATGTGCTCGGCGGCCTTGCTGAGCTTGGTCTGGTAGTCGGGCTTGCCGGCGACGCTGGCGTCGATTGCGGCGAACAGCGAGTCGACGTGGGGAACCAGCTCTTCGGCGACGGCGTCGGCGGGCAGTTCGGGGATCACGGAGTTGATCAGCTGGCCGAAGGAGATGCGGTAGGCATCAAGGTCGGCTTTGGCCTTGGCAACCTGCTTGTCGTTCTCGGTGGCCTTGCCCAGGGTGTAGTCGACGAAGAATCCAATGTGTTGCCGCCAGGAGGCTAGGAACGGTTTCTCGGCATCCGGGTAGACCGAGCCGAGCGTCTTGGCCAGCGCCACCGAGTTTGCATCGAGAGCCTTGACCGCGCCGACGACCTGAGGATCTTTCAGGTCGCCCTGCTTCCTGCACTGCGGTATCCAACGCATTCCCGGCTAGCCAGACATGATTCGAGAGCTGGCTGGTGAGGGTAGCCCGAACCGTCGAGGCCATGCCATCGACGTCACCGCTGAGCTGCTGGTTCTTCGCGATGCCGCCTGCGAGTATCTCAGCAGTCATGACCATGTGGTCAGCGGCCTTGCTGAGCTTGGTCTGGTAGTCGGGCTTGCCGGCCACACTGGCGTCGATGGCGGCGAACAGCGAGTCGACGTGCGGGACCAGCTCGTCGGCGACCGCATCGGCGGGCAGCTCGGGAACCACGGAGTTGATCAGCTGGCCGAAGGAGACACGGTAGGCATCAAGATCGGCTTTGGCCTTGGCAACCTGCTTGTCGTTCTCGGTGGCCTTGCCCAAGGTGTAGTCGACGAAGAACCCGATGTGTTGCCGCCAGGAGGCCAGGAACGGTTTCTCGGCATCCGGGTACACCGAGCCGAGCGTCTTGGCCAGCGCCACCGAGTTTGCATCGAGAGCCTTGACTGCGCCGACGACCTGAGGATCCTTCAGATCACCCTTGTGCTGCACTGCGGTATCCAACGCATTTCCCGCCAGCCAAACGTGATCTGACAGCAGGCTGGTCAGGGTCGCGCGCAGCGCCGCCGCCTCAGTCGCATCTGGTGCGACGGCGGAGGTGGTGGGTGAGTGACTTGGTGAGTGAGTCATGGGCGCGGACGGGACGGAGGGCGGCACCATCTGAGGACCTGACACACCTGCCGGGGAGCCCGTGCCGCTGCTGCAACCGGCCGCGAGGACAAGTACCGCCGCGGCGGAAATGGAAAAGCGAGTTAGACGCTTGTTCATGTTGAACCTTTCTTGTGGTGCGCGCAAATTGCGCTGAGCTGAGATGACGACGAATGAGTTCTGCTATTTCGTCACCTTTGGGTGCTGCTAGCGACGACCATGATCGTGGCGTTCATGCCTTGGTGAATGTCGCAGTAATAGGTGTATGTGCCGGGTTTGGTGAACGTGAAACTGTACGTTTTTCCCTTTCCTGGGAGCGTGGCTTCAAAGGTGCCGTCCGGATACCTGCGAGGACCGCAGACCGGTGGTCTTGTCGACTCCGATGAAGCGACCGGACGTGATGGTGTGGGTGATCGGTTCGTCGCTGCGCCAGGTGACCGTTGTGCCCGTTTGCACCGTGGTTGAGGCGGGATGGAACATCAGCGAACTCAGGTTGATAACCGGACCTGAAGGCGCCGGCGTCGTAGCGATCGGAGTTGTCGCCGAGGACTCGGCGTTCGCGCTGCAACCGGCGAGACCGGCTGCAGCCAGGGGCAGCGAAGCCAGGCTGATGAGAAGTCCGCGGAGTACGGTTTGCTTTCTTGCAATATCCACGCCAGCTATTCGGAATGACGCATTAATGGGATGGGTGATTATTCATTGCGGACCCGTGGGAGCTAGGGGCAATCCGAAATGACTTAGATTACGAATGAATATCCGTGATTTCTACGGTCGATTCCGCACGTGCAGGTTCCTCAGCGATGCCGCCCCCACGCCCCATGGAGTTTGATCTTCAGCGGCCCGGATAACGTGCCACCATGACCACAGACGACTACGCACAGCCGGCTGCGACGCTGAGTAGCGGCTTCATGCCGCTGCTCGGATTCGGTACCTGGCAGATCAGCAATCGTGAGGCGTCACAGGCGATAGCCCACGCACTGCAAGCGGGATACCGGCATATCGATACTGCGACGGCGTACCACAACGAGTCCGGCATCGGGAAAGCCTTGGCCTCGTCCACCGTTGCGAGGGAATCGGTGTTCGTGACGACCAAGCTGCCGCCTGGCCATGCGGGTCGAGAGCGTCGGACCCTCGAGGAGAGCCTGTCAAAGCTGGGTGTGGACTACGTCGATCTCTGGCTGGTGCACTGGCCGCCTAACGGTCGGGCAGCGCCTCGAGTCTGGGAGCAACTGGTCAGGGCACGTCAGGATGGTCTGGCCAAGGCCGTTGGCGTGAGCAATTACTCGCTGGCCCAGATCGATGAACTGGCTGAAGCAACAGGAGCGACACCAGAGGTCAACCAAATCCGCTGGGGACCGTCGATCTACGACGCGGGCGTGGTCTCAGGGCTGCAGCAACGGGGGGTGCTGCTGGAGGGATACAGCCCGTTCAAAGTGAGCAACCTGAGCGATCCGACGCTGGTTTCTATCGCCTCCGAGCACGACGCAACAACCGCGCAAGTGATCGTCGCTTGGCACCTAGCGCACGGTTTCGTGGTGATCCCCAAGTCGGCACGCCGCGAACGCATCGTGGCCAACGCTGCCGGTGCACGAATCGAGCTGACGGCGGCGGAGGTAGCGGCGATCGATGGCCTCTCAGCGGCGGCAAGGTCCGGATCGTCGCGCCGGTTTGGTCGGGCCCAGCGGTGAGCGCACTCCGGGTCCTCTTCATAGGCGGCAGCGGGATCATCAGCTCACTCCCGTGCCGTCCGATGCGATCGCGGCCGCCGGATAAAGTCCGACCATGGGCCGAGCAGGCAGCCACCGGTCTGTGATCGACCCGCGAGCCGAACCGTCCAGCCTGCTGGCGCTGCTGCGGGGGCGCTTCGATGACGTGCTGGCCCGGATTGAAGAGCTGGTCAATATCGACTCCGGCTCCTTCACCACCGAGGGCGTGAACCGGGTCGCCGACCTGTGCCACGCCCGCTTCGAGTTGGGCGGTTGGGACGTAGAGCGCCACCGCCACCGGCCGGACCGGCAATGGTTGGGGCCGCCGCTGGGCGACATGGTGGTCGGCCGGCGCGCCGGAGGCCGGCCGGTTGCCGAGGGTGGACGGCGCCTACTGTTGCTGGCCCATATGGACACGGTGTTCGACGAGGGTACGGCCGCCGCGCGGCCGTTCCGAGCTCGAGGCGGGCGCGCGTACGGACCGGGGATCACCGACGACAAGGCGGGGGTGGTGTCCGGGTTCGAGGCGGTCGAGGTGCTCTGCGACCTGGCCGGCTTCGATGACTTCGCCGCCATCACCCTGGTCTGCTCGCCAGACGAGGAGATCGGCTCGCCGTTCAGCCGCCCCTTGATCGAGGCCCTCGCCGCCGAGCACGACCTCGCCGTGGGGCTGGAGGCGGCCCGTACCAACGGGGCGCTGGTCTCGGCCCGCAAGGGCATCTCGGCGTTCACCATCGAGGTCGAGGGCAAGGCCGTGCACGCCGGCGTCCGTCCAGCGGAGGGGGTCAATGCCGTCCTTGAGGCGGCCCACAAGACAGTCGCGCTCCAGGCCCTCAACGGTCGCTGGCCGGGGGTGACCTGCAACGTCGGGGTGCTGCAGGGTGGCCGCCGCACCAATGTGGTCGCCGACCGGGCCGTCATGCAGGTGGAGGTCAGGGCGGTGACTACGACCGCCTTCGAGCAGGTCATGGCCGAGGTGGCGGAGATCGTGGCCGCGACCACGGTGCCCGGCGCCGGAGCCGTGCTGGTACGGACTCACCGCTGCCCGCCCATGGAGCGCACCCCGGCCGTGGGCGCACTGGTCGCGGTGGCCCAGGGGGTCGCCCGCGATCTCGGGTTCGAGGTCGGCGAGACGGCCACCGGTGGAGCGGGGGATGCCAATACGACCGCGGCTGCCGGACTGCCCACTATCGACGGCCTCGCCCCGGTGGGTGGCGACGCCCACGGGCCCGGCGAGTGGCTGGAGCTCGACAGCGTCGTTCCCCGCATCGCCCTGCTGGCCGGCCTTCTGGCTCGGCTGGGGTCACGGAAGTGAGAGGCGCCTACGGCTTACTTTGTGCTGCGAGATGATCTTCCTTTTGCGTCGCCGAGCGCCTCATCAGCATCCACGTCAGAATGACCAGCGCGAGAAGGGTGAACACCCCAGTCTCGCCGGTGACGTACGCGGCGGTATTCGGATTGTCGGCGACAGCTGCGCCCGCCAGCACTCCGAGGACCGCGTTGAAGGTGCCGTGCGCAATCACCACCGGCCACAGGCTGCCGGACTCGTTCCGCAGGTACCCGTAGAGGATTCCGGCAACAGTCAGAATCGCGAGGAAAAGCGGCACCACGATCAGCCGGTTGCCGGCCGGGTTGTAGGCGGTGGTGAGCAGCATCAGCGGAAGGTGCCACACGCCGTGCAAGAAGCCGACGATCGCCGGTGCCATCCGCGGGTAGCTGCTGGCCAGCTTCGGCAGCATGTAGCCGCGCCAGCCGATCTCCTCGAAGAAGGCGAAGAAGGAGGCGATGACAAGGTTGATGGCAAGGTTGATTGCGGCGTCTGACTCAAACCGCCAGGACACCACGCCTAGCAGGGTCGTGGCGCCGTATGAGGCGACGAGCACGGCCGTCGGTGCGAGTAGGGCCAGCGGCCAGTACCGCCAGCCGGCGCGGTGCAAGCCCAGCTGCGCCCAGCCGGCTTTGTGGTATCCATCGGGCGTGATCACCAGGAGCATCAGCAGCACTCCGGCGGTGACGGTCAGCATGTTGAGGATTTGGATCGGGCCGGTGGGCCCGAACAGCGCCACCAGCAGCGCCAGGCCGAGCGTGATCAGATAGAAGATCCAGCCCTTTTGCACTTCCTTCAGTGTGCGGATCACAGTGACCTCCAGTAATGATCTTGGCTAGTCGACGGCCTCGCGTCCTCGCTCGACCAGTAGCGGATCAGGCGGGTAAACGACCTCTGGATTCTTGTCCTCATAGTCGAACTGGTGAAGGAAGCAACGCATCGCGTTGATCCGGGCACGCTTCTTGTCGTTGCTCTTGATGGAGGTCCAGCGTGCATAGTCGGTGTCGGTCGTCAGCAGCATCGCTTCTTTAGCTTTGGTGTAGTCGTCCCAGCGGTCCAGGGATTCGATGTCCATCGGCGAGAGCTTCCAGCGTCGCACCGGATCGATCTGACGGATAGCGAACCGGGTGCGTTGTTCTTGTTGAGTGACCGAAAACCAGAGCTTCGTTAGCGAAAAGCCACTCTCAACGAGCATTTCTTCAAACAAAGGTGCATGGCGAAGGAATTGGCTGTACTCCTCGCCTGAACAGAACCCCATGACTTTCTCAACCCCAGCCCGGTTGTACCAGGAACGGTCGAAGAGCACGATCTCTCCAGCCGTTGGTAGGTGGGCGACATAGCGGTGGAAGTACCACTGGCCTTGCTCAGTCTCGGTCGGCTTGGTCAAGGCGACGACGCGGGCCGCCCGCGGATTGAGATGCTCCATGAACCGCTTGATCGTGCCGCCCTTGCCGGCTGCATCGCGACCCTCGAACAAGATCACATGCTTGGCACCAGTCTCCTGTGACCAGTCCTGAAACTTCAACAGCTCGATCTGAAGGGTGTACTTCTCTTCCTCGTACAAGTCGCGGTCCATCCGCTCCTCGTACGGATAGTCCGCACGCCACGTTTCAATTGGATTGCCGCCTGGATCGATCAGATCAGGGTCCGAGCCATGTTCGTCGTGGCGAACTGTGTAGCCGTCACGAATGAGCTCCTCAAGGTATTCACGGAAGTTTCCTCGCATCATGGTTGCTGCTCCTCATCAGATGAGTCAGTTGGCAGGGGGATTCGTAAAGCGGACACTCCGCTGAAGTCCAGCCACAGTGCATCGGGCGTGCGTACGACTCGCAGCAGCACATCCTCGCAATGCGGACACCGTCCCACGAACCCGGGGGCGGGGCCGTAAACCCGCAATGTGGCTACTTGTGAGGTCGTACCACAGCTACGGCATCGGCCAGCCGCGGTCGTCAGCTCAACGGCGAACACCTCCGACAGCGGACCAGCCAGGGTGTTCCCGTCGTAAACCGCGGCGCCTTCTGTTTGCGCATCCATCTGACCGCTACCTCCTCACGGGCCACTCGGCCCGAACCGCTCTGTCCTGATCATGGTCGGATCGTGTCCCAGGCCGACCAGCAGATCCGACACCGTCTCGACGAATGCGGTGGGCCCGCAGACATAACAGGTCGGCTCGACGTCAGCGGGCCAGCCGTACCCGACGAGATCGTCAGCGGTGATCCGCCCGACCGAACGCGTTTCGCCGTGCGGCACGGTTCGCGTGTAGAGAAAGGCGACCTCGAGCCCGCCATCCTCTGTCGCGCGTCGCCGAAGTTCATGATCGTAGATCCGATCTTCTGGAGTGCGTACGGAGTAGATGAGCCGAAACGGTGTGGGGCTGGCACCGTCGCGGGACCGGATCATCGCCATCAGCGGTACCACGCCTGATCCGCCCGCCACCAGCAGCACCGGCCCGCTGTCATCCGGTTCCCACACGAACCAACCGCCAACCGGCCCCCGCACCTCGACGAAGTCGCCGGATCTGGCCTCATCGGCGAGATAGCTCGATACCTCGCCGTCGGCCACCCGCTGCACGGTGATTTCGATTCGATCGCCGTTCGTCGGCGCGGCGAGCGAGTAGCTCCGGGCGGCCTGGTAGCCATCGGGCGCGGTGAGGCGTACGTCAACGTGCTGGCCTGCTAGATGTCCGGGCCACCCGGGCACCTCAAGCACCAGCGTGGCGGCGCTCTCGGTTTCTGGCCGTCGCTCCACGAGCTGGGCGGGCCGCCAAGCGCGGCGGACCTTTAGTCCCCCTGGTACCGCTGCTCGCGCCATGGGTCGCCATAGTCGTGGTAGCCAAGTTGCTCCCAGAAGCCGGGGGAGTCTTGCAGCATCAGGCCGATGCCGCGCACCCACTTGGCCGACTTCCAGAAGTACAGGTGGGGGACCAGCAGTCGCGCCGGTCCGCCATGCTCGGGTGCAAGTGCCTCTCCGTCGTACTCATAGGCAACCCAAGCTTGGCCGTTGAGCAGATCCTCAAGTGGCAGATTGGTGCTGTAACCGCCGTAGCTGTGCACGAGTGCGAAGTCGGCTTCGGTCTCGACGTCGTCGAGCAGCGTGTCGAGGGAGACGCCGCGCCAGACCGTATTCAACTTGGACCAACGCGTCACACAATGGACGTCGACCGTGACTGACTCGGCCGGCAGGGCCATGAGCTCCGCCCAACTCCACCGATAGCGCTCGCCCTGCTCTGTGGTGACGCTGAACTCCCACGCATCGAGCGGTATGCGCGGAGTAGGTCCGGCCGAAAGGACTGGGAAGTCGCTGGTGAGGTACTGGCCCGGCGGCAGCTGCCGGCTGCTGTCCCGCCTCCGGCCTTGGAATCCCCGGCTCACTGTGCTCATGGGGATCCCTCCGTACCCTGACTCATCGGAAACCGACGTCTCGACACGGATGCAATACTCGCAAATCTTCCCTCGCGGTCCCAGAGCGAGTTGCTGAAGCCGGGCGGCCAACCCTCAACCTTGAGCGAGCCGCTTCGCGTATTCCGGTTCGAGGCGTCGGGCTTCTTCCTCACTCTCCACGAGTGGAGGTGCTGAGCCAGTGTCCAGCAGGAGCTGCAGCGCGTTGAGGCAGACGTGGTAACCGCCAGCTGCGTCAGCTGCGCCGTCGGGGTCGGGCGAGTCTAGCCAGGTGGTGAAAGTCATTGTCGTGCCACTGTCGGTGGGATTGAGCTCAAAGCGGAGGATGTCGTCGCCCCAAGTCCATTGGAAGACCGTCGGCGGGTCAAACACCTCGATGCGGCCGGTGAGGGTTGTCTCCTCCAACTGGTATTTCTCCACGTGTGCAGGCCAGAACGGCAGCTTGATCTCAGCGCCGGCACGACGCTCACCGACGATGTCGCAGGGCATCCAGAATTGCAGCTGGTCAGACTCGGTGATCGCTGACCAGACGCGTTCGACGGGATGGGCGAACCGCCGGACGTAGCGGAGTCCAACGCGCTCGCCATCGCGCAGCACCTCACCCATCGAGGTTTCATCGTTTGTCAGGCTTGTCATAGATCCTCCTTCTGGTCCAGGTGACGCGCCAGCGCGTCGAAGCGAGCCGACCACGCTGCGCGGTACGGCTCGAGCCACGCGTCGAGTTCGCGCAGCGGTTCCGATCGGAGCTGGTACCACCGCTTTTGGGCATCGGGCCGAACGACGACGAGGCCCGCTTCGCGTAGCGCCTTGAGATGCTTCGACACGGTGGGCTGGGCGATGTCGAGCACATCCACAAGGTCGTTCACCGATCGGTCGCCGTCTCGCAGCAGGTCGAGGATCCGTCGACGGTTCGGCTCAACCACTACTTCGAACAAGCTCGCCGCCATGTGCCCAGTATGCCTCATTAGCAATATTGCTGTCAAGCAATGTACAGGCTGATCCGCCTCTTCCCTCACCGCGCTCTTGACCAGACCCGTGGCATGATCCAGCGGTGAGCAGCGAATCAGGCGAGATCGTCGTCGCACGTCCTGAGTCGCCTGAGCTGGGCCGGTACACCGCGGCGGCTTTGGTCTTCGGCGCATCGGCAAGTGTGCTTGTTGTCGAGGTAGTCGCGCTGCGGCTGCTGGCCCCGTACCTCGGTCTCACTCTGGAGACGAGCACCCTGGTCATCGGCGTAGCGCTGGCTGCCATTGCTCTGGGCTCCTGGGCCGGCGGGCGGTTCGCCGATGTGATGCCGCCGCGCCGAGCGTTGGGTCCGCTGCTGGCAGTGTCCGGGGTGGCAGTGGCGGCTACTCCGTTCGCCGTACGCGCGGCTGGTGCGTTCGATCGCGGCGCCGTTCTGATGCTGGTCTCCATGTTCGCGATCATGGTGCCCGGCACCTTCCTCGCAGCCGTAACGCCAATGGTCACCAAGCTGCGGCTGACCAGCCTCAACGAGACCGGGACGGTTGTCGGAAGACTCTCTGCGATCGGCACCGCGGGCGCCATCGTCGGCACCGTGGTGACCGGTTTCGTGCTGATCTCCCGGCTGCCGGTCAGCGGCATCATGGTGGGTCTCGGGGTGGCGCTGGTGCTCGCCGCGGCTGCGGTCGAGTTCCGGGTACGCGGCTGGCGGTCGGCGGTCGCACCGGCGGTGCTCGTCCTCCTCGGCGGTAGTGCCGTCGCGATCGCACCTGGTGGCTGCGATGTGGAGACGATCTACCACTGTGCGGTAATCGTTCCTGATCCCGACCGAGCCTCCGGCAGGGTGCTCATGCTCGATGGCGCACCGCATTCCTACGTCGACCTCGAAGACCCGACCCATCTCGACTGGGACTACGCCAAAGCCGTCGCTTCGGTGATCGACACGTCCTACCCTGAAGGGCAGCCGCTGCGGGTGTATCACATAGGCGGCGGCGGGCTGACCTTGCCGCGCTATCTCGAGCAGGTACGCCCAGGGACCTCCAGCCTGGTATCCGAGATCGATCCCGGGGTTGTCAAGATCGACACCGATCAGTTCGGACTCGAGGGTGCGGAGGGCGTTGAGGTCCGCGTCGAAGACGCTCGGCTCGGATTGGGTCGGCTTGCCAATGACAGTCGCGATCTGGTGCTCGGCGATGCGTTCGGCGGCGTCAGCGTGCCGTGGCACCTCACCACACGTGAGACGGTGCGCGAGGTAGCCCGGGTGCTCACCGGGGACGGAATCTATGTGATCAATCTCCTCGACTACGGACCGCTCGCGTTCGCGCGTGCTGAGGTCGCGACGCTGGCCGACACATTTGATCATGTCGCGCTCGCCACCGAGACCGACACGTTGACTCATGGCGAGAAGGCCGGCGGCAACTTGGTCGTGATCGCCTCCAACGCACCGCTCAACGTCGCCTCGATCGCCGCCAAGATCTCCGAGCGAGGGGCGGACTGGGACGTGATCACCGGTGCAGAACTCGCCGCGTGGACCGGCGATGCCGCGGTGCTGACCGACGACTACGCCCCCGTTGATCAGCTGCTCACCCCATACCCGAGCGGCTGAGGGAGTTGCTGGCGGCCTCATTCTGGCCGGTTGTCTGCTGGCCCAGCGATGCGGTAAGGGGTATCGAATCCCTCGTACATGAGGTGCGCGACCATCCCGTCGGCAGCGTGCTTCAGGTTGTGGCAGTGGTCCATCCAGATGCCGGGGTTGTTTGCCACGAACGCGACGTCGTAGCTCTCGTTGGCCGCGACGTTGAGCGAGTCGACCCACCAGGGGCTTCCGGTGGCAGCCACGCCGTTGCGAGCGAGCACGACCATGTGGTGGCCATGGAGGTGCATTGGATGCACTTCGGAACTGCGGTTCTCAATGTGGACCAGCGCGACGTCCCCCTCGCGCACTACGAACATTGGGACGTTCGGGTACAGGTGGCCGTTGATCGACCACCACATTCCCGGGCGACCCTTGACAAAGCCGGGTCGACGGCCGATCAGATAGTCGAATCGTCGGGTGGCCTGCGCCGGGTCGAAGCCCAGCGGAGCTGGCGAGCCGTACGCGAGCAGGTCCAATTCTTCGCCAGGTTGCGGCGGCACAGGTACATCGGCGCCCTGCGGTCCGATGATCACCGCGGTCGCCTTGGACAGCTGCACCCTGACCGGTGAGCCGTCATCGGGCGCCTGGGTTTCGATGTCGGCCCGGGCGCCCGCGGTGAGGGTCACCGATCGGCCGGACACCTCGGCGGGTCGGTTGATCTCGGTGCCGTCTATGGCGAGCAGTCGATAGGAGCCGCTGGTCCACACCTTCATCGGCCCGTTGTCGGTGTTGGTGATGCGAACCCGTACCCGCTGGCCGGGTCGCGCCGGTACCCGGAGGTCCTCGGCCTTGCCATTGATGGTCCGAACACCCCCATAGGTGTGGGCGATCGCCGTCAGGTCGACCTGCTGGCCGATGCCCGGCTGCGGAGTTACCACCAGCGACCCGAGCAGCCCTCCGGCAACTTGGGGGTTGGAGACCTGGTGGGAGTGATACCAGAACGAACCTGCGCGATCGGCGACGAAGCGGTAGGTGAACTCACCTCCGATCGGCACCGCGTCTTGAGTCACACCTGCGACGCCGTCCATGGCGTTCGGGACGTCGACGCCGTGCCAATGCAGCGCGACGCCTGCGGTGACCGACTCGTTGCGCAGATGAACCTCGATCAGCTGACCCTGCCTGGCGCGGATCTCTGGGCCCGGTGAGGTGCCGTTCACAGTGAATCCGGCGACGGATCGGCCGCCGATGGTCAGCATCTCCTGTCGGGTAACCAGGTCGACCTGTACCTCCGCTGGTCGCGCCGGATCGGTGACGAGGTCGGTGATTGAGCGTGCTGGCCCTGAGTGGTGACCGTGCCCGTTAGCCTCTCCGTGGCCGCCGTGACCGGCAACGTTGGGCTCAGTCTGGACGCCACCGCCATAGTCGAGGTAGCCCATCTCCATCACCGAATACGCCGCCGGCATCCGGCTGGCCTGCCACATCCACGCCAACGGGAGCCACAATCGCCAGGGTTGCCAGCACTGGTAATACGACCCGCAGCGGGCGCCGGATGCGAGCCATGCTCATGTCGGATCACGCCCTCGCCTGCGGCGTGCTTGTCTTCGCGCCCGATGGCAGCCCGGGGCTGTGATCATCAGGGAGAGATCTCCACGCGATGGTGATCAACACAGCTCGAGCTGCGCCAACCAGCCAGGGAATCGGCAAAGCGAAGCCAAGCCAGAAGATCGCCTCGACGGGCAGCAGAGCGACGTTGAGGACTGCGCCAGCCTTCCGACCGCGCCATAACCACCATGCTGACCAGGCCGCCACCCCCGTCACGCCGAGGAAGGCACCCAGCAGCGCTACGAACTTCGCCGGCTCAAGCCGTGCGGACCAGGGGCCGCCATACATGTCGAACAGGCCAAGGAACGACGGAAGTCGACCCTGGGTCAGGAAGAAGACGGCCACCGGAACGGTCGGGATACCGAATCCAGCGGCGTAGACCCAGGTCACGACTGCGTCCGCGCGCGCTGGCTTCATGCGCAGACCCCTTCTGATTGGGCCGATCTTCATGGCACCGGCGCCGCAACCCGTTCCTCGACAGCTGTGTCACCACTCCGTGCCGCGGTCCGCATCCGACGACCGGTGTAGAGGGCCGCGCCGAACAGTGCTAGGGCATTGAGGCCATGCAGCGCACCGGCAAAGGGGAACTCATGGCCGAGGTACCCGATCTGGCCCTGCGCGACGACGAGCACGAACACGATGACGGCCCATTTGATCGCTCCGCGCACTTTGGTGAAGAACGACACGATCAGCAGCACCAGTGCGATCGCCGGGATCACGAAGGTCCCATTGATGGCGTGCACGATGATGCCGAACACTTCGGTGAAGGGCGTTGCCCCGGTCTCCATGATCGACTTGTCGAACACCCCGCCAGCGTCAATCCACTTCACGAGCCCGGCAATCGCCCAGACCATGGCCATTGCCTGGATGGCCACCTCGGCAGCCACGATGTAGGCGAGCACCTTGTATGCGGTTCTCATGACATTCCTTCCTCATAAGACGTGTGCGATGGGGGTTTGCTGAACACCAGGCGGGCCAAGATCAATGGCCATACCGGAAGTCCCAACCAGCCGATGGCTCCGATGACGGCGCCGGGTACCACGAAAGCGAGCTGCGTCGCCGAACCCGACGGAAACAGCAGACCAGCCGCGGCAATGACCAGACCCACCGGATAGGACGCCCCGAGCAGTAGCCCGAAGCGGGTGACCGACCGGGGTAGGGTGCCGTGGCGATGGCCGGTCGAGCTGACCACGATCACCCAGCCGTAGATCACCAAGAACGTCGCCACGACGAGCACGACCTGCACGTCGAACTCCAGGACACCGGCCACGAGCAACAGCTGCAGAACGGAGACCGCGACCATGGCTCCGATCGCCGCAGCCGTTGCCAGTCGAACAGATCGCGCAGGGGGCAGCCACCTGCGCAAGGCCAACGCCACCGGAATGAACGTCACGAATTGCACGACGATCACCACATCGTTGGCGCTGCCAAGCCACATGAAGTCCTGGCCCGCTTCGCCGACCAGCGGACCATTGACCCCGAAGGGTTGGGCCAGCAGGAAGAACAGCACAAGCAGCACATTGGCCAGTAGTCCGGCAATGCCGGAGGTCAATGCCCACAGCACCGGAGCGGCAGTGCGTGGCCGCGCAGGACGGGTCTCGGTCAGCATCCCGCCAGGCTCAGCGGGGAGGTGTCCCGTTGTCACGGGACGATGTCCCGTTCCGAGCGGGATTCTTGTGGCGGTAGCGGTGGATCGATCGACTGTCATAGCAGCACCGTAGAAACGCTCGGCCGCGAACGGATCCGTGCTACCACTCATCTTTGGTACTCAGCCCTGAACCAGGGCGGTGGGATTGATCCTTGCTGTCCGCAATCGCCACGAGCACCACGAGAATTGGGTCGTGAGTGTGTCGGCGGAGGCGAAGGCGGCCCAGCCTCGCGCCTGGCGTACGAGCCTCACCCGCCGGGCACCGGCGATTGTCGCGGTGGTACTGGTGCTGCTCGGTGTGATCGCTGTCGCAGTGCGGCTCGACGCGCCGTCTGACGGCACGGTCGTCTCGTTTTATCGAGTCGATGGCGTCGTCGTCGACGTACCCAGCCCCGTCGACGGTCCTGGACTCCAGACCGGCGATGTGGTGATCGAGATTGCCGAACATGCGCCTCGCCGACGGGCTGGGCGGCCTGTCGCGGCCCCAGCTTGGAGATGAGCTTGCGTACGACATCGTGCGCGACGCCACCGCCACCCGCTTGACGGTTGGTGTCGACCGCACCGACCCGTACCCGCTGCTGGCGGCCGGGTGGGGGAACCTGGTCTTCGTCTTCGCGCTGGCCGGATTGGCGACCGCGCTTTTCCTGCGGCGACCCGAGGAGCCTGCGACCACCCCGCTGCTGCTCGCGGGAGCCGGCCTGCTTGGCAGCACCCTCGCGTTTGTGACAGGCATTCCCGCCCTCGCGCTGGCGACCGGCGGACCGGTGCTTTGGCTTTACAACCTGTGCGTGATCGCCGTCTACTCATTCGCCTGGGGGCCAGCGGTCGCCTTCGGGCTGCAGCTACCGCGGGACGATCCGGCCCTCCGGCCCAGACGAGCCATGCTCGCAGTGGCCTACGCCGCACCCCTTGCGCTGATGCTGGTGTGGATGGCCGCCGTCGCGTTGTTCGCGCCCAATGTGTTGCGCTGGTTCGATCTCGTGTTCGCCGGCCAGACAGCCGTTGTCACGGCGACGCTGGTGACGGGCGGAGTGCTGGGCGTCCTGGCGTACCGGCGCAGTCGCGATCCGCTGACCCGAAGCCGGCTGCGATGGTTGGCTGGCGGCAGCATTGCGGCGGGTGTACTCGGTCTCGCTGGGTGGCACCTGCCACAGCTCATCACTGGTGAGCAGCTGCTGCCCTCCGGGGCGATCGGCCTCTCGGGGCTGCCATTCGTGCTGGGGATCGCGGTTGCGTTGCGCCGGCACCGGCTGTTCGACATCGAGCGGCTGGCCAACCGATCGTTGGTGTATATCTCCCTTGTCGCCATCCTCGTCGCCGGGTACGCGGCCCTCGTCGCGGTGCTCGTCAGCGGGCTTCGCCTCTCCGGAACGGTCGCTGCCGCCATCGCCGCGGCTGCCGCCGCCCTCGCGCTCGCACCGCTGCGCAACGTGGCACAACGCACCGTGAACCGGCTGATGTATGGCGACCGGGACGACCCGGCCGGAGTGCTGGCCCGCCTCGGGACGCGGATGCAGGCCGTCATGCTGCCGGGCGACGTGCTTCCGGCGGTTGTGGAGACCGTGGCCCACTCACTCCGGCTGCCGTACGTCGCGATCGACCTCGCCGACGGGGCGGGCGAGTTTCGGCTGGCTGCCGAGCACGGTGCGCCGGTGGGAGCTGTGCACTCTGAGACGCTCACGCACCACGGAGACACAGTCGGTCGGCTGCGGGTTTCGGAGCGCGGCCGCGACGATCCGCTCGAGCCGGCCGATCTGGAGCTCATTCGGTCGCTCGCCCGTGAGGTGGGTCCTGCGGTCGAGGCCGTACGGCTGCATGAGGATCTGCTCCGGTCGCGCGCCGAGGTTGTCGCCTTGCGGGAGGATGAGCGGCGCCGGCTGCGGCGCGATCTTCACGACGGACTGGGACCGACGCTGGCGGCCATTCGTCTCAAGGCGGGGCTGGCGGCCCGCGAGGTCCCGCCGGAGTCCCCGGCTCGTGGGCTGCTGAGCGACATCGACACTGAGGTGACAACCAGCCTCGCCGACGTACGGCGTCTCGTGGAGGCGCTGCGACCGCCGGCCCTGGACGAACTCGGCCTGCTCGGAGCGGTGCGGTCCCGGGCTGCGGCTCTGGCCGGCGCGATGGAGATCGACGTCACCGGCTCGGATCCGCGCGGCCCGCTGCCGGCCGCGATCGAGACTGCCGCCTACCGGATCGCGGTCGAGGCCATGACGAACGCCGTGCGCCACAGCGATGGGACGCGCTGCACCGTGTCGATCTTGGTCGGCGACGATGCTCTCGAGCTGTCGGTACGCGATGATGGTCATGGCCTGAAGCCGGACCGTACGCCCGGGGTCGGGCTGCGATCGATGCGGGAGCGAGCCGCCGAGGTGGGCGGCACGCTGTCGGTTCAGTCGCCTCCGGAAGGTGGAACGGTGATCACCGCGAGATTGCCCCTGAGATCTGGGAGGGCCAGTTGATCAAGCTGATCCTCGCTGATGATCATCCAGTTTTCATCAGCGGGCTGCGGGCGGTCTTTGATGCGGAGGAGGACCTGACCGTGATGTCGGTCGCCACCTCCGGGCAGGAGGCCGTACGTGCTGCGACCGAACACCAGCCTGATGTTGCCGTGCTCGACCTCAACATGCCCGATGGCGACGGCCTGTGGGTCTGCGGACAGCTTCGGGCAGCGGGATTGGCGACGCGAGCACTCATCCTCACCATGTACGACGACGACGAGAACGTGCTCGCCGCACTCCGCGCCGGGGCGTACGGCTACACACTCAAGGGATCAGGGCCGGACGAGATCGTCGCTGCGGTCCGCGCCGTCGCTCGCGGCGAGGCGCTCTTCGGCGCCGGGATCGCGGCTCAAATGCTCAGCCACTTCAGCCGGGCGGCTGCCACGTCGCCGTTCCCGCAGCTCACCGAGCGCGAGCACGAGGTGCTTGGGGTTGCTTGCCGAAGGCCGTGACAACGCGTCGGTCGCCCACCGCCTGGGAGTGAGCAGCAAGACGGTACGCAACCACGTCTCCAACATCATCGCCAAGCTGCACGTGGCCGACCGGTCAGGAGCCATCATCCGAGCTCGCAAGGCCGGTATGGGCGGAGCCGACCTGTCAGAACCCAGTTGAGCTATAGGTCAACTGAGTTCTGACAAGTCGGATGGCGGCTCTCGGAGGACGACCGGCGGGCGAGGACGGGCGTCGACCCGGAGTTGGAAAATGTCGGGACGGTGGTAGTGGCCGACCGGGTCGAAGTACCGGCGTGCGGCCCGCACGGCAGTGAGGTCGATGTCGGCGTACAGGATGGTCTCCTCGTGCCGTGCCGGGCCCGCCAGGACGGCACCGTCAGGGTCGACGATGACGCTGTTGCCGGGCTCGACCCACTCGTCCTGATCGGCGCGCCTGACTCGGTCGCGGTGCGGGAAGTCGGCCGGGATCTGGTCAAGGTGCATGCAGGGATTGACGCCGATGACGTAGCAGCGGCCCTCTCGGGCGATGTGCTGCATGGTGGCGATCCAGGCGTCCCCCGAAGCGAGGGTGGGCGCGGTCCAGATGTCCACTCCCTGGCTGTAGACATAGAACCGGGTCAGCGGCATGTAGTTCTCCCAGCAGGTCAGCCCGACAGCCGCCCGTACGGGGTGTCGATGACCGGAAGCGTGGAGCCGTCGCCCATGCCCCACACGGTGCGTTCGGAGCCGGTGGGCATCAGCTTGCGGTGCTTGCCGAGCAGAGTGCCGTCGGGTCCGAAATAGAGCGTGGCGTTGTAGATCGTGGTGCCGTGCGGTTCGCGTTCGTCCACCCCGATCACCAGGTACGTGCCGGTCTCGCGGGCGGCGGCGGCCGAGCGTGTCGGTGACCGGGCCGGGCACCACGACGGCCTGCTCGACCAGCAGCGCGTACCAATCGCCGTCGCCGTCCCAGATCGGCACAGTGTCGATCCAGATCGGGTTGCCGGGGATGAACACCTCGGGGAACACCACGATTCCGGCCCCTTCGGCGGCCGCCTGATGCAGCAGCTTGACCGCCTTATCCACGCAGGCCTCTTGATTCATCAGGGTGTACGCCGCTTGCACCGCTGCGATCTTCACTCCTGCCATCGCCTGTCCTCCTATCGGGTGGCGGAAATGACCAGCATCTCGCATGGGCCGACGAACCCGTCCGGCCCCTCGAACTCGGCAAGGGCCCGGCCGATCTCGGCCCAGGCGGCCTCCCGGTCGGGCGCGGGCAGGCCAGCGAGCATCTGGTGCAGCGCGCCGAAGGAGTCGCGTTCGAAGGCGACGCACTCGGCAGCGCTGGCCATCCGGAGCGGCGACGGCACCGACTCGACCGTCGATGTCGCGGAACCCGGCCGTCGGCGAGGGCGTGCTCGGCGACGCCAGGGCCGCCGAGGCTGAACGGACCGGGCTGCCCCGGCGCCGGCGGCGGCAGTTGGGCGCGGCGGCGGATGATGCCGACCGGGATGGCGAAGAACCCGTTGCGCTCCGCGGTCGAATAGACGACCGCGGAGATGCGGCCGCCCGGCCGCAGCGCGCGGCGCATGCCGGCCAGCGCGGCCTGCTGGTCCGGGAAGTAGATCAACCCGACCCGGGAGATGACCGCGTCGAAGCTGGCCTCCTCGACGTCGAGGTGTTCGCCGTCGAGCTCGCGGGTGGTGACGTTGTGCCAGGCCGGCGTCGCTGGCCGCCTTCGCCGCGTACTCCAGGATTGCCGGGGAGATGTCGGTGGCCAGGACGTGCCCGGTCGGGCCGACCCGGCGTGCCGCGGCCAGGCTCTGCCCGCCGGCGCCGGCGGCGACGTCGAGCACCCGGCTGCCGGCGGTGATCCCGGCGGCGTCGAGCATCCGCTCGGTGGCGGCGCCGAGCCAATCCTCGATGACCGGGCCCCACCGGTGCCACGCCTCGGCGGCGTCCTCCCACTGCGCGCGGGTGGTGGTCTTGTACTGCTGCGGATCGAATGTGACGGTCACGGTGTCTCCCGGATGCCAGGTGAATGCGGTACACCAGGTACGCGCCAGAGCGCGGGTGGCTTCCGCTAGAAACCGGCTGGCACTTTGTCCGACCGCCGGCGCTCGCGGGAGAATGCGGGTGTGCTCGCGTTCGTCGGCCGTACCGAGCCGCTGGCCCGGCTGACCGCCGCCTACCAGGCCGTCTCGCCGCCGCCGGGCGGCGCGGTGCCCGGCTGGGCCGGGCTGGTCCTGGTCACCGGCGAGGCCGGCATCGGCAAGACCGCACTGCTGACCCGGTTCGCCAGCCGAGGTCGCGCGCAGACGGCGGCACGGTGGTGTGGGGCACCTGCTGGGACGGTGACCAGGCGCCGGCGTGGTGGCCGTGGACCCAGGCGCTGCGGGCACTGCTTGATCGAAGCCCCGAGCTTGCCGAGGCGGCGCGCCCCGAGCTGGCGGCGATCGTGCCGGAGCTGGCCACCGACTCACCCGTGATCGACTCCGACGCCGCGGCCAGGGTCCGGGTGTTCGACGCGGCCGGGCAGGCTGCTGCGCCGGGCCGCCGCCAGCGCGCCCCGTGGTGGTGATCCTGGACGACCTGCACTGGGCCGACCAGTCCTCGGTGGACCTGCTGCGCTTCGTGGCGCACCAGCCGCAGCCGGGTGCGCTGATGCTGGTCGGCGCGTACCGGCCGCACGAGCCGCCACCCGGCGTCGCCGCGCGCGCTGGCCGACCTGGCCAGCGCGGCCGAACTGGTACCGCTGCAGGGCTGTCTGCCGGCGAGGTGGCCGACCTGGTGCAGGCCGTCGCCGGAGCGGCAGCGCAGGACCACTGGGCGCGGCTGGTGCACGAACGCAGCGGCGGCCACCCGTTCTACGCCCGCGAGCTGTGCCAGCTGCTCGCGACTGCGGGCACCGCGACCGACGTGCCGGCCGCCGTCCGGGAGGTCATCGGCCGCCGGCTGGCCCGCCTGTCGCCCGGCTGCGCCGCGCTGCTGGACGCTGCCGCGGTCGCCGGCACCACGCTGCTGCCCGACGTGCTCGCCGACGTGACCGGCAACGACACGAACCAGGTCGACGCGCTGGCCGCCGAGGCCACCGCGGCCGGCATCCTCGCTCCTGCCGAGCCGCCACGACGGTGCGGCCCGGTTCGTCCACGACCTGTACCGGGAGACCATCTACGCCGCCCTGCCGCCGGCGCGCCGGCTGGACCTGCACCACCGGGTCGCCGACGGCGCTGCTGCGCCGCCACGAGCGCGGCAGCCCGGTGTTCGCGGCCGAGCTGGCCCGCCACTTCACCGCCGCCATCCCGGCGGCCGGCACCGCGCCCGCGGTGGCCTGGGCGCACGCCGCCGCCGCGCGCCGACGCCGCGCCGGTTCGCCTTCGCCGAGGCCGCCGGCCACCTGGCCCGGCTGCGGTCCGCGGTCGCCGCCGCCGGCCAGCGGCTGCCCGACGCCGACCTGGTCGGCCTGCTCACCGCCGAGGCCGACCTGCGGCTGCGCGCCGGCGACGCCGCCGAGGCGCGGGAGCTGCTCGACACCGCCTGGACCCGGGCCACCGCGAGCGGCGAGGCCGACCTGCTCGGCGCGGTCGCGCTGGGCCTGGACCGCATCGGCGCCCGCTTCGCCATGCCCCGCGCCGACCTGGTCGCCGTGCTCGACACCGCGCGCGCAGGCGCTGGACGGCACCGGGACGCCCACCGAGGCGCAGGTGACCGCGGCGCTGGCCCGCCAGCTGCAGCACTCCGTGCCCGCCGACCGCCCGCGGGCCCGGCCGCTGGCCGAGCAGGCGGTCGGCGATCGCCCGTACGCCTCGACGACCCGGCCACCCTGGCCAGCTGCCTGCTCGCCCAGCACGACACCCTGTGGACGCCCGGCACCGCCACCGCGCGGGCCGCGATCGCCGCCGAGATCGCCGACCTGGCCAAGCAGGCCGACGACCCGGAACGACACGCCCAGGCGCTGCTGCTGTCGGCCACCGCGCAGCTGGAGAACGGCTCGCCGGCCTTCCGCGCCACCCTCGCCGAGTACGCCTACCTCACCGAGCGGCTGCGCCAGCCCCGCCACGACTACCTGCTGCGCACCCGGCAGGCCGCGCTCGCGCTGCTCGACGGCGACATCGACACCGGCGAGCGGCTCAGCGCCGAGGCCGCCGCGCTCGGCGAGGCGGTCGGCGACAGCGACACCGGCAACGTGCGCATGTCGCAGCGGCTCGAGATCGTCCGCGCCCGCAACCGACCCGGCCGAGCTGCGCGACATGGCGGCCGAGGCGGTGCGCTGGTGGATCGGCGCGCCGGCCCACGCCCACGCCGTCGCGGCCGGGTTCTACGCCCGCGCCGGCGACCTCGACGCCGCCCGCCGGGAGCTCGACACCGTGCTCGCCCTGGACGACTGGCGCACCGACCGGTCGTACCTGTGGTCGATCTTCGTCGGCGAGCTGGCCGCCGCCGCCATCGCGCTGCAGCGACCGTCCGCTGTGCCAGCAGCTGCTCGACGACCTGCTGCCCGCTCGCCGACACCTGCGCGGTCAACGGCGCCCTGGTCTGCTTCATGGGTGCCCACGCCCACCGCGTCGGGCTGCTCCACGCCGCGCTCGGCCGCGCCGAACCGGCCCGGCAGTGGCTGACGCACGCCCTGCAGATCCACCGGCGGCTCGGCGCCCGCGCTTGGCAGGCCGAAACCCGCCGCGCGCTGGCCAATCTGGGCGATCCGGAAGCTCCAACCAACATCCGCCACGACGTCGCCCAACTGCGACGCGTCGGCGACATGTGGCAGGCCAGCTACCGGGGACACACGGCCTACCTGCGCGACACCAAGGGACTGCACGACCTCGCCGACCTGCTCGCCCACCCCGGAGCCGACCTGCCCGCTCTCAGCCTGGCCGGCGGCGAGATCGCCCACCGCGCACACACGGGCGAGCCGAGCCGGTCCTCGACCGCGCCGCGCTGGTGGCGTACCGGCGGCGCCTGGCCGAGCTGGACGACGAGCTCGCCACCGCGCAAGTCCACTCCGACCTCGCCCGCCGGCAACGCGCCACCGACGAGCGCGAACAGCTGCTGGCCGAGCTGCGCCGCGCCACCCGGCCCGACGGCAGCCCCCGCACACTCGCCAACACCGCCGCCGAACGCGCCCGCAAAGCCGTCACGGCCCGCATCCGCGACGCCATCCGCCGCATCACCGACGCCCAGCCCGAACTCGGCGCCCACCTCGACCGCACCGTCCGTACCGGCACCACCTGCCGGTACGAACCAAGCCAGCGCTGATCATCTGGCACTGATCATTCCAAGGAGCTCAGATCCTCGGGAACGTCAACGGCGTACCGCTGGAGTACGGCCAAGTCGATTACCTCCAACGCTCGGGCGTTGGTGGACGCGAGTACCACAGGTGGACCTGCTCCGGCCTCGTGGGCCTGAAGCCAACGTTGAGCCACCACGCACCAGCGATCGCCGGGTTGCAGACCCGGAAAGCCGTACTCGGGCACTGGCGTGATCAAGTCATTGCCGACGCTCCGCTGGTGCTCGAGGAATCCCGCGGTTACCACTGCGCACACCAAGTGGACTGCCTCATCCGGCCCAGAGGTGCAGCAGCCATCGCGATAGAAGCCTGTAACTGGATCGGTTCCGCAGGCCTGCAGTTCGCTACCCAAGACATTCGTTTCACCGTCCACAGGCCCAGTCTGGCCGGTCTTGACCGATTCAAGCCCATAACGCTGCGGACTAACCTCAGGCTATGAATGTCGAGATGAGCAGCGGTCCCGCGTTCGCGTTTGGTGAGATTACCCTTCCGCCGGGAGGCGGGGTCCGGGTCGAAGCGGGCGCGATGGCGATGACGCGTGGCGATATTGCGGTTGCGACCTCCACGCAGGGTGGGTTCATGAAGGGTCTGCGACGTTCGATCGGCGGTGAAAGCTTCTTCGTCAACGACTTCAGCTCACGCTCGGGTGGCCTGGTCGCGGTTGCCGCCGCCCTGCCTGGTGACATGACCGTGGTCACCCTTGACGGTCGCGGAGGACTGCTAGTCCAGTCGGGCTCCTGGATAGCCTCAGATCCGTCGGTGCAGGTGGACTCGAAGTGGGGCGGTGGAAAGTCGTTCTTCAGCGGTGAGGGACTCATCCTGCTGCGCTGCACCGGGCAGGGTGACCTGCTCATGTCGAGCTACGGCGCAATTCGCAGCTACACCCTGGTGCCCGGGGAGACCATGACGCTCGACACTGGACATGTCGTGGCCTTCGACGACATTGTCCAGTACCAGGTCCGCAAGGCCGGCAGCTGGAAGTCGACCCTGCTCGGTGGTGAGGGTCTGGTCACCGATTTCACCGGTCCGGGACGCGTCTGGCTGCAGACCCGCAGCAGCAGCGACCTCATCGCTTGGCTTACCCCCAGGTTGCCGTCGCAGCGGAGCTAGTGCCAACTCTGTTCACGCTCCTGTCTGGCTGCGATGATCGTGAACGGGGGACCATGACACCACGAGTGCGCGCGGAGGCCGGTAGCGAACAAGCGCCGGTTGTCGCCCCGCTAGCCGTACTAGTCAGCTGCGCATTGCTGGTACTGGCTCAGCTCTACTTGGCAATCACACTCGCACCGGTTGTCGCCGAGGTGCATGGGGGTGGTGGGCGGGCCGCAGCGGCGGCTACAGGCACGACCTATGCGCTGGCCTACGGGCTGGGGTTTCTGATCTTTGGGCCGCTGTCCGACCGCTACGGACGCAAGCCAATCCTGGTCCCCGGGATGGTGGTGCTGGCGATGGCTACCGCAGGCTTGGCAGCGGCGTCCTCGCTGACGATGGTGGCGGTGCTGCGAGCCGTCCAGGGTCTCGTGGCGGCGAGCTTCTCCACCGTCGCTTTGGCGTACGTGGGCGAGGCCCTTCCACCGCGCTGGCGGTCCACCGGGATCGGCGCGATGTCGACCGCTTTCCTGTCGGCCGGCATCGTCGGCCAGGTCTATGCGCAGGCGGTTGCGCAAGCACTTGGCTGGCGCTGGGTGTTCGGCCTAGCAGCGCCGGCGTTCCTGATAGCAGCGATCGCTATGGCGGTGATCTTGCTCGAGCCGCCCCGCAAGGGGGACGCGGTCAGCTTGGGTCAGAAGTACAAAGAGCTCGGCGCAATGGCGATCCGGCGAGAGCTCACGCTGCTCAACCTCGCTTCTTTCCCCGTGCTGTTGAGCTTCGTCGCCATGTACGCCGCACTCGGTCCACTCCTGCGGACCCAGTTCGGACTCGACGAAACCGGCGTGCTGCTCGTCCGTCTCGCCGGGCTTCCGGCCATGTTGCTGGCGCCGCTTGCCGGCTGGCTTGTCGGGCGCTACGGCGCCATTCGGGTCGCCATCGCGGGGTTCCTGATCGCCGCGGCAGGGCTCGCAGCGGAGGGTCTCTCGGTCTTCGCGCTGTCGGCACTCATCATCGCGAGCGTGTTTTTCGTCCTAGGTATTGCCACGGTTGTGCCCTCGGTCATCGCGGTCGTTGGTCGCCGCGGCGGCTCATCTCGCGCTGGGGCACTCGCTGTCAACGGCGTGGCGGTGTTCGCCGGAGCCTCGTGCGGTCCACTCGTAGCTCAGCTCCCCATCGGGTTCACCGCTCTGATGCTCGCCTTGGCGGCGTTGCTCCTGATCGCGGCCGGACTCGTCGCGATCAGCAGTCGACGAACAGTCGACGTCACTGTCTAGGACTTGTCGACCCCTGACTTAGTCAGCTAGGCGGCGATCGCGGCTGGTTTCGGCGTTGAGGCCTGCCAGACGGCGGCGCTGAAGTCGGTGCGGCCGAGGGCGAGGGTGCCTTGGTTGGTGACCAGGTAGACGTATCCGATGGGTGAGCGGTGCACGAAGTAGCCCGGCTCGGGCTGGTGTTTGGCCAGCCGCCGTGGGTGACTGCTCGATGGCTGGGGCGGGCCATCGGGCCGAGGTTGCCGAGCCGGGTCTGACCCGGCGGCCCGCCGTAGTCCATTGGCACATACCGCTCGGTGTGGTCGAGATCGATTTTTGGACTGAGACAGGTTCCGAAGGGGAAGACGTCGGCGATCTGTCGGGCTCTGACGGCGGCCCGGAGTCGTTGCGGCACCTCATAGCCGTCGATCGGCGCTACCTCGGTCGGATCCAGCACCGGCTGGATTCGGACCTGACACCGGCTGCGGCCCAGGAACTCCACCAGCTCCTCAAGGGTGAGCGGGCCGCCGTCTTCGGGCCGCACCACCGCGTGACCGGCACGCAGAGCGGCCTCGGAGAGGTGGAAGTGGAGTACGACTCGCGGCCGCGCCGCCGACGCGTCAAAGCCCGGCGGCACCGTCATGGACAACGACTCGATGATCATCGGTCGTCCGGATCCGGCTCGGACTCCCAGCCGGGTTCAGGCTCGGGTGCGGCGTCCGGCGCGATGGATTCGCTCGGCTCGGTGGGGTCCTGTTGGTGCTCGCTCAGCAGCCGCAGTGCCTCAGCCGGCTGGGCCAAAATCCCGATGGCGCGGGCCCGCCGGGCCCCGATCGGATCGGTGTCGCCGCGGGCGGCCAGAATCTCAGCGATCCTGTTCACCGTCGCCAGAAACCAGATGGCATCGCCTGCCGCAGCCTTGGCCACGATGGTCTTCAGCCCGTCCTCGGAGTCGAAGCTGAACACATCTTGGGTGGTGCGGGCCCGCTCGGCCCGCTCCGCGGCCAGTGCCGGGTCGGCCTCGAGTATTGTCGCGGACAAGATTTTGGCGAACCGCGGCCACGGCATCATCCCCACGAAGTCGCTGAGGGCATGATCGACATCGGCGCAGGCTTCCCACGACAAAGGTCGGGTTTGTTCGGCGATCTTGCGGGCCTGCCAGGCCCGCACCCCACCGGTCAACACCCGATCCCACAACCTCGGCAGCCGATACCGCAGATCCAACGCGTCGGCGATCAACGCTCGAGCCGCCGCCATCCCTGTGCCCTGCAAGGCGCCCAACTCCGCGGCGCAATACTCCGACACTTCCGGTGTGCCTTCACCGCCCCAGGCACACGCCCGCTGGATCAACGGCTGATACTCCTCGCTGCCCGAGTCCAGATAATGTGCATCGGCCCAGGCACAGGCCAGCTGCAACATCCGGCACTCCCGCGCCATCAGCTCGGCATGGTTCTGCTCGATCAGCCCCGCCAACTGCGCGGTCCCCCACCGCCGGCAGCCCCACCCCCGAATCGAACATACATTCACCCTAGAGCGTGCCGACTGACAAATTCTGCGGCCTCCGGCGAGCACGCCGCATCCGCAAGGACCCATCTGCCCCTCTCCTGAGCCGCCCAAGATCAACAGCAGCTGGCGCTGCTAGCATCGCCCATCGTGCGAGCAGCAGCCGGCGACGATGAGCTTGCGGCTAGGCAGTCGGCGTTGCAGGCGGAGGCGGGTGCGCTCCTTGAGGAGTTGGACCGGTCGGGGATCTTCAGCGACATCGGACCGCTGGAGGTGACGGGGAGCTACATATCCGGTCTTATGTGCTGGCGTGATCTTGATGTTGGCCTGCTTGTCGGGCCCGACTACCGCCCCCGCGATGTCCTGCATTTGATCTCGCGGATCATGGAGCTTCCGGGGGTGGTCGGCTTCGACTATCGGGACGAACGGGGTGGCCGCAGCCCCACCGGACTCGTTAAGGAGGAGCGGTATCACATCCCGTTCCTGCTTGAGCGTGACGCCGGCATCTGGCGCCTCGACCTGGCGCTGTGGCTGCACGATCTTCACAAGAACGTAACCGCGTGGCATCAGGCGTTGCGCGACTCGATCACCGACGAGCAGCGGGCGGCGGTGCTGCGAATCAAGGACGTATGGTTCCGGCGGCCGAGCTACCCCGATCAGATCGGTGGCCTCGAGATCTACACCGCCGTCACCGATGACGGCGTACGAACACCGGAGGAGTTCCGCGGCTGGCTTGCCGATCACGGGTTGCCTGAAGTATAGCTGTCAGTGGGCGTGACGTGACACGAGTCAGGGGCTCAGCGCCAGCTTCAGGTCGCTGGCTTTGCCAAGGATGCGGCGCAGCGTGAACATCAGCCCGGGCTCCGTGCGGCGTCGGAGGTCGGAAATCTGGTCCGCTGACAGCGAGAGGGTGTTGGTCCCAGACGGGGCGCTTCCGGCCTGTCAGGCAGCAGAGAGTCCAGTTGTGCCGTCGTGATCACTCCTGCTGACAGGCCGGTCGGAGCATCGATCAAGGTCCGTACGCGACGACCGGCGTACAGGTTCGCGGCCGCAATGCCTCGCTCACTGGAGGCGAGCACGGACTTCTGGGCGGCGTGGCTGATCCACAGCGGTGGCGACTCATCGGCAAGCACTGCTGACGTGATCCGCGGACCGGCTTCAGGTCTTCCGATCCGCCTAGCGCACGCGGCCATGCGTGTGATCCGATCTGGCTCGGCCAGCAGCTGATCGATCTTGTAGCCCACCGTCGTCGGGTAATTGCAGCGCACTGCAGCACCCTCTTCCAGCAGGAAGTCGCTGTTCCGCACCTCCTGACCAGGAATCGGGTGGATCAGGACCATGGGCAAACCGGCAGCCATGCACTCTGAGGAGGAGAGTCCGCCCGGCTTCCCGACGAACAAGGAGGCCGTCCGCATCAGGTCGGCCATGTCGTTCGTGTAACCCAGCACCCGGTATCGATCGCGGTGGAAAGCGACGAGGCCCTCGATCTGACTCTTCAACTGGTCGTTGCGGCCGCACACCACGACGGCCTGGAAGTCGTTACGGATCCGCAACGTCTGCTGCACGATCGTCTGCGTGTACGCGCCGCCAGCCGCCCCGGCAGAGATCAGCAGGATCGGCCGATCCGGCCGCAAGTCGTAACGGCGGAGGACCGCTTCCCGGTCGACTGGATCACCCAGACCGGGTCGGACCGGTATCCCGGAGACGGTGATCCGATCCGCAGGCACGCCGATCGCGGCCATGTAGGCCTTGGTCTCGTCTCGCGCCACGAAGAAGTGGTTGAACGGACTGCTCAGCCACAGTCCCTGAAAGTCGTAGTCAGTGGTGACGACCGCCAGCTTCGCCTCGAGCACACCGCGAGTCAGCATCAGCGAGACCAATCGGGTCGGCAGAAAGTGCGTGCAGACGACGATGTCTGGGCGGAAGGCCTTGATGGCCTTAGCGGTTGCCGTGGTGTTGAGGCGATCCCACAAGCGAGATCCACTTCGCCAGCTTGAAGGGTGGATCGTTTGCGTCGTAGCCCCAGCCGACCAGCCATGGCACGGCTTCGACCATGGCGAAGTACCCGTCGTCGTAGAGAGTGCGGTAGACCTCGTTGGTCGACTCGAGGATGTCCAGCTTCTGCACCTCATCGACCTCGGGGGCTGCGTGAAAACACGACTCGAGGACACCGGCTGCGATGTTGTGGCCCGAGCCGATGCCCGCTGCGAGGATCAGGACGCGTCGACCCATGACCAGATGCTAGGCGGACCCTGTCGCCGAGATCACCGTAGAGTAGCGGACAGGAGTCTGTGTAATGCACGAGCTTGCTATCACCCAGAGCGTTGTCGACTTGGTCGTGGAGCGAACGGCTGGCCGACAGGTAGGCCTCGTACGGCTCGAGGTGGGCCATCTGTCGGGAGTGGTGCCCGACGCGATGGAGTTCTGCTATGAGCTTCTTATCAACGGCACGCCACTGGAGGGCTCGAGCCTGGTGATCGAGCGGACCCCGGGAACGGCGCACTGCCGATCATGCGGCCGGGATTTCGCGCTCGCCGACCTGATTTTGCTCTGCTCGTGTGGCAGCGCTGAGGTTGACCTGGTCGCAGGTCAAGAGCTCCGGGTCCTCTCGGTCGAGTTGGTGGTGGAGCCATGTGCCTGACCTGCGGCTGTGGCAACGAAGATGACGTTCGTGTGGTGGCCTTCGACGCCCAGGGCCAGCAGCATCAGCACGGCGGATCATCACCACCATGATCATCATCAGCATGGCCACGGTGATCACCAGCACCATGATCACGATCAGCAGAGTGCGCATTCAACCGACGCCACACATGTCCAGGTTGCGATCACTGAGAATCTGATCATCGGCGAGGCGATTCTGGCCAAGAACGACCATCTCGCCCAGCACAATCGGGACTGGTTCGCCCAGCGGGGCATCACCGCGCTGAACCTGATGAGCTCTCCGGGATCGGGCAAGACTTCTCTCTGGAACGCACCATTGCTGAGCTGGGCACCACACGCCCCGTCTGCGTCATCGAGGGCGATCAGGAAACCACCTTTGACGCTGAGCGCATTCGGCGAGCCGGGGCCCGTGCAGTTCAGGTGAATACCGGTGCCGGGTGTCATCTGGACGCTCCTATGGTCCAGAAAGCCGTCGAGGCGCTCGATCCCGAATCAGGATCTTGGCTCTTCATCGAGAACGTCGGGAACCTAGTCTGTCCCGCACTGTTCGACGTTGGTGAGAACGCCAAAGTAGTGATCATTTCGGTCACCGAGGGACAGGACAAGCCACTGAAATATCCGCACATGTTCTCCGTGGCCGATCTTGTGATCGTCAATAAGACCGACTTACTGCCGTATGTGGACTTCGACCTCGAGGCATTCAGCAGTTATGCATATCGCATCAACCGGACCGCCGAGATCATGCCCATGTCCGTCAAATCCGGCGACGGCCTGACCGCCTGGTACGCCTGGCTTGAGAAAAAGTGCGAACACCGGTTAGGTGAGCCTCAGGTTTCTTGACGCGTTCCCGGGCCAAATGTTAAGACGGAGGAGGCTGCAGAAGTGGGCCGACGGCCGGCTCCAGCAGCGTGGGTCACTGCAGATCCAGCTTGGGAAAGGTGGCTTCTATGCCAACGCCCGCCGCCGTAAAGGCAGAAGAAACGCTCATCCATGTTTTGTGGATCAACGCCGGCCTCAGCTGCGACGGGGACTCTGTCGCACTAACCGCCGCGACCCAGCCGAGCATCGAAGAGATCGCTCTCGGCGCGCTTCCCGGGCTCCCTCAAATCGCCGTGCACTGGCCATTGATCGACTTCGAGTGCGGACCAGAGGGCGGCCAGGACGACTTCCTGGAGTGGTTCCGTAAGGCGGACCGTGGCGAGCTCGAGCCGTTCGTGCTGGTAGTCGAGGGCTCAATCCCGAACGAGAAGATCAAGAACGAGGGGTACTGGTGCGGCTTCGGTAACGACCCGGCCACCGGCCAGCCGATCACGACCTCCGAATGGTTGGATCGGCTCGCGCCCAAGGCCACGGCGATCGTCGCCGCTGGGACGTGCGCCACTTACGGCGGCATCCATGCCATGGCCGGCAACCCGACCGGTGCCATGGGGGTTGCGGACTATCTCGGCTGGAGCTGGAAGTCGAAGGCCGGCATTCCGATCGTCAACGTGCCTGGCTGCCCCATCCAGCCTGACAACCTCTCCGAAACGCTCACCTATCTGCTGTACATGGCCACGGATCAGGCACCGATGATCCCGCTCGATGAGGCATTGCGACCGACCTGGCTCTTCGGCATGACTGTGCATGAGGGCTGTGACCGGGCGGGCTATTACGAACAGGCCGACTTCGCCACCGAGTACGGCTCGCCGAAGTGCATCGTCAAACTCGGCTGCTGGGGCCCGGTGGTCAAGTGCAACGTGCCCAAGCGTGGCTGGCTCAACGGGGTCGGAGGCTGCCCGAACGTGGGCGGCATCTGCATCGGCTGCACCATGCCCGGCTTCCCGGACAAGTTCATGCCGTTCATGGACGAACCGCCCGGTGCCAAGCTCTCCACCACAATCGTCAACGCCTGGGGTGGGACTTTGCGTCGCCTCCGCTCGGCAACCCAGCACACGGTCGATCAAGAACCCAAGTGGCGTAAGCCAGGTTCCCAGCTCACCTCGGGGGCAACTCGCACCTGGTAGGCATCGAAGTTCACGTACCGTCAAGGAGGCAAGCGCCCATGACCACGACCATGGCCAAGCCCAGCAAGCTCAGTGAGAACGCCGAAGGCCTGGTCGAGGTGGCCTGGGACCCCATCACCCGCATAGTCGGCAGCCTGGGCGTCTACACCAAGATCGACTTCAAGCAGCGGGTCGTCACCGAGTGTCATTCCACCTCGTCGATCTTCCGCGGCTATTCGATCTTCATGAAGGGCAAGGACCCACGCGACGCCCATTTCATCACTAGCAGGATCTGCGGCATCTGCGGCGACAACCATGCGACGTGCTCGTGCTACTGCCAGAACATGGCGTACGGGGTGAAGCCGCCACACATCGGTGAGTGGATCGTGAACCTCGGTGAGGCCGCCGAGTACATGTTCGACCACAACATCTTCCAGGAGAACCTGGTTGGCGTCGACTACTGCGAAAAGATGGTCTCCGAGACCAACCCCGGTGTCCTGGAAAGGGCAAACCAGACTGAGGCGCCGCACGCTGGTGATCATGGCTATCGCACCGTCGGCGACATCATGCGAGCGCTGAATCCGTTCACAGGCGAGTTTTACCGCGAAGCTCTCCATGTGAGCCGCTACACCCGCGAGATGTTCTGCCTGATGGAGGGTCGGCACGTTCACCCCTCGACGCTCTATCCGGGCGGGGTCGGAACCGTCGCCACGATCCAACTGATGACGGACTACCTGACTCGGCTGATGCGCTATGTCGAGTTCATGAAGAAGGTCGTCCCAATGCACGACGACCTCTTCGACTTCTTCTACGAGGCTTTGCCGGGATACGAGAAGGTAGGGCTCCGGCGTACGCTGCTCGGCTGCTGGGGCTCTTTCCAGGATCCGGCGGTCTGCAACTTCGCCTACAAGGACATGACCGAATGGGGTCGGGCTATGTTCGTCACACCCGGCGTGGTCGTCGACGGCCAGCTTGTGACCAACGATCTCGTGAAGATCAACTTGGGTCTTCGAATCCTGCTCGGGTCCTCCTATTACGACGACTGGGAGGGCCAGGAGATGTTCGTGAGGAACGATCCACTGGGCAATCCGGTCGATCGCCGTCATCCGTGGAACCAGCACACCAACCCGCATCCGCAGAAGCGGGATCTCGACGACAAGTACAGCTGGGTGATGAGCCCGCGCTGGTACGACGGTCAAGATCATCTTGCGCTCGACACCGGCGGTGGTCCGCTCGCCCGGTTGTGGTCCACCGCGCTCTCCGGGCTCGTCGATGTCGGCGGATATGTCAAGGCGACCGGCACAAGCGTTCAGATCAACCTGCCGAAGACAGCGCTCAAGGGCCCAGCGAGCTTCGAGTGGAAGATCCCGGAGCACGGCTCCAACACCTTGGAGCGGAATCGGGCGCGGACGTACTTCCAGGCTTACGCCGCGGCCTGTGCGGTCTACTTCGCGGAGCAGGCGCTGGAGGAGATCCGCGCCGGGCGAACCAAGACCTGGGAGAAGTTCGAGGTGCCGAACGAGGGGATCGGCTGTGGCTTCACTGAGGCGGTTCGTGGAGTACTGAGCCACCACATGGTCATCCGGGACGGCAAGATCGCCAACTACCATCCCTACCCGCCGACTCCGTGGAACGCGAGCCCGCGCGACTCATTGGGAACTCCTGGTCCCTACGAGGACGCCGTCCAGGGGCAGCCGATCTTCGAGGAGAACGATCTGGATCATTTCAAGGGCATCGACGTGATGCGCACGGTGCGCAGCTTTGACCCGTGCTTGCCGTGCGGGGTGCACATGTATCTCGGCGGCGGCAGGAAGCTCGAGTTGCTGCACTCGCCTACCCAGTACGCAACCGGTGAGTGAGCATGCGCCCTGAGCCCAGGGACATGCGCCCTGAGCTTGTCGAAGGGCTCAACGACGGACTTCGACAAGCTCAGCCCGCCTCGCTTGATCATCTCAGTGAGACCGGCGAGCGGATCGATAGCCTGCTGAGTGCTCTAGGCACGGCCGGGCCGGTGGCCCAACAGCGCGGGGA
This sequence comes from uncultured Actinomycetota bacterium, assembly GCA_963730505.1. Taxonomy (GTDB): domain Bacteria; phylum Actinomycetota; class Actinomycetes; order Propionibacteriales; family Propionibacteriaceae; genus Microlunatus. The sequence goes on from CAVSSB010000034.1 coordinate 46,770, forward strand.
GGACCTGGTCGCCCTGGTTACCAACCTCTACGGGTCCGGGCTGGAGCGACTACTCGAGGTGTTGGCCGAGGCCGGTCGGCTCGATGCCGTTGCTCTCGACGCCCTAGCCGCGGACGAACTTGTCTCGGGCCTGCTTCTGGTGCACGGCCTACACCCGTACGACGTGGCGACCCGGGTCGCAGCGGCGTTGGACAGCGTGCGGCCGTACCTGGGCTCCCACGGCGGTGATGTCGAACTGTTGGGAATCGACGATATTGGGGTGGTCACGCTGCGGTTCCTCGGCACGTGCGACAGCTGCCCCTCCTCCACGGTGACGCTGCAGCTGGCCGTGGAGGGCGCGATCCAGGCTGCTGCGCCGGAGGTCACGGCAATTCAAGTCGAGGCGGGCGCGCGATCGGCGCCCGGATTGATCTCGATTGAGTCGCTACGAGTCCGGCTCGATGAGGGCGAAAGTGCAGCCGCCTGGCTGCCCACTCCCGAGCTGGCCAATCTGGCGGCTGGAGAGATTGGGGGGTTCGAGAAGGACGGCATTCGGCTCGTCGCCTGCCGGTTGGGCGCCGACCTGTTCGCTTATCGGGACCACTGTCCGGCATGCGGCAACAATCTGGCCGGGGCGGTTCTGGAGCGTCGGCTCGGTGACAGCGCCGCGAACTTGATCTTGGTCTGTCCGCATTGCAGGGCTCGCTATGACGCTCGGCGAGCCGGGGCCGGCTTGGACGGCGATCAGCATCTCGAGCCGCTGCCGTTGCTGCACCGTGATGGTGTGCTCAGCGTGGCCGTCCCGGTGGGCGTCTGAGGGCGGAGCAGTGGCAGCCAACCCGACGACGCCGAACCCGTTGTCGGTCCGCCCCGCGGGCCGGGGCCCTGTCTGTATTGCGTCGGATCGCAACTCGTCCGCCGCCCGATCCTGACCTGCAGACCTGCGACATGTGTGCCGAGCCCATCACCAGTGATCATCCACACGTAGTCGATATCCAGAGTCGCCAACTGATGTGTACCTGCAGAGGCTGTGGCTTGTTGTTCACCGGAGAATCAGCGCAGCAGCGCTATCGCACAGTGCCGGACCGCTACCTGTCGTTTCCTGACTTTGAACTGAGCGAGGCTGGTTGGGAATCCCTCGACATTCCTGTCGGGCTGGCCTTCTTCTTCTCCAGCTCTGTGCTGGACCGCGTTGTGGCTTTCTACCCTGGTCCCGCCGGCGTCACCGAGTCGGAGCTGGGGCTGGCTGCTTGGACGGAGGTGCTCGAAGCCAATCCGGAACTTGACGTGATCAGCGATGATGTCGAGGCGCTGCTGGTACGAGCCCCAGATCATGATCACGAAGCACAATGCTTCCTGGTGCCGATCGACGCATGTTACGAGTTGGCTGGGCGGCTGCGTGCCGTGTGGCGCGGCTTTGACGGCGGGCAGGATGCGCGTGCCGTGATCACCGACTTCTTTGGCACCGTCGATTCGCGGAGCAAGCCGATATCGCGAGGGCTTCGGCAAGCCCAGCCCGCTATGCGCCCTGAGCCCGTCGAAGGGCCAGTCACATGATCGACCTCGACTTTCGTGTTGACGACGTGATCGCTGAACCGTACGCCGCGGTCCCGCAGCTGACGGCCCGCCTCCAGATCAGTGAGCGGTCCGGGGAGCAGGTGCACGCGATCGCACTGCGTTGTCAAGTGCGGATCGAGCCGCAGCGCCGGGCGTACGACGCGCCGGAGACGGCGGGACTCGCAGACCAGTTCGGACCGCGGGAGCGATGGTCTCAGACCCTCAAGCCGTTCCTGTGGATGCACTGCTCGACTATGGTCCAAGGCTTCAGTGAGACGACACTTGTTGATCTCCCGATGCCGGTGACCTACGACCTCGAGGTGACCGCTTCGAAGTACCTGCATCAGCTCAGCGAGCGGCGAAGTACCGCTGCTCTTCATGTTCTCCGGGACTTGCTTCACGCGGGGCACCGCCGGATTCGGCGTCGAGCAGGTGCCGTGGCATCTGCAGGACTCCTACCGCATGCCGGTCGCAGTCTGGCGATCGTGCATGGATCAGCACTTTCCCAGCAGTGGATGGTTGCGGCTGAGCCGGGACATTCTCACCGAGCTGACTCGCTACAAGGCCGAGCACGGCCTTACGAGCTGGGACTCGGTCGTGGAGCGGCTACTCAGTGCGGAGCGGGTGAGCAAGCAGTGAGCGTCCACCCCCCAGGTCCCGATTCGGCCCCCCATTCAGGTACAAATCGCCTCGACAGAATTCGTGCCGTAGCTGACGCGGTGCTCTATGAGGGGTACCTGCTGTATCCGTACCGGGCGACCTCGAGCAAGAACCAGCTGAGGTGGCAGTTCGGGGTGCTTGGGCCGCAAGGCGCGGACGCGGTGGGCATCGGCGAGGACTCGCATTTGTCCATGCAGTGCTTGATTGATCTGGGCTTGATTGATCTGGGCTTGCTTGATCTGGGCCTGCTCGACATCGGCCGCAACGAAAGCATCGAGAGCGCGCAGGGCAGCTTGACCATCCACGTCCGCTTCTTGCAGCTGCAGCAGCGGCGAGCCGAGCGGGCCGACGATCGCGGGGGATATCTGCCGGTACCCGAGCTTCGGGTGGACGGTGAGCGGTGGTTCAGCTGGGACGAGGCGGTCGAGGTCGACTCCAGTCGCACCGTTCCGCTAGCGGATCTTCTGCCAGGTCATTCCTGGACTGTGACGGCCGAGGCAGCAGAAAGCACGGAGCCGGTCCATGATCAGCTTGGCAACGTGGCTGGGCGATTGGTGAGGCAGCGCTGGCCCGTGGCGGCCGGCGTGTTCGCTCGGCTGGAGCCTATTGACGGGCTGCATCGATTGACCGTGTCCATCGACAACCAGGCGACGGCTGACGATCTGACCAGCAAGGAGGAAGCCCTTCGCGGTTCGCTGCTTGGCACCCACGTGATCATCGAATCTCGCGATCCCACCGCAGCGTTCATCTCTGTGATCGATCCGCCCGACCACGCCCGTGAGGCCGCTGGACAGTGCCGGCAGCACCGCTGCTGGCCGGTCCTGGCTGGCGAGCCAGGAGCGGTATCGGCGGTCCTGGGCTCGCCGATCATCCTCTACGACTATCCCGAGATCGCCGGAGAGAGCACAGGCTCCTTGTTCGACGCAACCGAGATCGACGAGATCCTCGTGCTGCGGGTGCTGACGATGACCGACGCCGAAAAGGCCGAAGCGCGGGCTACGGATCCGAAGGCGGCGGAGATCATCGAACGGTGCGATGCGATGTCGCCTGAGGATCTGATGCGGCTGCATGGCACATTCCGCGATCCGGACCCGCTACCACCATCGTGGAGTGATGCGGACGATCCATTCGCGGTCTTCAATGATCATGACCCGGACACCAGCGAGGTCGTAATCTCCGGCGAGACGGTCCGCAAGGGAAGCCTCGTCAGGCTGAACCCGCGGCGTCGCGCCGATGCCCAGGACTTGTTCTACGCCGACCAGTTGGCGCGCGTTACTGCGATCCATCGCGATCTCGATGACGAGACCCACGTGGCTGTCGTGCTGGTCGACGATCCCGCCGCCGACCTTCATGATTGGTACGGCCGGTATCTGTACTTCTCCCCCGACGAGGTTGTCCCAGTTCGAGTCGCTGCAACGAAGGAAGGTGAGAGCAGATGAAGAAGATCGGGATTGCTGCGATCGTGTTGGTCGCCCTGGCATTCGCGGTCGGAGTCTTCTTGGGCGTTCGGTCCATCCCCGACGCCAAGCGGTACGTCGAGATGCGGCGAATGTGAATCGCAACGAAAGGCCCGACCCAAAGCCGACCATTCTCGTAGCGGGAGTCGGAAACATCTTCCTCACCGATGACGGGTTCGGACCAGAGGTCGTCCGCCACGTCGCCGCTCAGGCTGAGCCGCTGCCAGCGCAAGTCCGGCTGGTCGACTATGGAATTCGCGGTATGCACCTGGCTTACGACCTGCTCGAGGGATATGACGCATTAGTGCTGATCGACGCCCGCTCGGGACCCGGCACGGCCGGTGATCTGGTCGTTCTGGAGATCGGCGCGGACGATATCCAGGGCGGGGAGTTCGACGCTCACGGCATGGATCCGGTTGCCGTGCTCGCGGCGCTACCCGACCTCGGTGGGCAGCTGCCGCCGACCTATCTGGTGGGCTGCCGCCCTGCCGACCTCAGTGAAGGAATTGGGCTGACGCCGACCGTGCAGAACGCCGTACCCGCCGCCGCAGAAGCCGCGCGCCGCCTGGTCCGACAGCTGATTGATCATCCGCACAACGTCGGAGAGCGGGTGTAGCGGCATGTGTCTCGGCATTCCAGGACAAGTCATCGAGCTGCTCGAGGGCTACGGAGGCCAACTGGCCTTGGTTGACGTGTCCGGTGTCTCTCGCAAGATCAACATCGGAATGTTGGACCCAGATGAGCAGGACCTGGCTCCTGGTGACTGGGTGCTGATCCACATGGGCTTCGCGGTGGAGCGCACTGACGCCGCCGGCGCTGAGCAAGCCCTGCAGGGACTCGAATTGATGGGGCGACCGCGTGATGACCCCACCTGATCCGCAGCCAGCCGCTCCCGAAGTCACCGGACCGGTGCTGTTCGCCCGATACGCTTTCCCACCCAATCACCACGGCTACTGCGGACCCGCTGACACGACTGGCTTCCTGCAGCTCGGACTGGCCGGCGACGACCGCGGGCTGCGGGCGATGGCCCAGGAGTTCGCCGGCGCCTGGCCGTACCTGGAGTTGATCGCGCATGGCACTGGACTCGATGACCCGCTGGACCGCCGCGTGGTGGAGGCGTACTGGGTCGGCAGCCCGCGGCTGGACAGGATCGGCGTACGGGCCATCGGCAACTCCATGGAGGACCGGTTCCGATGGCGGTCCGGGCCAGGGTTTGGCAGCCTCGCCGAGGGTGTGCTGGCCGGGGGCGTCCCCCACCACAGCTTTGCCGTCTTCTGCATCTACCCCTGGGTTGGTCTGCTAGGTGACGACCGGCGAGCGGCGCAGGCGCTGACGGTGCTCGACAGGTGCCGGATTCGCTGGGGTCGCGTGCTCGCTGTCGCCAGCGACCAAGTGAGCGTCGAGTACCGGCCGCTGACCTGGGATGGGCGGCAGCTCGGCTATGGACCGCCCGAGGTGGAGATCGCGGTCCGCGCCGTCGACGGAGTCGGGCTTACCTCGGCGCCGGCCGTCGGCGACCTGGTTGCCCTGCACTGGGAGTGGATCTGCGACAAGATCACCGAGCGGCAGGCCCGGTTCCTCAAGGCCTACACCGATCGTCACATGGCCATCGCCAACACCGCACGTCAGCCCGCCGCCGCGCTGGGCTGATCCGCGCTCAGCCAAGTCGCCAGGTCCGCTCCAGCGACCAGGTCACGTCGGCTCCTACCTCCTGCTGCGGCGGTCCTGCCTGGCGAACCAGGACCAAACCCAGATCGGTGGTGAGCTGGTAGTCCGAGTGCGGGCCGGCGAAGCGTACGGCAGCAACCCGCCCGGAAAGGTCACCACCGAGCCGAGCCCAACTGGGCCGGACCAGAATCTGGCCCTCCCCGACGACATCCAGCACCGATGTCGGGCCGGTGAGCTGCGCAGCCCACAGGTCGGCCGGCTGGTCGTACACCTCCTGCGGCGAACCGACCTGCACCAGGCGCCCCCCGTTGAGCAGTGCCACCCGGTTCGCCAACCCGAGAGCCTCCTCGGCGTCGTGAGTTGCGTATAGCGCGGCCGCGCCAATGGCCGACCGGCGCGCAACCAGCTCATCGAGGAAGATTCCACGCACGTGGGTGTCCAGGTGCGCCGTCGGCTCGTCGAACAGGTACAGCGAGGCTTGCCGGGCCAGCGCGCGCGCTAGGCCGACGCGCTGCTGCTCACCGCCGGACAGCTCGCCCGGCCGCCTGTCGGCCAGCTGACCGATGTGTAGCAGGGTCAGGATCCGCCGTGCCTCGGCCTTGGCCTCGGCCGGCGCAATGCCTCGGCGCCGCATCGGGTACGCCACGGTGTCGAGCGCCGTCAGGTGCGGCCATAGGGCGTAGTTCTGAAACACCACTCCGACATCCCGGCGCTCTGGCGGCTCGGCCCGGCGGGCGTCGGCTACTACCCGCTGGCGCAGCCGGATTGTGCCGCCGGTGGGCGGCAGGAAGCCGGCGACCGCGTTCAGCAGTGTGGACTTTCCTGAGCCGGACGGCCCTAGCAGGGCCACTACCTCCCCCGGCTGCACCGCGATCGAAACCTGGTGGAGCGCGGTGACCTGACCGTACGCGACGGACACCGCATCCAGCTCGAGCACCGGCTCAGCGGGCATCGACAAACTCCGGAACCCGAATGCGCAGCCGTCGGACCAGTAGCCAGACCGGCAGCGCCGGCACCAGCACCACCAACGTGATCAGCACCGCCAGCGCGGCCGTGTTCTGCACCTGACCAAGATCGGCACTGTTCAGCACCACCACGGCCAGGGTCTCGGTCCCGGGCCCGTACAGCAGGCTGGACATGGTCACTTCGTGCATTGCGGTGATGCAGACGATCAGCCACGCGGTCAGCAGGGCCGGGGCAAGCGGCCGCAGCACCACGGTTCGGACGGCGGTGATCGCCGCCGCTCCGCTGGCACGCGCGGCCTGCAGCTCCGCGGGCGGAAGTCGATCAAGTGCCCCGGACAGCGGCCGGTGGCCGAAAGCCCAGAGCTTGGCCAGGTAGGCGAGCAAGATCAAGATCAGGGTGTCGGCCAGCCACCGCCCGTAACTGATCAATAAAGCTACCGCCAGGGTGGAACCTGGCAGCACCAATGTTGCGGTCACCAGCGTGGCTATCAGCCTGCCGCCATGGCCACGTTCCAGACCGGCCACCGCAGCACCCAGCATCGTCAGTAGCACGGCGGCCGTGACCGCCAGCAGCGCAGTCCGGCCGAAGGCGGCCAGGGTGCGCTCGGTGATCACCGATGTGAAGTTGTCGGCAGTCCAGTTGGCCGGGATGGGTGGCACGCCGACCGCAGGCGTAACTGCGGTGCCGAGCAGCGCGATCAGTGGCAGCAGCACCCCGAACAACAGGAAACCGCCGATCACCGCGGCCACAATGGCACCACCCGCGCTTCGGGTTCGAACCGTGACCGCGGGTTCAACGACGGCGGCACGTCGCACTCGCATCCGGGGTCCGAGCCAGGCGTCGGCAGGTCCCACGACCAGAACGGTGATCAACACCAGCAGCAACGCCAGGACCAGGGCGGCAACGAACGACTGGGGGTCGCTGCCCAGCGAGAGGTTGCGGTAGATCTCAGTGGTCACGGTCCGAAAGCCAGCTGGAGTGCCCATCACCTGGGGGATGGCGAAGGCCTGCAGGCTGAGCGCGAAGCAGAGCACGGTCGCGGCGGCGATGGCCGACCGCAGCAACGGCAGGGTGACCGTCCATAGCACGGCTGCCGGTCTGGCCCCTGAGGCCCGTGCCGCCCGTACCAGGCTCGGCTCCGCCCGGGCGCTCAGACCCGCCGCGACCACCAGGTACGTCAGCGGAACGGCACCGACTGTCAGTGCGGCCCACACGCCAACGGCAGAGTTGACGCCCAACCACGGCCGGTCAGCCAGGACATCAGTGAAGCCGCCGATCCCGTACGCCTCCGTCCAGCTGAAGCCCAGCACGTAGTCCGGCACCACGATCGGCAGCAGCAGTGCAAGCCGCCAGCCGCGGCGACCAGGGACGTCGGCTCGGGCCAGCCCCAGGGCGGCCGCCGTGCCCATCGGGACCGCGGCCACAGTGACAGCCGCGGCCAGCAGGATCGTGTGGCTCACCGCGCGGCCCAGTCCGGGCTCAGCCGCCAGCTCTGGCAGGATGCCGCGTCCCTCGGTCCAGGCCACAATGGCCAGCCGCCCGATTGGGAAGAGCACCAGCACAACGACCAGCACCCCCAGAGCTAGGGCGAAGACGGTGCGCCCAGGCGTCCACGATCGCCTGCGCATCGGCTCAGTTGCCGAAGATCGTTTGGTAGTCCTTGAGCAAAACGTCCTTGGTGTTGGCGATTCGCTTCCAGTCGGGGTATGCAATAGGCGCGTCTGTCGGGATCTCCGGACCACCGACGCCGGGGCGGGTCGGGTAGGAACCCGCATCTGCTAGTTCCTGTTGGCCGTCTTGGCTGATCACATAGGAGATGAAGTCCTTGGCCAGCGAGGAATCCGCGGAGTGCCTGGCCAGTGCGATCGGGCCGTAGATGGCCACAGCTCCTGGCTCGGGCCAAGTCACCTCGATCGGGGACCCTTTGCTCTGAGCCAGATAGGCGGAGTTGGCGATGGTGATGCCCGACTTGTACTGGCCTTGTGCGACCCCGGTCGTCACATTGTCGGGGGTGGCAACCTGTTTGGCGCCCTGCTGCTGAAGTTTTCGATAGAAGTCGAGCCCATACCCGTCGGCCTGGCTGAAATAGCCGAGCGCGCCGAGGGCCGAAGCCGCTACCCCTGGATCGGGGACCGCCACCGGGGCGTACCCAGGCTTGGTCAGGTCCGACCACGTCTTCGGAGCGGCCGTGCCTTTGGCATGGACAGCGACCAAATAGAGCACGGCGACTCCGACATCGTCGGCCGTCCGGAACTGCTCCGGCACCGTCGCGGCCTCTTCAGGCAGCCAGCCGCCCACCAGCTGCTGGTCCCGATAGTCCTGCATGGTGAGTGGATCGCAGGCCCACACCACGTCCGCCTTCAGCCCGCCCGAGCGGACGTCGCTCGCAACCCGGGCGTTCAGTTCGCCCGTCGGCGCCCGGAAAAGTTTGACCTCGCTCCCCGGATGTGTGGCGTGGAACTTCTCGAGGATCGGCTGGATGGTTGTGTCACTGACGCAGGTGTAGAGGGTGATCGACTGCTCCTGCGCGGTGGTCGGGCCGGAGCCGCACGCGGCCAGTAGCAGTGGGACAACCAGCAACAACGACCACGGCAGTCGCCGGGGAGCCCTGAGCCGCATACGCCGGAGCATATCCGGCGCACGATGGATGCCGTGGCCGGGCCGGCGTGGTCTCAGAGCGGCAATATGCCAGAAAACCGTCCGTTGCCGTACCGGCGCACCTCCTGTTGCTAGCTGCCCAAAAGGGCCAATCTGGTGCTGATAGCGCAGAAAGGTGGTCTCGCTATGTACCGGGTCTCGGCTCTCGTGAAGCGCCATCCACTAGCGACGTTCTTCATCCTGGCTTACGCGTTGTCGTGGTGGCCGTGGATTCTGTACGAATTTGGGGCATTTTCGCTTCCGATCGCCAGCTTCGGACCTTTTCTTGCTGCGATCGTCGTGCTCGCGCTGACAAAGGGCAAAGCAGGGCTCATCGGCCTCTTCCGGAGGATGGTTCGCTGGCGCGTTTCGCCGGGATGGTACGTGGTGGCGCTGTTGCTACCAGCCGTGCTTGCCACAGCCGCAACAGTGCTCAATGTCATGCTCGGTGCCGAACCTCCCTCCGCGGCCGAACTCAACGGTTGGACCGGGCTGTTTGCGATCTTCGCGATCGTCCTGCTCGTTCCGGGCCTCGGCGGGGCATGGGAGGAGCCGGGTTGGAGGGGCTACGCCCTCCCAAGGCTGCAAAGCCGTCGATCAGCGTTACTAGCCGGCCTGATCTTGGGCGCCTTGATCGCAGGCTGGCATCTACCTCTCATGGTTGCCGGTCAGGTCGCCTACTCCGACATCGTGCTGATTTTCGCGGGAACGATTGTTTACAACTGGGTCTTCAACAATGCCCACGGCAGCGTATTGATCATCATGGTGATGCACGCAGCGAACAACACCATCTCGGGCAGCTTCTTCTCTCCGATGTTCACTGGAGCTGACTCGCTTCGCCAGTCGTGGATGTTGGCCCTGGTCTGGACTGTCGTGGCGATCTTGGTGATCGTCATCTCCGGTCCGGAGCACCTCTCGCGCAAGTACCACAAGCAGGAAGAAGCACTTCCCGACTCGGAATCAGTTCCAAACAGGCAAGGAGTGTGATCATGTCATCGAAGGTCAAATGGGGCGGGATAGCGGGCCTGGTGGCCGCAGCGCTCTTGATCATTTCCGCCATCCTCAACCAAATGAGACCCGGTTACGCCGCTAGCAACCTCTACCTCAACGTGGTCGTCCTCGCTGCCTACATCGCAGTAATCGTTGCCGTGCTGGGCATTCACGCGTTGCACAGCGGAAAGCCTCGCTACGGCCGATTGGGTACCACCGGAACGGTGCTGACCATCGCCGGGTACGCGATCATCGTTGTTGTGACAGTGATCAGCATGGTGCAGGGACAACGATCACTTCTCCCGGTTCGCCTTACCGGCGCAGGCCTGGTGCTTGTCGGCTCAGCGCTGCTCGGTGTGATCATTATCCGTGCGCGGTTGCTGCCCTGGTGGTGTGGCGTACTGCTCATCGTGACTTTTCCGCTAGGACATTTCGCGAACGCGCTCTTCAGTTCCGCCGAGAATCTGCTAATGGCTTTGCTGTGGGGGTCCGTGGGCGTTGCACTGCTGATCCGACGCCAGGAGGTGGACGAGCCCGTCCCAACGCAGCCCGCAAGGACCGGCTGACCCTTGGAGGATGAGTGCGAAAACACCCGCTGATCGCCTTCTTCGTTCTGGCCTACCTCCTCACCTGGTGGATCTATCCACTCCTGAGGTTCTCTCCGCTGCTGGGAATCCCTGGCCTCTTCGGCCCGGCGCTCGCCGCGATCATCATGGCCGCGGTGACCGGAGGCAAGTCGGGCGTAAAGCAGCTGCTGAGCCGGGTCGTCCTCTGGCGTGTCGGGGTGCGCTGGTACGTGATCGCGCTGGGACTGCCGACAGTTCTCTCGCTTGCCGCGGCTGGTCTGTACTACCTCTTCGACGGATCGCGGCCCATCCAGATCGGCGCGGTGTCGGTCCTCGACTTCATCGTCTTCGTCCTCGTGGTCGGTGAGGAGCTGGGCTGGAGAGGTTACGCGTTGCCGCTGTTGCTCGAGCAGCGGTCCGCTGTGATGGCGAGCCTGATCCTAGGTGTGCTGTGGGGCCTATGGCATCTGCCAACGTTTCTGGTGCCGGGCACCCCACAATATGGATTGCCGTTACCAGCGTTCGTCCTGCTGACCGTCGAATACTCGATCTTGATGACCTGGGTCTACCTCCACACGAAGGGCAGCGTGCTCATTGCCACCTTGTTCCACGGCGCGATCAACCTCTCCCAGGGTCTCTTCCTGGGTGGCATCGAGGGAGCAACCAGATACTGGCTGCTGAGCATCGTGTACGGCGTCGCGGCCCTCGTCGTCGCTGTCTTCGCACTCGGGTTGAAGTCCTCGCGGGATAGGAGCGAAGCACCGATCCAAGCCAAGGAGGTATGAGCTCGACTACTTCTTGATCAACTTCCCTGAGCCGCTGATCTCCTGCTTGACCTGCGGATTCCCGCTGTAGGTTACAGATCCGCTGCCGCTGATCGCCACGTCGAGCATGTCGGTAGCCATAACGCTCGCGTCTCCGCTTCCGGAGATGCGTGCCTTGACTGTCTTACTGGTCAATCCGTCGGCCTGGTATCGGCCGGAGCCGGAGATCTCCAGATCCTGATCAGTGGCGGCACCGCCCACGGTGATCGTTCCTGAGCCACTGATCTTGATACTGAGTTCAGTCGCCGCCAGCTTTGGAGCGCTCATCGTGCCGGATCCAGACACCGCGAGGCCGTCGAGGTCCTTGACGGTCACTGAGTAGGTGATCGGCTTAGTGGTGACAATCGAGGTGTTGGGTTTTGTTCCGAGAACAAGGGTGTCGCCGGAGACATCGCTCGTCAGTAGCGGCAAGAGGTTGTCCTCAGCCGAGATGGTCAGCGACTCCGTTCCCGTTTGCTCGATGGTGAGGTCTCCCTGTCCGGCGAGCTCCACCTTCGTGAAGCCGCTCACTTCGCGTTGCGCGGTGGCGAGCTGGCCAGAACCCTTGGTCGTCGAGCACGCCGCCAGCAATAGCAGCGCAATACCCAACGCCAAAGCAATACGCCATCGCATCGGAACTCCCTCTCTCTCAGTTTGTCAGGGCAGGCGCCCAGTGAGGGCGAGGAAGCGATCGCGCCAGGCCGCGTCACTTGAGACCGCGACCGGCGCACGGAAGACCCCCATCGATCGCCACATCTCCGCGGAAGCCTCCGTTCCCTCCCACATGCGGCGGGCAAGTTCCTCGGAGAGGGGATCGTCGGTCCCAATGAGTCGTGCAACATCGTGGGCACCGATGGTCCGCGCGATGTTGAGCTGCCAGAAGTAGTCCCAGGTCGGGACGTCGCCATAAGAACAGTGCACGATTGCCTCGCGATCGGTGACCTTACGTGCGGCGTCACAGGCCTCAGCACTGATGCGTTCCAGGTTGCCGCGTGGATCGCTGCCCAGCCGATCCCCATCGAAGCGGTCGCGCCCAAGCTCCTCCATCGTGCGACCAGCAAGCATGTCAGGCACCCAGGAGTTGTCGTACGCGTAATGGTTGATGGCCTGCTGAAGTGGAACTGGCTGATCCGCGCCGGGCATCTCGAACAGCGGTGGAAGCTCGCTATCCCATTGATCGTCACGGATCTGCCCGTACACCCGTACCGCCGCCTGGTCGGCCAGTACGAAGACTTCTGCTTCTGGAATCACAGCGCCTCCCTCATCGACCCAAGGCGGTCAAGCCTGAGTCTAGGGCGCCTGGCTGACAGGTTCCGGCGGCTGGGCGGGGTTCCAATCGACGTCCGCGGTGGGGTCAGGGCACACTGAGTGCATGGCCGACTGTTGCGACCGCCCTGGCTACCAGACCGTCTTCAGCGATCGGTTTGCCAGGCGGCTCGCACGCACTTATCGCAAGCGCGGGCTCAGCGACACCCAGCGCCGGATGGTGTCCTTCATGACCGAGCGCGGCATCCAAGACGCTTCGGTACTGGAGATCGGCGGGGGAGTGGGTGACCTCCAGATTGAGCTGCTCCGTCGTGGGGCAGGTACGGCGACGAACCTGGAGATTTCTCGAGGTTACGAGGCGGAGGCGGCGGCGCTGCTGGAACGGTCCGGGATGGCTGATCGGGTGACGCGTCGGTTCGTAGATATTGCAGCCTCTCCCGACGAGGTGGAGCCGGCTGACGTCGTCGTCCTGCATCGGGTGGTGTGCTGCTATCCCGACTATGAGCGGCTGCTCTCCGCCGCCGCCAGCCATGCGAGGCGGCTCCTGGTGTTCTCTCATCCACCAAGGAATGCGTTCACCAGGGCACTCATGCGCTTCGAGAACCTCTTGCATCGGTTGCGAGGCAGCGACTTCCGTGCTTTCGTGCATCCGCCTGCCGCGATGATCACAGTGGCGGAGGCCACTGGGCTATCCGTCAACTACCGACATCGCGGG